>JBQTKD010000119.1:0-15073 GCA_052386455.1 Sporichthyaceae bacterium
CGTCCGCAAACCCCCGACGCCGCCGGAACTTCCCACGGCGGCCTGGATCAACAAGCCGCCCCAGAGCGAGGAGGAAACTCAGTAATAGCGACCCGAAGGTGCCTCAAACAGGTTGACAGGTTCCGCCGCGGCCAGGAGTCGGAAGAGTTACGCGATGCCGTGTCGGATCTCGCTGCCCGGTACCGCTTCTTCCACTGGTACCTGGAGTTTCCCCAGATCTTCGACAGCACCGGCAACGACAGCCCCGCCGGCTGGTCCGGCGGGTTCTCCGCCATAGTCGGCAACCCGCCCTGGGAACGCGTGAAGCTCCAGGAGCAAGAGTTCTTCTCCGCCCGCAACGCCGACATCGCCGGCGCCCCCAACGCCGCCGCTCGAAAGAAACGCATCTCCGCCCTGCAAACCGAAGATCCCGCCCTGTGGGACGAATGGATCGCCTCCAGCCGCCAGGCCGAAGGCGAGAGCCACCTCCTGCGCTCCACCGGCCGCTACCCGCTCTGCGGAGTCGGCGACGTCAACACCTACAGCGTCTTCGCCGAACACATGCGGGCCGTCATCGCCCATGACGGTCGGATGGGCCTCATCAGCCCAACCGGCCTGGCCACCGACGCGACCACCGCCGCGTTCTTCGCCGACACCCTGCGCACAGAGCGTTTGGCCGCGTTCTACGACTTCGACAACGAAGCGAAGATCTTCGCCAATGTCCACCACGCCTTCCGGTTCGCGGTGTCCTGCCTTACCGGTGGCGAACCCGTCGAGGAGGCGCGCCTTGCGTTCGTCACCCGCCACGTCGCCGGCATCCCCGCCCGCCGATTCGCTCTGTCGGCGAGCGAAATCCTGCTGCTGAACCCGAACACCGGCACCCTGCCGCTCTTCCGTACACGCACAGACGCCGAAATCACCGCCGGGATCTACCGCCGCCACCCGGTCCTCATCCGCGACGACGACCCCGCCGGCAACCCCTGGGGCCTGCGCTTCGGCACGTTGTTCCACATGGCAAACGACTCCGACAAGTTCCGCACGGCCGACGAGCTCACCACCACCGGCGCCCAGTTCGACGGCTGGGCCTGGGCAAAGGGCGCCGACCGGTGGCTGCCGCTGTACGAGGCGAAGCTGCTGTCTCACTGGGACCACCGCTATTCCACCTACGCCAACGCCACCCAGGCCCAACTCAATATGCAGACCCTCCCGCGTGTCACCGACGAACAGCACGCCACGGCCGACCTCGAAGCGCTAGCTCGCTACTGGGTCGCTGAACCCGAGATCGAAGCCTCCCTCGACGACCGCTCGGACCGGGGCTGGCTGCTGGGCTGGCGGGACATCACTGGCCAGGAGAAATGGCGGACCTTCGTTCCGAGCGTGCTTCCCCGAGCCGCGGTCGGCGATAAGTTTCAATTAGCGTTCCCTGCTGAATCGGCCCATGCGCCCCTGCTTCAGGCCATCTGGTCATCGCTACCCTTCGACTACGTATCGCGCCAAAAGCTCAGTGGTACGGGCATGAAGGGCTTCATCGTCAGGCAGTTGGTATGCCCCGCCCCGGCGGGGTTCGGCGAGCCTGCACCATGGCGACCGAGCGTGACGCTGGACGCCTGGGTTCGCCCGCGCGTGCTGGAGCTGACCTACACGTCCTGGCGCATCGCCCCCTACGCCAATGACGTGCTACAGATCCCCGTCGAGGCCGATCCCGGCCCTCCGTTCCGTTGGATTCCCGAACGCCGTGAGATGCTCCGCGCCGAACTCGATGCAGCGATGTTCCACATCTTCGGCCTTGGCCGCGCCGAGACCGAACACGTCCTCGACTCCTTCCCCGTCGTTCGCAAGTACGAGGAACGCGACCACGGTGAGTTCCGCACCAGGCGCCTCGTCCTTGACCGCTACGACGCGATGAGTCACGCGATCTCCACGGGCGAGCCGTATCGGACCCCCCTCGAACCTGCGCCAGGTGCGGGACCTCGGCATCCGGCGCTCCAACCAGGTGGAGGCTGACTTGGTTGATCCTCAGAGCACAACAACGGTGCTTGCGATGTCAGCCGACGGCTGGGCCGCCGCTGGCAATTTGGCCACAGCGGCGGTGGCCTTGGTCGCAGTGATCGTCGCCTACCGCCAGGTCCGCGAGGCGCGTCTGCTTCGCGAGGAGCAGGCTCAGCCGTACGTTGCGGTATTCATGGAGTCGTCTGGCGCCTCGGAGTTCCTCGTGGACATCGTCGTCCGGAATTTCGGGACCACCGTCGCGCACGAGGTTCGGGTCGTATTCGACCCACAGCCACAACGCTCTGGAAGGGGCGGTTCTCCAGCCGAGGATGTGTGGCTTCCCGCTGTGATACCAACGCTCGTTCCAGGCCAGGAGTGGCGCACTCTGTGGGACAGCGGCAAGCACAGGAACGGCAGCGGCCTTCCGGACCGTCACGAAGTATCCGTGGAGTACCTCGGCACTCGCAAGCGGAAGCCCCTGCCGAAGAGCACATTTGTCCTGGATTGGAGTGCCCACTGGCAGAGGCGATACGTCGTCACCTACGGCGTCCACGACGTCGCCAAGGCGTTGCGAGAGATTAAGACCACGATCGCAAAGTGGAACGAGAACGTCCACGGCGGCCTCGCCGTGTACTCCAGGCACGGAGACGCGCAAGACATTCGAGACCGTGCAGTGTGGTCCGACGATGAAGGCGACGCGACGACCGACAGCGAGTAGCTTGCGCCAGCTGGCACCCTCAGCCACCGGCAACACCCTACGCGTGGTGACTTCTGACCCGTACTCAGGTTGTCCATTGGAGGTAGGGCTCCAACACGTCCACACGTGGACGCAACATCGGCTCGACCTCGCGTGTGAGGAATCGAGCGTCACCGTCCGGCAGACGCAAGAGTGGCCGGCGCAGGCGCACCGCCCAGCTCTTGGGATTCGGAAACGCAGCCAACCTGGCGACATGATCGGCCAGTACGACGCCGTCTCGCATCGCGACCAGTCCGGTGACGGAAATCCCGCATCCTTGCGGAAAGGTTCGTGCACCAAACACCACCGGATCCTGCAGATTCCGGACCGGCGACATGACTACAGCCGTCCCGATCACGCGGCCACGGTCACGAGTCGGATTTCCGAAGCACCCACGGGTCGTATACACCAGCAGCTGGTCTCCGACGTTCAGCTCGCGGACTTCGGAGCGAGATGTAGGCGGGAACGCCATCTGTTCCGAGCTGAGGATCCAACCCAGGGCCGCTCTGTCCCCAATGACCAGGAGATAGGTCGCGGGCGTCCCTCCCAGCCGGGTCGCCAGCGAAGTCGTCACGCCGGCACCCTAGCCGCGTGCCGACCCATCGGGAATCGAGAGTGATACAAGCTGGCACGCCAGCGCGACAGCTGACGTCCGAAGCCGGATTCCCAACATGTTCGAGGCGCGGCCGATGAATCTACAGGATTGGTCTGCCTTTCCGGCGCCGGCGGGTCGGATCTCACCTTTGAACCCGCTGCGCAGCCTGCTGCATCGTGCGTGCGCGCAGATGCGCTCGAATCTCGTCGTGGATGGTCGTAGAGGTGGTGGCCGCGGTCTCGACGGACACGACCAGCCCGTAACGGATGGTCGTTCCCCGTTGCAGCCGCTGCGCGTCGTCCATGCATTCAACGTGAATCGGTAGCGACTCGCCGTCGCCGAACACCATCGCTTCGCGCCCCTCGACGAGCTCGTGCTGGACGCTGCCCCGACGCGCCGCGTAGCGGTCTGCATCGATCCGCGATCCACCCGTCGCGGCGTCGCCCAGCTTCTCGAAGAACACCTTGGCTCCGCGGTAACGGTTCAACCCGCCGACGGTGGGAGCGAAGTATGCGAGCGTCACCGTGAACCGGTGCCAGTCGGCCTTTGCCCGCAGAGACGGCGGCAGCGGCACCAAATGGGTGTGCCGCTCGTCGCGGCCGATCGATCCGGCGCCGATCAGCACCGCCCTATTGGTGGCGGCGGTTCCCAGACGCGGCGGGTGCAGGGAGCCGTACCCCAGGAGGTTGGTCAGGTCTCTGCGCGCCTCCCGTCCGGTTCCCAGGGCGAGCAGGGTCCGCAGGCGGTTCTCCTCCTCACCCCAGCTGCTCGCGTGGACGAGAAGAGCCTTGACCAGCACGGGGAAGTACTGCGCGTCCGGGAATGATGCGTCGGCCTCGTCTTCGACGCCCGCTTCCAGGAGGTCGAAGAGCCCGCTTGCCTCGCGGCTGACCAGCGCTGCGGCGTTGCTGCTGCCGTGGCAGAACGCCGTCGCATCCAGCGCGCCGAGTCCGCCCGCAGCTGCTACCTGGTGGCCGGGGCCGGCGACCTGGGTCCGTGCCAGTACAAGCTGGACTTCTGCCGCCCCCTCCTCGACGGCGGGCGGCAGGTACAGCGCACGGCCGCCCGCATGGTGGATCTCCGGCTTGATGGATCGCGACGCTCCCGGCCCGATTGCGCTGTACAGGGCTGGCATGCCGGCCGGAATCAGGTCCCAGGCAGAGCTGGGAATGACCAGACCGTCGCCGTCGTCGAGATGTCGCGCACCCACGGTCAGCGCGTTGATCGCATCACCTGGAGGCAGGACCGACCGGTGCCGGCCCATCGCACGAGCTGACCGGAACGCGGCCGGACGGGCGGTGTCGATGCTGTGGGCAGCCTCGGTGGGGATCGTTACCGGGCGCCGGTGGTGGTTTCCGGCGCTGACCACGAACAACAGGTTGTACCTGACCGCGAGCCAGTCGAGCAGGCGGCCGGACGGGCTGACCCGGCGAATCACCGCTCGAGATTCCGCGCCGATAGAGAGGTTGACGATCCGGACACTCGGGGCGGCGGCGGGTCGAGTCCCGTCGCCTTCCACGATGCGGCGGATCGCTCGGTGCAGCAGGTCGGTGAAGAGTTCACCTGGCAGGACGGCCTCTTCGCCGTTGAACGCGTGCGGTTGGAGCACGGGACGAACATGGATCGGCCGGTCGAGCGGAGGGCCTGAGCCGGACAGATCCCCGTGCACGATGAGCGAGGCCATCGCCGTTCCGTGTCGGCGCTGGTCGACCGGGTACTTGGTGGCGAGGCCGTCGGGGTCATCGATGTCGAGCCGCCCGGCCACCGCGTTGTGATTGGCGAACGGGAGGCCGTCGAGCAACGCGATCCTCGGCGGCTTCTCGATGCGGGCGACCGGCGCAAGGTCCGTGGTGGTCGAGGTCCGGGGGTCCGGCCCGGCCACAGACATCGGCGTGTAGGGATTCACGAACATGATCTCGTCAGCAGTCAGCAGCTCAATCGCTTCCGCGCCTTCGTTCAGGACGCGATCCACCTGCTGGACGGAGATCTCGACCAGCATCGCGTGATAGCCGATCTCAGGGATCTGGCTAGTGGTGAGCACGCGGCCACCGGCACTCGCGACGATCTGCGTGAGGTTGCCCTCGGCGGCACGGCGCCGCTCTGCGTTGTTGCGGAACCAGAGTTCGAGCTCGACGGTGCGGGGGCTCGGGGATTGGCCAGCGACCTCGACTGTTTCCCTCCACTCTTCGAGCAGACCCGTTTCGCGGACACGGTCGCGCGCATCCCATCGGCGGATCGTGCGCAGTTGCTGGAACGCTGACTTGAACTTGTTCAGCCCTCGCTCGAGCTTCACATCTTGGTCGTTCTGCCACAGCGCGAAGAGGCGCAGCAGTTCTTCGACCGCCCTGGCGTTCGACATGACGAGGCAGAGGGAATTGGGGACCGTGTCGTCGGTCGGCTCGTCGCGTCTCGTCATGTAGAAGTCGTCGTCGGGCTCGGCGTCCTCGTCAAGCATTTCTGCAAGGAACTCCAGGCCTTCGACATGCTTGATCGCGTTGTGGAACGCCTCGACTGTTCCGGCGAGATCGAAGACCACGACCAGCTCCGGGTCGATCTCGTCGGCCACACCGGCCGAGAGCCGGGCACGCTTCGCGTCGAACGCGTCGGCGAGGGCTTGGAACCTGGGCGATAGGCGTTCGCCCTGCCGCGCCGCCGATGGAGTGGACGGGCGACCGGGGAACGCCGAGGACTGCGCCGCACGGTTACTCGATGCGGGAGCACTCAGCGCGAGCAGCGGACGGGGTTCGCCGGTCACCCTGCGGCGTGGGCGAGCCAGTGCTCGAGCCGCTCCTTCACGATGCGGCGGAGGTTCGCCTCGGGTGCTTCCAGAACCGCGCGCCGCCGCACGTCGAGCGCGAACTCCTCTAGCTCGGCGAAGCTCGCCCCGCCGAGCTTGTCCGCGATGGTGCGGGGGGCGTAGCCGAGGTCGCCGCCCAACCGATGTGCCAGTCGTTCGAGGTACTGGGTCGCCTGGGCCCGCGACGGGGCGTTGAGCTGGGCGCGGATCTGGAAGCGTCGCCACGCGGCACGGTCGAGCAGTTCGCCGTGGTTGGTGGCACCGATCAGGATCACGTGCGCCGGCAGCCGGTCGATCTGCAGCAGGAGCGTCGAGACCACGCGCTTGATCTCGCCGGTCTCGTGCTCGTCCGAACGCTCCTTGGCAACCGTGTCAAGCTCGTCGAAGAACAGGACGCACCGGCGGGTCCGCACGAACTCGAACGCGTTGTCCAACCGGGAGGCCGTCTCGCCCAGGAAGCTGGAGACCACCCCCTCGTAGCGGATCACATAGAACGGAAGCATCAGCTCGGCGGCAATGGCCTCCGCCGCGCTCGTCTTGCCGTTGCCGGGCGGGCCAGCGAGAAGCAGCCGGTTGCGCGGTTCGATGCCGTAGTTGCGGAGCAACTCCCCGCGCTGCTGCTCCTCGACCAGCTCACCGATCACGCGACGGGTGACGGGCTCGAGTTCCAAATCGCCAAGCCGGCGCTGGGGGACGATCTCCAGGATCAAGTCCCGTACGGCCGAGGCTCGGTCGTCGCGAGGCTTACTGGTCCCGGCCGTCGTGATCAGCTCGGAGAGCCGGTCCGCCAGCAGGTGGTGCTGATTCGCCCGTTCTTCGGCGATGACCGCCTCGACGAGGATCCGGAACCTGTCGCGATCCCCGCGCCTTTCCGCCTCGACGAGATCCAACAGGAGATCGGCACGGGCCACGGGGCGACTCCTCTCCGATCCGGTGAGCTGACGGTCAGATTACCGGCGTTCGCTCTCAGCCTAGGGAGCCGCACCGACACAAGTGCGTGCCCCGGTAGGTTCGGCCCCGAATGGGAGGTCCAGTGAGCGACGTGATCCGGAGAGGCCTGCTCCTGCGCGGGGTCGGCGAGCTGTTGGCCGAGGCCGGAGGGCCGGTGCCTCGCAAGGAGGTCATGCGCCGGGTGACGCAGCGGGTCGCACTCACCGACTACGAACGGGCATCGACCAAGAGCGGCAAGCCGCGGTACGAGCACTTCGTCAGCTGGTTCAGCATGAACCTCGAGGCGTCCGGCTGGATGACCAAGACCAGCACCGGGTGGCAACTGACTCCGGCAGGGCATCAGGCGCTCGTGGACTACCCCGGCGATCACTTCGAGGCCGAGAGCGCCCGACGGTGGACGGTCTGGGAGGAGGGACGCAAAGCGCGAGCCGCCTTCATCGCCGACTCCCGCGGCGCACGTGTCGCCCAAGCTGCGGATTCGATCCCCAGCGGATGGTGGACTGCCGTCTCCGACCTCGCAGAACTGTCCGGCCTGCCGATCGGCGAGGTCGAAGCGTTCCTCGACATGGCGAGCCTCGAACACCCGCATCGCATCGTGCGAGCGACACCCTTGTCCACGGCCGTTCGCGAGGCTTTAGAAGCAGAAGGCGTCGAGGTCAGCGCCACCGGTGAACCGGCGCCAGAGCAGAGAGCCACCGCTGAAGACCTGCAGCTTCTGATTGACCGTCAGCCGGGTAGCGCCAGGGCGTGGCTGGTCCGCGGTTCGGCTGTAACCGGACGCAACGTCGTGCCGGGGTGGTTGGACGAAGGCTTCGTCAGTATCGCCGCTGAACACATCGCCCCGACCGTTGCAGGGGCCTCGCTCGACGACCTGCAGAAGGCCGTCGAGGTCGGCTACGCCCACCAGAGCTACCACATCCGCAAGACCAAGCTGGCCGAGCTGCACGCCTTCCTCAACCGCATGCGCGTCGGCGACGCCGTCGTGACCGCCAGCGATGGCCGGGTGCACGTCGGGCGCATCGCCGGAGAGGCGACCTTCTTCGACGACAAGCGCACTACCGTGCGGCGCGACGCGGTCTGGTCGGACTCGTCCCACGACTTCGAGAGCCTGCCGGAAGCCCTGAAGGGCCGGCTCGGCTCAGCGGCCACCGTTGTGGACCTGACGGACGTGGAGGAGTACGTCCAAGCGCTGAGCGGTGGCGACTCCCCCGTCGACCCGCAGGCCCCGACCCCCGTCCCCGCCACGCTGCCCGACCTGGACGAGAGCACCATCGCCAAGTTGCTCGTCGGCGGCGAGTGGTTGAACGAGTTCGTCGACCTGCTCCGGACCCGTCGGCAGGTGATCCTGCACGGCCCACCGGGAACCGGTAAGACCTTCCTCGCGCTCAACGTTGCGGAGAAGCTCACCGACCCGGCGAACGTCAATCTCGTGCAGTTCCACCCGGCCTACTCCTACGAGGATTTCTTCGAGGGCTACCGGCCCACCGGCGTCGACGAGTCGGGCCGCGTCGGCTTCGCGCTGACGCCCGGACCGTTCCGCAAGGTCGTCGATGCCGCCAAGCAGAACCCCGACCAGGCCTACGTGCTGATCGTCGACGAGATCAATCGCGCCAACCTCGCGAAGGTGTTCGGCGAGATGTACTTCCTGCTGGAGTACCGCGACCGCGCCATCGACCTCATGTACTCCTCCGGCGACGAGGGCCGCGACTTCACCCTCCCGCCGAACGTCTACCTGATCGGCACGATGAACACCGCCGACCGGTCCATCGCCCTCGTCGACGCCGCGATGCGCCGCCGGTTCGCGTTCCTGTCCCTGCACCCTGACGACGCGCACCTGCGCGGCGTCCTGCGCGGCTGGCTCGCGCGGGAGGACCTGCCCGCCCTGCCTGCGGACCTGCTCGACGAGCTGAACTCCCGCGTGCCCGACAGGGACTTCAAGATCGGGCCGTCGTACCTCATGCGCCGCGAGGCCGGCACCGACGTCGGGCTCGACCGCATCTGGCGGACCTCGATCCTGCCGCTGCTCGAGGAGCTCCACTACGGCGAGGCGGGGTTCGACGTCGCCGCCCGCTACGGCCTCCCCGCCCTGCGCAGGGCGCTGCCCGAACCGGCGGCCCCCGACGAGCAGAACGTCGAGAGCTGACCGTGCTGGTCGAGCTGACCGAGAACGGCGCGGCCCAGGACGTCGTGCTCGACACCTCGACCGGGATCGCCCTGGCTGCTACCGGATTCCTCGACACCAGACCGGTTCCCGGTTCGCGGCTGTGGTCGCTGCGGCCGCTGTCGAAGGTCGGCGCCGTCGGGATCGGCGGCCTGCAGGTGCGGGTGCATCCCAAGGTGGCGATCGACCGCGTGATTCACCTGCTGGAGTACGGGCGGGCGGGGGTGCACTGGCGCGACGAGCTCGTCGACGCCGAACACGCACCGGACCTGCTGACGGCCGTCGTCGAGGTCTACGAGCGGGTCCTGCGCTCGAGCCTGCGCCGTGGGCTGCTGCAGGGCTACCGGGTCGTCGAGGAGGCGCTGCCCGTCGTGCGCGGCCGCATCCGCGACGCCGACCAGCTGCGCCGCCGCTTCGGGCTGCCCGTGCCCGTCGAGGTCCGCTACGACGACTTCACCGTCGACGTCCCCGAGAACCGGTGGCTGCGCACCGCCCTGCGCGCCGCGCTGCGGATGCCGGGCCTCCCCCGCGGCCTGCGCCACCGCCTCGCCCAGCTGGATCTCCTGCTCGCCGACGTCACGCCCGCCCGCTCGGCGAGCGGCCTCGAGCCGTGGCACCCGAACCGCCTGAACGCGCGGCTGCACGACGCCCTGCACCTGGCCGAGGTCCTGGTCCGCGCGTCCTCGTTCGAGGCCCGCGGGCAGGGCGTCCTCGTCGCCGGCTTCGTGCTGGACATGGCCCGGGTCTTCGAGGACTTCGTCTGCTCCACCCTCGGCGCACGGCTGCGCGAGATCGGCGGCACGACCGTCAACCAGGACCGGTGGTTCCTCGACGCCGCCCGCGAGGTTCGAATGAAGCCGGACCTGGTCTGGTACCGCGACGCGGGCGAACCCAGCGCCGTCGTCGACGCCAAGTACAAGGCCGAAAAGCCGGACGGGTTCCCCGACGCCGACCTGTACCAGATGCTCGCCTACTGCACGGCCCTACGACTGCCGGTGGGCCACTTGGTCTACGCGAAGGGCAACGAAGCCGGGCGCACGCACTGCGTCGCCGGCGCCGCCGTCACGATCTGCGCCCACACGCTGGATCTCTCGTTGAGCCCGGCCGCTCTCAGGACGCAGGTCGAGCGTCTCGCCGACGCAGTCGCAACGAGGCGGCTGCGACCTACAGCGCAGAGTCTTGACGGCGGTTGCCTCTACGCTCGCATCGATGGCTGACAACAGTGCGATCGAGTGGACCGAGGCGACCTGGAACCCGACCACCGGGTGCGACCGGGTCTCCCGCGGCTGCGACCATTGCTATGCGCTGACGCTCGCGAAGCGCCTCAAGGCCATGGGCGCGGCCAAGTACCAGACCGACGGAGATCCAAGGACCTCCGGACCGGGTTTCGGTGTCGCCGTGCACACCGACTCGCTGACGCTCCCGCTGCGTTGGCGCCGCCCTCGCGTGGTGTTCGTCAACTCCATGAGCGACCTGTTCCACGCCCGGGTCCCCACCGAGTTCATCGGCCAGGTCTTCGCCGTCATGGCGCAGACGCCGCATCACACCTACCAGGTTCTGACAAAGCGGTCCCGGCGTCTGCGACGTCTGGCCCCGGATCTGCCCTGGCCGCCCAACGTGTGGATGGGCGTGTCCGTCGAGGACGATGAGCAGGTCGGCCGAGCGGACGACCTCCGTCAGGTGCCCGCCGCGGTGCGATTCGTCTCCGCCGAACCGCTTCTCGGCCCGCTTCCGCGCCTGGATCTCGCTGGCATGGACTGGCTGATCGCGGGCGGTGAAAGCGGGCACGGCGCTCGCCCCGTCGACGGCGCGTGGATCGCAGGCCTTCGCGACGCCTGCGTCGACGCCGACGTCGCGTTCTTCTTCAAGCAATGGGGAGGACGTACCCCGAAGGCCGGGGGCCGCACATTGGACGAACGGACCTGGGACGGGATGCCTACCCCACAGTCCCGCTGGCCGGTCGGCCACAGGTAGGAAAATTGTCGGACCCTCCGACTAAACAGTTTCCATGGTTGCTCCGCGCCCCTGGGGATTCTGGACCGAGAGCAAGCTCGACATGCTCTCCGCCTACCTGCCCGCGTTCACGACGGCGTCCAAGAAGGCACCGGCCACCGTCTATCTCGACCTGTTCGCCGGTCAGGCGGACAACGTGTCCCGCGAGACCTCCGCGCCGGTCGCGGGCAGCGTGCGACGCGCACTGGGTACGTCGCCGCCTTTCACCGTCGTGCGGGCCTTCGAGTTGCAACCGGGCCGAGCGCTCAACCTCCAAAAGGCGCTGCTGACGGAGTTCCCGACTCGCGATCTGATTGTGCACTCCGGCGACGTACACGCCTCCTTGCGGCCGGCGCTCGAGCAGCTCGCCGCTCACCGATGGTCGCCGACGTTTGCGTTCGTCGACCCCGACGGAGTCGAGGCGCGTTGGGATCTGCTGGAGACCTTGGCGGCGCACAAAGCACCGACGACCACCAAGGTCGAGCTGTTCCTGCTGCTCGCGTCGCCGCAGATCGTTCGGATCGTCAACGATCAGTTGGACGACGACGCGCTGAGCCACGCGCAGCACCAAGTGACCGCAGTCTTCGGATCGCAGGAGTGGCAGCCGATTCTGCGAGACCGGCGGGCGGGACTCTTGGGCGCCGATCGCACCCGAGACGAGCTGACCAACCTCATGCGGTGGCGGCTGGAAACCGTCCTCAGGTACCAGCACACCCATACCCTCCGTCTGACGAACGTCCAGGGCGTCCCGCTGTACGACATGATCTTCGCGACCGACCACCCTGCAGGCGACCGGATCATGAAGTCCGTGTACGCCGGGGCAGCCCGGCGCTTTCCGGGAATGCGGCGGGAAGCGCAGGCACGGCGGCGTGATCGCCAGGATCGCGAGTCTGGAGTCGAAGCGCTGTTCCCGATGGAGTCGCTGGCCGCCGAAGCTACTCGCGAAACCGACGTCATCTACGAACACACTTCACCTTCCCTGCCTTACGGGAGCAGCGCTGCTCAAGACTGAGGCGCTCGCGCCGAGGTGCGAGACGCGAACGGCAACGGACCGACGGGCAGCTCGGCTGGATGTACGACTCCGGGACCGTCGACATCGGGTGACACCGCGGTTCAGTGTCCGCCTTGCTCAGCGCGTCGCATCGCGATAGACGGGCGGCGCCACCACAATGCGTCGATGCTGATCGGCGCGTATGGAATGTTTTGGTCTCGTGAGGAAGTCGACTGGAATCCCGGCTCGGGACCGAATGCCTGGCAGCTGCTCGGCAGCGTCGGCAAGCAGAAGCCGAAACTTCGGGTCGCCGACTTCCGCCGAGCCCGAGGCGTGTACATCCTGTTCGACCACTTCGGCGCGCATTACGTGGGACTGGCTCGTGGCAGCGGCGGAATCGGTGAGCGGTTGAAGGCGCACACCGCAGACCGTCACGCGGCAAGCTGGGAGAGGTTCTGCTGGTTCTCGTTCGACGGCGTAGGCGAAAAGACGAACGCCCACGGCATGACCGCGTTGGAGCCCCGGAGCAAACCTGTGCCGACCCAGGACGAGTCCGTCATCGGGGAACTCGAAGCTCTGCTGATCACGATTCTGGGCACCAGAGGGCAAAACAAGATGCGTTTCGAACGCGCAGAGCAGTGGAGTCAGGTTCCGTTCCACGCGAGCGACGCTTTGCTCGGCAAACTTAGGAAGTCTTAGGCGAGACCCGGTTCCCGTTCGGGTGCAAGCGCGAGGTTCTCCGATTCCTGAGCGCCCCGCGTTCCCGCCGCCCTCCGCCTACTTCCCCCTCTCCCCGGAGACTCGGTGCGCGCTATAGCGACAGAGACTGCTGCCCCGCTAGCGCCGGCACCTCGTGGACCGAGAGCTCCCGTGTGAACCTTTCCTTGAACCCGTTCAGGTCGACCACGCAGTTCACTACGGAGATGCATGCGGACCGGTGATACGGGTCGGCCTTGACTCGCGTGATCGCGACGTACAGCTCGGCGGCCGCCTTGGCCGAACCGGTCAGCACCGGGATAACGGCCCTGGCCTCCCACCCCTTGAAGCTGTGAAAGGTCGAGCCCTTGATGCCGGGGCTGCCCGCCCAGAACCGCCGCTTCAGCCGGTCGCGCTCGGGGCCCTTGGCCGCGGTGAACAGGTGGGCCACGTCGAATCCGTGGATCTCGAGTTCGTCGACGATCGACAGCCCGACGCCGTGCTCGGCGAGGACGACGATGTCGCTGGGGTGCAGGGTGGGATGCCGGTCGAGCAGGTCGCTCACTGCACGTCGGACGCTCCATGCGACGGCGCTGTGGTGGACGTTGCGCCACGTCCGATCGGTCGGCATGCACGCCGCGCCCTTGGCGGGGTGATCGGGCTCGACGGTTGGCAGGTCCAGGGTCTGCCCGATCAGATGCGCGGCCGCGAAGTCTTCGAGGATCGGCACCAGGTCGATCGGCATGCGGTAGGTGCCCTTGAGTTCGGTCCACGGGCCTCGAAACCCGCTCATCCGTTCGTCCATCCAGTCGCGACGCCTGTAGAGGTTCTGGGACCAGTCGCAGACCAGCAGCATCTCGCCGCCGGGTCGCAACAGATGGTGGCGTAGGAGCGTCCACCACTCGAGTTCGAAGTCCTGGCCCTCGTCCACCAGGATTGCGTCGAACACGGGCAGTCCCTCGGCCCTGTTGCCGTAGAGCTGGGCGACCGCACGGACGAGCCCGTCCTCGCCCTCCGCCGAGGGGCGCTCCGCCTTGGGGACCAAGTTGTAGATGTCGCGACACAGCCCGTGGAAATGGCTGAAGTCGATCCGTTGTCTCCAGCCCGTCAGCCCCAGATCACGCGCCTCGCGCGCGCAGAGGTCCTGCAGGTAGTGCGTCAGGGTCGTGTTGAACGTCAGGACCAGGACCGAACGGCCCTGCCGTGCAAGCTCGACCGCGCGGGCGGCGACGCCGATGGACTTGCCGCTTCCCGCGGGCCCGCGCACCCGTCGAAGCGCGGCCCCGCTGGGGTTCTTGGCGACGTTTTTGGCTCCGGCGCTCTTGCGCAACGGCAGACGCTGGTCGGAGGTGAACTCCGGCTCGCCCATCGCGCGTTGCAGGCGTTGGAGGCATTCCATCTCCGGCGCCGGATCGTCGCTCGGGGCGTCCAGCAGCGCCCGCAGGTTCGCGAGTTGCGATCGGCCGGCGACGCGTACCCACTCGTAGGACCCCAGCAGCGCGACTGCGGCGAGGTCGTCGTGATTCGGCAGGACGACGAGCGCCCTGACGCGGCCCTTCGTGTCGAAGCCTTCGCGGGGTCGGGCGAAGCAGCGGTCGAAGATCACGCGCCGATAGCGACGAGCCTGCTCAATCGGATCTTCGATGGCAGTCCACCCGCTCGCCGCCAGTACTTCCACCCGGCCGGTCTCCGAGCGGCGGTAGGACGTCGGCGACCAGTCCTTGACCTCCACGATCCACACCCCGTGTTCCGGGTGGGCGAGAACGAAGTCGGGCTGCATGAGGGCGATTCGCGGTTGGACGTAGATCGTCCACCTGGGGTCCGCCACTTGGAGCAGCTTGCGCAGGACGTAGTTCTCGCCCGCGTTGAGCGGCGTGGGCAGGGTCGCCAGCTCCTCGGGCACGGGTACGCACCGGGGCGAAGGGAGGGCAATCTCCTGCATCTTCCTACGGTGGACGCCCCGGCCCGGGAGCACATGGTCCGATCGGCTGGTCCGCCATTGGACGTTCGTCCATCTCGAACGCTCCCGCACCGTCCGGACCGCCTGGCCGTCCCGCAACCGGGTGTGAGTCATGGACGTGGCGTCCCGGAGTTTGTGCAGGTCATTCCCTAGTCTGATTGTGGGTTTAGCAATCAGCTTTACGATGGGAGTGCCATGGCCAGGGACTACTCGTCGATGACGGTGC
>JBQTKD010000120.1:0-4265 GCA_052386455.1 Sporichthyaceae bacterium
ACAACAAGATCACGAAGCTGTACAGCGCGATCTCGCCCAACATGAACGACCAGTGCTCCGGAAACACCTTCCGGATGTTCTTCTTCAAACCCGCGTTCAACCCGACACGCTCGTCGAGATAGGTCGCCACCCCTGCTCCGGCCTTCGCCGCGCCGCTCATTCGCGCTCCCACCGAATCGCAGTTCCGTACCGCCGCAGACCCCAGCCTACGTCCCGACGCCGGGCAGTTCTAGGCGATGTTCGTCGCACTTTCGTTTCACCACCGTCGCACTACCGCTCGCGCGGGCGCTCGGCACGTCACTCTTGCCAGGGAGCCCGTCCGCGAGACACTGTGTCGGTGGCGTCAACGCGAGAGCGCTCCCCGCAGCCGGTCGGCAGGTGGACCGCCGGTGCCGTCGCGCAGCGGCTCGGCGTATCGCCCTCGACGCTGCGGACCTGGAATCACCGCTACGGCGTCGGTCCGGTACAGGACCCCGGCACGCACCGGCTCTACTCCGATGCCGACGTCGCGGAGCTCCAGACCATCCTTCGGCTGGTCGAGGCCGGAACCCCGGTGCGGGCCGCGGTCCAGTTGGCCCGCACGGCGGCTCCGCCGCCCGCCGCCGAGCCCGTCGCCCGAACGCCGGCCGCGCTTGCGGGGGCGGCGTGGGAGCTCAACTCGGACGCACTCACCGCCGCGTTCGTCGAGGCACTGGGCGATCTGGGCGTGCTCCACACCTGGCAGCGGCTGTGCCGCCCGGCGATGGCTCGGCTGGCCGCTCGCGCGTCGGAGTCCAACGCCGCGGCCTGTATCGGCGCCGAGATGGTGCTGACCAATGCGCTCACCACGGCCCTGCACCACGCCCTGTCCACCGCCCCGCCGCCGGCCGCCGGCGCGCGCGGGGTGCTGTTGGCCTGCACGTCCGGCGAGCTGCACGGGCTGTCGCTGCTCGTCCTGCAGGTCACGCTGGCCGAAGCCGCGGTCCCGTCGGTGATGCTCGGCACCGGCGTGGCCGACGACGTGCTGGTGGAGGCGGCGGTGCGCAGCCACTGCGACCGCGTCGTCGTGTACGCCCACCGCCGGGAAGCGACGCGCATCGGCGTACTGCGCCAGCTCGCAGAGGAGCGCTTGCTCGTCCTGGCGGCCGGACCCGGCTGGAGCGGTCGTCGGCTGCCGGCCGGCGTCGTCGCCGCCGACGACCTCCCGACCGCGCTGCGTCTCCTCGGCGATAGCGTCGGGCAGTGACCGACATCGACGTTGCCGAGATCCGCGCTCGCTACAGCCGCATCGCCACCGGTCTGGACGACCGGATCGAGCGGCTGTCCCCCGCGGACTGGACCAAGGCGACCCCGTGCCCGGATTGGGACACCCGCGGGCTGCTCACCCACGTCGTGGAGGTGCACCGCGCGATGGCCGCCATGGTCCTCGGCGCGACGCCGGAACCCGTGGGCCCGGACACCGATCTGGTGGCGGCGTGGCGGGACGGCTTCATGGCCGTCGCGCAGGCGATCGAGGACGACTCCGCCGCAGTGAAGATCGTGGACACGGTGCGCTTCGCCGAGCAGCCGTTCGCCGCGGTCGTCGGCGGTTTGCTGTGCGCGGACACGATCGTGCACACCTGGGACCTCTCGCGGGCCACCGGTCAGGACGAGCGCCTCGACCCGGCGGGCGTCGCCAACGCGTTCGCGACGTTGAAGAGCTTCGGCGACGGCATCCGCCGCCCCGGCGCGTTCGGCCCCGCCGTGCAGCCCCCGGCCGGTGCCGACGAGCAGACGCAGTTCATCTGTTTCTGCGGGCGCCCCGTCTGATCGACTGTGGGCGGCCTGTGGCCTGCCCCGTTTCGTCCTCGCCGCGACGCCTGCGCGGTCATGGTGGGGAGGTGCAACGACGTCTCCCCCTGGTCACGTTCGCGCTGGTCGCGCTGAACGTGGCGGTGCAGTTCGCCCAGCCCGCCGGGCGGTGTGCCCGGGCCGCGTTCGTGCAGCAGTACGGGGCGATCCCGTGGGAGCTGACGCACAATCGGACGCTTGCCGCCGAGCGCGTGGCCGGCTGCTCGCTGCCCGAAATCGACAAGAGCCCCGCACTGTCCGCGCTGACCTCGCTGTTCGTCCACGCCGGCACCGCGCACCTGCTCGGCAATCTGCTGCTGCTCCTGCTGCTCGGCGCCTCGGTGGAGCGGTGCATGGGATCGGCGAGGTTCGCGGCGTTCTATCTGGTGTGCGGGTACACCGCCGCGTACGGCTTTGCCGTCACGGTCGGATCGAACACCCAACCGCTGATCGGAGCGTCCGGCGCCATCGCGGGCCTGCTCGGCGCCCACCTGTGGCTGCGCCCAGGCGAGTGGGCGATCCCCGCGCTGTCGCTTCCGCTGCTGGTCCCGATGCCGGGGCCCGCGTTGCTGGTCGGCCAACCCGGTGGCAACGTCGCGTACACGGCCCACCTCGTTGGTCTCGCGGTCGGCACGATCCTCGCCGTCGCCTGGTTCCCGCGCCGGGACGTCGGTCCCCACCCTGCGCCGGACCGTACGCCTGTAAAAGCACGTCCGCCCGGCGAGGGGACTTCGCCGGGCGGAGGTGTTGGCTGGTACTAGCGTGCGCGGCGGCGCAGCCGGTCCACGTCGAGGATGACGACCGCACGGGCCTCGAGGCGCAGCCAGCCGCGCCCGCTGAAGTCGGCCAGGGCCTTGTTCACCGTTTCGCGGGAAGCGCCGACGAGCTGGGCGAGCTCTTCCTGGGTCAGGTCGTGGGCGACGTGCACGCCCTCGTCCGTGGCGATGCCGAACCGCTCCGAAAGGTCGAGCAGGGACTTCGCGACGCGGCCGGGCACGTCGGAGAAGACCAAGTCGCTGACGACCTCGCTGCTGCGGCGCAGGCGCCGAGACAGCTGGCGGAGCAGGGCCATCGAAACGTCCGGGCGCTGCGCGAGCCACGGCCGCAGGTTGTCCGCCGAGAGCGAGTACAACCGGGAGTCCGTGACGGCGGACGCGGTGCCCATGCGCGCGTCCGGGTCGAAGACGGTGAGTTCGCCGAACATGTCGCCCGGGCCGAGCACGGAAAGCAGGCTCTCGCGGCCGTCGCTGGAGCTGCGCCCGATCTTGATCTTGCCCTCGGCTACGACGTAGAGCCGGTCGCCGAAGTCGCCTTCGCGGAAGAGGATCTGGCCGCGGCCGAGATTCACCTCGATCATGGAGCGGCGGACCGCGGTGGCCGCCTCCTCTTCAAGCGCGGCAAACAGCGGAGCCTTGAGGACCACGTCGTCTGCCAGTGGCTTCCCGGGGCGCTCGTTCACGACCCGCAGTCGCGGCCAGGTGTGGGCGGATTCGGAGGATCCGACCAGATTCTCGTCGCGATTCTCGACGAGCATCGTCAACTGCTTTCCGGCCCGACGAGCAGGCCTTACGGAGGCATGGGCGCACGCGGGTAGGAGCCGCAGCGCATGAGGCTCGAGCATCCGGCGAGTAGGAGGACGCCGGTAACTCGAGAACTGGCAACAAGTCGAGGGGCGGGGGATCGTTCGACTGGTGAGGCGGGGCGTGCGTGCGGGGCGATGGAACCGGGACGCTCCAACCGAAACCGCGTGGTTTGCTGGACTGAACTATGCCCGTAGTTGGCGAGCTCAACGTGATTTACATCATCACGATTGCCCCAAACCTGGAACTGGGCGATCATGCGCCGCCGAGTGCCTCGCCGAGCAAGGCGAGCGCGGTCGCCGCGAACAGGGCCATGTTGGCCGCACGGTCCGGCGATTCGGTCTCGATCGGCCGGGTCAGAACCTCGCCGTCCGGGCATCGCACGGCCACCCAGGATCGCCCGGACGGAACCCCGTACATGTTGCCGGTGGGGCCTGCGGTGCCCGTCTCCCCCACGCCCCACGCGGTCTGCAGCGTCGCTGCGGCCGCACTGGCCAACCACCTGGCAAACGGCTCGCTGGCACCGGTGACGTTCTCCGGCAAGGCAGGTGCCTCGGACAGCATCGCCTGCGCCCCGACGAGGGTGTAGATCACCGTGCCGCCCGCGTAGTACGCGGAGGCGCCGGGCACGGACAACAGAGCCGCGGAGATCAGGCCGCCGGTGGACGACTCGGCGACGCCGATCGTCTCGCCGCGGGCCTTCAGCAGGGCGGCAACGGCCGCAGCCGTATTCATCAGGTCGGTGCTCAGCATCGCGCCATGCTACGTCGAGAACCTGATCGTCCGTCAGAACACCCGTATCGCCGGCTCGACCGGGTCCCGTGGGTCCCCGTCGAGCGGTCGCGCGGGACAAAGTCGCGCATGGCTCTGGTAAGC
>JBQTKD010000121.1:0-33599 GCA_052386455.1 Sporichthyaceae bacterium
TCAGGTCTTCGCCGGAGCCCGACAGGAGCGCCGTCTCATCTCAGTCCTCGAGGGACAAGCGAGCCAAGCGCTTCCTGCCGGGAACCACCGTGCGAGAGGAAGGTAGAGCCATCAGCGAGCTTGCGAGTCGAGGTCCCGGAGGAAGGGTCGCATGACTGACGCGCGAGTCATTCCGCTCAGCCCGGACGGTCGCCGCAGTGCGGCGAAGCGCCGGGACGCGGACAAGCCGGAGATCGTCGCGCCCCTGCCCGAGCCGGCGGACCCGCCGCGCGAGCCCGCGAACCGTCTCGACGCCGCAGCTGCGTCGGCGCTGTCGTTCCTCCGCCGTCGCCTGACCGGCGACTACGAGGTCGACGAGTTCGGGTTCGACCCCGAGCTCACCGACGCCATCCTGATGGCGCCGTTCCGCCCGCTGTACGAGCACTGGTTCCGGGTCGAGACTCGCGGTCTCGAGCACGTCCCAGACTCCGGCGGCGCGCTGCTCGTCGCGAACCACTCCGGCACGCTCCCGCTCGACGGGCTGATGACGGCGCTCGCCGTGCACGACCACCATCCCGCCAAGCGCCACCTCCGTCCGCTCGGTGCCGACCTGCTGCTCGGCACCCCGTTCCTCGGGACACTTGCGCGCAAGAGCGGCACCACCCTGGCCTGCGTCCCGGATGCCGAGCGTCTGCTCCGCGCCGGGGAGCTCGTCGGCGTGTGGCCCGAGGGGTACAAGGGACTCGGCAAGCCGTTCAAGGACCGGTACAAGCTCCAGCGCTTCGGCCGCGGCGGGTTCGTCCAGGCGGCGTTGAAGACCGGTACGCCGATCGTCCCCACCGCGATCGTCGGTGCCGAGGAGACGTACCCGATCATCGGCAACCTGCGCAGCATCGCCCGCGCGCTCGGCCTGCCCTACCTGCCGATCACCCCGACCTTCCCGCTCCTCGGCCCGCTCGGACTGATCCCGATGCCCTCGAAGTGGATCATCGAGTTCGGCCCGCCGATCCGCACCGACTCCTACCCCGCCGGCGCCGCCGAGGACCCGATGCTCGTCTTCGACCTCGCCGACCAGGTCCGCGAGTCCATCCAGCAGGCCCTCTACCGCCTGCTCATGCAGCGCCGCTCCGTTTTCACGTAGTTCGGCGCCCGCCGGAGCCTCAGCGGTCGGTGAGGAGACTCAGCCGGTGGCCGCCGAGGGAGTCGAAGTCCAGGCCGGAGCTCAAGCTGCCGGCGATGGCGTCGATCGTGTTCTCCGGGAGCGGGAGGAGGTTCAGCAGCATCGAGCCGGCGCCTGCGCCGGAGCCGGCGCGGCTGGAATGGGCGGAGCCGCCGACGGAGTCCTGCTCGGAAGGCCTGCCGACGCTGCTGCGGCCGGTGTCCTCGAACAGGTCGACTCCTGCGAGGCCGCGCACGTCGCGCTGCATCTTGGCGTGACTGCGCTCCCGTTCCTTGGCGGCGGCGGCGGCCTCGCGCTCGGCGTCCGCGCGGGCCTCGGCGACGGCCTTGTCCAAGTCGCCGACGACCGCGGGCATCGGAGCGCGGGCGGCGTGGGCGCGAGTCGCCCGAGGAGCGGGGCGGTCCACGACGAGTGGGCTGGCGGCGGAGGCGGGGGCGAGCATCGGCGCGCGGCCGGTCACCGTGGCCACGCGAGCGGCGAGCACCTCGAGCTCGCCGATCAGCAGGTCCTGCTTCGGCAGCAGCTCGGCCGGAAGCATGTGCCGGACCTCGGCGAGGGTGCCCGCACGCTCGGCCAGGAACTGCTCGAGCGGGGCGAGGACCTCGGCGTTCGCCGTTTCGCCGAATGCGGCGAAGAGGCGCTCGCTGCCCTGCGCCAAGGCCGCCGAGGCGGCGGACAGGGTGTCCCGCAGTTCCTCGACCAGGGCGGGGTCCGCAGCGGCGGCGGGGTTGCGGGCCAGCAGCGCCTCGACCTCGGACATGCGAGTGGCGGCGATCGCCAGGTACCGCTTGCCCTTGTCCAGCTCCGAACCGGCGAGCGCCAGCTGCACCTGCTCGACGGCCCGCTTCACCTCGTACAGCCGGTCGCCGGGCAGCGCGTCGGAGCTGGCGACGGCCGTCGCCGCCGCTCCACCGGTGGCCAGGGCCACGATTGCGCTGGCCGCAGCCAACCGGCGTCGCCACGGAGCCGCCGGGACGGGCATCGGCACCGGGGCGACGCCGATGGCGCCCACGGCAAAGATTCGATTGCGCAGAGCGAGCCGGAACTCCTCCGTCGGGGTGCCCACCGGCAGCGCCGGGCCCATGGCCCCGGCCAGCCGGACGAGCGGCAGCAGCGCAGCCTCGGCCGCGCCACCCTCGAGGGCGGCGGCGAACCGGCGCGCGCGACGCGGATCCTGCGGCTTCACCGTCAACGGACCCACCCCTGCCCTCCTGGTGCCCGCCTGCCACCTCGACCGACCCAACGACCGGCGATCGGCGAGGTTACGGTCCGCAACCGGACCGTTGCCTCGACGGCGGCGTGGTGCGATTCGATCATCGGGTTCCCTCCGGCAGCAGCTGGGCCAGCGTCCGCACGGCCCGGTACTGGAGGGTCTTGATCGCGCCTTCGTTCTTGCCCATGATCTTGGCCGTCTCGGCCACTGTCAGGCCCTGGAGAAAGCGCAACACCAGGCATTCCTGCTGCGACGGGTTGAGCTGCTTCACCGCGGCCAGCAGCGCCGCGTTCGTGAAGGACCGGATGACCTGGCCCTCGGGGCTCTCGGCCGCCTCCTGGCTGCTCTCCGTGGTCACCATGTCCGCGATGGTGATCTCGAGCCGGAAGCGGCTGGACTTGTAGTGGTCCGCAATCAGGTTGCGGGCGATCGTGATCAGCCAGGCGCCGAAGTCTCGGCCCTGCCACGTGAAGCCGCCCATGCCCCGTAGCGCGCGCAGGAACGTCTCGCTGGTGAGGTCCTCGGCCAGCGGCCGCGTCCCGACGCGGTAGGAGATGTACCGGAAGACGACGTCCAGGTACCTGTCGTACAGGCCCGCGAACGCGTCCGTGTCGCCGGCCTTCGCCCGCTCGACGAGGTCCTCGACGGTGTCCGAGCGCGGCGCGGGCACGCTGCCCAGGTACGGCTGCGCGGGGGAGGGAAGGCCGTAGACCGGCGGTGCCGTCGCCGCGCTGCCGCCCACCACGGACAGCAGGCGCCCACCGCGCGGGCCGTCGGCGGCCTGCACGTTGGCGAGCACGGCTGCGCGCAGGCCGGGGAGGCCGGGCACAGACGACGACGGACGGGACATCGGATTTCCCCTGCATGGCGGCGGACGGGCTAAGGGGTTGTGAAGCCGAATAGGCCGATGCTAATGGGCAATTGGGACGCCGCCCAGATGGGGTGGACGAACTTTGACCAATCGTGCTGAGCCACGCAGAGCGTTGTGAATCTTTTCCCGAATGCCGGTGGATGAGTGCCGCCTTCTCGTTCCCCGGTGCGGCGACGTTTCAACCGCCGGCCCGGCGCCCGATCGACACTGCGGCGGCGATGCCGCCGGCCACCGCTCCTGCCCCGGCCGCCGTCGGCAGGCCGATCTTGGCGGCCTTGCGCCCGGTCCGATAGTCGCGAATGCGCCACCCGTTGGCCTTCGCGTGACTGCGCAGTTTCGCGTCCGGATTCACCGCGCAGGGGTGTCCCACCAGCGACAACAGCGGAATGTCGTTGGCCGAGTCGCTGTATGCGGAACAGCGTTCCAGATCGAGATTTTCCGCTCGGGCGAGCGCCGCGACGGCGTCGGCCTTCGCAGGTCCGTGCAGGGGCGCACCGTTCAGGCGGCCCGTGTAGAAGCCGTTCTCGACCTCCGCCACCGTGCCCAGCGCGCCGGTCAGGCCCAGCCGGTCGGCGATGGTCCGCGCCAGCTCGATGGGCGTCGCCGTCACGAGCCACACCCGTTGACCCGCGTCGAGGTGCATCTGCGTCAGCGCCCGGGTGCCCGGCCAGATCCGCTTGGAGATCAACTCGTCGAAGATCTCTTCGCCAACCAGCTGCAGCTCCGCAACGGAATGTCCCTCGATGAACGCGAGCGCTCGAGCCTGGGCCGAATTCATGTGATCGAGATCTTCGGAACCGGCGATCACGAATTTCGCCTGCATCAGGGCAAATCGGACAATATCGGCATTTGTGAGAAATCGCCGCGAGTAGAGACCGCGGGCCAGCTGGAAAATCGACGCCCCGCGCACGATCGTGTTGTCCACGTCGAAGAAGGCGGCGGCGGCGGGCTCCGGCGCCACGTCGGGCAGCGGCTGCATACGCATGGAGCGCGCCTGCGCGCCCTCGCCCCGCTGCTCCCCGGCCATCGCCAGCCGAGCGTAGTGGGGCTTCGTTAAGGTCGGGCGACAGCGCCGACGAGGGGCAAAGACATGACTGCGCGCGTGACCCTGCTGGGCAAGCCCGGCTGCCACCTCTGCGAAGACGCCCGAGTCGTCGTCGAGCAGGTGTGCAACGAACTCGGCGTCGAGTGGGAGGAGCTCTCCATCCTCGACGACGAGGAACTGCATCGTCGCTGGTGGGAGCAGATCCCCGTGACGCTCGTCGACGGCAGGCAGCACGACTTCTGGCGGGTCGATCCAGACCGCCTTCGGGCGGCCCTCAAGGGGTAGTCAACGTCTCACATGGTGAGACAACGCAGGTCGTCGAATTTGTTCACGTGTTCACAAGTGCTTACCCTGACGCTCGCACCGAGCCAACGGAGGCATACGTGAGCGGGGTTCCTCCCCAGCCCGTGGAGATCGGTCGCGGCACGCGCTCCACGCGTCGCGGCGGCCTCCCCGATGCCACCGTCGCCCGACTGCCCGAGTATCTACGGGCGCTCCTCGCCTGCTCCGAGCGGGGCATCAACACCGTCTCCTCCGAGTCGCTCGCTTCGGCCGCCGGAGTGAACTCCGCGAAGCTGCGCAAGGACCTCTCCTACCTCGGCTCCTACGGCATTCGCGGCGTCGGCTACGACGTCGACTACCTGATTGGGCAGATCTCTCGGGAGCTGGGGCTTACCCAGGACTGGGCCGTCGCAATCGTCGGTGTCGGTTCCCTCGGTCACGCGCTCGCGAACTACGGCGGGTTCTCCTCGCGCGGCTTCCGGATCGTCGCGCTCCTGGACAGCGATGCGGGCCAGATCGGCACCGTCGTGGCGGGGCGGGCGGTGGAGGACGTCGCAGACCTCGAGGCGATCGTCGCCGAGCGGGGCGTGTCCATCGCGGTGCTGGCCACCCCGGCGTCGGCCGCGCAGACCGTGTGCGACCGCCTCGTCGCCGCGGGCGTGCGCAGCATCCTGAACTTCGCCCCGGTCCTGCTGACCGTTCCGGCCGAGGTGGACGTCCGCAAGGTCGACCTCTCGGTCGAGCTGCAGATCCTGGCCTGTCACGCCCAGCGCCGGTCCGACACCACGTCGGCAGGTGTGCTGTGAGTGTGCTCGTCATGGGCCTGTCCCACCGCACCGGCCCGGTCAGCCTGCTCGAGCGCGTCTCGCTCGGCGGCGACGGCCTCACCAAGATGCTCACCGACGCGGCCAGCACCGACAACATCCGCGAGATCGCGGCGCTGTCCACCTGCAACCGCGTCGAGCTCTACGCGGACGTCGAGAAGTTTCACGGCGGCCTCGCCGACCTCTCCGAGCTGCTCTGCCGGCACACCGCCATGGGCCTGGAGCAGCTGCGCCCGCACCTCTACGTGCACTACGAGGACCGCGCCGTTCAGCACCTGTTCTCCGTGGCCTGCGGCCTGGACTCGATGGTCGTCGGCGAGAGCCAGATCCTCGGCCAGATCAAGGTCGCGCTGAGCCAGGCCCAGGAGCTCGGCACCGCCGGCCGGGTCCTGAACGACCTCGTCCAGCAGGCGCTGCGCGTCGGCAAGCTCGCCCGCAGCAGCACCGCGATCGACCAGGCGGGCCGCTCCCTGGTGGGCCTCGGCCTCGAGCAGTCCGCCGAGCTTCTCGGCACCCTCGCCGGCTCGCGCGCGCTCGTCGTCGGTGCCGGCTCGATGAGCGCGCTGGCCGCCACCTCGCTGGTCCGTGCAGGCGTCGCGGAGCTCGTCGTCGCCAACCGCACCCCGGAGCGAGCCGAGCGGCTTGCCGGGGCGCTGGGCGCTCGCGCGGTGCCGATGGCGGACGTCGTCGCAGAGATCGCCGGAGTGGACCTGCTGGTGTGCTGCACCGGCGCGGTCGGCCACGTGCTCACCGTCGAGGACCTGGCCCTGGGTCGCCTGACGAGCGACCGGCCACTGGTCGTGCTCGACCTGGCGATGCCGCGCGACGTCGACGCCGCGGTCGCCGCACTGCCCGGCGTGACGCTGCTCGACCTCGCGACGCTCGCCGGCGCCGCCGCCGACGGTTCTCCGGCCGACGTCGAGGCGGTGCGCCGGATCGTCGCCGCGGAGGTCGGCTCGTTCAGCGCGGGCCAGCGCGCCTCGCAGGTCGCACCCACCGTGGCGGCCCTGCGGTCGATGGCCGACGACGTCGTCTCCGCCGAGATGCTCCGGCTCCGTTCGCGTCTCCCGGCCCTCGACGCCCGCGCGCAGGAGGAGATCTCCCGCTCCGTGCGTCGAGTCGTCGACAAGCTGCTGCACGGACCCACCGTCCGTGTGAAGGAACTGGCGGGGGGACCGGACGGCGAGACCTACGCCGCCGCCCTGCGCGAACTGTTCGACCTGGACCGCGACGCCGTCGAGTCCGTGTCCCGGGCCGATCTCACCTCCGAAGAGGCCGCCGAGGCCGCCCTCGGGTTCGGCTTCCCCCGTGGGGTCGAGCTGTGAGTCTTCGGCTGGGCACCCGCGCGAGTGCGCTGGCGATGGCGCAGTCCCGGGCCGTTGCCGACGCCATCACTGCGCGCACCGGTCAGGCCGTCGAGCTCGTCGAGATTCGCACCGAGGGCGACGCGTCCACCGCGCCGCTGGACCAGATCGGCGGCACCGGGGTGTTCGTGGGCGCGCTGCGCGAGGCGCTGCTCGCCGGCCGCATCGACCTCGCCGTGCACTCCCTCAAGGACCTGCCGACGGCCCCGGCCGCCGGCCTGGTGCTGGCCGCCGTCCCGCCGCGCGAGGACCCACGCGACGCGCTCGTCGCGCGGGGCGGACTCACGCTGGGCGAGCTGCGCCCCGGCGCGAAGATCGGCACGGGCTCGCCGCGCCGCGCCGCGCAGCTGCACGCGCTCGGCTTCGATCTCGAGGTCGTCCCGATCCGCGGCAACGTGGACACCCGCCTCGGCCTGGTGGCGCGCGGCGAACTCGACGGGGTCGTGCTGGCCCGTGCCGGGCTCGCGCGGCTCGGCCGGCTCGCGGAGATCAGCGAGGTCATCGACCCGCTGCAGATGCTTCCGGCACCCGGCCAGGGCGCACTGGCCATCGAGTGCCGGGATCCCGCGGCGGATGCGGTCGCCGCGGACCTGGTCAAACTGCTCGCCGACCTCGACGACCTGGACACCCGGTACGTCGTCGAGGCCGAACGGGCCCTGCTGGCCATGTTGGAAGCCGGCTGCACCGCCCCGGTCGGAGCCTTGGGCGAAGCCATTGCCGGTGACGAGGAGTACGAGGCAGAGATCTACCTGCGCGCCATCGCGCTGACCCCGGACGGTCAGCACGCCGTGAAGCTCTCGACCAGCGGTCCCCTGGTCGACGCGGTGGGACTGGCGCGCAAGCTCGCAGAGGAGATGCTCGCCGAGGGGGCGGCCGAGCTGATGAGAGAGGTCCCGAGTGCCCCGGGACCGACGACTTAAGACCCCGCCCGCTGTAGGAACGGAGCGCAATCCATGAGCCCCACCCGCAAGGTGCAGGCAGCCGAGGCTGCGGCCCCGGCGACGGCCAAGCCGGCCGCCGCCAAGGCCCCGGCCGCCAAGGCCGCTCCCAGGACTGCGGCGACCAAGCCGGCAGTGGCGAAGACCGTCGCCGAACCGGCCGCCGAGAAGCCGAAGGCCACCCGTGCCCGGTCCGCCGCCAAGGCCGCCGAGCCCAAGGTCGAGGCCCCGGCTGCGCCGCGCGTCCCGGCGGGTGCGGTCGCGTTCGTGGGCGCAGGCCCCGGCGACCCCGGTCTGCTCACCGTGCGCGCCATGGAGCTGCTCGGCGAGGCGGACGTCGTCGTCCTCGGCGAGCAGGCCCGCGAGCAGTTCCTGACCTTCTGCCGCACCGACGTCGAGGTCGTCGACGGCGCGCTCGACGCGGCGGGCGTCCCGCTGGCTCCGGCCGCGCGGGCCAAGGCCGTCACCGGCGCCGCCAAGGGCGGGCGCCGCGTGGTTCGCCTGATCGACGGGGACCCGGCACTGAACCCGGCCCTGGCCGAAGAGGCCGCCGCGTGTGTGAAGGTCGGCTGCGAGTTCGAGATCGTGCCCGGCGTGCCGGCGATCAGCGCCGTCCCGGCCTTCGCCGGCGTTCCGCTGACCACCCGTACCGTCCGCGAGGTACGCGTCGTCGACGCGCAGGACGTCAAGATCGACTGGGCGTCGGTGGCCACCAAGGACGCCACGCTCGTCATCACCAACACCACCACCGCGGCGCTGGTCGCCAACGCCGCGGACCGCCTCGTCGAGGCCGGCCTGGACCCGGCCACCCCGGCGCTGACCACCTGGGCCGGCACGACCACCGCGCAGCGGACCGTCGTCGGATCGCTGGCGAACCTCGGCAGCGCACTGCCCGCCGGAAGGCTGGTGCCGTCCGCGGTCACCGTCGTCGGCGAGGTCGTCGAGTCCCGCGACATGCTGTCCTGGTTCGAGACCCGGCCGCTGTTCGGTTGGCGGGTGCTGGTGCCGCGCACCAAGGAGCAGTCCGGCGCATTGGTCTCCCGGCTCCGCTCCTACGGCGCGGTCCCGGAGGAGGTCCCGACGATCTCCGTCGAGCCGCCGCGGGCGCCGCAGCAGATGGAGCGGGCCATCAAGGGCCTGGTCACCGGCCGGTACGAGTGGATCGCGTTCACCTCGCGCAACGCGGTGAAGGCCGTGCGGGAGAAGTTCGAGGAGTACGGCCTCGACGCCCGCGCGTTCTCCGGCATCAAGATTGCCGCCGTCGGCGAGCAGACCGCCGCCGACCTGGCGGCCTGGGGCATCAAGGCCGACCTCGTGCCCGTCGGCGAGCAGTCCGCGCAGGGCCTGCTGAACGAGTGGCCGCCCTTCGACGAGGTCTTCGACCCGATCAACCGGGTGTTCCTGCCGCGTGCGGACATCGCCACCGAGACCCTGGCCGCCGGCCTGGTGGAGCTCGGCTGGGAGGTGGACGACGTCACTGCGTACCGCACGGTCCGCGCCGCGCCGCCGCCCGCTCCGGTGCGCGAGGCGATCAAGTCCGGCGGGTTCGACGCGGTGGTCTTCACCTCGTCGTCCACGGTCCGGAACCTGGTCGGGATCGCCGGCAAGCCGCACGCGGGCACGGTCATCGCCTGCATCGGCCCGGCGACCGCCGCGACCGCCGAGGAGCACGGCCTGCGCGTCGACGTCCTGGCCGAGACCCCCTCGGCCCAGGCCCTCGCCGACGCCCTCGCCGTCTTCGGCGCCGCCCGGGTGGCCGACGCCGCCGCGGTGGGCGAATCGGCAGTGCGCCCTTCGGAGAAGCGCACCGCCGTCCGCCGCCGCCGATAGTTGTCAAGTGCTCGCGCACACGACAGCCGAAAGGGTTGCTCCGACGGGTGGTTTGTCCTGGTTTGTGGAGCCATTTCGGCTGACGTGTGCGACGGCACTTGACGCCGGCTAGGGTGCGTGGCATGAGCGAATTCCCGACGGTCCGTCCGCGCAGGTTGCGGCGGACCGCGGCGCTGCGGCGACTCGTGGCGGAGACCTCGCTGGAGCCGCGGCACCTGGTGCTGCCGATGTTCGTCCGGGAGGGTGCGGCCGAACCGGCGCCGATCGCGAGCATGCCCGGCGTCGTGCAGCACTCGCTGGACTCGCTGCGCAAAGCCGCGGTCGACGCCGTCGCGGCCGGGGTCGGCGGGCTGATGCTCTTCGGCGTCCCCACCGACAAGGACGAGCGAGGCTCCGGAGCCGACGACCCCGACGGGATCCTGAACCTCGCGATCCGCGAACTGATCGCCGAACTCGGCGACGCCACCGTGCTCATGACCGACCTGTGCCTGGACGAGTTCACCGACCACGGCCACTGCGGTGTGCTCGCGGCCGACGGCACGGTCGACAACGACGAGACCCTCGCGCGGTACGCGCAGATGGCCCTGTCCCAGGCCGACGCAGGCGCGCACGTGCTCGGCGCCAGCGGCATGATGGACGGTCAGATCGCCTACGTGCGAGCGGCTTTGGACGCCTCGGGGTATCGCGACGTCGCCCTGCTCGCGTACGCCGCGAAGTACGCCTCGGCCTTCTACGGCCCCTTCCGCGACGCCGTGCAGTCCAGCCTGCAGGGGGACCGCAAGGGCTACCAGCAGGACCCGGCGAACGCCCGCGAAGGCGTGCGCGAGGCCCTGCTCGACGTCGCCGAGGGCGCGGACGTCGTCATGGTCAAGCCGGCGCTGGGGTATCTCGACGTGCTGCGCCAGGTCCGCGACGCCGTGGACGTTCCCGTCGCCGCCTACCAGGTCTCCGGCGAGTACTCGATGCTCGAGCACGCCGCCCGGGCCGGTCTGATCGACCGGGACCGGGCCGTCGAGGAGTCGCTGCTGAGCATCCGCCGCGCAGGCGCGGACTTCGTTCTCACCTACTGGGCAGCCGAATGGGCGCGGCGGCTGAGCGGGTGAGACGAACGCGGGACGAGCGAGGAGCCCGAGCGATCATGTCGCTGGGCTAAGCACCACCGAGGCCCGCGGGTAGTTCTCGTTCTCGCCCTTGTCCGCGACCGAGATGATCAGCGATCCGCCGACGATCAGCACCAGCCCCACAAGCGCCAGGCGCAGGTCGCGGCGCCAGATCGTCTTCGTCGGGTCGCCGAACGCCGCCTCGTCGCCGCCGGCGGACAGCGTCACCTCCCCGGTCAGCGCAGGCGTCGCGCCGTCCAGGGTCAGCTCGCCCGCGGCGATCAAGTCCTCGTCGCCGGTCAGCACGAACTCGTAGACGTGGATCTCGCCGGGCAGGTCCGGGGCCTCGTCGAACCACGGGTGCGGGTCCTGGCGCGTTTCCCGGAACACCGGCCGGATCTGCTCCAGCGCCGGGCACCGCGGCCCGACCAGTGCGGTCGCGCCGTCGGCGGCCTTCAGCGCGAACGGTTCGGGGGAGTATCGCTCGATCGTGTTCACGCGCTCGCCGTCGTCCGCGGTCTGCGTGGTCAGGTACCAGATGCACTCCTGACCCGACAGCGGAGCGCGGATGGTGCCACCCGGCCCCGCTGCGGCGGCACCGCGGACCACGACGCGCTGCCCGGCCTGCTTCTTCGCGGCCGACAGCTCGCCGATCTTCAGCACCGAACGCCCCGGCAGCAGCTTCAGCTGCAACCCGGACCCGATCGCCCCGAGCAGGCCGATCATCGCCAGAAAAGAACCGGCCAGGACCAACACGATTCCGACGAGCATGCCCACGCAAACAACCCTACTGATGACCAAGCGGGGGCGGCCGCGGGCGGCCCGCTGGGCCGAATGGGGGAGGGGACAAAACGGACTTACCGGGATATGTGGGACCGGACGCAACCGTTGGGGGCACCTGTTGCGTCGAAACGTGCACGGGGGACGGCAACGAAGGGGAAATTAATGTCCATGGACGCTTCGCGTGCTCGTTTCGGCGGCATCGGCATGGCCGCAGTAGCCGTCACCTGTGCATCGGCAGCCGTGGTGCTGGGCTTTAGGGTTCCCGCCACCGCTTCCTCCCACGACGCCCCGCCGGCCCCCTCCGCCGCCGTGCAGTCGTCCGAACCTCGGTTCGTCGACCCCGCAGACCTCCCGCAGGGCGCTCGTTTCGGCGACTGGGGCGCCTCCGCGGTTCGCGAGGGCCTCCCCAAGCGCGCCGGGTTCTGCCTCGACGGCATGTTCAAGGCCGAGCAGACCTCCTACCGCTCCTACCGCAGCAACGCGCCGAAGGTCTCCGCGCAGGAGTACCTGGTGCAGGCCGGCTCCGAGACCGCCGCGGCCACGCTTGTCGCCAAGCTGGGACAGCGGCTGGAGAACTGCTACCGCGAGTGGCTCAACCTCGACATCGAGGCCTACGACGGCGCCGGGCGCACCGCAAGCTGGGAGCGCTACCGCAGCACCAACATCGCGGACGGCCTGACCATCTACGGCGTCTTCACCGTGCCGCCGAAGGGCTTCGACAAGGCCACCCACCTGTACGGCGTCGGCCGCGACGGCGAGCGGGTCATGGTTCTGCACATGTCGCTGGTGGGCCCGCACTCCGAGGCCCCCGACGGCGTCTTCCGCCAGAGCGCCGTCGCCGCAGTCGAGGAAATCGCCTAGGTCGGGACCACCCCGGGCCGTTTGAGACCATGGGGGCGTGAGCTTCACCCCCTACGCCTCCGACGCCCCGGCCTCCGAAGCGCTCTTCGCCCGAGCACGGGCAGTGATCCCCGGCGGGGTCAACTCCCCGGTGCGGGCCTTCGGCGCGGTCGGCGGCACCCCGCGGTTCATCGCCAGCGGCAAGGGCGCCTACCTGCGCGACGCCGACGGGCGCAGCTACGTGGACCTGGTCTGCTCCTGGGGCCCGCTGATTCTCGGCCACGCCCACCCCGAGAGCGTGGCCGCGGTGGCCGCGGCCGCGGCGAACGGCACCTCCTACGGCGCGCCGACCGAAGGGGAGGTTCTCCTCGCCGAGGAGATCGTCTCCCGCATCGCCCCCGTCGAGTGGGTGCGCCTGGTGTCCTCCGGCACCGAGGCCACCATGTCCGCGGTTCGGCTGGCGCGCGGCGCCACCGGCCGGACCGGCATCGTCAAGTTCGCCGGGCACTACCACGGCCACGTCGACGCCCTGCTCGCCGCGGCCGGCTCCGGAGTCGCCACCTTCGCGCTCCCCGACGCCGCGGGCGTCACCGGTGCCTCGACGGCCGACACGATCGTCCTGCCCTACAACGACCTCGACGCCGTCGCGGCGGCCTTCGCCGCGCACCCGGGCACGATCGCGGCGGTCATCGCCGAGGCGGCGCCGGGCAACATGGGCGTCGTCCCGCCGGACCCCGGCTTCACGCTCGGGCTCGCGCGGCTGTGCCGCGAGAACGGCGCACTGTTCGTCTCCGACGAGGTCATGACCGGGTTCCGGACCAGCCGCGAGGGTTGGTACGGGGTCGAAGGCGTCGCTCCGGACCTGATGACCTTCGGCAAGGTCATGGGCGGTGGCTTCCCCGCCGCGGCCTTCGGTGGCCGCAAGGACCTCATGGACTTCATGGCCCCACTCGGGCCCGTCTACCAGGCGGGGACGCTGTCCGGGAATCCCGTCGCGGTCGCCGGGGGCCTCGCGACGCTGCGCGGCTGCACTCCCGCGGTCTACGACCACTTGGCCAAGACTGGAGAGATCCTCGCGGTGGCGGCCTCCGAGGCGCTGGCAGGCGTTGGCGTCGAGCACCGGATCCAGTTCGCCGGAACGATGTTCTCGATCTTCTTCACCGACGCGCCGGTCCACAACTACGCCGACGCGAAGCGGCAGCGGACCGACCGGTTCGCCGCCTTCTTCCACGAGATGCTCGCCCGCGGCGTCTATCTGCCGGCCTCGGCCTACGAGGCGTGGTTCCTCTCTGCGGCCCACGACGACGAGGCGATCGGCCGCGTCCTCGAGGCGCTGCCCCACGCGGCCCGTGCCGCCGCTGCCGTGAGGGGAAGCGAATGAGCAACGAGCGGCTCGGCCCGGTCGTGACGACGGTGCACGTCGTGCGCCACGGCGAGGTGCACAACCCCGAGGGCGTCCTCTACGGCCGGCTGCCCGGCTACCACCTCTCCGACCTCGGCGCGAAGATGGCCGAACGGGTCGCGGAGAGCTTCGCCGGGCACGACATCGGCGCGATCGTCTCCTCGCCGCTCGAGCGGGCGCGGGAGACCGCCGCACCGATCGCCGCGGCATTCGACCTCGAGATCGAGATCGACCCGCGCCTCATCGAGGCCGCGAACCACTTCGAGGGCAAGAAGTTCGGCGTCGGCGACGGATCGCTGCGCCGCCCGCAGCACTGGCCGTACCTGATCAACCCGTTCCGGCCGTCCTGGGGCGAGCGGTACACCGAACTCGCCACCCGCATGCTCGCCGCCGCCTCCGCCGCACGGGCGCTGGCGCCCGGCCGGGAGATCGTCTGCGTCAGCCACCAACTGCCGATCTGGATCATGCGCAGCCGCATCGAGGGCCGCCGGCTCTGGCACGACCCCCGCAACCGGCAGTGCTCGCTGGCCAGCGTCACCACCATCCGCTACGAAGGCCACCGCATCCGCTCGCTGACCTACACCGAACCCGCGGCCGACCTCGTCCCGGCCAAGCTCGGCGGCAAGCCCGCCGCCGGGGCCTGACGGGCCGTCAGGTGATATTTGCCAGCACTGCCGAGACGGTGGCAACCGGATCGCTGCTGCTCGCCGTCCCGGTGGCGCTGCTCGCGGGCCTCGTGTCGTTCCTGTCGCCGTGCGTGCTGCCGCTCGTGCCCGGCTACGTCGGGTACGTGACCGGCCTTGCCGGGCAGGACCTCGGCGAGGCGAAGCGGGGCCGCATCCTCGCCGGTACCTCGCTGTTCGTGCTCGGGTTCTCCGCCGTGTTCGTGTCCTACGGCGTCGCGTTCGGCTCGCTGGGCGCCGAGCTCGTCGAGCACGAGGCGACCGTCAACAAGATCCTCGGTGCCCTCACGATCGTGCTCGGACTGAGCTTCCTCGGCTGGCTGCCCGGCTTCCGCCGCGACCTGCGGATGATGCACCGCGCGCCGGCGGGCGGGCTCGCCGCCGCCCCCGTGCTCGGCCTGCTCTTCGGCGTGGGCTGGACGCCCTGCATCGGCCCGACCCTCGGCGCGGTCCAGTCCCTGGCCTTCACCTCCGCCAGCGCGGAGCGGGGCGCGTTCCTGACCTTCGTCTACTGCCTGGGCCTGGGGCTGCCGTTCATCGCCGTCGGCCTCGGGATGCGCCGGGCGATGGGTGCCATCGGGTGGGTGCGCTCCCACCACCTCGCGGTCATGCGCACCGGCGGCGCCATGCTGTGCCTGCTCGGCCTGCTTCTCGTGACCGGCGCGTGGACCGAACTGTCCGTCCAGATGCGCGTCTGGACCAGCGGCTTCGAGACGGTGATCTAGGCGTGGCCACGATTGCGCCGCCGGAGCCCCCGGGGTCCCTGCCGCCGCCGCTCGGCCCGCGGGGCACCGGCCGCTGGATGTGGCGCCAACTCACCTCGATGCGCACCGCCCTGCTGTTGCTCTTCACGCTCGCCGTCGCCGCGGTTCCCGGCTCGCTGATCCCGCAGCGGCCCGTCGACCCCATCGCGGTGAACACGTTCAAGAACCGGTACCCGACGCTCGCGGAGTGGTACGAGCGGTTCGGGATGTTCGAGGTCTTCTCCTCGCCCTGGTTCTCCGCGATCTACCTGCTGCTGATGGTGTCCCTCGTCGGGTGCCTGGTGCCGCGTTCCAAGGTCTACCTGAAGGCGATCCGGTCCCGACCGCCCGCGGCGCCGCGGCACCTGGACCGTCTGCCGGAGAGCGTCACGTTCACCCTCGACGCTGCGCCCGACCAGGTGCTGGCCACGGCGACGGCGGCGCTCCGCTCGCGACGCTTCCGGCTGCAGCCCGCGCCGGACGGGACCAGCGTCGCCGCCGAGCGCGGCTACCTGCGCGACACCGGCAACCTCCTGTTCCACCTCGCGCTCGTCGCGGTCCTGATCGGCGTCGGATGGGGGCACCTGTTCGGCTTCCGCGGCTCCGCGCTCGTCATCGAGGGCGGCGGGTTCGCGAACACCGTCACCCAATACGACAACCTGCGCACCGGCGCCCGGTTCGATCTCGACGACCTGCCGCCGTACTCCTTCACCCTCGCCGACTTCACCGCGCGCTACGAAGTCGAGGGCCCCGCCCGCGGCGCTCCTCGCGAGTTCGTCGCGGCGATCGACTACGTCGCCGCACCAGGGAAGCCCGCACAGCGCCGCGAGATCCGGGTCAACCATCCGCTGCACGTGGACAAGGCCAAGCTGTTCCTCGGGCCGCACGGCTACGCGCCGGTGGTCACCGTCCGGGACGGCAGCGGAGCGGTCGCCTTCTCCGGCCCGGTGGCGTTCCTGCCCGTCGATCCCGTGGGACTGAGCTCCCGCGGGGTGGTGAAGGTGCCCGACGCCAAGCCCGTCCAGTTGGGCTTCCAGGGCTTCTTCCTGCCGAGTGCCGCGATCGACGAGGAACTCGGGCCGTTCTCGACCTTCCCGGCTCCGTTGAATCCGCGCCTGGTGCTGAACGTGTGGTCCGGCGACCTCGGCCTGGACTCCGGCGTTCCGCAGTCGGTCTACCGGCTCGAGACCGCAAAGATGACGCAGTTCACGACCGGGGCCGGTGCAGACGAGCGGCCGCTGACGTCCTCCCTGGCGGTGAACGACCGGATGGACCTGCCCGGTGGCGGAAGCATCACCTTCGACGGCTACCGCGAATGGGTCGTCCTGCAGATCGTCGACACCCCCGGGCGCGCGCTGGCCCTGGCCGGCGGGATCGCCGCGATCGTCGGGCTGCTCGGATCGCTGTTCGTGAGGCCACGTCGCCTCTGGGTGCGTGCAGAGCACGACGAGGACGGGCGTACCGTTGTCGCCGTCGGTGCGCTCGCGCGCAGCGACGGCGCCGACCTCGCGACGGACGTCGAACGAGTCCGGGAAGCGATAGTCGACGGGAGCACGACGTGATTGACCAGGACCTGGCCATGGCCAGCGACCGGCTGATCTACTTCGCGATCGTCGTCTACTCCCTCGCCATGGTCGCGCTGCTGGCCGAGTGGGCCTTCGGCAGCCGGGCACCCGCCGCGCAGGCCGCGGTGCGCGAGCTGGCCACCGTCGGCGGACCGTCGAGTGTCTCGGCCGACCTGCCGCCCGCGGAGCCTGCCCTCGGCAAGGCCGAGCGGATGGGCCGGATCGGTCTGGCGCTCACGTGGCTCGCGTTCGGACTGCACTTCGGCAGCGTGGTGACCCGCGGGTTGGCCGTGGACCGCGTGCCGTGGGGAAACATGTACGAGTTCTCCTCGACGGCCGCGCTGGCCGGCGTCGGGGTCTTCCTGGGTCTGACGCGCCGTCACGACGTCCGCTGGCTCGGCGTCTTCGTCGTCGGCCCGGCGCTGATCACCCTCGGCGTCGCCGTCCTGGTCCTCTACGCCGAAGCCACCCAACTGCAGCCCGCGCTGCAGTCCTACTGGCTGGTGATCCACGTGATCGCCGCCGCGGCCTCCGGCGGCATCTTCACCGTCGGCGCCGCGATCAGCGCCCTCTACCTGTTCGCCGAAAAATCCGAGCGGACCGGCCGCACCAACCGCCTCGTCGCGCGCATCCCGTCCGCTCTGAAGCTGGACCGCCTCGCCTACCAGGTGCACGCGTTCGTCTTCCCGCTGTGGACCTTCGCCGTGATCGCCGGCGCCATCTGGGCCGAGAGCGCCTGGGGCCGGTACTGGGGCTGGGACCCGAAGGAGACCTGGGCGTTCATCACCTGGGTCGTCTACGCCGCCTACCTGCACGCCCGCGCCACCGCCGGCTGGAAGGGCCGCCGCGCCGCGGCCATCGCGCTACTCGGCTTCGGGACGTTCCTCTTCAACTACTTCGTGATCAACCTGCTCGTCACCGGCCTGCACAGCTACGCCGGGGTCTAGTCCTCGGGTTCGGGGGCGGTGTCGCGCTGCTGCTGTTCGCGGGCGCGGCGCTCGCGCTCGGCCTGACGCTTCAGGTTGGCGAGGAACTCCGGGTCGTCGTCCGGGGCCGGGCGGTCGACGAGCTGAGTGCGGCCGGGCCAGTTCGGCATGCTCGGGCGCTGCTGCGGCGGGCCGCCGGGCACGCCCTCCTTCGGGCGCCCGAGCACGAACCACACGATCGAGCCGACCGGCTGCGCGATCACGATCAAGATGATCCAGACGGGCTTGGACAGCAGGCGGATCTGGCTGCGGTCGGCCTGGGCGACCTCGACGAGGGCCCACACCATGAGCACCAGCATCAACAGCAGCAGGAGGGACATCAAACCCCGTTTCGGACCGACGGTCTCCGCTCAGGGTACTGCGCACACGCGCGCAGCGGTGCGCCTGCGGTCGGCTCGGCGGCGGCGGCGTGCTTCACTGACCCCATGCGCATCCCGCCCGCCGCCTCCTACACGCTGCGCCGGCTCGGTCTGTTCGTGGCGACCCTGGCCCTCGCCGTGGCCCTGTTGCGCGGCGTGCCGTTCGTCGTCTCGCTGCTCGTCGCCACGATCGTGTCGTCGGTGCTGAGCTATTTCCTGCTCGCCAACCAGCGCGAGGCCATGGCTCGATCGGTCGTCGGGCTCAACCAGCGGATCAACGACCGCACGGCCGCAGAAGACGCCGCGTTGGACGCCGCAGAGCGGGAAAAGGGCGAACAGGCCCGATAGTTCCCGTTCCAAACCTCCTTCACCGCAATCAGCCCATTTGGCGCAACTCGACTGCGGTGGGGATTTCGCCGTTCTAGCGTGCACCTCGAAGACGATCTTTCTTGGGGGGCGTCGTGGGGAACGGAAAGAACTCGCGGATGGCGTACCGGGCTGGGCTCTGGGCGCAGGCGGTCAGCGGTTCCATCCGAGGCGCGCAGCAGCGTCGGGAAATGGGCTATCGCAACGACAGGTTCGCCGCGAACGAGCCCGACTACTACGAGGCGCACGGGTACGCGATGGACGAGTCGGCGTACCGGGACTCGCGGTTCAGTCGCTTCCCGCAGTCGCGGAAGACCGCGCTCGCCGTGGCCGCGATTCTGATCGGCGCAACCGTGCCCGCCTTCACCATCGTCTCGATGATGAACCCGGCCGAGCCCGAGTTCCACAGCTCCGCCGGCGCGGAGTTCCCGGCCGCGGAGTCGCGCCGCGTGCTGACCGACCCGGCCACCCCGGGCCTGGTCACCGAACTGCCGCCGTTCGCGGCCGCGCAGCCGGGCCCGGCGGACATCGTGTCGGACGCAGGGCCGCAGGTGACCACCGAGACCCCCGTCCTGTCCGGTCCGGTTCCGCCGTTCGCGCAGGCACCGGTTCCGGCGGCCCCGCCGGCCGCCGCTCCCGTCGCCCCGCCGGCCGTTCCGCAGCAACTGCCGCAGGCAGCACAGCCTGCAGTCCCGCAGTCGCCGATCGTCGCGCCTGCTCCCGCTCAGCAGACTCCCGCAGTGCCGCCTGCACCGGCCTCCCCCGAGAAGGCCCCGAGCCTTCCCGGTGCGCGGCCGCAGGCCGCTCCGTCGTCGAACGCCCGCACCGAGCAGGCCGGCACGGCCGCCCGCAACGCCGAGGCGAAGCGCCTCGCGGCCGCGGACAAGGCCGCCCGCGAGGACGCGCTGCGCAGCCTGGCCCGCGAGCGGGCCGCCGAGCAGAAGGCCAAGCGCGGCGCCGCTGCCCCGGCCGTCGAGCGTGGTCAGAAGTCCCTCGACGACGCCGGCTCCACTCCGGCCAAGCCGAGCACCCCGAAGGCGCCCAAGGCCCCGAAGGCGCCCAAGGCCCCGAAGGCGCCCAAGACCTCCAAGCAGCCCAAGGCTCCGGCCACGCCGAAGAAGCCGGTCAAGGACCCGGCGCTGCCGGCGGCACCGGACCAGCCGCAGGTGTCCATCGAGGACCCGGCCACGGAGCAGGCGGCTCAGGACGGTCCGATCGAGACCGTGCCCGAGACTCGGGTAGACCGGTCCTCGACCGCTCCCGCGACCCCGGCGGCTCCCTCGCCGACCTCGGCGAAGGGCCCCGGCACCACGGACGGCGACCCGGCTCAGGAGCAGGCCGACAACCGTGCCGGCGGCGCCGCGCCGACCGTCCAGGCCGAGTCGGTCGACGGACCGACTCGCTAGACGGACAGCGCTAGAGCCCCGGCCAGCAACAGGCCGTAGCCCAACTGGGCCCGCCCGGTACCCACCAGGGCCGGGACGAGATCTCTGCCGACGGCCCCGCCGCGCACCGCGCGGACCGGGGCCGTTGCCAGTGGTAGGGCCAGCAGCGCCAGGGCCGCCGCCGGATGCAGGGGCGCCATCAGCGCCGCGATGGCGAACGGGCCGAGGACCAGCGCGGTGAACAGCAGCCGCGTGCCGGCATCGCCCAGGACCACGGCGAGGGTCTTCTTGCCGACCTTCGCGTCCTGCGGGGCGTCGCGCAGGTTGTTTACGACCAGCAGCGCGCAGGCGAGCATCCCGACCGGGATCGAGGCCAGCACGGACAGCGTCGTCAGGTCCTCGAGCTGCACGAAGGTCGTGCCGAGCGTCGCGACCAGGCCGAAGAACACGAAGACCGACAGCTCGCCGAGCGCCCGGTACCCGTACGGCACCGCGCCGCCGGTGTAGCCCCACGCCGCGGCGATCGCGGCGGCTCCGACGAGGAGCAGCCACCACGAACTGGTCGCGGCCAGCGCCAGGCCCGCCGCTCCTGCGACGCCGAACGAGGCGAACGCCGCGTGCTTCACGGCCCGCGGGGCCGCGACCTTGGAGCCGACCAGGCGCAGCGGCCCGACCCGGACCTCGTCCGTGCCGCGGATGCCGTCGGAGTAGTCGTTGGCGTAGTTCACGCCGACCTGCAGGGCCAGCGAGACCAGCAGCGCCAGCAGCGCCTTCCACCACACCGCGCCGTCGGCCTCGATCGCCGCCCCGGTGCCCACGGCCACCGGCGCCACCGCCGCGGGGAGCGTCTTGGGCCGCGCCCCCTGCACCCACTGCCCGAGAGTCGCCACCCCCCAACCCTGCCAGGCCCCTCGCGGCTTCACTCGCTGGAGTCCCGCCGCACTCGTCGTGGGCGGCGGTCTGGGCCGAGCGAAGCGATACGGCGGCGAGTGAAGCGGGTTGCCGGGGAGATCGGGGTGGGGCTCAGCCGGCCGCGGGCACGAACGCGAAGTAGTCGACCGCGCCCCTGCCGACGGTCTTCGCTCCGGTGCCGTCGGGGCGGACCACGCCGACTCCGTTCTTCGAACTGAACGCGACGTAGCGACCGTCGAGGGAGAACCGCGGCATGGTGCCGAACTTCGCGAGCCCGCGCAGCTTGGTGCCGTCGGCCCGCATCGCCCAGATCCCGAGGTTCGGGCAGTTGGTGCCGTCGCAACCCCGGCTGAAGACGATCGACCCGTCGTCGGGCGACCACGTCGGACAGAAGGCGTCCTTCGTCGTCGTCAGCCGCTTGCGATTCTTGCCGTCGGAGTCCACGACGTAGACGTCGGTCGTGAGTTCGAGGCTGCCTTCCGCCTCGAACGCGTACGCGATCCGCTTGCCGTTGCTCGAGAGCTCGATGGTGTGAATGCGTTGGAAGCGGTCCGCGATGGACACGAGCTTCTTCGCCGCGCCGCCCGCGGCGGGGAGCCGATCCATCGAGGTGGGACTGCCGACGAGGAGGTCTCTGTCGGAGAAGTACCGCGCGAAGTACTCGCTGCCCGAACTGAGCTTCGTCGAGCCGGTGCCGTCGACGTTGACGGAGAAGATGTTCAGCCCGTCGCCGTCCCTGTGGATCATCGCGACGGTCGTGCCGTCCGGGGAGAACACCGGGTCGCCCAGGCCGTCCTTGTCGAGCAGGCGGGGCCTGCCGCCGTCGAGGTCGACGAGGAACACGCCTTCGTCCACGGCGGCGTAGGCGGCGGTCTTCCCGTCCGGGGAGACGGACACGCCGCTGAACTCCCCGTGCGTGGCCAGCCGTTTCGGCGCCCCGCCGCCGAGTGCGGCCACCCAGAGCCCGGTCGTGTCGGTGTAGACGACACGCAGCGGTCCGGCGGTCGGCGCGTTCGACTTGAGCGTGGCCGAGGGGTTGATCCCCGGCGCCGACACCGTGGGGCTGGGGACGGTCGACGCCGCCGGCGTCGAGCCCTCCGCCACGGTGCTGACCGGGGCGTCCTCGCCGCCCCCACAGCCGGCGAGGAGCACGGCCACGGCGAGAGAGGCGAGAAGGGCACGTCGCATCATCGCGCCACCCTGCCGGCCGAGCCTCGGATCCGACAGGCCTAGGGGGAGGGAACCACGACGAACGTGTCGGCGTGGCCCTTCCCGACCGTCTTTCCGCCCGAGCCGTCGAGTCGCACCACACGGATGCCCGAGGGATTGCGGGCGAACGCGATCCACTGGCCGTCCGGCGAGAACACGGGGTAGCTGCCCTTGGCGCCGACGCGACGCAGAGCGGAACCGTCGGCCCGGATGGTCCAGACCCCGCCCTCGGACCCGCGGTGGAACGCCAGCGTGGTGCCGTCGGGCGACCAGGACGCGACTGCGGCGTCTCCCGTGGTGGTCAGCCGCCGGGGCTCGGTGCCGTCGGAGTTGGCGACGTACAGATCGCTGTCGAAGTCGTCGTTCAGCTCGACGCCGTAGACGATGCGCTTCCCGTCGGGAGAGAACGCGAAGTGCTTGAAGGCGCGCTCCGTGGTGAGAATTTTCGTGGGCGGCCCACCGTCTACGGGGAAGGTCTCGATCAGGTTGTCCCGCATCGCCGCGACGTAGCGCCCGCCGGGGTGGAACTGCGCGTGGTCGGGCGAGTCGTAGGACAGCCGCCGCGCGCCAGGGCCTTCGAGGTCGAGGAGATAGAAGCCGGTGCCGCGCAGCGCGGCGATCGTCCGGCCGTCCGGAGAGAAAGCGTCGTGCCCGACGAGGCTGCCGTCGACCTCGCGAAGGCCCTTGCCGTCGATGCCCACGAAGTGGAGCCCGGTTCCGTCGGGTGCGATCGCAATCGTGCGCCCGTCCGGAGACACGGCGAGGCCGAGGAGGGCGTCGAGCTTCGCGAGGCGCTTCGGCGGACCCTGCAGGCCTACCGTCCACACCGCGTTGCCCGAGGAGTACACGAATCGCAGCGGGGTGTCGGAGCGCGGGGTCGCCGACTGTTCGCCCGAAGCCGACGGCGTGGGGCCGGGGGCACTCGACGCGGCCGGCGGTGCGCTGTCGGCCACCGCGGTGTCCGGCCCCGATTCTCCGCCGCCCCCGCAACCGGCGAGCGCGAGAGCGGCGGCGAGGCCTGCGAGCAGGGGTCGAACGGAGAGTGCGTTCATCGCGACACCTCTCTTGCGGCTTCCGGTGCGAAGGTGAAGTAGTGCAGTTCCGTGCCGGAGATCTCCTTGGGACGCGAGCCGTCGGCGCGCATGATGCCGATCCCGACGCACGCGGCGAGGGCGAGAGCGGCCGCGACGCATGCCAGGAGTGGTCGGCCGCGGGCCCGGCGTGCGTTCATCGGCACACCCTGCCGGCGGGCGCTGCTCCGGGGCTAGGCCGGCCGGGCGGACTCGTCGCCGAGCACGCGCACCGCGGCGCGGTCGACCTTCCCCGACGCCAGCAGCGGGAGCTCCGAAACGACAACGAAGTCCTTCGGTGCGTGCGGCCCGCCGAGCCGGCCGGCGACAAGCGCACGCAACGCCTCCGCATCAGGGAGCTCCGTGCCTGCGACGAGAACCGCGACGACCCGCTGGCCCCACTCCTCGTCCGCGACCCCGACGACGCACGCCTCGGCCACGCTCGGGTGTCCGGCCAGTACCGCCTCGACGGCCTGCGCGGGCACGTTGACCCCGCCGGTCACGATGACGTCGTCGGCGCGGCCGAGCACGTGCAGGACGCCGCCGGAGTCGATGCGCCCGAGGTCTGAGCTGACGAACCAGGCGCCGGTGAAGCCGGGCTGCGAGCCCGGCGGGCCGGTCGTCGCAGGCTGCGGGCCTAGGTAGCCGCGGGCGAGGACCGGGCCCGTGAGTCGGACCAGGCCGCCGACGCCGATCATCATGCGCACGCCGGGCAGCGGGAGCCCGTCGTAGACGCAGCCTCCGCAGGTCTCGGTCATGCCGTAGGTCCGCACGACCTTCGCGCCGACCCGGGCCGCGCGCTCCGGCAGGCCCTCGGGGATCGGCCCGCCGCCGAGCAGGATGGTCGCGAACCCGTCCAGCGGAACGCCCGCCTGCAGTAGGCGGAGCAGTTGGGTGGGGACCAGCGAGACGTAGCGCGGCACGTCGGTGTCCATCCGAGCCGCGGTCGCCGCAAAGACCTCGGGATCGAACGGACCGGGGGGCAGGACTGCAGGATCCCGGCCGGCGGCCATCGAACGGACCAGCACGGTGAGCCCGGCGATGCGCGCCGGCGACATCGCGAGCAGCCACTGCCCCGGCCCACCCAGCGCCTTGTGCGTCAGCGCCGCAGACTCGTGCAGCGCCTTCGCACCGATCCGCACCCCCCGCGGCGTGCCGGTCGACCCGGAGGTCGCGACCACCACCGCGGTGTCCGCGGGGACGCCATCGGCCAAGAAAGCCGCGAACGCACTTCTCAGCAGGTCGGCCTCTGGGCCGGCCGGCAGCGGCAGGATCGCAGGGCCGGAGGAGTCGAGGGCAGCAGCCAGGCCCGGCAGATTCCCGTCCGCGTCGACCGCCACGGCGCGCAGTTCACGTTCGGTCACGAAGATCCGCCGGGAGCCGGCCGTTCCGAACCGACGCGCTCACGCCAGTAACCCGGGCGCCGTTTGGTGTGCGCAATTGCGACAACCGTCAGCAGGTCGTCCTGGACGAAGTAGACGACCCGGTAGGGGAAGTCGTGGACTCCCTTGGAGCGCACGACGGGCTCGCGGTCCCAGCCGGGCCACTTCGCCCACGCTCCGGGATCCTCGACCGAAGCGTCGACGGCGATCAGCACATCCAACTCGAACCTGTCGCCGAGGCCGAACGCGCGGTCCTCGTACCAGTCGATGCCGGCGTCGAACTCCGCCTGAGCCTCAGGGTGCCACGCGACGTTCAAAGGTGTCAGGGCTGCTGGCGAGCGGCGCGACGCTCGGCCAGATGTGCCAAGACTTCGTCGTGGGGGATCGTTGTGACCCTGCCGCTCACGACGTCGTCGACCCGAGACGCGAGCTCATTCGTCCAAGCCTGCTCGAACGCTTCGTCGTCAACGACCTCGACCGACTCCAAGAGACGCAGTGCCACGTCCCTGCGCACCGATGGAGGTAGCGCGAGGCCCGCCTCGTAGAACTCCGACGCGCTCAGCGACATGGGTCGAGTCTACGCCTCGGACCGCCGCGAACCCGGGAGCTAGAAGTACCAGGGGTAGCGGGACCAGTCCGGCGCCCGCTTCTCGAGGAAGGAGTCGCGGCCCTCCACGGCTTCGTCGGTCATGTACGCGAGGCGGGTGGCCTCGCCGGCGAAGAGCTGCTGCCCGACGAGTCCGTCGTCGAGGAGGTTGAAGGCGTACTTCAGCATCCGCTGGGCGGTGGGGGACTTGCCGTTGACGATCTGGCCGATGCGCAGCGCCTCGGTCTCGAGGTCGGCGTGCGGGACGACCCTGTTGATCGCGCCCATCCGGTACGCGTCTTCGGCGGAGTACTCCTGGCCGAGGAAGAAGATTTCGCGGGCGAACTTCTGGCCCACCTGTCGGGCAAGGTAGGCCGAGCCGAAGCCGCCGTCGAAGCTGCCGACGTCCGCGTCGGTCTGCTTGAACCGAGCATGCTCGCGCGAGGCGATGGCCAGGTCGCAGACGACGTACAGCGAGTGCCCGCCGCCGGCGGCCCAGCCCGGCACGACCGCGACGACGACCTTCGGCATGAACCGAATCAGCCGCTGCACCTCCAGGATGTGCAGCCGCCCGGCCCGGGCGGCGTCCACGGTGTCCGCGGTCTCGCCCTCGGCGTACTGGTACCCGGTGCGCCCACGAATGCGCTGGTCCCCGCCCGAGCAGAACGCCCAGCCGCCGTCGCGGGCGGATGGCCCGTTGCCGGTCAGCAGCACGCAGCCCACGTCCGGCGACATGCGCGCGTGGTCCAGCGCCCGGTACAGCTCGTCCACGGTGTGCGGACGGAAGGCGTTGCGCACCTCGGGGCGGTGGAACGCGATCCGCACCGTGCCCTGCGTGCGGGCGCGGTGGTAGGTGATGTCGGTGAACTCGAAGCCCTCGACCTCGCGCCACGCGCCGGGATCGAAAATCTCCGAGACCATGACTACTCCCTCAGGACCAAGACGTCGCCCGGTATCTGACCGTGTGTCAGGTACTTCGCGAGGTTCGACGGAGCGTATCCGGGCTGCCATTCGCGCCGCCGCGCGACGCTCTCGTGCAGCGACTGGGTGAAGTCCCGACCGTCCAGCCAACCGAGCCCGTCCGGGTCCGGCAGTCGCCCGATCGCCCGCCAACCCAGGGGCGTGCGCCGCCAGAACCCGGCCGCGGAGTCGCCGAGGTTGCCGTACACGTCGCGGGCCGGTTCGGTTCCGGGCCGGAACACCAGGCCCTCGCGGCTGGCCCGCTCGCGCATGAAGCCCAGCGCCAGGTCGGACAGCTCGCACTCCACGTACCCGCCGCCGACGTTGGAGTGCACGCCCGCGAACCACACCTGCTCGAGCACCCGGTTCCCCGGATGCACCGGGCGGGACCACAGCGTGGGCGCGAACGCCTGGCGGCGTTCGTCGATCGCGAGGGCCTGGACCGCGACGTCCACGCTGCTGGACAGCTGCACGTCGTGGAAGCCCCACCGGACGCGGGCGAACCCGCCGATCAGCGGCCTTGACGCCATCGGGATGCCCAGCGCGCCGACGGTGTCGAACACACCGAGGAACGCGATGCGGCTCTCCAGCGAGTACGCGCGCCGGAACGCCCGCGCCTCGTCCCCGTTCGGGTGCGCGCCGGGCTCGCGGTTGCGGTAGAGCCGGAACGCGGCTCCGACGCGTCCCGCCTCCTCCGGCCGCAGCACCCCGACGTTGCGGATCATGCCGACGACGCTGCGCGCCGTGTACGCCCCGCGGCTGAACCCGAACAGGAACAGCTCGTCGCCCGGCTCGAAGTTCTCGACGATCCAGCGGTAGGCGTCCCGGACGTTGTCCGACAGCCCGCGCCCGTACGCGCCGCCGCGCAGCCGACGCAAGCGCTTCGTGTCGACCCCTGCCTGGTAGAACGCCCGCTGCTCCACGCCGACGGCGTCCATCGCGGCGACTGCCCGCCGCAGCTTCCAGACGTTCGTGGCGTCGGACCCACCACGGGGGACGTTCCACGTACCGTCGCAACACACCACCAAACGCTTCATGAGGCGGATACTGCACAAGCCGGGGCACCAAACAAGGTTTCGGACAAAAGCCGTCTCGATGGCCCGGAATGTCCGTTTCGCCCCGCACTCGCCCGGTTTGCCGGGCGGACAAATCGGGCATCCCGGGCGATTCCAGCAGCCAAGATCAACCACTTCATGACATCTGCCATGTGCACGGCAGGATGATCGAGTGCTCGAACGGTTCGTCTACTCGATCGGGATGCGCACCCGTTTTCGCGGTATCCGGATCCGCGAGGGGATGCTCCTTCGCGGTCCCGCCGGCTGGGGCGAGTTCGCCCCGTTCGCCGAGTACGACGCCGCCGAGTGCCGCCCCTGGCTCGCCGCCGCGGTCGAGGCCGCGACCCTCGGCTGGCCCGCCCCGGTCCGCGACCGGGTGCCCGTGAACGCCACCGTCCCGGCCTGCGACCCCGAACGTGCCCAGCAGATCGTCCGCGCCGGAGGGTGCCGGACCGTCAAGGTGAAGGTCGCCGAGGTCGGGCAGACGCTTGCGGACGACCTCGAACGGGTCGCGGCCGTCCGCGACGTCCTCGGCCCCGACGGATTCCTCCGCGTCGACGCCAACGGCGGCTGGCCCGATCCCGAGACCGCCGCCCACGCCGTCACGGCGCTGGACCGAGCCGTCGGTCTCGAATACGTCGAGCAGCCCTGCCGGACGGTCGAAGAACTCGCCGCCGTTCGCCGGTTGATCGACGTTCCCGTCGCCGCCGACGAGTCCATCCGCCGCGCCGCCGACCCGCTCCGGGTTGCGCGCGAGCACGCCGCCGACATCGCGGTGATCAAGGTCGCGCCGCTCGGCGGCGTTCGGGCGGCGCTCGAACTGATCGAACGGATCGGCCTGCCGGCCGTGGTGTCCAGCGCCCTGGAAACGAGTGTCGGCATCGCCGCCGGCGTCGCGCTCGCGGCCGCCCTGCCGGACCTCCCGTACGCGTGCGGCCTGGCCACCGTCGCGCTGCTCGAGGCCGACGTGACCGCCCAATCCCTGCTGCCCGTCGACGGCTACCTCCCGGTGCGGCGGGTCGAGCCCGACCCCGCCGCACTGGCCGCACTCGCCGCCGACGACGATGTGACGGTGCGTTGGGAGCGGCGACTGGCCGAGGTGACCGGGTGAACCCCGCCACCGCGCTCGCGCGGACGATCGTCGACGAACTGCGCCGCCAAGGCGTCACCGAGGCCGTGCTCGCCCCCGGCTCCCGTTCCGCGCCCCTCGCGCTCGCGCTGCTCGACGAACCCGGCATCCGCCTGCACGTCCGCCTCGACGAACGCTCCGCGGGCTTCCTCGCGATCGGCCTGGCCAGGGCCAGTGGCAACCCGGCCGCCGTCGTCTGCACCTCCGGCACCGCCGTCGCGAACCTGCACCCAGCCGTCCTCGAAGCCGATCAGGGCAACGTCCCGCTCCTCCTGCTGACCGCCGACCGGCCGCCGGAACTGCGCGGCACCGGTGCCAGCCAAACCGTCGACCAGATCAACGTGTTCGGCCGCGCCGTCCGCATGTTCACCGAGGTCGGCGCACCCGAGGCGATCGGTGGCCAGGTCGCCTACTGGCGCTCGCTGATCGGCCGTGCCGTCGCCGCCGCCCACGACGGGCCGGTCCACCTCAACCTCGCCTTCCGCGAACCGCTCGTTCCCGGTGGCGACGAGACGTGGCCCGAATCCCTCGCCGGCCGCGCCGACGGCGAGCCGTGGGTGCGGATCGACCGCCGCCCGCCCGCGTCGAGTTGGCGGATCGGCCACGCCGCCGACGACTACGGCAGCCCCGCACGCGACCTCGCGGACCTCCTCGGCGGCACGATCCCGGAGCGCGGCGCGATCGTCGCCGGCGACGGGGTCGCCGACCCGGAGACCGTGGAGTCCCTGGCCGAGGCCACCGGCTGGCCGCTGTTCGCCGAACCCACCAGCGGCGCCCGTGGGGGGCACGCCATCGGTGGATACCCCCTGCTGCTCGCGGACCCGAGCTTCGCCGCAGAGGCCCCCGACGTCGTGGTGTCGGTCGGCCGACCCAACCTCTCGCGCCCGCTGCTGCGGTGGATCGCCCGCGCGCCGAGGCACCTCGTCGTCGACCCGCACGGTCGCTGGGCCGACCCCACGCGCAGCGCCCACCTCGTCCTCGCCGACCTGCCGACGGTCGACAAGCAGCAGCCGATCGGCGAGTGGGCGCAGCGCTGGCGCCGGGGCGCCGCCGTCGCCCTGCGGGTGATCGCGGAGATCGCCGGAGCCGACCCGCTCACCGAACTCGGCGTCGCGCACACGGTGGAGGCCCACGCGGGTGGGCTGATCTTCGTCGGGCCCAGCCGCCCCATCCGGGACCTCGAGTTGACGCTGCAGTGTCGCTCCTCCCGCGTCTACGCGAACCGCGGCGCGAACGGCATCGACGGCGTCGTCTCCTCGGCCATCGGCGCCGCGCTCGCGGACCAGGCGATCGCCGGCGGCCCGGCCGTCGCGCTGCTCGGGGACCTGACCTACCTCCACGACCGCAACGGCCTGCTCCTCGGCCCCGACGATCCGCGGCCCGACCTCACCGTCGTCGTCGTCGACAACGACGGCGGCGGGATCTTCTCCACCCTCCCGCAGGCCGGCGTCGAAGGCTTCGAGCGCGTCTTCGGCACTCCGCACGGCCGAGACCTCTGCGCCGACGCGGAGTTCGCCGGCGTCCCCGCCCGCACCGTGAGCACGCACGCCGAGCTCGTCGAGGCGCTGACCACCGACCTCTACGGAATGAAGTTCGTGCGGGTGCTCACCGACCGCGCCGCCAACGCCACGGCGTTCGCGAACGTGCAGTCCGCGCTCGCGGAGGCGCTCGCCGCCGAGCGAGCGAATCCCACGCCCATGGACCAGGTCGCCTGGGAGCTTCGCTCGCACCCCTTGGAGCCGCTGGGCTGACGGGCCCTTCCAAGACCGTACGGGTGCCGAAGTAGCAGACGTGAGACGGTTAGCCCGTGGCTGAACTCGACACCGAGCGCGATGGTGGCACGCACAAGGCGAAGCGCCCCACGGTCCCGCCCGAGGCTCGGCGCCGCTGCCTGCGCATCGTCGCCGTCGCGGCGGTTCTCGCCTACGCCATCGACTTGGCCACGAAGATCTGGGCCGTCGAGGAACTCTCGGACCGCGAGCCGATCAAGGTCGTCGGCACGCTTTTCCAGCTCGAGCTGATCCGCAACCCCGGCGCCGCCTTCGGTCTCGGCGTCGGCATCACCGTGGTGTTCACGGTCGTCAGCCTCGGCGTCGTCGCCGCTCTGCTCTACTACGCGCGCCGCCTCGGCAGCACCGGCTGGGCACTGGTGTTCGGCCTCGTTCTCGGCGGTGCGCTCGGCAACCTCACCGACCGGATCCTGCGCGACCCCGGGATCGGCCGCGGCCACGTCGTCGACATGTTCCATCTGAAGAACTGGCCGGTCTTCAACGTCGCCGACAGCGCCTTCTGCATCGCCGGCGGCATCGTCGTCCTCCTCGCCATGCGCAACATTCCCCTCGAGGGCCGCCGCACCGAAGAGGACGACGACGCCGCACCGGCCGAAGACGACGACGTCGACATGTGGGCCAAGCGCCGCCCGTCGGTCGAGGAGGCCTGACCGGCATGACGCCCATCCCGACTCGCACCGTTGGAAGCAACGGCCCGGCCGTCGGCGCGGTCGGCCTCGGCTGCATGGGCATGTCCTGGGCCTACGACACGACCGACCGGGACGCGGAGCGGTCCGTCGCCACCATTCACGCGGCGCTGGACGCCGGTGTCACCTTCGTCGACACCGCTCCGGCGTACGGTCCGTTCACGAACGAGGAACTCGTCGGCCGGGCGCTCGCGGATCGTCGGGACGAGGCGTTCCTCGCCACCAAGGCCGGCCTGTTCGTCGATCTCGCCACCTTCGAGTTCGTGAAGGACGGGCGCCCGGAATCGGTGCGGCAGTCCTGCGAGGACTCGCTCAAGCGGCTCGGCGTCGAGCACGTGGACCTGTTCCAGCTCCACCGGATCGACCCGGCGGTGCCGCTGGAGGAGACCTGGGGCGCGTTGGCCGAGCTCGTCGAGCGCGGTCTGGTGCGGGCGGTCGGCCTGTCCGAGGCCAGTGCGGAGGAGTGCGCCCGCGCGCACGCCGTTCACCCCGTCGCCTCCGTGCAGTCCGAGTTCAGCCTCTGGACCCGCGACGTGCAGACCAACGGCGTGCTCGCCTGGTGCGAGGCCAACGGTGCCACGTTCGTGCCCTTCGCTCCGCTGGGCCGAGGTTTCCTGACCGGGTCCATCTCCGCCGACCACAGCTTCGGCGACAAGGACTTCCGGGCCCGCAACCCGCGCTTCGCCGACGAGGCGCTCGCCGCGAACCAGCACATCGTCGACGTCGTTCGCGGCGTTGCGGCCGGCGTGGAGGCGACCGCCGCGCAGGTCGCGATCGCGTGGACGCTCGCGCAGTCGCCGTGCATCGTCCCGATCCCCGGCACCCGCCGCCCGGAACGCATCGTCGAGAACGCCGGCGCCGCCCGGTTGACCCTGCCGCCCGCCGAGTTGGCCCGCCTCGACGAGATCCCAGCCCCGCTCGGAGCCCGCTATTAGCGCGCGCCTGGCCGCCGCGCTAGGCCTCACGCTGCTCGCCGGCTGCGGCGCGGCGAATGAGCAGATGCCTCCGACCGCCCCCGCGGCGACCGTCGCCGGAAAATCCGCGCCGGGCATCATCGCCTTCGTCGCCACCGATGCGGGCGGAGACGAGGAGATCTTCACGATCAGGCCGGACGGCACGCAGCGGCGCCAGCTCACCCGCAACAACACCCTCGACACCGAGCCCGCCGTTTCCCCGGACGGCACGCTGATCGCTTGGACGGCGGAGGGTGCGCCGGGCAACGTCGACGTGTTGATCATGAACGTCGACGGCACAGGCAAGAAGCGTCTGACCCGCCACGTCGAACCGGACTCCGACCCGACCTTCTCCCTGGACGGTCGCCACATCGCCTTCCGCAGCGATCGCCGGGCCGGCGAGGCGGAGCTCTGGACGATGACGGTCGAGGGCAAGAACCTGCGCAGGCTGACGAACGCCGGTCCCAAGGGGCTGCAGAGCTTCCAGCCGAGCTTCGGCCCCGACGGACGGCTGGCGTTCACCAGCGATCGGGATCAGACCAAGCCGCTCGGTGCCCGCAACGAGATCTGGACGATGGGGTGCGACGGATCCGAGCCGCGCCGGCTCACCCGCAACGCGGTCAACGACAGCACTCCGGCCTGGTCCCCGCGGGGGGACCGCATCGCGTTCTGGAGCAACCAGGCGAGCAGCAACGTCGACATCTGGACGATCAAGCCGGACGGGACCGACCGCAAGAGGCTGACTCGGGACGAGGGCAACGACCTCGACCCCGCGTTCTCTCCCGACGGCGCGAGCATCGCCTTCACGAGCACCCGAGACGGCGGCGACACCAAAAACAGTGGAGACGACGCCGTGTGGCTGATGCGGGCCGACGGCTCCCAGCAGCGGCGGCTCACGTCGGGCAAGCAGCCTGCCTGGGGCGGCGGCGTCGCTCGGAAGGACTTGTCCTGCCAGGACGAGAAGACCCCGCGAGGCACCCAGAAAGAGCCCGAATCGGGTCTGGAAGTGACCGAGACCACTCGGCTGAGGGCCGTCTGACGGTGACGTGTTCGCGGCATGTTCGCGGCATGTTCGTGCAGGTCACAGCCGTTTAGCCAGGCTGCCGGACGGTTTCGTTCGTCCTGTCAGGACGAAAAAACCGCCGTCCGCCGGCCGTTGGAGCCGCAGATGTCCGGGTGCGGGGGCCGTAGAACAGGGTCAGGCACACGTCCCGATGACATTAAGGAGATCGCCGTGACGATCCTCAAGCGCGAGGAATGGCACGACATCACGCGCCTCACCGACTGGGAATTCACCTACGTCGACCACGAAACCGCGTTCCCGATCTGGATGACCGGCGGCGAGGACACCAACCGCTCGGACGGCACCTGGTCCACGTGGCGCGAGGACTACCGCAACAGCTACGCCGAGTACGTCGGCACCCAGCGCGAGAAGGACGCCGCCGCCTACTCGGTCAAGGCGGCCCTGCAGCGCTCCGAGATCTACGACGGTCTGTCCGAGGGCTGGAAGACCAACGCCAAGATCCACTTCACCGCGCTCACCCAGATCGAGTACCTGGCCGTCCCGGCCGAGCTCAAGATGGCGCGCTTCGGCCTCACCGGCGGCTGGCGCAACATGGCCGTCTTCGGCGCCATGGACGAGATGCGCCACGCGCAGATCAACCTGTGGTTCAGCCACGAGTTCGTCGCGAAGGACGTCCACTACGACTGGGCCGTCAAGAGCTACCAGACGAACAACTGGGTCATCATCGCCTGCCGCGCCCTGTTCGACGGCTTCATGACCTGCACCTCGGCCGTGGACGTGGCCCTGGGCCTGCCGTTCACCTTCGAGACCGGCTTCTCGAACCTGCAGTTCGTTGCCCTCGCGGCCAACGCGCTGGACTCCGGCGACGTCAACTTCGCCAACATGATCAGCTCGATCCAGACCGACGAGGCCCGTCACGCGCAGCAGGGCGGCCCGACCCTGGAGATCCTGCTCGAGAACAACTCTCGCGAGCACGCCCAGTGGATCATCGACCGTTCGTTCTGGCTCTCCAGCCGCATCTTCGCCATCGCCACCGGCCCCTCGATGGACTACTACACCCCGCTCGAGGGTCGTGAGCAGTCCTACAAGGAGTTCATGGAGGAGT
>JBQTKD010000122.1:0-34077 GCA_052386455.1 Sporichthyaceae bacterium
GGCCTGACCGCCGAGCTTTCCCTCCGTGCCGACCTCACGGGCCACGCGCGTGACCTCGGCGGCGAAGGAGGAGAGCTGGTCGACCATCGTGTTGAGCGTTTCGGCCAGCGCCGCGACCTCGCCCTTCGCGTCGACGGTGATCTTCTGCGAGAGGTCGCCGCGGGCCACCGCGGTGGCGACCTGGGCGATGTTGCGGACCTGGTCGGTGAGGTTCGCGGCCATCGAGTTCACCGAGTCGGTGAGGTCGCGCCACGTTCCCTCGACGCCGCGCACCGTCGCCTGGCCGCCGAGCTTTCCCTCGGTGCCGACCTCGCGGGCGACGCGGGTGACCTCGTCGGCGAAGGAGGAGAGCTGGTCGACCATCGTGTTGATCGTGCTCTTGAGCTCGAGGATCTCGCCCTGCGCGTCGACGGTGATCTTCTGCGAGAGGTCGCCCTGCGCCACGGCCGTGGTCACCTGGGCGATGTTGCGGACCTGGCCGGTCAGGTTGCCCGCCATCGAGTTCACCGACTCGGTGAGGTCTCGCCACACGCCGGACACGCCCTTCACCTGGGCCTGCCCGCCGAGCTTTCCCTCCGTGCCGACCTCGCGGGCCACGCGCGTGACCTCGTCGGCGAAGGAGGACAGCTGGTCGACCATCGTGTTCACGGTCGTACCGATGCGGAGGAACTCGCCCTTGACGGGCTGGCCGGCGATCTCCATGGCCATCTGCTGGGACAGGTCGCCCTCGGCCACGGCCGCGATGACGCGGGCGACCTCGGTGGTCGGGCGGACCAGGTCGTCGATGAGGGCGTTGATGGCCGCGGCGCCGACGCCCCAGCCGCCGTCGGCGGAGACCTCGTCGAGACGCTCGGTCATGCGGCCCTCGCGGCCGATGACGCGGCTGGCGCGGACGAGTTCGCGGGTGCGGCGTTCGTGCAGTACAGCCAGGGCGTTGACGCGGTCGACGAGCTGCCCGAGGGTGCCTTCGCGCGGCTCGAGGCGCACGGAGAACTCGCCAGCGTGCAGCGCGTCGAGAGCGTGCAGGAGGTCGGCGAGGTCGCGTCCGGTGGGCGTGCCCGACGGTTCCCTCGTCTGCTCCGGGGCCTCGGCATCGCTAATCAGAGTCACGACGTCCTCCAAGGCCGAGGCGGCCCTATCGAAGCGGTGGGTGCGCGCAGCCTAGGGCGCAGAACTGAAAGCCGGAACCTTTACGCACGGCACCGACTTCCACTGGCACGTACCCGTGAGATCGCTGGACCAAACCTGGGAGATCGACGTCGGATCTAATGGCGGCGTGACCCTCGCGCTGCGCCCGGCCCGCTCCGACGACATTCCCGATCTGCTCGCCCTCGTTCACTCCGCCTACCGAGGCGAGGCGTCCCGCGTCGGGTGGACCACCGAGGCCGATCTGCTCGACGGTCAGCGCACCGATCCGGCCCTGTTGGCGGCCGATTTGACCAACCCGGCTCTCACCGTCCTGTACGCCGTCGACTCCAACGGACCGTTGGCCTGCGCCGCGGTGACGGACAGGGGCGGCGGCGTCGGGTACTTCGGCATGTTCGCCGTGCGCCCCTCCGCGCAGGGCGGGCGGATCGGTTCGGCGCTGCTCGCCGCGGCCGAAGACCACGCCCGCGGATTCGGCGCCGTACGCATGGAGATGACGGTGCTCGTCCAGCGCGTCGAACTTATCGCCTGGTACGAGCGCCGGGGCTACGAGCGAACGGGGGAGAGCTCGCCCTTCCCCTACGGCGACGAGCGATTCGGCCTGCCCCGTCGCCCGGATCTCGCGTTCGAGGTGTTGGCGAAGCAGTTGATCTAGCGCGGCCGCAGGTCCAGTCTCGCCGCGAACGGTTCGTCGCATTCGAACGATCCGACGGCGGCGGGCCCTGCCTCGTAGTGCGATCCCACGAGGCGGGAGGCACGCAGACTCGGACCGTCGAGATCCGCGATCCAGTAGTGGGCAATCCCGGCCTGGGCGTACTCGCCCAACTTGACCACCGAGTCGGTGCGGCGGGACCCCGGCGACAGAATCTCGATCGCCAGGACGATCTCCGCAGCGAGTAGGAACCCGCCTTCTGCGGCGACGCGCGTCCGCGACCGTCAGGGGCCCGGAGTGTGGCGGTTGAACGGTCGGCACGCTCACGCTTCCTCCCGGGGCTCAGTCTGGCACGACGGGCGAGCGGACGACCCTCCCGTAACGTCTGGCGCTCCCGCATGTCGCCCGTGGGCGGTGAAAGACTTCGCACTCGGCGAGCGAGGGGGTGGCGGTGAGTACGGCCGAAGGACTTGTCGAGCAGATCAGGTCGGTCGCCGTCGACGAACACGACAAGGGCGATCGTTTCGAGCAGTCGATGGCGCACGCCTTCCGCACCGACCGCACCTACGCGGCCCAGTTCACCGACGTCTGGCGCTGGATGGACTGGCCCGCGCGGCCCGGCCCCGACATCGGCATCGACCTGGTGGCCCGCGCGGCCGACGGCGGCCTGGTGGCCATCCAGTGCAAGTGCTACGCGCCGACGGCGACGTTGACCAAGGACGAGATCGACTCGTTCATCGCGATCTCGGGCCAGCAGCAGTGGACCCGCCGGATCGTGGTCGCGACCACGGACCTGTGGTCGGAGCACGCCGAGTCTGCTCTCGCGGGCCATGCGGTGCCGATCGAGCGAATCGGGCTCGACGACCTCGAGGCGATGACCGTCGACTGGTCGTCCTACGACGTCGCGAACCCCACCGGACTGCGCGCCACCTCGCGGCACGAACTTCGCCCGCACCAGGCGCAGGCGCTGGCCAAGGTGCGCGCCGGATTCGCCCGGACCGATCGCGGCAAGCTGGTCATGGCCTGCGGCACGGGCAAGACGTTCACCGCGTTGCGCATTGCCGAGGACCTGGTGGGTGCCGGCGGAACGGTGTTGTTCCTGGCCCCATCCATCGCCCTGGTCGCACAGTCGATCAAGGAGTGGACGGCCGAGTGCGCGGTGCCCGTCCGTCCGTACGCGGTCTGCTCCGACGTCACCGCGGGCAACACCGTCGAGGGGGACAGCGCCACCGCGCACGATCTGGTGATTCCCGCGACCACGGAGGTGGCCGACCTTCTCGCCGCCGGGGCAGGGGCTACCACCGCCGACGCGATGACGGTGGTTTTCTCGACCTACCAGTCGATCCAGGTAGCCGCCGACCTCGCCGCTTCGGCCGGGCTGACGTTCGATCTGGTGATCTGCGACGAGGCCCACCGCACGGCCGGGGTCGCGAGCTCCGGCGGCGTCGAGGCGGCCTTCGGCGTCGTTCACGACAACACCGCGATCCCGGCCGCCAAGCGGCTGTACATGACCGCGACGCCGAAGCTGTTCAAGCCGGTCGCCGTCGAAGCGGCTCGCGAGGCCGACGCCGTGCTGGCGTCCATGGACGACGCGGAGATCTTCGGCGAGGAGTTCCATCGCCTCGGCTTCGGCGAGGCAGTCGAACGGGGCCTTCTGGCCGACTACCGCGTCCTCATCCTGGCCGTCGACGAAAAGGCGGTCAGCGAGTCCTTTCAGGGGCTGCTTTCCGAGCACGGTTCGCTGAGCCTGCCGGACGTCGCGAAATTCGTCGGGTGCCTATCCGGCCTTGCCAAGATCCCCGGCGTGGGCGGCCTGGCTTCGAGGCCGGCGAGGTACCGATGCGCCGCGCAGTGGCCTTCTGGTCGACCATCGCGGAGTCGCAGGCCTTTGCAACCGCCTTCGAGCAGGTCGCCGAGGCGTGGAGCGATCAACGGGAGGCCCGCGCCGGCGAGGAGGACGCCGTGCGCCTCGCCGTCCCTACCCGCCACGTCGACGGCGCCACCCGCATCGCCGCGCGCCGCGCGGACATTCGCTGGCTGAAGGACACCCCGGACGAAGGGGAGTGCCGCGTCCTCACCAACGCCCGCTGCCTCACCGAAGGCGTGGACGTGCCGGCCTTGGACGCGGTCATGTTTCTGACCCCGCGCCGCTCGACGATCGACATCGTGCAGGCGGTCGGTCGGGTGATGCGCAAGCCGCCGGGCAAGTCCGTGGGCTACGTGATTCTGCCGATCGCGATCACCGCCGGACTCGACCCGGCTACGGCCCTGGACCGGAATCGGGACTACGACGCCGTGTGGGAGGTACTGCAGGCGCTGCGGGCGCACGACGAACGGTTCAACGCCTACGTGAACCGCATCGCGCTGGGTTCCACCGCGCCCGGCGCCGGGCCGGACGACCCCATCAAGGTCATTCCGGTCGATCTCGAGGGCGCCGGCGACGCCGGCGGGCAGGACCGGCTGTTCGAGTACTCCGAGTGGACCGGCGCGATCTACACCAAGATCGTGGCCAAGGTCGGTACCCGCACCTACTGGGAGGATTGGGCCCGCGACGTCGCCGCGATCGCCTCCCGCCACGAAGCCCGCATCACCGGGATTCTGAACCACGCGCCCGAAGCTGCCGCCGCCTTCGACGAGTTCTTGGACGAACTGCACGCCACGCTCAACGACGGAATCGGCCGCGACGACGCGATCGCCATGGTGTCCCAGCACCTCATCACGCGCCCGATCTTCACCGCACTGTTCGGCGACGACTCGTTCGCCGCGGCCAACCCGGTCTCGCAGGCGATGTCCGGGATCGTCGCGGTGCTCGACGCGCACCATCTGGACACGGAGACCGAAAAACTAGACGACTTCTACGCCTCGATCCGCCGCCGTGTGGAGGGTATTCACCCCGACGACGGCGAGGCGCGCCAGAAGATCGTCAAGGACCTCTACGGCCGGTTCTTCAAGATCGCCTTCCCGAAGGTCGCCGAATCCCTCGGCATCGTCTACACGCCAATCGAGGTCGTCGACTTCATCGTCCGCGCCACCCAGGCAGCGCTGATCGAACACTTCGACGGCGCCACGCTCTCCGACCCCGGCGTGCACGTCCTCGACCCGTTCACCGGCACGGGCACCTTCGTCACCCGGCTCTTGCAGTCCGGGTTCATCGCGCCGGAGGACCTGCCGCGCAAGTTCGCCGAAGAGTTGCACGCCAACGAGATCCTGTTGCTGGCCTACTACGTGGCGGCCGTGAACATCGAGAGCACCTACCGCCAGCAGGTTGCCCGCACCACCGGCGTCGACCCCGGCTACGTCCCGTTCCCCGGCATCGTGCTCACCGACACCTTCCAACTCGGGGAGCACGCCGACGGCCAAGAGGTGTGGGACGCCTTCCCGGTCAACAACGCCCGCGCCACTCGGCAAAAGGGTTTGGACATTCGCGTTGTCTTCGGCAACCCGCCCTACTCGGCGGGGCAGGAGTCCGCGAACGACGACAACGCCAACCTCCGCTACCCGCGTCTGGACGCCTCTATTGCAGCGACATACGCGAAACGGTCCACCGCGACGCTGAAGAACAGCCTCTACGACTCCTACGTCCGCGCGATCCGTTGGGCCTCCGATCGCTTGCTCGCCTCCGAGTCCGGGGGAGTTGTCGCCTTCGTCACCAACGGCGGCTACATCGACGCCAACGCCGCCGACGGTTTACGGCTCACCCTCGCTGACGAGTTCCACCACCTGTACGTGTTCAACCTGCGCGGCAACCAGCGCACGGCGGGCGAGCAGTCCCGCAAGGAGGGAGGCAAGATCTTCGACGCTGGTAGCCGCGCGACAGTGGCGATCACGCTGCTCGTCAAGTGCGCCGGCCCGACCCCTGCCGGCGGCGCGGTGTTGCACTACCGCGACATCGGCGACTACCTGACGCGCGATCAGAAACTTGTGCTACTCGCCGACGCACTCCCCGCCATCGACCGACCGCCGCATCTGGCCGACCTCGAATGGGAACAGCTCGATCCGAACGAGCACGGCGACTGGATCAATCAACGCACGGCCGGCTTCGCCGAGCATCTCTCCGTGGCGCCGGGCGACGGCCCGTCCCTCTTCTCGCTGGTGACCAACGGGCTCAAGACCAACCGCGACGCGTGGAACTACAACAGTTCGCACGCTGCCCTTGACGCAAACATCAGCAGGATGATCGCGCACTACAACGACCAGGTCGAAAGGTTCCGCTTGGCCTACCCCGCTCCCGCGGGAAGCCTGGCTGACAAAGCGGCTCTGGCCAAGAACCTCGTCGATCTTGATCCTGCTCGTTTCAGCTGGGATCGGGCCAACTTTGCGGACGTGGCGCGGGGGCGGGAGTACGGCGATGTTGATCGATGCTCCATGGTCGCGACGTATCGACCCTTCCACCGCAGGTGGGCGGAGACCGGAAGGCGCTTGAACAACACCGTCTACCAAACCGGGCGCGCGTTCCCTAACCCCACAGCAGAAAATCTGACCATCGCAGTGTCGACGGTCGGCGCTCGAGCAGGCTTTACCGCGTTCGCGACCCGCAACCTGCCGGACATCCATCTCTGGGTGGACGACACTCCCTGCTTCCCTCGATTCCTCTACGACGATGGCCAGTCCGAAGAACTGGACACGCTGTTCGCCGCCGAGTCGCCATCGGAGGGACGCCGCCACAACGTCACCGACCACGCGCTCGGGCTCTACCGCACGCTCGATCCGGCGGTCGATAAGGACGACGTGTTCTTCTACGTGTACGGGATCCTGCACTCGCCCGACTACCGCGCCGCGTTCGCCGCAGATCTGCGCAAGTCCCTGCCGCGCATCCCGCAGGTCGCCACGGCGGAAGACTTCTGGGCGTTCGCTGCCGCAGGCCGGGAGCTCGCACACCTGCACACCGAGTACGAGGCCGTCGAATCCTGGCCCGACCTGACGTACCGTCACGCCAGCGGTTTCGACCCTGCCGACCCGGACGCCTACCTCGTCGTGAAGATGAAGCACCCCAAGATCGTCGACCCCGCAACCGGTGCGAGGGTCGAGGACCGCACCCGGATCGTCTACAACGACGCGATCACCGTCGAGGGCATCCCACCGCTCGCCTACGACTACATGCTCGGCTCGCGCTCGGCCCTGGGCTGGGTGATGGAGGCGTGGCGCATCCGCACCGACGCCGCCTCCGGCATCGTCAACGACCCCAACGACTGGGCCCGCGAACACGACAACCCGACCTACATCCTCGACCTCGTCGGGCGCGTCACGACGGTCTCCATGCGTACCCTCGACATCGTCGATGCGTTGCCTCGGCTGGCGTTGTAACCGGCCGGATTACGGGCACTTTGTGGTCGGCCAGGGGACAAGGCCGAAAAGCAGATGGGGCGCACGTCCGTCGTCGCAAACGACGTCGGAGTCCCACGGGAGGATCGGCCCGGCCGTCACGAAGTAGCAGCCAGTCGTACCGGCGTACGGCACGCGCCGAACGTTCAGGCAGTCGACCTGGCCGTCGTTGCCGTAGAGGTAGCCCTGCAGGGCGTCCAACAGTCCCTTGACCAGGTTGTCGGTGTCCTTCCGCCGCCCGGTGGAGGGAACCAACGCCGTGATCGTTAGGCAGAGAGGTTCGTTTCCGTGCCAGCCGACGAGCGGATCCCGCTGTTGGGACTTGAGCGCGTCCGACACCGCCTGCCGGATGGTGGATCGATCCGGAGCCGATTGCGCAGACCACGGCGGAATGCCGATCGGAAAGACGCGGAGACCGCCGGGTGCGTCGTCCGGGTTGTGCAGCGGGCAGGAGATCTGCGTGATCGTCGACGCCTTCTCCGCCATGGTCTTGTGGAGGAGCGGCCGGAGGAAGAGTTCCTTGGCGAAGAACGATGGCCAATCACCGGAGTCGTCCTTCGAGCGAAGCCATCGCACGACGGCCTCGCGCTCTTGTGGGCCGACCGGCCGGCCAAGGCGCCTGCCGCCTGCAGACTCGTAGGCCGCCCAGATCAGTTCGAGGCGGTCCGCCGCAGCCGACCTGGCCCCCAGTTCGACGATCGCTCGTTCGAGGAGGCGCCAGGTCTCAGGAACAGGAGGCAGAGCCGTAGTCGTCACGTCTTCCACGTGGCCAGGATTGCGGCCGCGGACCGTTTGCGAAACGGTCGCAACGAAATCGTGGGCAAACGGTCCGAGTGAGTGCCGTGGTGAGCGCGATGACAAGCCAACCGGTCGAACCGAGCCCTGCAGGCAGTCTCGAACGACCGGTGGACGAGTTGCTTGCGCGCGCCCGGCCCCTTCCCGGCCCAGCGGAGACGGCGATTACGGACCTGGACGAGATTGAAGGAGCGGCGTTTCTGGCCGCGTTGACCGGGTGAGCCAGGCCGCGAGTCGCGGTCCAGTGGTGATCGACACCGACGTCTACGGCGCACAACTCGTTTGCGGACAGATGGGGAAGGACGATCAGTCCCCGCGCATCAGGCCCAGTTCGCGGAACGTCGCGCTGTCCGTTCGCTGGTCGTCGCCTTCGCAGCGAAGCGGTTTGACGCAGCCGATCGCGCCGTACGGGAAGTACTCCCGTTTGGTCTTGCCGCTCTCCTTGTAGGTCACGTGAATCCCGTTGACTCCGCCCTTGCCGGACAGGATCCGGAAGCCGAGAGTCACCACGATGGGGAGGTAGTGCTGCGACTCAGGGTCGAACACGGTGGTCTCCGCGGCGGGTATCGGCTCGTTCAATGGGTGGCGCACCTTCTGGTCGGCGTACGGGTAGCCCTCGGCGAGCCCGGACGACGCAAAGTTCCTTGGCCACACGGCGTAGGCGCCGAGATACTCGACATTGGCCGAAAACAGGGCCTTGGCTTCGAGGATCTGCACGGTCTTGCCTGGTTCGGCGCCGAGCCTGACGCCCATGGAAAAATCGGTGTCGCCGGGCTTCTTGTCGTAGAGCCCGTAGCGGATTTGAGGTCGAGTCCCTGGAAGATCCTCGCCGCGCCCGCTGGTCCCAATCGCGATCCCGGCGGCTGCGCCGACCATCGTCAGCCCAAGAGTCGCTGCCTGCCAACGTCGTCGTTGCCACCAGCGCACCGGAGGCTGCCCGTCGTCCTCTGGAAGTTGCTCGGGCGTCGGTTGGTCCTCGGTCACGGTGCCAGGCCTCGTCGTCATCGCTGGAATCCCTGCACCCGCTGGCCGGCGGCGCCCGGGTACTTGGTGTGCCCGCACCACCAGTTCTCCCGGCCACTCGTGCGCTTGGCGTAGGTGAACCTCACTTCGACCGTATCGCTGTAACCGCTGGTGGACGCGCCGCCGAAGCTCGCGCCGCGGAAGTTGACCCCGAAGCCCCGCTCGTAGGTGAATGCGCGCGCCGCTTCCGTCCGGATCTCTTCGCCGCCGACCGGGTCGGTGCGGTAGGTCCGCGGGGCAGGGCAGGGCTCGACCTCGTAGCTGGACGGGAAGTCATTGAAACCGCCACTGGTGCCAAGCGGGCTGAGCCGATACCCGCGGATGCGGAACTCGTTGGAGTTGTTGCCGAGGCACTCGTGGGCGAACACGCCGACGGCCATCAACACCTTGAACTCCCGGTTCGACGGTCCGTCTTTGGTGCCAGGCTGCGGGTCGAACGGGGCCGTCAGCGTCGAGGAGCGGGTGCGCTTTCCGCCGCCGATGAACCGCACGGGGCCGTCGTAGCTCACGGCGGCGTCCATTTCCGTTTCCGCGCCGCGCTTGTAGGTGACGTTCGCCGTCGAGCCGTACTGCGCTACGGCCGACGCGACCGTGGTCCACACCTTCTTCGTGGCGACCTTGCGTTCCACACAGGTCGCCCCGCCCATCCATGGCCGCGGACCGGCGTCGCTGCCCTCGCCTTCGGGGCCCTGCGGCCATTCCTTCGACGCGGCGACCGAGAGTTTGTTTCCGGCGCCGGCCGCGAACACCAGGTCCACGGCGTTGCGCGGGGCGCCGCTGATCAGCGTCGCCAGGTCAACCTTCGTGACACTGGTGCGGAGCCAGCCCAGCGCTCCGCCGGGAACGACCTGGGTCAGGTGGGTGTACGAGCGTCCGCCGTGGACCACCTCGAGTTGCAAGTCCAGGCCGTCGCGCCCGATCAGGGCGGCGCTGGCCGGCGTCAACGCTGCACGCAGCGTCCAGCGTCCGTTCTCGTCGGCGGCGGTGCGCGCGATCGGGACGGTAGCGAACGTGCCGGAACCGTCCGGCGTCGCGAGCACCGTCTCGTTCGCGGGCCACGCCGACAGCAGCACCTCGGCCCCGGCCATCGGGATACCGCCCGTTTCGGCGGCCGTGCCGTGCAAGATCACCGGCGACGTGACGGTGGCGCTGTCCACCAGCGCCGCGATCTGCACCGCGCGCTCCAGTGCCACGCGCACCAGGTGCAGGTCCACCTGGACCTGCCCCGGCTGGGCGGCGTCGGCGTGCACGGCACCCAAGGGGCTGCACGCCACCGCCACGCCCGCCACCAGCGCGCTCGCTCTGATTCGTGCTTGTCCCATCCCCACGCCTCCACCTACTGGCCCCGCACGAAGATCGTCGGGCGATGGCACTTGGAGGGCATTTCGGGCGAATCGGTTCCACCGTTCGGTGGAGTGCTCGCCTCCACCTTTCGGTCGATCACCTGGGACGGCCAAGCGGCAGGATCTAATGGGCTACGAGGTCGCAATCTTGCTACGATGTAGTCCATGCCCCCCACCAATGTCCGGTTCCCGGACGCGCTCGACCGGGAACTCGCCGAGTACGCCCGACGCACCGGGGCGCCGAAGTCGACGGTGATCGTCGGTGCTGTCCGCGAGTGGCTGCTCATGCAGGAGCTGCCGGGACTCGTCTTTCGCACCACGAACACCGGGGAGCGCCGAGCTGCACTCGCGATCGGTCCGCAGGTGTGGACAGTTGCGGCGGCGTGGTTGGACCACGAGCGACCGAGCCGTTCGCCGGCGGTCGTAGCCGACGCGCTTGGACTGCCGGCGGCGGACGTGGAGCTCGCACTGGCCTACTGGGCGCGCAACCGCGCCGAGATAGACGCACAGATCGCGGACGCCCGAGCCGCCCAGAATGAGGCGCTCGAAGCGTGGGAGCAGCGGCGAGCGTTGGATGCGCTCTAGCCGCCGCCTCCGGTTTTTGCTCGACGAGCACTATCCGGAGTGGCTGGCCGCCGAACTCGGCGCAGCGGGGTTCGACACGGTCTCCGTCGTCGCGTCTGGGCAGCTACGCGGCGTCGACGACACCACGGTGCTGGCCTTCGCCGCAGCCGAGCGCAGGGTTGTGGTGACGGAGGACGTCACGACCTTCACCGCAGCCATCGCCGCCGTGTCCGACCACGTTGGCGTTGTGTTCTGCCATCACGCCCGGTTTCCGCGGACCCGGCCAGGGCTCGTTCGCCTGCGTCTCGCACTCGAGGCGCTGGCGGAAAGTCCACCGGCCGGGCCCGGCGTGCTGCCTGTGGTGTGGTGGTTGGACCAGGCGATCCCCGGGCCCGTCGGGTAGAAACAGCGCATGCCCGAGCCCGTCGTGTTCAACCCGTTCACCCCCGAGTTCGTCGAGGACCCGTACCCGCACTACGCCGAGCTGCGCGAGGCGGATCCGGTGCACGCGCACCCGCTCGGCGTGTGGTTCCTTTGGCGCTACGCCGACGCCGACGAGCTGGCCCGTAGCGGCCTGTCCGTCGACGAGCGCGCGCTGCCCACCAGTTCGCTGACGCCGGTCTACCGGGAGCTGTCCGGCGGGAAGCTGCCCCGCGGCGACGGGCTCGCGCTGATGGACCGCGACCCGCCCGACCACACGCGGCTGCGCGGTCTGCTCACCCGCACGTTCACGATGCGCCAGATCGAGCGGCTCGAGCCGCGTGTCTCGCAGTTGGTGGACGAAGGCTTCGACCGCATCGCGGAAGCCGGAAGCGCCGAGCTGATCGGCGAACTCGCCTTTCCGATGCCGTTCACGGTCGTCACCGAACTGCTCGGCATGCCCGCGGAGGGCAGCGCTCGGGTGCGCGAGCTCTCCGACACGATCGTCATGTCGATGGAGCCGGTCACCGACCCGTCCGTCGTGGCGAAGATCGTGGCCGCCGACCTGGAGCTGACCGGGATGATCGCCGAGGCGATCGCGTGGAAGCGCGGGCACCTGGCCGAGGACCTGCTGTCGGCGATGATCTCGGCCTCGGACGCCGAGGGCCTGCTCTCCGAGGAGGAGCTGGTCGCGCAGACGATGGTGCTGTTCCTGGCCGGTCACGAGACCACGGTGAACCTGCTCGGCAACGGCACCCTCGCCCTGCTGCGCCACCCGGACCAACTCGCGCTGCTACGCGAGCGGCCGGAGCTCGCGGGCAACGCGGTCGAGGAACTGCTGCGCTACGACAGCCCGGTACAGCTCGGTCGGCGGATCACGACCGCGCCCTACGAGATCGACGGCCGCCTCGTGCCGGCCGGCACGTTCGTCTCGCCGGGCATCGGCGCGGCCAACCGCGACCCGGCGAAATGGGGACCGGACGCAGACCTCGTGCGGATCGAGCGACCCGACGCCCGCGAGCACCTCTCCTTCGGCGCCGGCATCCACCACTGCCTCGGTGCGGCGCTCGCCCGGTTGGAGGGCCGGATCTACTTCACCGCGCTGGCCAACCGCTTCGCGTCGGTGGAGCTCGACGGGCAGCCTCGCCGCAACGGGCTGATCAACCTGCGGGGAGTGGCGGAGTTGCCGATCTCCGTGACGCCCCGTTAGATCCTTCGTCGAACAAGTTGGCGACCACGGCGGCGTCGGGTCCGATCGCGGTCACCAGCAGGCCCGGCCCGGCCAGCAAGGCCACCGCGGCGCGGACCCCGTCGGGCTGGGCGGGCAGTTCGAACTCCATGGCGCCCGCCAACAGCAGGGTGCCCGCCGCACGCGCCCGGCCGAGCACGGCGGGGGAGTCCCAGCCGGGTGCGCCCGGCCCGACGGCCAGGTCGTGCGCGAGCAGTGGACGCCCGTCGTAGGTCGCGCGCAGCATCGTGTGCCCGGTTCCGCTGGCCTCGTTGTGCCGGCCACAGACGAGTTCCTCGCGCCAACGGATCCGGGTGTCGGCGGCGGCGTCGAGGACGAGGCGCGTCGTGTGCTGGGCGCCCGCCGCCAGGATCAGTGGCTCTGGATGCCAGTCCAGCGAGCCGCCTTCTTCGACACGGGCCGCGATCTCGAGCAGCGACGGTCGCCCAGCGCGGTCCGGCAGGGCGATGCTCGCCGCCACCGATCGGACGTCGAGGCGCGCCCCGGAACCCACGTGCAGGTCGATCCGCCAGTGGTCTCCGCCGAGCGGCCCTGCGGCACCGCCGACGACGTGCACCGTCGGCGTCCCGTCCCGCGGCCCGGTGCGACGCACGACCAGAGGGCCGTCCGAGACGCACTCGGTCAGCACGCTGCGGCCGTCTCGTAGCTCGGCACGCAGCACGGCCCGCGCGGCCAGTCCAGTCACAGCAGCGAGCGCACCCACGCGGCCACGTCGGTCGCCGCCGGGTCCCGGACGAGAGACGTGAACACCGTGGCGGCTTCGCCGCGGCGGGCGGCCGCGTCGCGTGCCATCACGTCGAGGTCGGCGCCGACCAGGGGCGCAAGGTCGATCTTGTTGATCACGAGCAGGTCCGCCGAGGTCACGCCGGGCCCGCCCTTGCGCGGGACCTTGTCGCCGCCGGCGACGTCGAGCACGAAAATCTGACGGTCCACCAGGCCGGACGAGAACGTCGCGGTGAGGTTGTCCCCGCCGCTCTCGACCAAGACCAGCCTCAGCGGCGGAAGGCTCGCCTCCAGGTCGGCGATCGCGTCGAGGTTCGCGGCGATGTCGTCGCGGATCGCGGTGTGCGGGCAGCAGCCGGTCTCCACCGCGCGCACGCGTTCGGCCGGCAGAACCCCGTTGCGCAGCAGGAAGTCGGCGTCCTCGGTCGTGTAGATGTCGTTGGTGACCACGGCCAGCGGGAGCTCGTCGGCCAACGTCCGGCACAGCGCCGCGACCAGCGCCGTCTTGCCGGACCCGACCGGTCCGCCGATCCCGATGCGCAGCGCCCGGTGTTCGTGCGGGTGTCCGACGAGATCGCCCGCGTGCGGGTCGAGGTGATCACGATGCAAAGAGACGCACCTCCCACTGTTCGTGCTCGATCGCGGTGATGTCCAGCAGTGGCCCCCCGGCCGCGGGTAGGTCGACGAACGGACCGTCGGCGTAGCCGGCAGCAGCGGCCGCGACCGCTTCGCACTCGTCGGCAAGCGCTGCGACGGCGGCGTGCACGCCGTACGGGTCCAGGCCGAGCAGGCGCAGCGCCGCAGTGGCCGGACCGGTCAGGGCGGTGTAGGCGGCGGCCAGCGCAACGTCGCCGGGAACCAGCGCCGCGGCCGCACCGACGGCGCCGAGCGCGATGGCCTGATGTGGACCCTCGGGCGTCGTCGCGGCGAGTTCGTCGAGGATCGGTCCGGCCCACGCGGCCCGGCCGGCGCGCAGCAGCGCCCGGCCCTGGGCGCGGGAGACCTTGCGCTGGATCGGTGCAGGGTGGCGAGCGTCCGCGTGCGCGTCGAGCTCGGCGAACGCACCGGGCTGGGCGCACGCCGCGGCCGCCAGTGCCGCCTGGGTCAGGCCCTGCGTGTGCAGCCGTCCCCGGAGGAACGCCTTCAGGCCGGCGAGGTCGCGCACCGCGCCCGAGGCAACGGCCGCCTCCGCGCCACCGGAGTGCGAGTGGCCGCCGGCGGGCAGCCGAGCGTCGGCCAGGATCAACAGAGCCGTCGGCGTCATCAGAAGAGGAAGTACCGCTGGGCCATCGGCAGCTCGGCCACCGGCGCGGGCTCGACGGCCTCGCCGTCGATGCGAACCGTGAAGGTGTCCGCGTCCACCTCGATACGGGGCAGGGAGTCGTTGTTGACCATGTCCGCCTTGGTGCGGGCGCGGGTGTTCGCGATCGGCACCAGCGGCCGGTGCAGGCCCAGCCGATCCGCCAGCCCGTCGTCCACCGCCGCCTGCGACGTGAACGCCACCGACGTGCGCGCCGGCACGACGCCGTAGGCACCGAACATCGGGCGCGGAAACACCGGTTGCGGCGTCGGGATGGACGCGTTGGCGTCGCCCATCTGCGCCCACGCGATCGCGCCGCCCTTGATGACCACGTGCGGCCGGACACCGAAGAACGCCGGGTCCCAGAGCACCAGATCGGCGAGCTTGCCCACCTCGATCGAGCCGACCTCGTGCTCGAGACCGTGCGCGACCGCCGGGCAGATCGTGTACTTCGCCAGGTAGCGCCGGGCACGGTTGTTGTCCGCTGCGCCGTCGCCGGGCAGTGCGCCGCGGCGGGCCTTCATGACGTGGGCGGTCTGCCAGGTGCGGGTGACGACTTCGCCGATGCGTCCCATCGCCTGCGAGTCCGAGCCGATCATCGAGATCGCACCGAGGTCGTGCAGGACGTCCTCGGCCGCCATCGTGCTCGGCCGAATCCGGCTCTCGGCGAACGCGAGGTCCTCGGGGATCGACGGGTTCAGGTGGTGACACACCATCAGCATGTCGAGGTGCTCGTCGAGGGTGTTGATCGTGTGCGGCCGCGTCGGGTTGGTCGACGAGGGAAGCACGTTCGGGTAGCCGGCCACCGTGATGATGTCCGGAGCGTGTCCGCCGCCGGCGCCCTCGGTGTGGTAGCTGTGAATGCCCCGCCCGCCGATCGCCGCCAGGGTGTCCTCGACGAAGCCGGCCTCGTTCAGCGTGTCGGTGTGAATCGCGGCCTGCACGCCAGACTCCTCGCACACCCGCAGACACGCGTCGATCGCCGCGGGCGTCGTGCCCCAGTCCTCGTGCAGCTTGAAACCGCCCGCCCCGGCGCGCAACTGCTCCCACAGCGCCTCGTGCCCCATCGTGTTGCCCTTGCCGAGCAGCAGCAGGTTCACCGGCATGGTGTCCATGGCCTCGAGGATCCGCGCCAGGTGCCACGCGCCCGGCGTGACCGTGGTCGCCTTGGTCCCCTCCGCCGGTCCGGTGCCGCCCCCGATCAGCGTGGTGATGCCGCCGCCGAGCGCCTCGGGAATCAGCTGCGGGCAGATCAGATGCACGTGCGAGTCCACGGCGCCCGCGGTGAGGATCTTGCCGTTGCCCGCGATCACCTCGGTCGACGGCCCGATCACCAGGTCGGGGTGCACTCCGTTCATCGTGTCGGGGTTGCCGGCCTTGCCGAGCGCCACGATTCGCCCGTCGCGGATTCCGACGTCCGCCTTGATCACGCCCCAGTGGTCGAGCACCACGGCACCGGTGACGACCGTGTCCGGAGTCCCTTCGCCGCGGGTCGTCCGGGCCTGGCCCATCGACTCGCGGATGACCTTGCCGCCGCCGAACACCGCCTCCTCGCCGGCGTTCGCGCCGCCGGCGCGGTCTTCGGTGATCTCGATCAGCAGGTTGGTGTCCGCCAACCGAATGCGGTCGCCCACGGTCGGGCCGTAGAGCGCGGCGTATCGCTCGCGGCTCAGCGCACTCACAGTTCGCCGCCCGCCAGACCGCGCAGGCCGGGAACGATGCGCGCTCCGGCGATGGGCACCAACGTCACGTCCCGAGGAATGCCGGGTTCGAAGCGCACGGCAGTGCCGGCCGGCACGGCAAGCCGATGCCCCCAGGCAGCCTCGCGATCGAACTCGAGCCCGGCGTTGGCCTCGGCGAAGTGGTAGTGCGACCCCACCTGGATGGGGCGGTCCGCGTGGTTGGCGACCCGCAGCACGATCGTCGGGGCGTCGGCGTTGATCTCGATCGGGCCCTCGCCGTGGAGCACTTCCCCCGGCACAGTGCTCGTTCTCTCGCTCGCACGCTCGCTCATGCGATCGGCTCGTGGACGGTGACGAGCTTGGTGCCGTCCGGAAAGGTGGCCTCGACCTGCACCTCGTGCAGCATCTCCGGCACGCCGTCCATCACGTCGTCGCGAGTCAGGACCGTGCGTCCGTCGCGCATCAGCTCCGCCACCGTTCGGCCGTCGCGAGCGCCTTCGAGCAGGAACGCCGTGACGATCGCGACGGCTTCCGGATAGTTCAGCTTCAGCCCCCGGGCCCGTCGTTTCGCGGCGACGTCCGCGGCCACGTGGATCAGGAGCCGTTCGGTCTCGTGTGGACTGAGCTGCATGCTCGCGCACCCTAGAGCACCGGTGTTTCAGGGCCGTTCGGCGACCGCCTTGATCCGCTCGAGGGTGGCGCGCATGCCCTCGCTGTTCGTCTTGGCGCGAAGCTTCCCGAACAGCGTCCAGTAGATCCGCAGGGGAAGCGCGGGAGTCAGGCGGTAGAACTCGGTGACGGCCGTCCCGCCCTCGGTGGGCTCGAGCCGGTAGCCCCAGGTGTTGACCGCCTTGCCGCCCGCCTCCACCGCGAAGACGAACTCGCGGTTCGGTTCGCAGGCCACGACACGGCAGGTTGTCCAGTACATGGGCCCACGACCATTGCGTTTGACGTGACCCTGGAACTTCGCGCCCACCGCCGGCCCCGTCGCGCCGCCGATCCAGCGGCCCTCCAGGGTCTCCGGGCTGAACTCGCCGATGCGGGTCACGTCGGTGATCAACGCCCACACCCTCTCGGCTGGAGCGTTCACGGTCACGGTCACCGAATCGGTCAGGGGAAGCATTCCTGCACGTTAGTTGGTTAGGTTCGCGATTGAACTGTCGGTACTTGGAGGAGAACCACGTGAGTCGTCCGATTCGCATCGGCCTGCACGTCCAGCCCCAGCACGCCACCTACGCCGAGATCCGAGACGCGGTCCGCCGAGCAGAGGACGAGGGCGCGGACATCGTCTACAACTGGGACCACTTCTATCCGCTCTACGGCGATCCCGACGGTCCGCACTTCGAGGCCTGGACGATGCTCGGCGCGTGGGCGGAGCAGACCTCCCGCATCGAGATCGGCTGCCTGGTCACCTGCAACAGCTACCGGAACCCGGAGCTGCTCGCGAACATGGCCAGCACCACGGACCACATCTCCAACGGTCGCCTCATCCTCGGCATCGGTTCGGGCTGGTTCGAGCGGGACTACACCGAGTACGGGTACGAGTTCGGCACCGTCGGCTCCCGCCTGGACGTCCTCGGCGAGGCCCTGCCGCGCATCGTGGACCGGATGGGCAAGCTCAACCCGGCGCCCACCCGCAAGATCCCGATTCTCATCGGCGGCGGCGGGGAGAAGAAGACCCTGCGGCACACCGCCCAGTACGCCGACATCTGGCACGGCTTCGGCGACGTCGACACGGTCGCCCACAAGTCGAAGGTTCTCGACGACTGGTGCGCGCAGTTCGGTCGCGACCCGCAGTCGATCGAGCGCTCGATCGGCGTGGGGGAGAACACCCCGGAGGACGTTGGCGAGGCACTGCTCGCCTCCGGCGTCACCCAGTTCACGATCCACCGCGACGGCGACGCGAAGTTCGACACCGCGCTGCTGAAGAAGTGGATCGCCTGGCGCGACGCGCACAACGGCTGACGAATGGAGCGAAGGCCCGCTCGCGCACGGTGCGAGCGGGCCTTCGCCCTGTCCAGATCTTTCTCCTTCGCGCTCATTTCGAAAAGGCCCTGGACGTTGCGTCAATTCGGTTCGCGGAGCCGGGCCGCGAGGCCACTGGCTCGAGCCGCAGGGTGCTCGACGGCACGCCGCAGCGCATCGCGGGATCCGATGATGCGCACCGAGTCCACGGCTCGCGTCAGGGCCGTGTAGAGCGTCTGGCGGCTGCACAACGGCGACGCGGCCGGCGGGAGTACCACGGTCACCCGCTTGAACTCGCTGCCCTGGGCGCGGTGCACCGTCGTGGCGTAGATCGGGCGCACCTCGGGCAGTCGGCCGATCGGCAGCGTGCGCAGTCCCTCGGCGGTGTCGAACGCCACGACCATGCCGGACGGGGCGGACGGATCGGCGATCACCACGCCCGTGTCGCCGTTGAACAGCCCCAGATCCGGGGAGTTCGCCGTGACCAGCAACGGCTCGCCCACCGCGCGCGCCGTTCCGTACGTCGCGATCGGCCGGTTGCCGTCTTCGGCCAGCCAGGCGAGCACGCGATCGGTCCAGTGCCGCACCCCGCGCGGTCCGTTGCGGTGCGCGCACAGCACGCGATGCGCATCCAGGGCCTCCAGGGCCGCCGCGCCGTCGCCGATCTCGGCGGCGTGCAACACGCGCTTGCCGGTGCGGCCGATCTCCGCCCGCAGGCCGGCGAGCACCGACTCCGGCAGCCATCCCGCCCCGTCGTCGACCTCGACGAACTCCACCCCGGCGCTCGCCGAATCGATGGCCGCGAGCAGGCTCGCCACATCGTTGGCCCGCGCCGCACGGGCAAGGGCCGCGATCGGTCCCTCCTCGTCGGTCCGTCGATTCCGCTCGAGTCGAACCACCGCGCCGCGCATGCGGGAGGGAGCGGCCGCCGGAGCCTCGTCGGAGACGAGGTCGCCGAGAACGGCCCCCGCCTCCACCGAGGCCAACTGGTCCGGGTCTCCCACGAGGATGAGCCGGGCCTGCGGGCGCACCGCCTCGAGCAACTGCGCCATCAGCGTCAGGGAGACCATCGAGGTTTCGTCCACCACGACCACGTCGTGTGGCAGGCGATTTCCCCGGTGATGCCGGAACCGTGCGCTGCCCGGACGAAAACCGAGCAGTCGGTGCACGGTGGTCGCCGGGGGCGACCCGACCCGAGCGGCGTCGGCCGGGTCCAACGTCGCCACCGCGCCGCGCACCGCCTGCGTGAGCCGCGCCGCGGCCTTGCCGGTCGGGGCGGCCAACGCGATCCGCGGAGCCGGGCCCTGCTGGTCGCACAGCAGCGCGAGCATCCGGGCAACCGTGGTGGTCTTGCCCGTCCCCGGCCCGCCGGCGAGGACGGTCAACCGAGAGCGGACCGCCGCGTCGGCTGCCGCGCGCTGATCCGCGTCCTCTTCTTTCGGGAACAAGCGCGCAAGGCCGGCTGCCAGTCGCTCGGCGTCGAAGGTGGGCGGCGTCCCGTCCAGCCGGGCCAGGAGGTCCGCGGCGACCGACTCCTCCTGGCGGTAGTACCGGTCCAGCCACACGTTGCCGCCCGCCATGCGCAGCGGGCGGTCGCCGAGCGCGTCCACGCCTTCCACCAGAGGGCTGGCGGCGCACGCGGCGATCCATTCCTCCGCCGGCGGCCACGGGAGCGCCGCGGGCGCCTGGCCGGCCTCGGACTCCCCGGCGAGCTCGGCCGCCGTCGTAGACTGAGCCTGCGTCAGATCGACGACCACGGAGCCGCTGCGGGTGCTGCGCACCACCAGCGCGGCGGCCAGCAGAACGCGCTCGTCGGTCTCCTCGGCGAGCCGGCCGAGGGTGAGCGCCACGTGGACGTCCGCCGCACCGAGCACGCCCGCGTCGTTGAACTTGGCGACCAGACCCGGCGCCCGCAGGGCCCGCTGCGGGTCGAAGGCCTCGCGCACCGCGGTGGAGGTCACGTCGTTCCCTTCGCAAGCAATTCGGAGCACGCCACCACGACCGCCGGCGGCGGTGTCCACGCAAAGACGCCGGGCACGTCGCCCGAGCCGTCCGCGGCCGGCCCCGGCATGCCACGGAGAAACAGGTACAGCGCACCGCCAAGCTGGCGCTCTGGGTCGTAGCCCGGATGACGCCACGTCAGATAGCGGTGCAGGGCCACCTGGTACAGCAGCGCCTGCAGCGGATAGTCGGCGTGGTGCATGGCGGCCGCCATCGCCTCGCTGCGGTAGTACCACAGCGTCGGTTCGACCTCCTGCGGGTGCAGACGGTTCGTCTTGTAGTCCACCACCAGGTAGCGGGTGTCCGCTCCGTCCCCGACACGCAGCACCACGTCGATGCTGCCGGTGAGGTACCCGATCAACGGTTCGCCCGCGAGGTCCGGCCCGGTCAGGCGCGGCACCCACGACCGGACGGGATCGTCGGCGGGAAGGCCCTCGTCGAGCACGGCGGCGAGCTCGCCGAGCCGCAGCGTGCCGGCGGGCACGTCGCCGCCGAGCAGGGGAAGCTCGAACTCCAGCTCGCAGAGGCGATCGGCGGTCCCCAATTCGGCCAGCGTCAGCCCGTCCGCGGCCAGGCCGAGCGGGGTGTGCAGAACCGGACCCAGCGTCTGTGCGAGGACGGCCGGTTCGAGATCGCGAATGGGGGTGTAGCGCATCGCCGCCGTGCACGCCTCGAGCAACTCGTCGAAACCGCCGGCGGGGTCCACGCGTTCGAGGACCTCGTGCACCAGCGTGCCGAACGCCGCCCCGCCGGGCAGGACTGCGAAGGGCGGCGCCGGCGGGTGCGCCGCCGGCTCGTCGTGGTTGCCCTCTCTGGCCTCGGGTTCGTCGACGGTGCCGACGCCGTCGGCATCCAGGTCCGCCGGCGCCGGGGTGGCGGCCCGATCGTGCGCGACGGCCGTGAGCCCGCTGTAGGAGGTGCGCCGCCAGTCGGTCTCGACGGTTCGGTCGAACCGAGCTCGCCGCGGTTGCGCCACGTCGCCCGCGGGGACGGTCCACGCGACGGCGGCCCGCGGTGTCACGGGGACCACCGCGACGTCGCCGGCCGCATCGCGCAGCCGTCGCGTCAGGACGTGCAGCGCCGCCGCGTCGTCCTGCGGCGGCGCGACCTGCTCCGGCGGAGAGGACGCAGCGGTCGCCCCGAAGAGCAGGCGGTGCAGCGCGGAGCCGGCCGTCGTGCTCGACCGTGCCCACCACAGGGTCAGCGAACATCGCGCCCGAGTGGCCGCCACGTAGAAGAGGCGCAGGTCTTCGCCGGCGTCCTCCTGCCGATGCGCCCGGAGCGCGGCGCTCCATCCGGGGCCGTCGGGTCCGCCGACGTCGCGGCACCGCGCCCCGCTGGGGTCGTGGAACAGCGCGATCTCCGGCGTCTTCGGCCACCGGTCCCAGGCGAACGGCACGAATACCAGCGGGAACTCCAGGCCCTTGCTGCTGTGCACCGTGACGATCTGAACGGCGGCTGCGTCGGAGTCCAGGCGGCGACTGCGCTCGGTCGGAGTGTCGGGACGATCCGCCTCGGCGATCCGCCGCCGCAGCCAGGTCAGCAGCGCCGCCGGGCCCAGTCCCTGGGCGACCGAGGCTTGATGCAAGACGTCTGCGACGTGGCGCAGGTCGGTGAGTGCTCGTTCGCCGCCCCGCTGGCCGAGCAGTCGGGCGGTGGTGCCGTACGCGGCGTCGACCGCCGTGAACAGTGCGGCGACACCGGCCGTGGCGAGCAGATCGCCCCAGGATCGGACTCGTTCGGCCAGCAGGTCGTGAGCGTCGTCGCCGCCGTCGGCGAGCTTGCGCGCATCCGAGCCGACGAATGCGGTGACCGCCAGCCGCCGCACGCGACCGGTCCGATGGGGCTGCTCCAACGCCTCGAGAAGCACCGCCCAGTCGGCCGCCGCGCTCGTCGCGAAAACGTTGCTGGTCGCCCGCAGCACCGCCGGGACACCGACGGCGACGAGCGCGTCCCGGACCTGCTCTGCCTGGGCGTTCTTCTGGACCAAGACGGCGATGTCGCCCGGTTCGATCGGCCTACCGGGTACCCCCGGAGCATCCGAGAGCAGGTCGTCGGCGGTCAACCGCGCGACCACCTCGTCGGCGAGGTCTTCGGCGATCCTGCGGCGGGCCTCGGGAGCTCGCATCAGCCCGTCCTGAGTGGGGTTGGCGCTCGCCGACGGCAGCACCCGCAGCCGTACCGGCGCCGGCCCGGTCAGGAGCGGCGCGTCTCGGCCGGGCAGGACCGGTGCGACGGCGATCCGGTCGTCGCCCAGCGCCGAGCCCGCGAACAGCGCGTCGAGACCGCGCAGCAGTCCGGGGTCGCTGCGCCAGTTCGTGGCCAGCGTCGCGCGCCGGTCCGCTTTCGTGGACGCGGCGAGGTAGCTCTGCACGTCGCCGCCGCGGAAGGCGTAGATCGCCTGCTTCGGGTCCCCGATCAGCACGAGCGTCGAGTGCCCGTGGAACGCGGCGTGCAGGATCTCCCACTGCACCGGGTCGGTGTCCTGGAACTCGTCGACGAGGACGAGGCGGTAGCGGCTCCGCAAGCGCTCCGCCACCAGCGGCCCGTCGTTGGGGTGTGCCAGCACGTTGCGCAGGTGGGCGAGCAGGTCGTCGAAGCTCATCGCACGCCGCGCCTGCAGCCGGTTGGCCACCTCGCGCCGCACCGCGTCGGCGAAGCGAGCGCGGATCGCCGGAACGCCCTCGGCCGCCGCCGGAACGAGGGTCGCGTGCGAGTCGAATGCGGCCGCGCGGGCGATCGCGAGCGCGTCCTTCCACCCGAAGTCCGGCTCGCCTGCGGCCGCCCACTTGCGCAGGTACAGATCCCCGGCGACTTCTTCGACGAGTTCGCCGATGTCCTCGACGAGTTCCGTGCCGGGGTCCGCGCCCGCCGCGCTGCCGAGCCCCTGGATGACCAACTGACAGAAGCGGTGCGTGGTCACCACCGTCGCCGCGTCCAGATCCGCCGTCGCTCGGGTCAACCGGTCGTGCCGAGCGGCGACCTCGACGGCGTCGGCCTTCGCAAGCCAACGAACGACGGGATCGCCGTGCTCGGCCGCTCCGGCGCGCCGTTCCGGTGCAAGCGCGTCACGGGCTTCGGTGAGCCGTTCGCGGACCCGCTCCCGCAGTTCGCGCGTCGCGGCGCGACCGAAGGTGACCAGCAGCGCGTCGCGCAGTTCGACCGAGCCCTCGGCAACGAACCGGGTCACCAGGGCCGCGATCGTCCAGGTCTTTCCGGTGCCGGCGCTCGCCTCCAGCAACGTGGTGCCCGACGGCAGCGGATCCAAGATCTCGAACGCGGTGGGGGCCGTCGCTGCGCTCATCTGCCGCCCCGTGAGAGGTGCGCCAGCACGGGCGCCCACAGCCGGTTGGCCAGTTCGCCAAGGCGTGGAACGTCCAATTCCCCGAACTCCAGATCGGCGCCCCAGGCCAGCACGTGCGCGGGCTCGAGGAACTCGCCGAACTCCGTACCGGTCTTCGTCTTGGCCCGCCACTCGCGCTCGGCCGCCTTCTTCGCCACGGTGTCAGACCGGCCGCGCCCGTAGGCCTCCGCCCACGCGAACGCGGTCTTCACCGGGAGCGGCAGCGGTTCGCACCGGCCAGCGTCGGACAGCGTCACCAGTTCGGCGAGGGCCGCACGAGCGTCGTCCGCCGCCACCGGCCCGAGCACCCACCGGCCCGCGTCCCTGCCCAGCCGGCCGATCAGCACGGCTCGCCACGGTTCGTCGGGGCGCGCGACCGTCAGCGCCACGAGATCCACCCAGGCGGCCAGCACGGGCTTGGCGCCGAGCCTCGTGTAGGACACGCGCGTCAGCGTGGACTCCCGGACCCCGGTGACCGTCCCGAGCAGATGCCGGCCCGAACCGCCGACCTGCACGAACGCGTCCACGTCGAGCGAATGCGCGTCGCCCACCAGTTCGGCGCGTGCCAGGACGGCGATCGCCTCGGCACAGCGCCCGATCTCCCGAAGCTCGACGTTGCCGAGTTCCAGCGGCGGCAGGACGCCGCGCCGCGTCTCCAACGCCATGCAGTCCCCGATGCCCAGGTCGGTCAGGCGGGCCGCGAGCATGCGTTCGCCGACGCTCCACGCGGCCAGCGGGTCGAGTACCACCGGCAACGTCTCCGGGGGCTCGGCGTCGGCGGCGCTGAGCCGCACGCCGAGTCGCTGCCACAGAAATTCGCGCGCGGGTGCGAGGAGCATCGAACGCAGCCCGTCGAGTTCGATGTCGCCGGGCGCAAGCGGTGGCAGGGGCGCCGCGACGAACCGGCCCACCTCTCGGCGCGGACCGCGGACCGCCTCGGCGCCGGCAAGGGCCGCCGGGTCGAAGCTGACGATGCGTCGGGCCGCCGAGACCTCGCTCGCACCGGCGCCGAAGTTGCGCGGGTCGAACGGCTGGAGCGGATGACGCACCGTCACTTCCGCGGAGGCCGGCCGGCCGGCGGCGCCACACGCCACCGTGTCCAGCGCATCGAGCAGTTCGGCCAAGGGAACCGCCGGCGGCACCGTGAGACCGGTCCGCTCGTCCGCGCCGGTGTGCAGCACCAGCAGCGCCTCCCGTGCCGCGCACACCGCGTCGAGCAGCAGTTGACGGTCCTCCGTCCGCGGATCGCGCTCGCCGTCGTGCGGATCCCGCGCCAGCAGGTCGTCGCCGTCCGGGTGGTCCGCGCGCGGGAACGCGCCGTCGTCCAGACCCAGCAGCACCACCACTCGGTGCGGCACCGATCGCATCGGCACCATCGTGGCCACCGTCAGCGAGCCCGTTCGGAACCCGGCTCGGCTCGGTCGCGCCGGCGTGCGTGCCCGCCACAGCGCGATGAAGTCGGCGAGGCCGAGCTCCACCGTGTACCCGGCGGTGTCCTCGGCCAGTTCGTCGAGCTCGCGCAGCAGTGCCGTCGTCTGCCACTCGGCCGGCGGCCGGGCGAGTCCGTTCACGAGCGCCCCCAGCGTCCGCGCCCACACGCCGACGGGATGCGATGCCGAGGCGAACTCCACCGCCGCGTGCAGGCGGTCCACCAGTTCGGCGAAGCGCCCGGCCAGATCCACGTCAGCGGAGTCGACGTCGTCCAGCGGTACCGCGTCGGCCAACCACACGCCCCGGTCGGCCATGGCGACGCCGAGCAGCAGGCGGTCCAGTCCGGCGCGCCACGTGCCCGACTCGATCGCACCGAGGCCGTACTGCGCCCGATGCGCTCGGTCGTATCCCCAGCTGATCCGTGCCTCGCCCACCCAGCTGCGCAGCTGCGCAATCTGTTCGGTGTCCAGGCCGAACCGCCGGCGAACGGGATCGGTCTCCACGAGATCGAGTACGGCGCCGACGCCCGCCCGCCCCGCGGCTAGCTCGAGCACCGACTCGAGCGTTGCGTACAGCGGGTTGCTCGCCCGCGGTGCTCGGTCGGCCAGGCGCACCCGCAGTGCACTCGCCGGGTGCGCCGCGCCGTCCCCGCGTTCCACCGAGCCGAACGAGGCGGCGAGCAGCGGGGCGAACGACTCGATGTCCGGGCACATGACCAGCACGTCGCGCGGCTGCAGCGTCGGATCCGCGGCCAAACGGTGCAGCAGAACGTCGCGCAGCACCTCCACCTGCCGGGCGCGTCCGTGACAGGCGTGGACGGCCACGCTCGTGTCGTCGGGCCGCAGCACGGGCCGTTCGGAGGGCAGGCGGTCCGACGAGAGGGCGTCCTGCAGCAGGCCGAGCAGGGTGTCGGGGCGAGCCGGCGCGGGATGCAGATGGTCGCGCCGGTCCGTTGCCACCGCCGCAAGGCGCCGCTGCAGTGCCTGCACGTCGCGCGACGTCGACGCCAGGAACGGCACCGTCGGCGGGCGGTTCGCGGCCACTGCGTCCCACAGCGCGGGGGAGGCGTGGTGGATCCACAGATGTACGTCGCGATGCTCCGCGAGTGCGGCGAGCACCAGCAGGCGGGCGGTGCTCAGCCGGTTCAGCCCGAAGATCGAGAAGCGTTCGGGCAGATCGACCCGGTCCGGCTCCTTGCGCAACAGCGCGACCCCCTCGCGCAGTCGCTCCGCAGGGCTCGGCGAACCGATCCGGGCGCGCAGCCCCCGCCACAGGTCCGGTTGCCACGCCAGGTCCGTCGGCAGGAGATACGCCGCGTCCTCGCCGCGCGCCCACGACTGCAGCAGTTCCGGCCGCTCGTGCCCGTACCGAGTCAGGATGCCCGCCAGCCGCGCGGCCCAACCGAAGCGGCGGCCCGGCGACACGGCCGCCATGCCGAACCCTGCATCGACGATCTCCAACAGCGGCCACACCACCCGCTCCGCCGACCAGGCCAGAACCGAGTCCGGGTCGTCCTCGACCGCGCCGAGCGCGGCGTCCAGCAGCCGCGTCGGCGACGGGAACCGTACGTTTGCGCAGATCCCGGCCGTCCCCGCGCCCGCTCCCAGAACGTGGGAGAGCCGCTGGGCCAGCCAGCGCTCGACACCCGCGGCGGGCACCGCGACGACCTCCACGGCGAACGGGTCGCCGGAGGGCACCGCGAGCAGCGCGGCGAGTTCGGCAACGAGGACGTCGGCCGACGCGGATCTGTGAACGTGCAACATTGCGGCACACCCTGCCGGCCCCCACCGACAGTTCGCACCCCACGATGGGTTCGTGCACATCCCGGCCGAACCGACGACTCCGTTCCTGCTCGTCGACGGCGAGGTCCTCGAGCGCAACCTCGCTGCCATGGCCGCGTTCGCTCGCACGAACGGGTTCGCTCTGCGCCCCCACGCCAAGACCCACAAGTGCCTGCAGATCGCCGCGGCCCAGTTGGACGCCGGTGCCGTCGGCCTCGCCGTGGCCACCGTCGCCGAGGCCGAGGTGTTCGCCGAGGTCTGCTCCGATCTCTTCGTCGCCTATCCGCTGTGGGTCGACGCGGCCCGCGGGAGGCGCCTGCGCGCCCTGGCCGAGCGGGTGTCGGTGCGCATCGGCGTCGAGTCCGCCGAAGCCGCCGAGGCGATCGCCAGGCACGCCGGGAGCCTCGAGGTGATGGTCGAGGTGGACAGCGGCCACCACCGCACGGGAGTCGCCCCGGAACGGGCGGGCGAGGTCGCGCGCGCGGCCGCGCGGGCGGGCCTGCGGGTGCGGGGCGTCTTCACCTTCCCCGGCCACGCCTACGGACCCGACGCCGCTGCACCCTCGGCTGCCGCCGAGGCCGCCGCGCTCAACGGAGCGGCGGCCGCCATGGCCGCCGCCGGCGTGCCCGCGGAGATTCGCAGCGGCGGCTCCACCCCGAGCGCCGCGTTCACGGACGCGGACGCCGTCGACGAACTTCGCCCCGGCGTCTACGTTTTCGGCGATGCGCAGCAGGTGACCCTCGGCCGGTGCGCCCCGGGCGACGTGGCGCTGGTCGCCGTCGGCAGCGTCGTCAGCTCTCGGCCGGGTGCGATCGTGCTGGACTGCGGAAGCAAGGTGCTCGGTGCGGACCGGCCCGAGTGGGCACCGGGCTTCGGCCACGTGTTCGGCCGCCCGGACCTGGTGGTGTCCGCCCTGTCGGAGCACCACGCGACCGTGTCCTGGACGGTCGAGCAACGCCCGCCGGTGGGGGAGCGGTTGGGCGTGGTGCCCAACCACGTATGTGCAACCGTCAACCTCGCCGACGACCTGTTCGTCACGAAGGACGGTGAAGCGACGCACCGTTGGAAGATTGCCGCCCGCGGCGCCAACACGTGACAAACGTCAAAGGCCTGTGGACAGGGGAACTGACGCAGCGTCGGACGTGACGGTCGCGGGCTCTGCAGGCCTGACGATCAACCGGCAGGCCGCGTGAGGATGTCCCGGATGGCCCCAAAACCGGACTGCTGCCCGCAAAGCTCCGTTCGACTTCGGGTGGTCGTTCTGCGCATTTAGCCTTCCCAAGCCGCGCTCTCCCTGCGGCCAGGAAGAGGTGCCGCGTGGTTCAGGGCCAGGCGTTCGGGCGCACCGTCGCCGTCACGAGCATGGTCGCGCTCGCGCTGTGCGGGCTGCTGCCGGTCGCCTCTGCGAGCTCGCCGCAACCCGGGGAGTCCGACGGGATGCGGTTGACCTACGACCAACCGCGCGTGTCCGCGGCCGGCGGTCGCCAGGCCCCTGCTGCGCGGGCACAACGTCTCGAGGACCGGTACATCGTCACGTTCAAGGCGGGTACGGACCGCAAGCGCGTGCACGCCGCCAGGAAGACGGCGGAGCGGGCGGGCGGCGCGGCGTACTACACCTACTCCGAGGCCGTCCGCGGCTTCGCCGCCGAGCTGACCTACTCCGCGTTGGCCGCCCTGCGTCTGGACCCGGACGTGGCGCGCATCGAGCCGGACTACAGCATTTCGGTCGCCTCCGTTCAGCCGAACCCGACGAACTGGGGCCTGGACCGTATCGACCAGCACGCGCTGCCGCTCGACAACTCCTACAGCTTCGAGCAGACCGGCACCGGCATCACGGCCTACGTCATCGACACCGGCGTGCGCTCCACCCACGCGGAACTGATCGGTCGTGTGGGCAAGGGCACCGGCTTCGTCGACGACGGAAACGGCTCCGAGGACTGCAACGGCCATGGCACGCACGTGGCCGCGGTCCTCGCCGGTACCAACTTCGGCGTCGCCAAGAAGGCGAACGTGGTCTCCGTGCGCGTGCTCGACTGCGACGGCTCCGGCACGATCTCCGGCGTCGTCGCCGGGGTCGATTGGGTGACGAAGAACCACAAGGGCCCGTCCATCGCGAACATGAGCCTCGGCGGGGTCACGTCCGACACTCTGGACAAGGCGGTCAAGTCGTCGATCGCCTCGGGCGTTCACTACATCGTGGCGGCCGGCAACGAGGGCGAGTCCGCGTGCACGTTCTCGCCCGCTCGGCTTCCCGAGGCCATCACGGTGGGCGCTACGGGCCGTACGGACCAGCGCGCCGACTTCTCCAACTTCGGTTCCTGCGTGGACCTCTTCGCTCCCGGCGAGGACATCCTTTCCGCGGACGGCACCACGGACGCGGGCACCACCGTGCTGTCCGGCACTTCGATGGCTTCGCCGCATGTCGCCGGCGTCGCCGCCCAGTGGCTCGAGCTGCACCCGTTGGCCACCGCGGACGAACTGCGGGCTGCCGTGGTCCAGATCGCCACCCCGGACGTGCTCGGCAGCATCGGCCGCGGCTCGCCCAACCTGCTGCTGTTCTCGGCGCTGACCAAGGCGCCCACCACCATCGGAATCGGCCCGGCGATGGCGCTGCCGCGGATCGTGATCGGCACCGACAACCCGTCCGCCGAGGGTGTCGTGCCGGTCGCGGTGCACCTCGACCAGGCGGCCTCCGGCGGCCCCATGCCCGTGCGCCACGAACTCGAGCGCAGCGTCGACGGCGGCAAGACCTGGACCTCGATGCCGCTGCCGACCCCGCTGGCCAAGGAAGTCGTCTTCGAGATGGCGCCGGGCCCCCTGCTGCTGCGCGCGCGTGCGGTCGACACGCAGAACCTGGCCGGCCCCTGGGCGCAGGCCCCGGCGCGCGACATCGCCCTGCTCTCCGAGTCCGAATCCACCGTGTACCAGCCCAGCACCGCGTGGTCGGACTCCGCCGTCGAGGCCGCAACCGGCAAAACCGTCCACGTGTCCCAGAAGACGGCGGCCACCGCCACGTTCACCTTCACCGGCACCCAGTTCGCCTGGTTCTGCGGGGGCAACTCCTCCGGCCGGGCCGCGGTGTACATCGACGGCGAGATGGTCACGATCGTGGACCTCGCCGCGCTCGGCGCCGCCAAACGTCGCGTGGCCTACCTGTCCGAGGCCCTGGCCCAGGGCAAGCACACGGTCGTCGTCAAGGTCCTGTCCGCGCCGATCGGCAAGGCGGCCAGGGGCAACGGCGTCGATGTCGACGGCTGGGCGACCGCGAGCTAGTACTCTTCGCAGTAGGTCCACACGGGTGCGCCATGTGTCCCCGGGTCTCATTTGAAAAAGCCGTCGTGGAAACCCAGTTCGGCTGGGGCTGCGTTCGTGCAATACGCCGCGAGGCGACCATCGCATCACGGTGGACCTGCCGCCCCACCGGCTTCGGCCGGTGGGGCGGACTAGTTTTCGGCGACCAGTCGCACCACGTCGATCGAGTCCGACGTGATGCCGTCGACCCCGGCCGCGACGAGCTGCTCGGCCCGCCGCGGGTCGTTGACCGTCCAGCACATCACCGTCGGCACCTTCTCCCTGAGCCGCGCAACGACCTCGTGCGTCAGCAGGGAGTGCCGCACCGTCACCGCGTCGTCGGACAGTGGCGGTCCGGAAAGGACCTCCGCCAGGCGAGCTCCGTCCGCCACCGTCCGCCAGGTCCCGAAACCGCCGGCGCGTAGGGCCGGCAGCGTGTGCCAGCCCTTGGTACTGACCACGCACCGGTCTCGGTCCAGGCCGGCGTCGATCAGGCGGTCCACCAGATCCGCGGCGGGCTGCCCGACGTCGCACTTCAAGTCGAGCAGGAGCTGCGCCCCGCCCGGAACGGCCGAGATCGCCCGGTCCAGAGCGATCTCGACTCCAGCGCGGCGGCGCACCGTGAACGAGCGCCGGTCCCGGCGCACGCGGGAGAGCCGTGGGTGTACGGGGAGGAAGTGCGAGCTGATCAGCTCGTGCGCGAACGTCTGCACGTCGATCTCGAAGATCGACGCTCCGGCTGCCGCCAGCGCTGCGCAGCGGGCCGGGTCGGCCGGCGCCCGGTGGGCGATCGCGATGGTCACGGGCGCGAGCCTGCCGGCACGCGCCGTGCCGGACCCACGGGATGTGGATTGCGGAAGAAGCAGCCGCCTAGATTTGGTCCGTGACCTTGGAGCCCTCCAGTACCCGGGCGGCCCGCCCTCGCGTCCTAGGACGTGGCCGTGGGTGACGCCGCCGCCCTCATAGCCGCCTTCGCGCTGATCCTGGCCTGCGGTGTGTTCGTCGCGGCGGAGTTCGCGCTTCTCTCGATCAACCGCACGGCGGTCGAACAGGACGCCGCAGCCGGGGCGCCCGGCGCCCGCATGGTGCTGAGCTCGCTCCGCTCGCTTACCACCCAGCTGTCCGGAGCCCAGGTCGGCATCACGTTGACCAACCTGGCCATCGGTTTCCTGGCCGAGCCGACGGTCTCCGATCTGCTCAAACCCCACCTGACGGACTGGGGTCTGTCCGAAAGCGGGTCCCGCACCGTCGGCGCGATCGTCGCGCTCGTGCTCGCGACGATCCTGACGATGGTCCTGGGCGAGCTGGTTCCGCAGTATTTGGCCCTGGCCCACCCGTACGCGGTCGCGAAGGTCGTCGCCGGGCCCGTGCGCATCTTCACGCTGATCACCCGCCCGCTGTCCCACGGGCTGAACGTGGCGGCCAACCGCGTGGTGTCGGCCTTCGGCATCGAGCCCACCGAAGAGCTCGCGCACGCCCGCAACCCGGAGGAACTCGTCTTCCTCGTGCAGCGCTCCGCCGAGCAGGGCGCGCTCAAGGACACCACTGCCGAACTCCTGCGAAAGGTGCTCACCTTCGACGACAAGCACGCCTCCGACGTGATGACCCCTCGGACGCGGGTGGCCACCATCGCCTCCAGCGACACCGTCGCAGACCTCCTGACCGCCGCCCGCGACACCGGCCGCACCCGGTTCCCGGTGGTGGGAGAGACCGTCGACGACGTCCGCGGTGTGGTGACGCTGCTGGATGCGTACGCGGTTCCGGCGGCCCAACGTGGTCACACCCGCGTCGGGCAGATCGCCGAACCAGCGCACCTGGTGCCGTCGGTACTACCCCTGGACGACCTCCTCGCCGGTCTCCTGCACGAGCGCGTCCAACTGGCCATCGTGCTCGACGAGTTCGGCGGCCTGGACGGCGTGGTGAGCCTCGAGGACCTGCTGGAAGAACTGGTCGGCGACGTGCTCGACGAACACGAACACGACACGGCGACCATGGCCGTCTTCGACCCGGACTCGCCGCCCGACGAGTGGACGCTCTCGGGCCTGCTGCGCCCGGACGAGGTCCGCGACCTCACCGGCATCGAGATTCCCGACGGCGGCGGGGTGTACGAAACCCTGGCGGGCCTCGTCATGGCCGGACTCGCCCGGATCCCTGCCGTGGGCGACACGGTGTCGGTACCGCCCGTCGAACTCGAGGTGCTGGCCATGGACGGCCGCCGAGTCGACCAGGTGCGCATGGCGCGCATCCCCGAACTCGAACTCGTCGAGGAGGGGGCGCAGTGAGCGAGCTTGCGAGCGAATCGAGTCCCGGGAGGGAGGTCGCATGAACAACCTGGGTCTCGGCCTCGCCGGCTCCGTGCTGTTGTTGCTGTTCAACGCCTTCTTCGTCGGGGCCTCGTTCGCGCTGGTGTCGGCGCGGCGTTCGAAAATCGAGCCGCTGGCCGCCACGTCGCGCCGTGCACGGCGCACCCTGCAGGCTATGGACCGCCTCCCGCAGTTGATGGCAGGCGCCCAGCTGGGCATCACCATCTGCTCGGTGGGCCTCGGTGCCCTGGCCGAGCCCGCCATCGCCCACGCGCTGGAAGGACCCATGGACAGCCTCGGCGTCCCGCACGGGTGGGTGCACCCAGCCGCGTTCAGCGTCGCGCTGCTGCTGGTCGTGCTCGCGCACGTGTTGGTGGGGGAAATGGTCCCCAAGAACTTCACCCTCGCCGTGCCCGATCGGGCCGTTCTACTCCTGGCACCGGCCCTGGCGACGTTTGCCACACTCCTGGGACCGGTGCTGACGGCGATCCGGATGGTGGCGGTCGGGGTGCTGAAGCTGATGCGCATCCAACCGCCGAGCTCTCTGGAGCACGTGTTCGGCGTTCCGGAGGTGGCCGCCATCGCTGCCGAATCGCACCGCGAGGGCCTCCTCGACGACGAGGAGTACCGGCTCATGGAGCGAGCGCTGGACTTCACGGCGACGCGTGCCCGCGACGTGGCCATCCCGCCCGAACGCCTTCACACCCTCCCCCTGGACGCGTCCAACGAGCAGATCGAAGCCCTGGCCGTACGCACCAGACACATGCGCTTTCCCGTCGTCGACGCGTCCGGCCACGCGGTCGGGTACGTGCACCTCAAGGACCTGCTGCACGGAGACACGTCGGTCCCCGGCGCACCGCTGCGCGGACCCGTCATCCGGGATCTGCCGGCCATCCCGCCGGAGACGCCACTGCCGGACACGTTGGCGCTGCTGCGAGAGGCACGTGCCCCCATGGCGGTGCTCGGAACGAAGGCACGTCCCGTCGGCGTGGTCACCCTCGACGACGTGATCGTCGCGCTCGTTCAGGCCGGTTCCGCCCCGCCCCCATCGGCGGCGTCCGCAACGCCCTGACCTGCGCACATACGGTTGGCGACGGGCATCCGAACACGAAGCCACGCCGACACGTCGGACCGATTTGACTCGCCCCCTCGGCACTCGTAGTGTTCTCCGAGTCGCGCCGCAGGGAGCAACGGACACCAGCAAGACGAGTGGCCGGTCCCGCAGCGACAACCCCGAGTTCATCGAAACCCGGCACCGCCTTGTGCGGAATCCGGAGTTCGAACGCGGGGTGACGAAGGCAGAACCAAGCGTCGGATCGCGAAACATCGATTTGACACGAAAGACTCGGTTCTGTAAGTTAGGAGAGTTGCCCCGAAAGAAGGCCGAGAGGCCCGAAGCGGTGTGCATCCGTACCTTGAGAACTCAACAGCGTGCCGAAAGTCAATGCCAAATAACCCCGTGAGTGGGTGCGGCAGGGACGACCAAACCGGTCGTGTCAGCGCACTACACAACGGATTCCTTTGGTTGCCGATATCGAGTTCGTCAGTGGCTCGAGTCGGCTGCCAGGACACTCCGGTGTCTGGCCAATCCGCTTCGCCGCGGTAGGCCGATCCAAAAAGACATCAACGGAGAGTTTGATCCTGGCTCAGGACGAACGCTGGCGGCGTGCTTAACACATGCAAGTCGAACGGTGAACCACTTCGGTGGGGATCAGTGGCGAACGGGTGAGTAACACGTGGGCA
>JBQTKD010000123.1:0-54874 GCA_052386455.1 Sporichthyaceae bacterium
TCCTTGCCCTCGGCGGCGAAGGTGGCCTCCGCGCCCAAGGTCAGGCCGTCGTAGACGCCCTCGGCGATGTCCGTGATGGCGCGCACCAGCGGCTCGCGGTCGCGGGTGCGGCCGCCGAAGATGATCGCGTCGATCGGGACGCCCTTCGGGTCCTCGAAGTCCGAGGCGATGTTCGGCACCTTGGACAGCGTGGTGGTGAAGCGGCTGTTGGGGTGCGCCCAGGGTTCGTTCTCGTCCTCGCGGTCCGCGATGGGCGTGCCCTTCCAGTCCAGCCACCCGGTGACGTCGGCCGGCGGGTTCGGCGTGCGACCCTCCCACCAGACCTCCTGGGTCTGCGGGTTGTAGGCCACGTTGGTGAAGATGACGCCGGTGCCCTCGTCGATGGAGCCGAGCGCCGTCGGGTTCGTGGTCTCGTTGGTGTCCTTGGCAACGCCGAAGACGCCGAACTCGGGGTTGATCGCGTAGAGCTTGCCGTCGTTCTCGTCGACCCAGAGCCACGCGATGTCGTCGCCGTAGAACTCGACGTGGTACCGGTCGCCGAGGTCGTCCGGAGCCAGCATCATCGCGAGGTTCGTCTTGCCCGATGCCGACGGGAAGCCGCCGCAGATGTGGTACTTGCGGCCGGTCTGCTTGTCGGTGATGCCGATGAGCATGAACTGCTCGGAGAGGAATTCGCCCGAGGCCCAGCCGTCGTAGGAGGCCTGGCGCAGACCGTGCGCGATCTTGCCGAGCAGTGCGTTGCCGCCGTAGGACGAACCGAAGTGCAGGATCGTCCGCTCGTCCGCGACGGTGACGAAGTACCGCTGGTCGGCCGGAGTGCCCTGGCCGAGGTTCTCCAGGTCGCCGGTGACGTGCACGGCGCGCACGAAGCTGTTCGGGTCCGCCAGCGCGTCGATGTACTCGGCACCCACGCGGGCCATGCGGATCATGTGCAGTACGACGGGGCGGCAGTCCGTCAGCTCGACGCCGGCCGCGAAGCGCTCCAGCGGCGAGCCGGGCTGCGACATCAGGTACGGGATGACGTACATGGTCTTGCCGGCGGACGCGCCCTTCATCCGGTCGCGCTGGATGGCGGTCATCTCCGCCGCGGGCTTCCAGTTGTTGTACGTGCCCTTGTCCGACTCGGACGAGGTCGCGACGACGGTCCGCTCCTCGGAGCGGGCGGTGTCCTTGTAGTAGGACCGGGAGTAGTAGCGACCCGGGCCGGCCGGCAGCAGTTCGCCGGCGTCGAGGGCCTCTTGGACGAGGCGGGCGTCGTCGGCCGCGGATACGACCTCTACGCGGGCGGCACCCGTGTGTTCCGCCCACTGCTTGACGTACTCGCGGACGTGCGGGTTCTTCAGGCCCGCCGCGTCGAGCGCACCGTCGACATCTGCCACCGTTAGTTCAGCCCTCTCGGAATGTGCGATCGCCAGTGCCTCGCCGGCGCACGCGAATGCACGGGCAACCGGGGAGGAGTTTGGTTGGGAGGGCAGGGTGCCGACGGTGGCCGGGTGTCTCGGCTCGGGGCGTCCCTGCGTGTACCCAGCTGCGGCGGTAGCGCGGCGGGTACCCGCGCATCCTACCCCGTCACCGGATGTGCACCGGACGTGACGCTTGCCGGACTTGCGCTCGCCGGTCGGGGGCAATTCCGTACATCGGTCGGCAAACCGGACTGGTTGGGGCTACGGTATTACCGGCGGTAACAAAGACTTTTGGGAGGCAGCGATGCGACGGATCGGTACGGCGCTGGTGGGGACGGCGGCGTTGGTCGGCGCCGTCTTGGTTGCGCCTCAGGCGGCGGTTGCCGACGAGCCGGACACTCCCTGCTCGGCCTCGGTCGTCGTGGCGCTGAGCCCCGGCATCAGCCTGCAGCCCTCCGCGGGCACCTTGCAGAGCGGTGATGCGGGCTCGCTGGCCTGCACGGGCAAGGTCAACGGCAAGGAGATCGTGGGCGGCGGCACCGGCGGTGCGATCGGCAAGTACGGCGTCGACGCTCCGAACTCGTGTTCCAAGCTCGACGGCACCGCCAAGTTCAAGATCTTCGCGGAACTGCCCACCCAGGACGGCACGACCAAGTGGAGCGACGAGGTCGTGGGCACCTACGCACCGCTGCAGAACAACTGGTTCTTCGGCGGGACGTTCAAGGGCCCGAAGAGCTACGGCACGTACAAGATCACCCCAGCCGGCCCGCAGCACAACTGCGTGGTCAACCCGGTGACCAGCCTGCTGATTCAGGCCGACGCCTTCATCGTCAACGGTTCTCCGGACCGCTAGGCGAGCTTCGCGCGCAGCCAGGCGGTGGACTCGTCCATCGCCTGGCGGCCGATCTTCAGCAGGGCGAAGAAGTTCCAGAAGCCGTGGATCGCGCCGTCGTAGCGGCTCAGGACGACCTCCACGCCCGCGGACCGCAGTGCCTCGGCGTAGAACTCGCCGTCGTCGCACAGCGGGTCGAACTCGGCCGTGATCACCAGCGCCGGCGGCAGGCCCGAAAGGTCCGCGGCCAGGCCGGGCGAGGCGTCGACGAGCTCCGCGTGCGCCGGGTCGGAGAGATAGTGGCCGAGCAGCCACTCCATGTCCTTCAGTTCGAGGAAGTAGCCCTCGGCGTTCGCGATCATCGATGGAGTCGGCTCGCCGCTGAGGCGGGCAGGCGGATACACCAGCAGTTGCGCGCACAGGGCGGGACCGCCTTTGTCGCGTAGGCGCTGTGCCACGACGGCGGACAGGTTTCCGCCTGCGCTGTCCCCGCCGACTGCAATGCGTGCCGGGTCCGCGTTCAACGCCGCGCCGTTGTCGTGCGCCCACCGAGTCGCCGCCTCGCAGTCGTCGGCGGCTGCGGGATAGGTGTGCTCCGGGCTGAGACGGTAGTCGACCGCGACCACGACGCACTCGGCTCCGGCGGCGATCTCACGGCAGACCCCGTCGTGGGTCTTGAGGTCGCCGAGGACGAAGCCGCCGCCGTGGAAGAAGCACAGCAGGCCGAACGGACCGTCGCCAACCGGCGTGTAGATGCGCACGGGAATCTCCCCGGCCGGACCTGGAATCGTCCGGTCGGTGACGTCGGCCAGCGGCACGGTGCTGCGACCGCCGAATGCGCACAGCATGGCCAACGCGGCGCGGGCCTCGGCCAAGCTCTGCTGATGCATGGGCTTGCCGCCCATGGCCTTGGCCTGGGCGAGCACTCCGGCGATCTGCGGGTCCAACGGCATCGACGAACTCCCTAGGGACGGGTGGTGAGGGCGATCGGCACGGCCGCGTCGGCCGGGGCGAAGAAGTCGTTGCCCTTGTCGTCGACGACGACGAAGGCGGGGAAGTCCTCGACCTCGATGCGCCAGACGGCCTCCATGCCGAGCTCGGCGTACTCGAGGACCTCGACCTTGCGGATGCAGTCCTGCGCCAGGCGCGCCGCCGGGCCGCCGATCGAGCCGAGGTAGAACCCGCCCCACTTCAGGCACGCCTCGGTGACCTGGTTGGAGCGGTTTCCCTTGGCCAGCATGACCATCGAGCCACCGAGGGACTGAAAGAGGTCGACGTAGGAGTCCATGCGGCCGGCCGTCGTGGGGCCGAACGAGCCGGTGGCAAAGCCCTCGGGGGTCTTGGCCGGGCCCGCGTAGTAGACCGGGTGATCCTTGAGGTACTGCGGCATCGGCTGACCGGAGTCGAGCAGTTCCTTGATCTTGGCGTGCGCGATGTCACGGGCCACGACCACGGTGCCGGTCAGCGACACCCGCGTCTTCACCGGGCAGCGAGTGAGCTGGGCGAGGATCTCGGACATCGGCTGGTTGAGGTCGATGCGCACGACGTCGTCGGCGAGGTGCTCCTCGGTGACCTCCGGCAGATACTGCGCCGGGTCGCGCTCGAGTTGCTCGACGTAGATGCCCGACGGCGTGATCTTGCCGAGCATCTGCCGGTCCGCCGAGCACGAAACCGCCATCGCGACGGGGCACGAGGCGCCGTGGCGGGGGAGGCGGATCACGCGCACGTCGTGGCAGAAGTACTTGCCGCCGAACTGGGCACCGATGCCGTTCTGGCGGGTGAGTTCGAGGACCTTGGCCTCGAACTCGACGTCGCGGAACGCGTGCCCGAGCATCGAGCCGGTCGGCGGAAGCGTGTCGAGGTACTTGGCCGAGGCGTACTTCGCGGTCTTCAGCGCGAACTCGGCGCTGGTGCCGCCGATGACGATCGCCAGGTGGTACGGCGGGCACGCCGCGGTGCCGAGGCCCCGGATCTTCTGGTCCAGCCAGGCGAGCATCGACTTCTCGTTCAGCAGCGCCTTGGTCTCCTGGAAGATCAGCGACTTGTTCGCCGAGCCGCCGCCCTTGGCCATGAACAGGAACTTGTACTGCTGGGCGTGCGCCGGATCGTCGTCGAGGTAGACCTCTACCTGCGCGGGCAGGTTGTTGCCGGTGTTCCGCTCGTCCCACAGCGTCACCGGGGCGAGCTGGGAGTACCGCAGGTTCAGCTTCGTGTACGCGTCGTAGACGCCCCGGGAGATGGACTCCGCGTCGTGCCCGCCGGTCATGACGCGCTCGCCCCGCTTTGCCATGATCACCGCGGTGCCGGTGTCCTGACACATCGGCAGCACGCCGCCCGCGGAGATGTTCGCGTTCTCCAGCAGGTCCCGCGCCACGAACCGGTCGTTCCCGGACGCCTCGGGGTCGTCGATGATCGAGCGAAGCTGCTGCAGGTGCGCCGGGCGGAGGTAGTGCGCGATGTCGTGCATCGCCTCCGCGGTCAGCCGCCCGAGCGCCTCGGCCGAGACCTTGAGGAACTCGGTCCCGCCCAGCGACACGACCTCCACGCCCTCGCTGCCGATGCAGCGATACGTGGTGGTGTCGGGGCCGATCGGCAGCAGGTCGGTATAGGCGAACTCGGGCACGCAGTGCTCCCTCGAAGCGAAGGTTCTCGAGCGGCCCCAGAATAGGTTGCCCTGCCGCCCGGCCTACCAGCTCCAGGGGTCGTAGTCGTAGCCGGAGGAGGCCGAGGCGTAGACGAAGACCTTGTCGCCGATTTTGGCGCTTTGGAAGAGCTTCCGCATCTTGGCGATGTTGCGTGTGTTGACGCAGCCGTGGGAGGTGCCTCGGTAGCCGCGTTCGGCGAAGTCCTCCGAGTAGTGGACGGCCTGGCCGCCGTCGAAGAAGAGCGAGTAGGGCATCGAGGCGCCGTAGAGCCGGGACACGTGCTTTTCGTTCTTGCGGTAGACGCTGAACGTGCCTTCGCGGGTGGGGGAGCCGCCGCCGTCGCCGAAGCGGGCCGCCATGCGCAGCCGCACCTGGCCGTCGACGACCCATTCGACGGTGCGAGCGGTCTTGTCGATGCAGATCACGCGACCCGTGCTGCACGGCCCGGGGGCCGAGGACACCGCGCCCGTGGCCGGAGTCGGTGCGATCAGCGACGCCGCCGCGACGACGCCGGGGACCGCGGCCATCGTGACCTTGCGAAGCGCAATGTTCACTCTAAGTAACCTCCTCTGCGAGGCTACCTCGGTCCACGCCGCCGTACTAGCGACGGTTTGTCACCAAGCGCCAGTACTGGCGCCACTCAGTCGAAGTCGACGAGGGAGTACCCGCGCAGCTTGGAAAGCTGGTGGGTGCTCTCGATGAGCCGGGTCGTACCGGACTTCGAGCGCATCACGAGGGAGTGGGTGGTCGCCGACCCCGCTCGATAGCGAACCCCACGGAGCAGCTCGCCGTCGGTGATGCCGGTGGCCACGAAGAACGAGTTGTCGCCCCGGACGAGATCGTCGGTGGTGAGCACGGCGTCGAGGTCGAGACCCGCGTCGATCGCCTTCTGCCGCTCGTCGTCTGTCTGCGGCCAGAGCTTGCCCTGGATCATGCCGCCGATGCACTTGATGGCGCAGGCGGCGATGATCCCCTCCGGAGTGCCGCCGACGCCCATCAGCAGGTCGCAGCCGGTGCCCTCGCGGGCGGCCATGATCGCGCCGGCGACGTCGCCGTCGGTCAGGAAACGGATGCGCGCGCCGGTGGCCCGGATCTCCGCCGCGAGCTCCTTGTGGCGTTCGCGGTCGAGCAGCACGACGGTCACGTCGTGCACGTCCGAGCGCTTCGCCTTGGCGACCAGGCGGATGTTCTGGGCGACTGGGAGTCGGATGTCGACGAGGTCCGCGGCGTCCGGGCCGGTGACGAGCTTGTCCATGTAGAACACTGCCGACGGGTCGTACATCGTGCCCCGCTCGGCCACCGCGAGTACCGACAGCGCGTTGTTCATGCCCATGGCGGTCAGGCGGGTGCCGTCGATCGGGTCCACGGCCACGTCGCACTCCGGCCCTGTGCCGTCGCCGACCTTCTCGCCGTTGAAGAGCATCGGGGCGTCGTCCTTCTCGCCCTCGCCGATCACCACGACGCCGTTCATCGAGACCGTGCCGATGAGCTGGCGCATCGCGTTGACCGCGACGCCGTCCGCACCGTTCTTGTCCCCGCGCCCGACCCAGCGGCCGGCGGCCATGGCCGCGGCCTCGGTGACGCGCACCAGCTCGAGCGCGAGGTTGCGGTCCGGGTGCTCCGCGCCCACCTCGAGGTGCGCCGGCTTCGCCGTCGTCTCAGCCATCGGGCACCGCCTCCTTCTCGTATGCGTCCAGTCGGGCCCGCGCCCCGTCCAGCCGAGCGCGGCAGATTCGGGCCAGCTGCTCGCCTCGCTCCCACAGAGCGAGCGACTCCTCCAGCGGCAGGTTCCCGGCCTCCAACGCGGCCACGACCTCGGTCAACGCCGCGCGTGCCGCTTCGTAGTCGAGATCGTCGGCGAGTTTCCCAGCCGCATCGTCGCTCGCCACGGGCTCAGCCTATGGCGCTGGTCCCGCCGTCCCGCTGCCCCGGGTCGCGCTTCACTCGTCCGGGTGCCGCTTCACTCGTCTGAGACGCCGTCCTCCGGCGAGTGAGGCGGCACTTCGGCGAGTGAAGCGGGAGGCTGAGCACGGCTGGGGGCGACGTCGTCGACGGTGACGACCCTCGCCAGGAGTTGCCCGCCCGCGAGCCGTACCTGCAACGCCTCGCCCGGCTCGGTCTCGGCGGGACGTCGCAGCACGGCTCCGTCGACGCGCTGCACGACGGCGTAGCCGCGGTCCAGGGTGGCCTGGGGGGAGAGCGTGCGCACCTGCGCCTGACGGTGGCTCAGTTCGTCGTTGGCTCGGTCCAGCCGGTGCCGCAGGCTGCGTCGCGCTCGGGCCGCGAGCGCGTCGACCGCATCGACGTGCGTCTCCAGCGTGCGCCGTGGATTGGCCAGGGCCGGGCGCGAGGCCAGCCCGTCGATGCGCGCCTGTTCCCGGTCCAGCCGCCCGAGCATCGCGCGCCGCGCCCGGTGCCCGAGCGCGTCGATCAACACCAACTGCTCGGCGAGGTCCGGGACGACGAGCTTGGCCGCGTCGGTCGGGGTGGACGCACGCACGTCGGCGACGGAGTCCAGCAGCGGGTTGTCCTGCTCGTGGCCGATCGCGCTGACCACCGGCGTGCGGCACGCGGCAGCGGCCCGCAGCAGCGTCTCGTCGGAGAACGGCAGAAGGTCCTCGACCGACCCGCCGCCGCGAGCGACGACGATCACCTCGACGCTCGGATCCGCGTCCAGCTCCGCGAGCGCCCGCACGACCTCCGGTACCGCGGTCGGCCCCTGAACCGCCACCGCCCGGATCTCGAAGGCGACCGCCGGCCACCGGCGCCGCGCGTTGTCCACCACGTCCTGTTCGGCGGCACTGGCCCGCCCACAGATCAGTCCGATCCGGCCGGGCAGGAACGGCAGGCGGCGCTTGCGGGACGGGTCGAACAGGCCCTCGCTCGCGAGCAGCCGCCGGAGCGTTTCGATCCGCAGCAGCAGATCGCCCACTCCGACCGCGCGGATCTCCTCCGCGGCAAACGAGATGGAGCCCTTGGGCACCCAGTACTGGGGACGGCCGAAGACCACGACCCGCGAACCGTCGACCACCTCGGGCATCACCGATTCCAGTACCCCACGCGGGCAGGCGACCTGGATGGTCACGTCCGCGATCGGGTCCCGCAGCGCCAGGAACGCCGTGGAGGTTCCCGGACGCCGAGTCAGCTGCGTGACCTGGCCCTCCACCCACACCTTCCCGAGCCGCGAAATCCACTGCCCGATCAGGTGGGCGACGGTGCGAACCGGTACCGGCTTCTCCGCGCTCGTCTCCAGGGCCACGGGGAGACGCTAGGCCATGCACTCCGGCACCGCCGTCAGAAAGCGGCACCGGCGTCGGTGGCCCGCTGCAGCGCCGCCGCGAGGTCTGCGTCGCGGGTCGCCGTCAGGATCGACGGCTGGAAGCGGACCTCGGTGATGTCGGCGAGGCCGACGAAGCGCAGCCAGTCGTTGAAGTACGTCGACTGGTAGTCCACGCCGAATGCCTGTCCAGGAAGGCGCCGGCGAGGGCGAGGCTGTCGCTGGCGAAGCCGCGCGGGCTGGCGGAGACGTGCAGGAGTGTGGTCATGGGCCCACGCTAGAACGGGCCCCGCCGCGGCTGCGACGAGGCCCGTTCGGGAGCCTGCCTAGTGCTGAACTGCCTCTTCTGCACCGGCGCCGGTGAGGGCGCGGGCCTCGAACTCCTTGAACTTCTCGATGGAGTCCTGATCCTTCGAGGTCAGGGTGCCGACGATGCCGAGGAGGAAGCCGGCGGGGATGGAGATGAGGCCGGGGTTCTTCAGCGGGAAGTACGACCAGTCCGAACCGGTGCCGTCGCAGACCGTCGGCTTGGCGGCGTCCACCGAGCACTTGAACAGCGAGTTGACCTCGCCCGAGACGTTCGGGGAGAACACGATCAGGCCGATACACACAATGAGGCCGCCGTAGATCGCCCAGGTCGCGCCCCGAGTGTTGAAGCGCGGCCAGAACAGGTTCAGCAGGATCGAGGGCAGGTTCGCCGACGCCGCAACTGCGAACGCCAGCGCGACCAGGAACGCGATGTTCAGGTTCTTCGCGCCGAGGCTCAGCACGATGGCGACCGCGCCGATCACGAACGCCGCGATCTTGGCGACCTTGATCTCTTCCTTCTCGGTGCAGTTGCCCTTCTTGATCACGTTGGCGTACACGTCGTGCGAGAAGGACGAGGACGAAGCCAGCGTCAGGCCTGCGACGACGGCCAAGATGGTGGCGAACGCGACCGCCGAGATGAGCGCCAACAGGATGGCGCCGCCGGCGGTGCCCTCGCCCCCGCCGACTTCTTCGGCGAGCAGTGGCGAGGCCAGGTTCCCGCCGCCGCCGGCCGCGGAGATGGTGTTGCGGCCCACCAGCGCCGCGGCGCCGAAGCCCAGCACCAACGTCATCAGATAGAAGCTGCCGATGATGCCGATCGCCCACATGACCGAGACGCGGGCGTCCTTCGCCGTCGGGACCGTGTAGAAGCGAATCAGGATGTGCGGCAGACCGGCTGTGCCCAGCACCAGTGCCAGGGCGAGGGAGAGGAAGTCCAGCTTGGTGGTGCCGGTCAGGCCGTACTGGGCGCCACCGCCGAGGAAGAGGAACTCGCGCACCTCGGCGCTCGCTGCGTTGAAGGCCGTTCCAAGCTTCTCCGTCGCATCGCGCTGGGACGCCTCGTCGAGCATCCGGGAGATGTTGAAGTCGAACTTCAGCAGCGTCAGGAACACCACGATGGACGTGCCGCCCATGAGCAGCACGGCCTTGACGATCTGGACGTAGGTCGTGCCGCGCATGCCGCCGACGGTCACGTAGATGATCATCAGGGCGCCGACGGCGACGATCGTCAGGTTCTTGGCCGTCTCGCTGGTCGCGCCGATCAGCAGCGAGACCAACGCGCCGGCGCCGGCCATCTGCGCCAGCAGATAGAAGATCGAGACCACGACGGTCGAGGTGGCCGCGGCCATGCGGACCGGGCGCTGCTTCATCCGGTAGGACAGCACGTCGGCCATCGTGTAGCGGCCGGTGTTGCGCATGAGTTCGGCGACCAAGAGCAGCGCGACGAGCCAGGCGACCAGGAAGCCGATGGAGAACAGGAAACCGTCGTAGCCGTTCAGGGCGATGGCGCCGGAGATGCCGAGGAAGCTTGCGGCGGACATGTAGTCGCCGCCGATCGCCAGGCCGTTCTGGAAACCGCTGAACGAGCGGCCGCCGGAGTAGAAGTCGGCGGCGGTGGCGTTCTTCCGCGACGCGGCCAGGGTAATTCCGAGGGTGATCGCGACAACGACGCCGAACAGGCTGATCGTCAGAACCTCGGTCCCCGTCATTTGGCCACCCCCTCGAATCGAGCCTTGAGTGCGGCCGCACGACCGTCGATCTCGGTCCCCGCGCGCTTGGCGTAGAGCCAGGCGATCCCGAAGGTCGAGACGAACTGCAACAGGCCGAAGACCAGGGCGACGTTGATCTTGCCGACGAGCTCCTCGGCCATGAACTCGCGCGCGTACGTGGCCGTCAGGACGTAGAGGACGTACCAGGCGAGGAAGGCCGCGACCAGCGGAAACACCAACCGCCGGAACCTGGAGCGAAGCTCGTTGAACTCCGGACTGTTGTAGATCTCGTCGTGTGCGGCGTCCTGGCCCGAGCGGGCCGGTTCGTCGAGCTGCGCCACGGTGCGCTCCCGTCGAGGGTGAGGGGGCGCGACGCTCCGCGCCGACGCCAGAGTCCATGGTGGACGCCGTCGAGCGCCACAACGCAACGAAGAATCTCGCGACTTTTGGGGACCAATCGGGGGTTTTGGTGCTCGGCAACTGCGATGGGGATCCCCCTCATGGGGCCTGTGCATGCACCTCAACTGCGGTTTCAGCATCTCAAGTGCCGCCCATGTGGGGGTACCCGCCGGGAACCAGGGGCCCTCGAAGGGCGACAGGAGCTACCCACCTTCGGGGGTGTGACCCATTGCACAAGGGGGGTTTCTCATCAATATTTCAGACACAAGTCGCACCCAAAACGGGACAGATCGACCGGCCTCGCCCAAGGCCCGAACAACGGTTCCGCGGAACCAGGCTCACAGCTCTGCCCACAGCCAACAGCCGACAGCTACGCCCAGCTCGCTCAGCCGCACAGCCGCCCAGCCCGTGAGGTTCGGGCGGCGTCCCTAGCCCTCGCGAGCGGGCGCGAACGGGAGTTTCTTCATGTCGCCCAAAGATGAATCGCACATCGAACCCACGCACACGACCCCCCAGGCCGGCGATCCCTTCTTCCACCAGTCCGACGGCTCCCCGACCCTCGTAGACCCGAACCCGCGCGTCGGCGTCAGCCGCCGCCACTTCGTGGGATTCGTGTTGGCGGGCTCGTCGGTGATCGTCGCGGGCCGTTACGTGCTCGACCCCGAGACCGCGAATGCGGCCGACAACATGCCCGGCGCGACCAGCGGCCGGATCGACAAGGTGCTCAACCGCAAGATCACCGCCAGCGAGGGCGCTTCGCCCATCCTGAGCAACGATCTTCCGGCCGACCACTACGACTTCATGGACTTCATGCGGGAGCAGACGCGTGCCGTCACCCCGCTGCTCACCCTGGAGCTGAAGTCCAACGGCCGCGTCTACTTCGAGATGCCGCGCGTCGAGGTCGGGCAAAGCATCGAGAGTGGCTGCGCGCAGATCATCGCCGACCAGCTCGAGATGGACTACGACAACGTCGACGTCGTCCACTCCAAGGCCCGCATCGACCTCATGGACGCCCACCTCACCGGTGGCTCCTCGTCGACCTTCTCCCTGTGGGAGCCGCTGCGCGAGCTGAGCGAGCTCATTCGCCAGCGCGTCATCGGCGCGGCCGCGAAGGAGTGGGGCGTCTCGGCGGACAAGCTCCGCACCGAGATGGGCTACGTGCTCGGCCCGGGTGGCAAGAAAGCCAGCTACGGCGACCTTTCAGTCATCGCTGCCTCGCCGCAGAACGAGTTCGTCGGCCAGCTGCTCAACGCGATGGTCGGCCCGCCCAAGCGCGGCTGGATCGGCAAGTCCGTGCCCCGCAAGGACATGCGTGCGATCGTCACCGGTACCAAGCAGTTCGCGATGGACCTCGACATCCCGGGCGCGCTGCCCACGATGTTGGCCCGCCCGCCGCAGATCAACGGCATTGCCGAGAGCATCAACAACCTCGACAAGGTCAAGAACATGCCCGGCGTCACCGACGTCGCGATCATCCCGTCTGCTCTCCGTGGCTCTGTCGTGGCTGTGCGGGCGAAGACCTTCGGCCAGTGCATCGACGCCGTTCGCAAGCTCGACGTCACCTGGGGCGTCGGGACCACCGGCAAGATCACCTCCGACGAGATGCTCAAGAAGGTCGACGAGTCGCTGATTCCGATGGAGCCGGCTCCCCCCGGCGCCGAGGTCTTCGAAGAGAAGTACACCTTCCAGTTCCGCGTATCCGGTCCGCTGGAGACGAACTGCGCCGTTGCGGACGTCCGGTCGGACTCGGCTGAGCTCTGGGGCGCGTCGAAGATCCCCGGCACCGTACTGGCGCAGGTCGCCGAACTGACGGGCATCGGCCCGGACAAGATCGTCCTCAACGTGACCTACGGCGGCGGCTCGTTCGGCACCACGCTGCACGGCGACCGCCTCGTCGAGGCGGCGGCGGCGTCCAAGGCGTTCGGCAAGCCGGTTCGACTGATGTGGCACCGCACCGACCAGGTCCGATTCGGTCGCGAGCACCCCGGCTCCGTCTCCCACGTTCAGGCGACGAAGGTCGGCAACAGCATCACGAGCTTTACCCAGTGGCACGCCTCGGAGGCCTGCGACTTCACCCACTCGGCCGGCGACCTGATCACCGGCATGATGATGAAGAAGGACCCGAGCCGGTACTGGGGCAACACGTCGGTGACCGACTGGTTCTACCAGATCGTCACATCGGTCCCGTACAACTTCGGGCCCACGAAGACGGCGCTCACCGAGGCCTACGAGTACGACTTCATCCCCACCGGTCCGGTGCGCAACGTGTACTCGCCGGACGTGGCCGTCGCCCGCGAGCTCCTCGTCGAGGACCTGGCCAAGGCGTTCGGCATGGACGGGTACCAGTTCCGCCGTGCGTTCGCGAAGAACGCCGAGGTCGTCGCAGTGCTCGACGCGGTGGCCAAGCGGGGCAAGTGGGGCCGCAAGCTGCCCAAGGGCGTACACCAGGCGATCGGCATCCACGGCGAGTACAAGTGCCAGACCGCCTGCCTGGTCGAGATCGACAACCGCCCGAAGACGGTCAAGGACCGCAAGCTCAACGGCTGGGTCGGCCCGCGCATCACGAAGGCCATCTTCGCGATGTCCATGGGCGTTCCGATGAACCCGGACGCCTGCAAGGCCATGGCCATGGGCGGCATGATGGACGGCTTCGCCCACGCCTTCGCCGAGGCCTGCGACTGGCAGGACGGCCTGCCGATCCAGGGCGGCTGGGACGACTACGGCTGGACTCGCCACTGGGACTGCCCGTTCGAGTTCGAGGCCATCGTCATCGAACACAACTCGACGGTGCCCAGCGGTACCGGTGAAATCGGCAACGGCGCCGGGTTCGCCGCCGCCGCGATCGCCCTGCAGAACGCGCTGGGCAAGAAGGTCACCGGGCTCCCGGTCTTCTACCGCGACCCCGACCTGGTCCAGCCGTCCATTGGGAAGAAGCCGTCCATTCCGGACAGCCCGACCCGCGCGCTTCCCGTCTGACCTTCTTACACATCGAAAGGAGTTTCCTCATGCCCAAGCACTCGTTCGTTCTGAACGGCAAGAAGGTCAGCGTCGACATCGAGGACGACGTACGTCTCCTCTGGGTTCTTCGCGACGTCCTCAAGGTTCGCGGCCCGAAGTTCGGCTGTGGCATCGGCGAATGCAACGCCTGCACGTCGCACATCAACGGCAAGGCGTTCAACCCGTGCTCGGTCTCGGTCAAGCACATCAAGGCCTCGGACCGCATCACCACCATCGAGGGCCTCGCCGACACCCCCCACAAGGGCAAGGACCTGCACCCCGTGCAGGAGGCCTGGATCAAGCACTCGGTCCCGCAGTGCGGGTACTGCCAGCCCGGCCAGATCATGGCCGCGACGGCCCTCATCAACGAGGTCAAGAAGTCCAAGCGGAAGATCACGGACGCGGACATCGACACCATCCGCAACGTCTGCCGCTGCAACACCTACCCCCGCATTCGCGAGGCCATTAAGGACGCCGCGAAGCACATGTAGGTCTCGGTGCGCACAGACGAGGGCCCGACCGGGATCCGGTCGGGCCCTCGTTCCTAACTGGACCTTGATCCACTTCGTCTCGCACCGATCGAAAGCCGAGTACAGGCGTCGCAAACCCACCCTGTCGGGCACCCCTTTTCGGGGAACCTGAGCGAGCATCACCCCGTACATTCGAGGTGTAGGCGCCCGAAATCGGAAGGAAACACATCGATGAGCGAACCGGAAGGACCCGACGCGACTCGGCGCACCCTCATTCGGGGCGTCGTTGTGCTTGGGGTGGTCGGAGCCGGTGCCGGGCTGTCCCGCCTCGGCGAGGGCACCCTGGAGATTCCGTCCGCCGCGGCGGCCGGCGCCGAAACCGACACCGCAGTCCAGGCCGACGCGCCGGCCGAACCGGCCGCCACCGCCGAACCTGCCGCCGCCGAGCAGACCAAGCCGGCCCCCAAGGCCGAGCCGAAGACGAAGGCCGAGAAAGCCGAGCCGACCAAGACTGCGAAGAAGGCCGAGGCGACCGGGAAGACCGAGCCGACCAAGACTGCGAAGAAGGCCGAGGCGACCGAGAAGACCGAGCCGAAGAAGGCGGCCAAAGCCGCCAAGCCGGCGGGAGCCGCGCTCGGGCCCTCGAGCAAGGTTCCGGTCGGCGGCGGCACGGTTTTCAAGGACAAGAAGCTCGTCGTCTGCCAACCGACCAAGGGTCAGTACACGGTGTACGACGCGCTGTGCACCCACGCCGCCTGTTTGGTGACCGACGTCAAGGACAATGCCATCCACTGCCCGTGCCACAACGCCAAGTTCTCCGCCGCCGACGGCACGCCGATCAAGCCCTCGGTGGCCCGGCGTCCGCTGAACGCCAAGCCGGGGAAGATCACGGAAGCGGACGGCACGCTCTACCTCTCCTGACGCGGGACCTGGTCCAGCCCCACCTTCACAGCTAGGAGTCAGTCAGTGTTCGACACCTTCACGGGTTTGCCGACGCACATCCTGGTGTCGCACTTCGCGGTCGCGTTCATCCCGATCGGTGCGACAGCGACGCTCGCCGTTGCGCTGTACAAGCCTTGGCGCGAAAAGTTCGCCGGGCTGATGGTCCTGGCCAACGTGGGTCTGTTGGCGCTGGGCTTCGTCACCCTGCGTGCCGGCGAAGACCTCATGGACCGGTACCGGAGGCTCGGCGATACGAGCTCGCCTCGGTTCGACCACGAGGAGCTCGGTCGCAACCTCGTGTGGGTCATGGCGGCGACGACGTTGGTCGCGTTGCTCGTGTGGGCAGTTCAGCCCCTGCGCGACAAGGCGCCGCCGGTGGTGTGGGCGCTGTCCGGGCTCGTCGCAGCACTCGCGGTCACGACGATGTTCTATTCCTACCGCGCCGGCCACACGGGTTCCGAGTCGCACTGGAAGGATTTCGTCGAGAACTCCGGCGAACAGCAAAGCGCGCCGGCCACGGCCCCCTGAGGTCTTCCACCCCGACTAGCGGTCCCCTGCTAGTCGGTCTTCCTCGCACGGAAGGAATTGCTCGACATGCCCGAAACACCCGAAACGCCCGAAAGCCCCGCCCCTGCCAGGCGGACCGTCCTGCGCGGTGCGGCAGCTGCGGCTGCGGCAAGCGTTCCGTTGATCGCCGCGCCGGCTGCCGAGGCCACGTCCAGGGCACCCAAGAAGCCCAAGGGCAAGCCCATCGGCGCGGCGAAGGACGTCCCGGTCGGCGGTGGAAAGTACTTCGAGAAGGCCTCCGTGGTCGTCACCCAGCCGACGAAGGGCAAGTTCCTCGGCTTCAACGCGATCTGCACTCACGCGAACTGCCCGGTCACCAACTTCGAGACCAAGGACAAGATGATCTGCGAGTGCCACAACGGAGAGTTCTCGCTCGAGGGCAAACCGCTCAAGCCCCCGGTCCGCAAGCCAATGAACCCGGCGAAGATCGTCGTCGAGGGCGGGAAGATCTACAAGGGCTGAGCCCGCTGCGTACGAAAGGGCGCCGTTCGCACCCGCGAACGGCGCCCTTTCGGCGCCTTAGCTGTCGTCGCGCCCGGCGGCCGTCGCGGCGGCCGTGTGGGCGGCGACGTCGACGGTCTCCGACTGCTGCCGGCGATCTGTCGGAAGCCGGTAGGAGACGACGACCTCACCGTTGTCGCTCTGCTCGGAGCCGCCGTCGGAGAGTTCGGCCGAGCCTAACCGCGCCACACTCGGCGCCAAGGCCGAGGTCGCGACGAAGCCGCTGCCACCGCCGCCACCGCCGCCGAGGATGGGACCGGCCGCGCCACCACCGCCGCCCGCGTAGCCGCCGCCACCACCGCCGGCACCGACCGGACCGGTGGCCCAGGTGCCGCTGTCCTTGAACTTGAGTTCGTTCGAGGCGCCGTAGCCGCCTTCGCCGCCCTCGCCGCCGTGCGGCGCGTCCGATCCGCTGTGGCCGTCCGTGCCCGTGATCCGCTGCAGGCCGGCGCCGCCCGAAGGACCCACGGCACCCAGACCACCCTTGCCGACCCGGTCACCGCCGCCGTTGCCGCCGTACACGCCGCCGCCGACGCCGCCCTGGCCCGACGACGCGGCAGCCGACGGCATGGTGCCACCGGCGCCACCGCCGCCTCCGCCTACGAGGATGCGCTGGTCGTGGTCGCGCGCGTTGAGATGACCGTTGAGCCGAACCGTCGAGGCGCCGCCTCCGCCACCGCCGCCGAACGCCCCGGCACCGCCCTTCGCGCCGCCGTTGAGTCCGCCCTTGCCCGGCTTCATGCCGTCTGCGTCTCCGCCGCGGCCGCCAACGAGAATGCGCAGGACGTCGCCCCCGCGGACGGGAAAGTCCGCCGCGACCAGGCCGCCCGGTCCGCCGCTGGAGATGGCGCGTGCGGAGTCGACAGAGCTGCCGTCGCCGCCGCCGCCGCCGCGGGCATCGATGTGGACCTCGGTGACCCCGGCCGGCACCCTCAGCGTGTAGTCGGCGACCTCCGGGTTCCCGAACACGCAGGTCACGCTGTTGATCGGCGCGAGAACCGCACAGCTACCCGAGGTGGTCTGCGCCGCCGCGGCCGGGACGGCCATGCCTGCGAGCGCCACCGTGACCGCGGCGCCCGTGGCCGTGAAGGCGGCCGCTCTCGCGCCGGCGCGGCGGGGCGCCGTGAACCTGGGACCGTGAACAGGAGGGGTTGCGGACATCTCCCACTGCCTTTCGTTGCCCGTATTGCCGAGCAGTCGCCTGTTTCAGCACTGCCCTGTGCAGAGGGTGCAAAACTGCGTATCCAGCAGGCTAGACCCCCAAGCCCCGGCGGCACGATCCCCCACGGCGGGGCTTGACAGGGCAATTCGCCGCCGCAGGCGTCGACTGTGGCGAAGGTAATATCGCCTGATGCCGTGCCTTGGGACTTTCGTTATCGTCGGCGCCTCCCTGGCGGGTGCGAAAGCCGCCGAGGCTCTGCGCGATTGCGGGTTCGAGGGTGAGGTCGTCCTCATCGGCCAGGAGACGCATCGGCCCTACGAGCGGCTGCCGCTGTCCAAGGGCTATCTGAAGGGCACCGCGGCCCAGGACACCGTCTACGTCCACGACGAGGACTGGTACGCCACGAACGGCGTCGACCTGCGCGTGGGACTGGGAGTTGTCGCGATCCACCGCGGATCGCGCGAACTGGGAATGACCGACGGCTCGCGGCAGCGGTACGACAAGCTGCTTCTCGCCACCGGCTCCGTGGTCCGCCGCATCCCGAACACCGAACTCGACGGCGTCTTCTACATGCGCAAGCTCGAGGACTTCGAGCGGTTGCGGGAGGTGCTCGCCCGCGGCGGCCGCGTCGTGGTGCTCGGTGGAGGGTGGGTCGGCCTGGAGGTGGCGGCCGCGGCTCGGCACCACGGCTGCGAGGTGGTGCTGATGTCCCCGGAGGCGGCCTCGCTCAACCGGCGGTTCGGCCCCGAGGTCGGCGAGATGTTCGCGAGTTTGCACCGTGACCACGGGGTGGACGTTCGCCTCGGTTCGGGCCTGCAGGAGGTCCTCCCGGGGCCAGTGGTGGTCACCCGCGCAGGCGACAAGATCCCCGCAGACGCGGTGGTCATCGGCGTTGGAATCAGCCCGGCCACCGAGCTGGCGCAGGCCGCCGGTCTGGAGGTGGCCGACGGCATCCGCGTGACCAGCGAACTGCAGACGACGTGGGACCCCGACATCTACGCCGCAGGGGCGTGCATGCGGGCCGACCATCCGCTCTACGACCGCCCGATCCGCCTCGAGCACTGGTCCAACGCCCTGTACGGCGGAGCCGCTGCGGCGCGCTCCATGCTCGGCCAGGGGGCGCCCTACGACCGGGTGCCGTACTTCTACTCCGACCAGTACGACCTGCGGCTGGAAGTCTCGGGGTGGTTCGAACCCGGCCGTTTCGCCGAGGTCGTGTACCGGGGGGACCGCGACCGACGCGAATTCATGGCGTTCTGGCTCGACGACCTTGGACGGGTGCTGGCGGGCATGAACGTCAACGTCGGCGACGTGACGGAACAGATCCAACAGCTGATCCGCTCGCGGCAGCCGCTCGACCGCGAGCGGTTGGCCGATCCAGACGTGCCCCTGGAGAGCCTGGTCTAGATGAGGCCGGCGCTCCGTGCGACGTGGATCGCGCCGGTGCGGTTGTTCACGTTGAGCTTGCGCATGGCACTGCGCAGGTACGCCTTCACCGTCTCCGGGCTGAGGTTGAGTTCCTGGGCGATGCGCGCGTTGGTGGCGCCGACCGCGGCCAGAGCCAGGCACTGCTCCTCGCGCGGGGCAAGACAGAAGTCGGTAGCCGGAGCCTCGGCGGGCTCGTCGTGGGCGAGGGTGCGGTGCACGTTCAGCAGGCGCTCGCGCAGCGACGCGTCCGCGAGGTGGCCCGCGATCGACTCGAGCTCGGCCAAGGCCTCGGCGCTGCTCAGCAGCGGCATCTGCCGAGGTTCTGCGACGGCACGGGCCACGTCGATCGCCAGTCGAGACACCACGACCTCCGCCTGCTTGAGGGCAACGTCGCCGATGGGCCGGGGGTCCCGCGTTCCGCCGTAGATCACGCCCGCCACGCGGCCCTCGACCCGGACGGGGAAGGCGCAGACGGACCGCAGCCCCTCGCTGTCCACGACCGCGCGGTCGTAGTGGTGGCTGATGATCTTGTTGGTGCGGTAGTCGTTGACGACGAGCGGCCGCCCCTGGGCGAGGGCGAGTCCGCCGAGCCCGCGACCGCTCAGCACGGTCAAGCCGTCCAACGCGCGGGTGCGATGGCCGAGCATGTGGTCGATGACGAGGAACTCCCCGTCGGCGCCGGTGCCGGTGGGCCCGCCGAACACGCAGGGCAGGCCGGTGGCGGCCTGAACCCTCACGAGTCCAGCGGGGAGTCTTTCGCGGAGCGCTTTTTCGACGAGCGTGGGACTCATCGGATCCTCCTGCAGTGCTTCAACCGTGAAGCCGGGACGCTAACGGCTGTGCACCGTCACGATAACTGCTGCACCCACGAAATGGGGTGGTTCGGGCAGATCAATCCAGGGCTCGGTACCGTCGCCCGCACGTCGATAAACCACGTCGACTAAGGAGAGCTTTCCCTTTGCCTGTCGAACGATTGCTGCCCACCGAGGACGCTCGGGACCTGCTGGCGCTGGCTCGGGAGATCGCCGACAGGGAATTGGCGACCCGCGTCGAGGCATGCGAAAAAACCGAGGCTTATCCACAGGGGCTTTTCCACACACTGGGCCGGGCCGGGTTGTTGGGATTGGCCTATCCGGAGGAGTTCGGCGGGGGCGCGCAGCCGTACGAGGTCTATCTGCAGGTGCTCGAGGAGTTCGCGGCCCGCTGGGCCGCGGTGGCGGTGGCGGTCAGCGTGCACACCCTGTCCGGGCATCCGCTCGTGTACTTCGGGACGCGCGAGCAGCAGGACCGGTGGCTGCCGGCCATGGCGGCGGGCGAGGTTGTCGGCGCCTACAGCCTCTCCGAACCGCAGGCCGGATCGGACGCAGCCGCCCTCATCTGCAAGGCGGAGAAGATCTCGGGAGGGTTCCGCGTCGTCGGCACCAAGTCCTGGATTACCCACGGCGGGATCGCGGACTACTACGCCCTGTTCGCTCGGACGGGGGAGGGCTCGCGGGGAGTCTCCTGCTTCCACGTGCCGGGCCAGGCCGTCGGTCTGACCTTTGGCAAGCCGGAAGAGAAGATGGGCCTGCACGCGGTACCGACGACGATGGCGTATTACGACGGGGTCGACCTCGACGCCGAACGACTGATTGGAGCCGAGGGGCAGGGTCTCGAGATCGCGTTCTCCGCCCTGGACTCCGGGCGGTTGGGCATCGCGGCGGTGGCCACCGGTCTCGCACAGGCGGCGTTGGACGCGGCCGTCGACTACGCCAACGAGCGCACCGCGTTCGGGCGGCGCATCGTCGACCATCAGGGCCTGGGCTTCCTGCTCGCGGACATGGCGGCGGCCGTCGACTCGGCGCGCGCGACCTACCTCGACGCCGCCCGGCGCCGGGACGCCGGTCTCGGGTACTCCCGGCAGGCCAGCGTCGCCAAGCTGGTGTGCACCGACGCGGCCATGCGCGTCACCACCGACGCGGTTCAGGTGTTCGGCGGGTACGGCTACACCCGCGACTTCCCGGTGGAGCGCTACATGCGCGAAGCGAAGATCATGCAGATCTTCGAGGGCACCAATCAGATCCAGCGGCTCGTGATCAGCCGCCACCTCGCTCGCTGAGACGACAGCACCCGAGGCCCCGCCGAATGGCGGGGCCTCGGGTGTTCGTCGAGCGTCCTAGCGCGGCTTGGGCGGTTCGGAGTCGCCGGGCAGGAGTGGGTCGTCCAAGTTGGGTTTCTTGGGCAGGTTCGGCTTCTTCGGCAGCTGCGGATCGCGTGGCACCTGCGGATCGCGCGGTGCGGGTGCCGGGGGCAGGCGGCGGGGTTCGAACTGCTCCGCAGGGCCGTTGTCGAAGCCGGGTTTCTTGGGAGCGGCCGTCGTCTCCTTCGGGCCGACTCGCACTTCGCCCTGCGCGCCGTTGATGCTGTCCTCGTAGTGGTAGATCCCCGGCCGGTTGAAGGTGAATCGGTACCGCTCGCCGAGTTTCAGGTTCTCCCGCGGGGCCGTGCCGAACTTCTGCGGTCCACGGACGAACCGGATGTTGTGCGGGGTCTTGTCCGTGTTCACCCAGCGGACGGTGTCGCCGATGTCGATGCCAAGGCTGTGGGGTACGAAGCGGTACTGGGCGATGGCGACCTCGTGGGTGAGGTGTGGACGCGCCTCGGACGCGCCGGCGGTCGTCGTCGGCGCGAGCAGGGCCAGCGCGGTGGCGGTCGCCACGACTGCGCCGAGCGCAATCGCGGGCGGCCCCGGTCGCCGTGCCAAAACGCGTCCCATATGTGTTCCCTCCGGTCGACAGGCTCAATCGGCTCGGGATCGAGAGAGCTCGTTCCTCGCTGCTCTCGCTCCGCTCGCCTCAATCGCCTGTGCCCCCTGATGCCAGTGTGACGGCTGAGGTCAGACTAGGGGCGCCCGAGGCGCGCGTTGGGCCCCGACACGCGGTCGGGGCCCAACGGGTCGAGCTAGCGCTTGCGGCGGGTGTGGCGACTTTGGGAGACCCCGACGCCGACCCATTCCGGCTTGGGCGCGTTGGCCCGCGCCGAACTTCCCTGCAGCCCCACCACGAGCAGGCCGAGCAGCGCGACGCCTACTGCGATCGCGCCCCACTGCCGGGCCGACTCGAGCTCGCGGGCGGTGGAGGTCAGCGCCAGAAGCTCGGCCTTCTCCGCCTCCGCGGTTGCTGCCTGCTCTTCGGCGGTGGGGACCGCCGCCGGCTCGGCGACCTCCTCCGGTGCGGTCGCCGGGGGCTTCGCCGCTGCTTGCTTCGTGGCCACCGCTGCCTTGGCGGGCTTGCTCGCCGCTGCCCTGGCGGTAGTGGGCTTCTTCGCCGCGGCGGGCAACTTGGCTGCCGCGGGAGCGACGTCGACGAGTGCCTTCATCTCCGGGTGGATCGAGCAGATGTAGTCGTACACGCCGGGCACCTTGAAGGTGAACTTCCAGGAGTCGCCCTTCATGAGCATCGGCGACTGCAGCTTGACCGGCGCCTTCGTGGTGCTGACGTCGTGCGGAGCGCGGTCGTTGTTGGTCCACGTCATGGTGTCGCCGACGGAGAGGCGCACCTTGGGTTGCGCGAACTTGAAATCGAGGATGGCCATCGCCTGCTGGGTCGCCGCGACGGGCTGCCGTGGCGGGGGCGAACTGGACGAGGTCGCGGCGGCCACGGCGGGCGATACCGCCAGGCATCCGGCCAGCACGGCCGAGAAGCACACGATTCGCATGGATACTCCGGATCGAATTGGCTTGCAGAGACGGAAAATCGCTGAGGGCCGCAGGTCCTGCAGGCGGAGGACCTGCAGGACCGGCGGCCCCGAATGGACGTGCCTAGGCGCCCGGAGTCTGACCGGAGCCGAAGGACGCGAGCATCGCCTGGAACAGGGCGCCGTGGGAACTGGTCCACTCCGCCGGGTCGTCGGCGATCGCGTTGGCCTGCTCGTTGGCGGACTGGTTCCAGTGCGCGGCGTCCAGGTGCTGCATGAACACGCCGATACCGGGCGCGGACCCGAGGGCGCTGGACCTGCCGACCTCGCCGTCGAACATCTGGCGGAACATCGCAAGGTGCGACTTGTTCCACGAGTCGAAGTTCGCGATGGCCGATGCCTGCTCCATCGGCGAGGTGTTCCAGTGCGCGGCGTCCATGTGCTGCAGGAACGTGCCGAGTGCCGGAGCGCCGCCCGCGACGCTGTTCCGGCCTACCTCGTAGTCGAGCATGGTGCGGAACAGCGCCTGGTGGGCCTTGGCCCACGAGTCGAACTCGGCGATGTCCTGGGCCTGGCCGGCCGGGGTGCGCTGGAAGTGCGCAACCTCGAGGTGCTTCATGAACGGATCGACCGCACCCGAGGCCGGGTCGGCCGCCGGGGCGTACTGCGGGGCGGCGGCGGCCGGCGCGCCGTTGTCCGAGGTGCCGGCGGGGGCGGCGGACTTGTCGTTGTCGCCGTGCATGGAGTGCGCGGACTCGGCCTCGGAGGCGGCGGGCTTGGCGGCGGACTCCGCGGGCTTCTCCGCCTTGGGCTTCTTCGCCTTGGGGCTCTTGGCCGGCGGCGCCGCCTTCTCGACGACGGTGACCTTGCCGAGCATGTCCGGATGCACGGCGCAGTAGTAGTCGTACGCGCCGACGGTCTTGAAGGTGTACGACCAGGACTCGCCCTGCTTGAACAGCGGGGAGTCGAAGCGCTCGGGCGCCTTGGTGGTGTTCACCGAGTGCGGCTTGGTGTCGAGGTTGGTCCAGGTCACCACCTGGCCGACGGCCACCGTCAGGTCCTTCACGGTGAAGGCGTTCTTCTCGATCGGCACCTTGGTGGCCGCGGCCTTCGCGCTCGGGGCGTTGAAGGCGATGGTTCCCGCGTAGGCGGCGGGAGAAATCGAAGCGGGAGCGTTGGCCGGCTGCTCCGCTGCAGCGGCCGAGCCGGCTCCGGTGAGCAACAGTCCAGTGCCGGCCACCAGCGCCGTGGCGGCAAGGCGCGTCAAGGAGGTGCGAGAGGTAACTAGGTGCACGGGGTGGTCCCCTTCATGTGGAAAAGCGGATCTCCACATGGAACGCGAGGCTGGCGTCGCTTCAGTTACTTCCCGGTACGTCGAATGTCAGAAAGAGCCTTCGGAGAACACGTCCACGTTTCGTCTATTCCCTGGCTCACACCCATACGGGGGTACGGTACGCACGGGACGGTCTGACGATCAGTCGGCGGCGGCGCGCAGGGAACGCCTGAGTTCCTTGGGAAGCGCGAAAAGCAGGGTTTCCTCGGCCGACGCTACGACCTCCACGTCGGCGAAACCCCGCGCTGCGAGGTGCTCGAGCAGATCCGAGACGAGGATCTCGGGAACCGAGGCGCCACTGGTCACGCCAACGGTCCGAGCCTGGGTGAGCCAGGAGTCCTGCACTTCGGCGGCGCGGTCGACTAGGTAGGCGGCGCCGGCCCCGTAGTCCAGGGCCACGTCGACAAGACGGACCGAGTTCGACGAGTTCGTCGAGCCGACCACGATGACCACGTCCGCGCGCGGGGCGATGGCCTTCACCGCCTCCTGGCGGTTCTGCGTCGCGTAGCAGATGTCGTCGCTCGGCGGGTCCTGCAGCAGGGGGAAGCGTTCGCGCAGCGCGGCCACGGTGGAGAGCGTCTCGTCGACCGACAGGGTGGTCTGGGAGAGCCACGCGACTCGGCTCTCGTCCCGCACGCTCACGTTCGCGACGTCGCTTGGGCCGTCGACGATGTGAATATGGTCGGGCGCCTCGCCCGCGGTGCCGACGACCTCCTCGTGTCCCTCGTGGCCGATCAGGAGGATGTCGTAGTCGTCCGCCGCGAAGCGGATCGCCTCCTTGTGGACCTTGGTCACGAGAGGGCAGGTCGCGTCGATGGTTTGCAGCGAGCGCTCGGCTGCTTCGGCGTGCACGATCGGCGCAACGCCGTGGGCGGAGAAGACGACGACCGAACCCTCCGGCACCTCTTCGTTCTCCTCGACGAAGATTGCGCCGCGTTCGCGCAGCGTGGCGACCACGTGCTTGTTGTGCACGATCTCCTTGCGCACGTACACCGGTGCGCCGTGCAGCTCGAGGGCCTTCTCGACCGTCTGGACGGCACGGTCCACCCCGGCGCAGTACCCGCGGGGGGCGGCCAGCAGCACCTTGCGGCCGGTGGTGGCCTCGGTCGTGGTCATGGGCTCCAGTCTACGGAGCGGCCCCGGCCGGGCCGTCGGGTTCGTGCGTCGCGGCGGGGCGGGGAACTGCGTGAACGAGGCGCGGGGTTGGGATGTCGCCCGCGGCGATGCCGGCGGCGTGCAGCCGGCGAGCGCTCACCAGGACCCTCGCCTCGAGGGAGCCGGTTGCGGCGTTGAAGTCCGCGACCGTGCGGCCCAGGCTGCGGCCGAGCCGGTCGACGTGTTCGGCCAGGGTGCCGAGGCGTCCGTACAGTTCCCGGCCGAGGTCGAACACCTCGCGGGCGTGGGCGGTGAGCGAGTCCTGCTGCCAGCCCCAGGCGACGGTGCGCAGCATCGCGACCAGGGTGGTGGGCGTGGCGATCAGCACGCGCTTGGCGAGCGCGTGTTCGAGCAGCTCCGGGTCCTTGTCCAGTGCCGCGGCGAGAAACGGGTCGCCGGGGATGAACAGCACGACGAACTCCGGAGTGTCCGGCTGCGCCGCCCAGTACTGCTTGGCGGCCAGGCCGTCGACGTGGGCGCGGACGTGCCGGGCGTGTGCTCGCAGCCGCTCGTCCCGTGGCGCTTCGAGAGTGGTGCCGGCGGCTTCGAGATATGCCGCGAGCGACACCTTTGCGTCGACCACGACGGTGCGCCCGCCGGTCAGGCGGACCACGAGGTCCGGGCGCTGAGTGCCGTCCGTCGACGTGTCCTGTTCGACGAAGTCGCAGTGCTCGACCATGCCGGCGAGCTCGACGACGCGGCGCAACTGCAGCTCGCCCCAGCGGCCGCGGGCCTGCGGGGCGCGCAGTGCCGTGGCGAGCGCGGCGGTCTGGGTGGTCAGCTGCTCGGACGCGGCGCGGACCATTCCGACCTGCTCGGTGAGCGCGCTGTACGCGCCAACGCGCGCGATCTCGAGCTCCCGCAGCCGGCGTTCGACCCGGTCGAGGCAGTCCCGCAGCGGTTCCGCGGCGGCTTCGTTTCCGGTGCTTCGGCGCTCCGCGGCGAGTGTGGCGCGGAGGCTTGCGAGCTGCACCGCCCCGCGGAAATGGCCGGCAGCGAAGCCGGCAACCAGTGCCGCGAAGACGAGGAAGAGGTAGATCGGGTCCATGTTGGGAGCGTTCCGGACAGGTCCGACAGTTTCTCTCGCCCGATGCGTCCGATCGGGTGGATCTTCTGTCGATTGGCCCTCCAACGGCGCAGTCGTCCGGTTAGTGTCCGCTCGACGCCAAAGGGGGGTTGTAGTGACGATGCACGCTCGGGCAAGGCGGACAGCGGTGGGCGTGGCCCTGCTGGCCGTTGCGATCGTCGGAGCTCCCACGGCCGCACAGGCGCGGGCGACGCTGCCCACCTCGGTGGCCTCGCTCGGGGACTCGATCACCCGCGGCTTCAACGCGTGCGGCTTCTACGCCGACTGCCCCACCCGGTCGTGGAGCACGGGGACCGACGGCGCCGTGAACAGTCACCTGGAGCGGCTGCGGAAGGCCGGTGCTCGCGTCGAGAGCGTCCACAACGTCGCGCGCAGTGGTGCACGGGTCGAGGCACTGCCAAGCCAGATGGCCGCCGCCGCCAAGGCCGGAGCGGACTACCTGACCGTCGAGATCGGTGCGAACGACGCGTGCCGGGACGACGTCGCCACCATGACCTCCGTCGCGGACTTCCGCGCCAGCGTGCGCGAGGCGTTCGAGGTGCTGCGCCGCGAGGACCCGAACGCCCGGGTGTTCGTCGCGAGCATCCCGGACCTGGTCCGGCTGTGGGAGATCGGCAAGGGCAGCAAGATGGCCCAGTTCGCGTGGCGCAAGCTCGGGATCTGCCAGTCGCTGCTGGTGCGTCCGACGTCCAAGGCGGCTTCCGACGTCGAGCGGCGTTCCTCGGTGGGGGAGCGGGTGCAGGCCTACAACGCCGAGTTGGCCGCTGCGTGCGAGGCGTACGGCGCGAAGTGCCGCTGGGACGGCGGCACGGTGTACTCCTATCGCTTCACGTTCAAAGAGCTCACCCGCTGGGACTACTTCCACCCGGACAAGGCCGGCCAGCACGCGCTCGCTGCGGCCACCTGGAAGGTCGGGTTCTTCTCCTAGGGGCCGTACGATCGACCCCCGTGAGCTTGACTATTGGAATCGTGGGGCTGCCGAACGTCGGCAAGTCGACCCTGTTCAACGCCCTGACGCGCAACGACGTCCTCGCGGCGAACTACCCGTTCGCGACGATCGAGCCGAACGTCGGCGTCGTCGGCGTTCCGGACCCGCGGCTGGCGGTGCTGACCGAGCTGTACTCCTCGGTGAAGACGATCCCGGCGACGGTGAGCTTCGTCGACATCGCGGGCATCGTGAAGGGCGCCTCCGAGGGCGCGGGGCTCGGGAACAAATTCCTCTCCCACATCCGCGAGTGCGACGCGATCTGCCAGGTCGTCCGCGTCTTCGACGACCCGGACGTCGTGCACGTCGACGGTCAGGTCGCGCCGAAGGCGGACCTCGAGACCATCAACACCGAGCTGATCCTCGCCGACCTGCAGACCATCGAGAAGGTGAAGCCGCGCCTGGAGAAGGAGGGCCGGCTCTCCAAGGAACTCGCCGCCGCCAACGCCGCGAAGCTCGCCGCGGTTCGCGAAGCCGAGGAGGTCTTGAACTCCGGCCGCACCATCCACTCCGCGGGCTTGGACCCCGAGCCCCTGCGCGACCTGCACCTGATGACCACGAAGCCGTTCATCTACGTCTTCAACCTCGACTCCGACGAGCTCTCCGACGCCGACCTCGCCGCCGAGCTGCGCGCCCTCGTTGCCCCGGCCGAGGCGATCCTGCTCGACGCGAAGATCGAGTCCGAGCTCATCGAGCTCGACGACGACGAGGCCCTCGAGCTCCTGCAGTCCATCGGCCAGGAGGAATCGGGCCTGCACCAACTCGCCCGGGTCGGCTTCGCCACCCTCGGCCTCGCAACGTTTCTGACGGCGGGTCCGAAAGAGTCCCGCGCCTGGACCATCAAGGCGAACGCCACCGCGCCGGAGGCCGCGGGCGTGATCCACACCGACTTCCAGCGCGGCTTCATCAAGGCGGAGGTCGTCTCCTTCAACGACCTCGTCGCCGCCGGGTCGATGGTCGAGGCCCGGTCCAAGGGACAGGTCCGCATCGAAGGCAAGGAGTACGTGATGCGGGACGGGGACGTCGTCGAATTTCGTTTCAATGTGTAGTTCCCGTCGCGCATCTGCCTGATGCGCGACGCAGGGTGGGCGACGTCGGGCTGTCGCTGCGAACCCCGGGAGGTGACAGAGCCCAGGGCTTGTCCGCTCCCCTCTCAACCTTCGCCGCCCGTGCCGGAGGCGGAGCCCGGCTATGGTTGGCGAGCTCGATCGGGCGGACGCTGGAGGTGGCGGAGTGCTCGTCGACCTGCTGGATCGCGAAGCCGTCCCGTTCGACACGCTGCACGGTCGCTATGGCCCGTTGCTCGAGCTGGTGCGCAAGCTGCTCGGCGTCGTTCCCAATTGCGACCCGTACCTCGAGATCTGGCCGCCCGCCTTCCGTACCTACAACGTCATGGTTCCGAATCTGCTAAACCTGCCGTTCCTGGGTTGGGGACTTGGGGCGCCGCGATCGACCGTCGGCCTGGCGATGTACGTGTCCAGCCGGGCGGCGGGTTGCGCGTATTGCTCCGCCCACGCCTGTTCGTTCGCGCTCCGCAGAGGAGCGACCGTCGAACAGGTGACCGCCCCCCTCGACGCGGAACGCTCCCTCAGCGCCGCCGATCGGGCCGCGGTGCGAGTCGCCCATGCGCTGGGCACGGTCCCGACCAGGATCGACGAGGACACGCGCGCCGACCTGCGTCGCCACTTCTCGGCGAAGGACGCGGAGTGGGTGGTGCTCGCGGTCGCCATGATGGGCTTTCTCAACAAGGCCATGGACGCACTCGGCGTCCCTCTCGAGGACCCCGTCGTCGCCGAGGTCAATCCCGTCATCGGTCGCTCGGGATGGACGCCGGGACAGCACTCGACGAGGACCGTTCTCGACGGCGATCCGCCGGGGGAGGACTCCCTCCTCGCTCGGCTGAGCGTCGTCCGATACGCGCCGGCCGCGATCAAACTCGACCGGGAATGGACCACGGGGGTGCCCGATCGTTGGCCTGCCGTCGGCGAGTTTCTGCGCCGGGAGACCGGCCACGATTTTCCCGTGCTCGCACATCTGCGACACCGGCGGGCCGTCCGTGCGATCGCCACGATGATCAAGGAGAACCTCGGTGAGACGGTGCTCGGCCGCGACCAGAAACTCGCCGCTGGTCTGATCTACGCAAGGACCGTCGACAGCGCCGTGTTGGAGCGGGAGATCTGTGCCCTCGGAGGGGTCGAGCTCGCCGACTCGCCGGCTCAGACTCTGGCCGGCGCCATCTCGCCCAGCCCGGCCGCGGTCGACGGGGCGGCCATCGCGGCAGCCCGCACGATGGCGCCGGCGGCGGTCGTCGAGCTCATCAGCTTCATCGCGGTCCTGCAGCTGCTTCACCGGCTCCTGTGCTTCTACCCCTCGCCGTCGGGCGTCCAGCGGTGAGTCCACGGCGGACCCGCCGACAGCTGCGCAGGCGCCGGTGCGGTGATGTTGTTCGGCGTCGGAATGCTGTGGAGTTCAGATTCAACGTATAGATCCTCCTTGGAGGCGGTCGCCGAGTGACTCAGTTGGACGACCAGCGCGCAGCATTTTTCGGGACGTGGCGCCGACTCTGGGCGACCGAAAAATCCATGGCCGGGAATGAAGCGCCGGATTCGGCATTCGCGCCGATCGGACTGTTCGTCGAGCCGCCTGACCGGCCGGGCGAGTGGGACTACGACGCCACTCCGGCAGGAGCGTTGACTTTCGCATCGACCGGCGGCGACGGTGTCCACTTCAGCTTCGTGGAGACGCCGGGACGCTCGGTCATCGTGATGACAGTTCCGATGGTGTGGGACCGTCCCAACGTCGTTGTGGGCGCGACCCTGTTCGAGTTTTTGTCGTTGGGCTGTCGTTTCGGCTACTTCGCCCTGGAGCAGTTGGCGTACGACCGCGACGGCACTGTCGACGCGATTCGGCGTGCCGCAGAGGAAGGGGATCAGCCCTTGTTGGGCGACCTACGGACGAAGTTGGGCCTGACTCCGTGGACATCGGTGCGCGCTCGCCTCGACGAGCTCGCGACCATGACACCCAGTCCTCGGCGAGTGGACTGATGCCTTTACGGCACGGGATGCGGCCGAATTTCGTTTCAATGTTTAGTTTCGGTCGCGCATCAGGTGGAGAACCCACGCTCCCAGAGCGCCGCTCGCGCTTGCTTGTTGTTCAGCTGTCGTAGGCCCAGCACGGCCCAATCCCGCAAGGACTCGTCGTCGTTGGACAGCTCCCGCTCGAGCACTGAGAAGGCCCCTTCGGAACGGGCTAGACCGATCAGTTCGAGTAGCCAGCACTTCAGGCCGTGGTCCTGCTCGGTCTCGAACGCCTCGATCAACTCGGGCAGGTGGTCGACAGCGACCGGCCTCAGCAGTGCGAAGCCGTCTTCTTGCGTCTGAGGATTGTGCTGGCGCATCATCTGCATGGCGCGGTCAAACGTGCTGGCCATGACGTGGACGGTACGCCGCGGGCCCAACGTCCGCGTGCTTGGATGCGCCATGGGCCGCCGTTGACGTGATCGTCCCAGCGACAGCGTTGCGCTGGCAGTCCGACGACTTCCCCGGGTGGATCGAGGTTGTAGTCGTTGATTCGGCTGGGGCAGAGCACCGGATCGTCGAGAAGGCGCCAGTCCTGACGAGCTACCCGATCATGGCGAGCTCGGCGTTTCCGTTCGACCTATGGCTTCGGGCGGAGATGAAGGCGATTGACGGGGATGAGGTCAGGGTGCGGCTCAGCTACGACGTCGCGACCCTCGACGGCGCACGCGAACTGGTCGTCGGGTCGGCCGACGTGAAGTGGCTGTGACGCCCCTGCAGCGCGGAACACGGTGCAGTTTCGTTCAACGGGTGGGCGGCGCGCCTGCTCTGCCGGCTGGGCCGGCGCTTTCGCCGAGGGTCTGCCGGTGCCGAAGAGTGAGCTTTGATCACGCACCCGGAGTAGCCTGAGCGCATGGTGAATCCGGCCCTGCAATCGGCGATCGATGCGATGAGCCTGGATGAGCGGATGGAGCTCGTCGAGTACATCGAGAGCACCGTCGAGTCCTCGCCGATTGCCGTGACCGAGACGCAGATGGTGACGATCCAGTCCCGGGCAGCAGAGCTCGCTGCGGACCCTTCCATCGGGCTGACCAGAGACGAGTTAGAGGCCCGGATCGGTGAGCGCTGGAAGTGACGGGCCGTCGCCTGATCTTTCATCCGGACGTAGAGGGTGACCTGGCAGCGATCCTCGACTACTACGGAACCCGTGACCCGGCCCTGCCTGCACGATTCCGTGCGCGCCTGGCGGAACAGTTCGATCGCCTGGAGTCGTTCCCCGAATCCGGTGCCGTCCTGTTCGATTCCTACCGGCGCGTCCTCCTCAAGCGCTTTCCTTATCTGGTCGTGTACCTGCTCGCGGCGGACCAGATCCTCGTGCTGGCCGTGGTTAGCTACCGCCGCGACCCGGCCTGGGTGGAAAGAACCGTCTCGCAGCGTTCCGAGGAGCCATCATCCGACGGCTAGGGCGCTGGTCTGCTGATGTTGTTCGGCGTCGGAACACTGTCGAATTTCGCTTCAACGTGTAGTTCCGGTCTAACGTCGGCCGCTAGCAAGGGGCTCGGCGGAGAGTTACCGGCGTGGCGTGGCGAGCGAGTTAGATGTCGAAATGCGCCTGCACGTGGCCGATCCGTTTCCTGCGTCCGTTGAGAAGGGTCTCGGCTACGGCGAGGTCGACGCGGTCATGATCGGCGCGGACATTTATGGATGGGCCCTGATGGCCAAGGACTCTCGCCTGTCGTCCGTGGACGATGCGCGGCTCCGGCAAGCAGCCGAGGAGTTGGACCGGTCGCTGGGGGCGTTCCCGGTAGAAGCACGCCCTTACTACGAACGCATCCTCCGCATCGCCCGCCTCGCTTCGGGCTGACGCCTTTGCGGCACGGAACTTCGAAGCAGTGACCTCTGAGGTGATCACCCGGCTTGGTCGATGCTCTTGTACTCGTCTAGCGCGTCCAGGGGAATGTGCGCAATGCCGTCGACCATGATGTGCCGGAGGCGGCGATCGATGAGAGCTCTCGCGAGTTCGGGCCCGGGGATCCCGCTGAGGCGCGCGGCCTCGACCAAGGTGACCGCACCGAGTTCGTGCGCCTTGCGGGCGAACTCATCAAGCATCTCAACCTCCCGTTCCGAAAAGCTTACGGTGCAGAACGATGATCTGATGGTCGACTCCGGCCAACGGGCTCAGCGCCTCGAACTCGGCCAAGGCGTCACGCGCGGACTCGAGATCCCAGACCAGCGTGGTGGCCTCGTCGAGGTCGTAACACACTTGGCGCGGCGGTTCGGTCATGGACGCGTTCCGATGGAAGAGCACATGCTTTGACGGTAGGGGTCGGGTCCGACAGAACCGACTGGTCGTAACTCTGCGACGGGTCCCAGAGGTTGATCGACGACCTCATCCGGTGGAGTTCCGTTTCAACGTCTAGTTCCGGGCTTCGGTGCGGCGGTCCCACTCTGGCTGAGTAGGCGCCTTTCGAGGGCGGTCGATAGCCGTGTAGGTCCGCCAGAGTGGTGGTCGCCGGGCGCGGCTAGCGTTGGCGCATGAGTACAGGCTGGGACGCAGGGGTGTCGTGGCGGTTCGTCCAGGACGACGACGGTGGGATCGCGCTGATCCTCGAGCCGCCGTATCCGCTGTTCCACGAGGCGTTCGCGGAGGCGGTCGGCCCCTGGGCGGTCGTTGGCGGCGACGAGGTCCTCAGCACGTACTGGGTGGATCGCCTGATCGAGCGCCTCGAAGACGCCTCCGCCGAGCCCGGAGTCGAGCGCGTGCTCGCCGAGGCCAGCGGGGCCGAGCTTTACAGGCTGGACGATCGCGTGATCGCTCGCGACGCGATCTTCGACGTTCCCGACGAGAACCTTGCGGCGGCGGAGGTCCTGCCCGCGCTCTACGCCTGGCGCCAACAGCTGCTGCTGCTTGGCGCCTCGAGCGAGGCGCCCGACCCGGAGCAGGGGTAGCTGCCGCGCCCAACGGCTGAGGAGTCGAGTCCGCCGGTCGTCGAGCCCGTCCCGGCTGGAGCTCGTCGAGACCAGGACGTTCGGGTCGATGGTGGTCTACGAGCGTTATCGGCGGGCCTCGCCCGTCCAGTAGCGTCAGGCGCCATGAGCGACGAGCGGAAAGTCGGCTACATCCGCGTCTACACCGACGAGAACAACGTCACGCGGTTGGAGGACCTCGAGTACTCCGCGCTTCCGATGGACCTCGCGCCGCCCGCCCCGCCGGTGTGGGTCACGCCGCCCGTCGAGGCGAGCGCCGTCATGTTCCTGTCCTTCCCGGCGGGTTGGTCCGACCCCGCGCACCCGGCCCCGGCCCGGCAGTTCGTGATCGTGCTGTCGGGCGAGGGCATCGGCATCGTCGGCGACGAGCGACGGCCCCTGCGTGCCGGCGACGTCGCACTGATGGAGGACACCACCGGGCCGGGCCACGGGCTGATCGCCGTGACGGACCTCGTGATGGCGGTCGTCCGAGTCTGACTGGTCGGGGTGTGCACGCAGCGGTAGTACCGCAGCGCTCGAGGTGCGGTCGGGGCGATTCTGCGGCTCAGATCTTGCGGTATTACCGATCCGCGTACGTGTCGGAGGCGGGAACTACCCTCGCGGGGTGGGGAACCCGGGGTGGGATGCGGCGGACGCGTGGGTGTTCGCGTCCATCGGCAGCGCGGACGGGCGGCTTCCGCTCGCCGAGCTCGTGCAGGCAGCCGAGCGGGGCAACCCGTTCGCGCTCGCCGAGCTGGAGTGGACGCTGGGGAAGCTCGCGGGGTCCGGGCTGCTGCGGATCTACGAGGACTGGACGCTGGAGCTGACCGACGAGGCGGCTAGTCTGCTCGAGGACTCCGGCCCGGGCAGCCCCGAGTACCTGGCGATCGTCGCGGAGCGGCTGGCCTTCGTCGGGCCGACGCCCTGCAAGGTCAAGGTGCCGAAGGGCCTGTTGGACGCCGCACAGACTTGATGCGTCGGCCCCCGGCGCTCGGGAGCGGCTTGAAGGTGGCGACCTTCTTCGGGGCCGGGGGCTTCTCGGCAGCGCGGGGGTGCTGGATCATCGCCGTCGTCAGCTTCTGGGCGAGGGGTTCCCAGCGGGCGTAGGCGTTGGGGTAGGCGCTGCGCTGGACCTTCTGGGCGGCCTCGGTCAGCGGGCGGGTCTTCCAGCGCGGGACCTTCTGCAGTTCGGTCAGGAACGTGTGGGTCGCGTACTGCGGGTCGGTGACCTGACCGGGCGTTCCCCAACCGCTGGAGGGGCGCTGCTGGAACAGCCCGAGGGAGTCGCGGTCGCCGTAGTAGAGGTTGCGCAGGCTCGACTCCTGCATGGCGGTTGCCACGGCGATGACCGCGGCGCGCTTGGGAAGCTTCCGGTCCACCGCGATCGCGACGATCGTGCGCGCGTTGCGCAACTGAGTGGTCGTCAGACGCGCCTGCTTCGCGACCGTCCGCGCCTTCGGGGTAACGACGACCTTGGTCTTCGGTGCCACCGTGACGGTCGTCGCCGACGCTCCAGACGGGGAGGTGATCGTGGACAGCGCCACGAAGGCCACTGCGACGGCGACAGTGGCTGCCGTCAGTTTCACCATGCTCTTCACGGCCCCAACCCCCGGCTTCCGACGCTGCGTCAGATGCCCCGGTCGGGCCTCGGCGTCGTGTTACCAAAGTGACTGAAGTGATTCATGTTGCGCAGCCGAATGGCGAATTGTCCGGATTCAGCCCGAAGCGCCCGACTTCAGCTGCTCGACGAGGATGTCGCCGTGGCCCGCATGCCGGGCGTGCTCGGCAATCATGTGCGCGTAGACGTAGCGCAGGTTCACCGGACCGAAGCGCCACTCGAACTGCTCGTCCAGACCGTGCTCGGCGGCGATCGCGCGGGACTGCTCGCAGGCCTCCAGGAACGCCTCGCGGACCGATGCGACGGTGTCCTCCGGCTCAAGGAGGAAGCTCTCGTCGATCGTGTCCGGCAGGCCGAGCTCTTCGCGCGGAACACCGGCGACCCGAGAGGGGAACCAGATCCGCTCGGCGAACCTGGCGTGCTTGACCAGGGCCAGCGGTGTCGTCAGCGACGGCACCAGGCGAGCGCGGGCGGCGGCCTCGTCGAGGTCGTCGAGGATGCGCGCGACCTGGGCACGCTGCACGTCGAGCAGGCCTTCGAGCACCGCTCGCTCGCTGCCGAGGAAGGCCTCCGGTGCGATCACGCCTCCTCCTTTCGAAGACTTCTTCCTATTCGGACGCCACGGCGACCAGTGCGGCGAGGGCGGCGAGGATCTCGGCCTGGCTGACGAGGAACGCGCGCTCGTCGAGCTTCTTGCGACGCATCCAGGTGGTGACCTCGCTGTTGCACTTGCTCGCGTTGCAGGACGGGCACGCCGGGACCACGTTGGCCAGCGTGTAGCGGCCGCCGCAGGAGATCGGGAGCAGGCAGTCCTTCTGCAGGCCCGGCCCCGGTGAGCCGCAGTACGCGCAACCGTTCCAGGCCGCCTTCAGCGCCGCCCACTGATTCGGCGTCAGATCGTTGTCGACCTTCGCCATGCGCCTGCGGCGCCGGCGGGCGTAGGTCGCAGTCCTGGTGCGTGAGGGCACGGCCCGACGATACGGCGATCCGCCGGTCGATCGGCGCGGCCGCGCCGCCGGCGGGCGTAGGTTTGGTTCGTCGGGATCGGACAGTAGAGGAGCCCCTGGATGTCGGTGTACGTCACGCTCCGAGTAACCGTGGACCCAGCCGCCTTCGAGGAGCAGGCGCGAGCGCACGCCGACGCCACCGGCCGGATCATGGCGGTCGCCAAGGCTCACGGGCTCTTCGGCTGGGGCGCCTGACCCTTGTCGACCGAAGGCGTCGTCGTCATCCACACCGACGGCGGATGTGTCCCGAATCCGGGACCCGGCGGGTGGGGCGCGGTGCTCCGCTACGGCGAACACGTCCGGGAAATGTGCGGCGGCGAGCCGCAGGAAACCACGAACAACCGCATGGAGTTGACGGCGCCGATCATGGCGCTGGAGGCACTCACCCGGCGTTCGGTGGTGCACCTCTACACGGACAGCACCTACGTCCGCAGCGGCATCACCAAGTGGGTGCTGGGCTGGGAGCGCAACGGCTGGCTGACCTCGGACAGGAAACCGGTGAAGAACGTCGACCTGTGGCAGCGGCTGCGCGAGGCGTGCGCTCGGCACGAGGTCGAGTGGCACTGGGTGAAGGGGCACGCCGGAGTGGTCGACAACGAACTGGCCGATCAGCTGGCAACGCGCGGGATGGCGGAGGCGGTGGCTGCCGCCGCGCCGTCACCTGCCCGGGACAGGCGATGATGTCCCCGTGGAATCACTCTCGGGGTTCGTTGCGCGCCCTCAGGTCGCCGTCGTCGGGCCCGATCAGGCGGACGACCGCGAGCGGCAGCTCGCCTGCGGAGTTGGTCGGATGCTGGCCGACCGTGGCGCAATCGTCGTGACCGGCGGCCTCGGCGGGGTGATGGAGGCTGCCTGCGAGGGCGCCTCGCTGATGGGCGGCACGACGATCGGGCTCTTGCCCGGCGCCGACCGGTCGGCGGCCAACCGGTTCGTTACCATCCCCGTGGCCACCGGTCTGGGCGAGGGCCGCAACCTGCTGGTCGTGCAGACCGCGGACGTCGTGGTGGCGATCGGTCGCAGCCCCGGCACGTTGACCGAGATCGGGTTCGCCAGCCGGCAGGGCAAGACGGTCGTCCTGCTCGCGAGCTACGCCGCCGATCTCGCGCCACGGTGCGTCACCGCCTCGACCCCGAAGGACGCCGTCGAACTCGCGCTGAGCCTGATCAGCTCGCGCTTCGTCCAGCCGGCACCACAGCGGGCCGGGGGACCAACGTGAACTCGTCCGCGTGCAGGGTGCGGACGGCCTTGCGGTACTGAGTCATGTAGCCGGGCCAGTTGGCGACGTTGCGCCCATTGGGGTCCTGGTACCAGGAGTCGCAACCGGCGGTCCACGCGGTGCCGGCGAACTGCGACTGCAGCGCGCGGTCCGACGCGGCCTCTACCTCGGCGCGCACCTCGATGGCTGCGGCGCCACGGGAGCGCACGAGTTCGAGCGCCTGGCGGACGTAGCGGACCTGCTGCTCGAGGTACCAGATGATCGAGCCGCCGGAGGTGTTCGTGTTCGGGCCGTAGAGCACGAACATCGACGGGAATCCGGGCACGGTCATGCCGAGGTGCGCGTGCGCTCCGTCCGCCCACACCTGACGCAGGCTCAGACCGTTGCGCCCGTAGAGCTCCATGGGGAACATGAAGTCGTTCGACGAGAACCCGGTGCCCCAGATCAGGCAATCGATCTCGTGCAGCTGCCCGTCCGCGGTGCGGATGCCGGACGGCTCGACACCGGTGATCGCGTCGGTCACCAGGTCGACGTTCGGCCGCGTGAGCGCAGGGAGGAAGTGCGAGGTGAACACGATCCGCTTGCAGCCGAACCGGTAGTCCGGCGTGGACTTGCGGATGAGCTCCTTGCTTCCACCGCGCATCTGCAAGCGCATGAACGCCTTCGACCGGGCCTCCATGGGCGGGCCCATCAGCCTGGGGTGGCGGATGCAGAAGGTCAGCAGCTCGCAGTAGTAGAACCAGAAGCCACGGCGGGCGTTCTGGACGCCGGGGATGCGCTGGACGCCGTCGCGAATCACCTTGGGGTACGGGCGGTTGCGCCGCGGCAGGATCCAGTTTGCGCTGCGCTGGAAAATGCTGAGCTTTCCGGCGGCCTTTGCCAGCGAGGGAACGAACTGCACGGCGCTGGGGCCGTTGCCGATAACCGCGACGCGCTTGCCGGCGAAGTCGTAGTCGTGATCCCAGCGGGCGGAGTGGAACACGTGCCCTTCGAAGGACTCCAGGCCCGGGAGGGGGAGCGTCTTCGGTTGGTTGAGCTGGCCGGTTGCGACGATCAGCGCGTCGCCCTCCCAGGTGCGGCCGTCCTCGGCGCAGACAGTCCAGCGCGCCGAACTCGCGTCCCAGGACGCCTCGCTCACCCGCGCGTTGAGGTGGACCAGATCGGCGATGCCCTGCCGATTGGCCTCGCCCTGGAGGTAGGCGAGGATCTCCGGCTGCTCGGCACACAGGTGCTTCCAGTCCGACCGCTTCGCCCAGGAGTAGGAGTAGAACGGGCTCGGCACGTCGCAGGCTGCGCCCGGGTAGGTGTTCCACAGCCAGGTGCCGCCGATGGCGTCGGCGGCGTCGAGGATCGCGACGTCGGCGATGCCGGCTCTGCGCAACTCGACCGCCGCGGCGATTCCCCCGAACCCGGCACCGACGATCAGCACGCGCATGGGGTCCCTCTCGTAGACCTCAGCCGTGCAGCCGGCGCAGCACGGCGCTGGCCCGCTCGGCCAGCCGTGCGCACGATCCTTCCCGGTCGTCGGCGTGGGCGAGAAGTGCCTGCCAGAACAAACCGTCGAACACGGCATATGCGGTTGGTCTATCTGGCGGGGCGACCCCGGCCAGTTCGGCGTACCGCGCGACGACGCGCCAGATCATCGCCTCGAGGCTCGCGTCGATCTCGATCACGTCGTCGTGGAAGTCGGAGGAGAACAGCGACTGGTTGCGCAGGTCGTACCAGAGGCGGTGCATCGGCGCGTCCTCGCGCAGGCTCGCCGCCATGGCCCGCCCGAACGCCTCGGCGAGATCCCCGGCGTCGGTGGCGGCGGCGACTATCCCGTCGTACCGGGTGACGCATTCGGCCTTCACCTGGCGCACCGAGTGCGCGATCAGGTCGATCTTGTCCCGGAAGTAGTAGTGCAGGACCCCGTGCGAGAACTCGGTGCGGTCCGCGATCTCCCGAAGGCTGGTCCGGGCGTACCCGAGCTCCGCGAGGGTGCTGCGAGCAGCAGCCGCGAGCTCGTCCCGACGGTCGGCGAACTTGTCGCGGGCGCGCGCCGCACCACGGAGATCGGCGGAAGATTCCGCCACAGAAGTGGCCACGGTGATATCAAAGCAGGAACCTCCTCCAGCCAGCCACAACTTTCCTGGACAAATGTCCAGAGAAAGTCTTGACGCTCGTCCAGCTTTGGGGCTTGGCTAAGGCCCACTGCGGCCCAGAGGATGGGTCCGTCACTACCGCCGACGACGCCGGGAGGCCTCCCCCATGTCCGATCCGTTTTCCCTCGCCGGTCGCCACGCGTTGGTCACCGGTGGTGCCCGCGGACTGGGTGCCGGCATGGCCCACGCGCTGGCCCGGCACGGCGCCTCCGTGGTGATCGCCGACATCCGTGCCGACCTCGGCAAGGCGACCGTCGACGAACTGCGTGCCGCCGGCGCCACCGCCGAGTTCGTGGACCTCGACGTCACCAGCGACGCCGCCTGGGAGTCCGCGATCACGCAGACCATCGGCGCGATCGGCGGCCTGGACATCCTCGTCAACAACGCGGGCATCGAGATCACGGGTCTGGTCGTCTCGATCGACCCGGACGACCTGCGCCGCATGTTCGACGTCAACGTCGTCGGCACCGCGCTCGGCATCAAGCACGCCTTCCGCGCCATGGGCCCGGGCGGTGCGGCCGGCAACGGCGGCTCGGTCATCAACGTCGCCTCGGTGGCCGCGACCATCGCGTTCCCGTCGATCGCCGGGTACTCCGCCTCGAAGTCCGCGGTGGACCGCCTCTCCCGCGTCGCCGCCATGGAGGCGGGCAAGCTCGGCCTCGGCGTGCGCGTCAACACCATCTACCCGGGCCTCGTGCCCACCGAGATGGGCGTCGGCCTCGCCAACGACATCGTCGCCCTGGGCCTGGCGCCGGACCTGAACGCGGCCATCGCCGGCGTCGTCGAGCAGACCCCGCTCGGCCGCCTCGGCGAGATCGCCGACATGGCCGACGCGGTCGTGTTCCTGGCCTCGGACGCCTCCCGCTTCGTCACCGGTATCGGCCTGCCGGTCGACGGCGGAATGGGGATGTGACGGACGCTCAGCCCAATTTCCGGTACATCCGAGCAATCGCCTCGGAGGCCTCGTTCGCGTTGAGGTCCTTGCAGGCAGCGTTCTCGGTGAGCGAGAGGCCCTTCCCGGCCGCGCCCTCCTTGGCGTACGGGACCAGCGCGGTGGCGCAGCGTTCAATCTTGGCCTCGTCGAGCTTGGGTCCGCCGCCGCAGCCCGCGAGGAGCAGGGCACCCGCCAGGCAGGCCACGACGCGCGTCATCGCTTCGCCGAGGGCGTTGGCGCCGGGGTGAGCTGCTTGGAGATCTCCGAGCCTGTGCGCGACATCCTGGCTGCGTACTCGGTCTGCAGTTCGGCCACCAGTCGCGCGCCGAGGACGTCGTCGAGCCTCTCGCACGGCTTGGGCTTGTCCGCGCCGAGCGCGTCCAGGGCAGAACCCGTGCCGTCGCCTGCGGTGCCGGCGGCGCTGAACGCGTCGATGCGTGCGGACCAGGCCTGCTTGCACTCGCGCGCCTCCTTGCTGGCGGCGTCCGTGATCCGATCCGACCCGCAGCCGGCGAGCACGAGCAGCACCATCGCCGCCGCTAACGTGCGCATCGACCCCACGGGGGCATTCTGGCACCGTTGCATGACCGTCGGATCACGCCAGCGTCTTGCCAAAGCAGAAGCAGCCGGGGTGTTCGGCGTAGACGCCGAACTTCTCGATGGGGTCCCAGCCGCTGCTTCGGTACAGCTCTAGCGCTTCGACCTGCAGGTACCCGGTCTGCAGACACAGCCGCTGTGCCCCGGCTGCGCGAGCGGAGTCCTCGAGCGCCGCGAGCAGCAGCCGGGACAGGCCGCGGCGCCGATGCGTGGGCGCGACGTACATCCGCTTGATCTCTGCCAACTCCGGCGTGACGAGACGCCAGCCGCCGCAGGCCACCGGTTCGCCGCCGATGCTTCCGACGAGCAGCAGTCCGTGCGGCGGCGCGAACTCGGACGCGTCGACGGGGGACGCGTCCGGGCTGCCGTAGATCTCGGCGTAGTACTCCTGAACCGCGGCGATCAGGCCGGCGGGGACGGGATGGTCGTACGGCATCGGCTCGAGATGCAGAGTCTCGGCGGGCTGTGGTGCGAGCATGGAACGACGTTCCAATTCGTTACCTGCACCTGTCAACCGAGTTGCGCACGCCCGCGTCTGTACGTGCATAGGCCACTCGACACCGAGGGCCGCACACAATGGGGGAATGGCAATGAAGATCAGCAAGTCCCGCGCGGCGTTCGCTGCGGCGATGCTCGTGGGCATGTCCGTGCTCGCCGCCTGCGGCAGCGACAAGGACACCGCCGAGAACGCCCCGTCGGCCGTGCAGCCCAGCATTGCCCCAAGCACGCCCTGGACGCCGAGCGCGTCGCCTACGCAGGCCGCCTCGCCGAGCGGCAGCCCGTCGGCCTCCGCCGACGCGGAGTTCCTCGCGGCCGCCGACTGGCCCACGGGCTCGCGGTACGGCACGTGGAACGCCCAGGGCGAGAAGGACGGACTCCGGGATCCCGAGCACTTCTGCATCAAGGGCGTCCTCCCGACAGCCGACACCGAGTACCAGTCCTATGGCTCGGACCTCGAGGCCGAGGGCACCCAGTTCGTCGTCGACACGGGCTCCGAGGAGGACGCGACGGCGCTCGCGACCAAGCTCAACGCGGCCCTCGACGGCTGCGTCGCCGCCTACGACGAGGAGTTCCCCGGCGAGGACACCAGCGCCACGAAGTACGCCGACCTCGACCTCGGCGGTGGCGTGAAGCAGTCCGGCTTCTTCTTCGCCCCCAAGGACTCCGAGTACCACATGCAGCTCGTCGCAGTCGGCCGAGTCGGGCAGACCGTGACGGTGATCGTGCTCGGCCAGGGCGGCAAGGCGGACGAGGCTCCGAAGGACGCCTTCGCGGCCACGGTCGCCAAGGCGATGGAGAAGCTCGAGGGCTAGGCATCGACGGCAGGCGGGTAGTCGTCGGAGCCGCGATCGTCCGCAACGGGCGGATGATCGCGGCCCGTCGGCGTGCGCCGTCCCCGCTGGCCGGTGGGTGGGAGTTCCCCGGCGGCAAGGTGGAACCGGGGGAGTCCGAAGAGGAGGCGCTCGTCCGCGAGTGCGAAGAGGAACTCGGTGTGCGGATCGAGTGTGGGCCGAGGTTGCCGGGGGAGTGGCCGATCGGCGAGGACATGGTTTTGCGCGTGTACGCAGCGCATCTGACGGACCGTGAACCGGAGCCGGGCGAGGACCACGACGAGCTGCGCTGGCTGGCCGCCGACGAGCTCTACGACGTCGCGTGGCTGCCGGCCGACCTGCCCGCCGTTGCCGCGGCTGCGGAGCTGCTTACTTCTTGAGTGCTGCGCGGGCACGGGCCGCGGCCTTGGCGGCCAGCTCGGTCGTCTCGGCGAGCTTCGGGCCTGCGCCCGGCGCCGCGCTGATCACGAAGATCTCGACCGTCCCGACGTACGCGCCGACGAGGAAGCCCGTCAGCTCCTTCTTCGTACCGCCCGCTTGGGCTCGCACGGTGAACTCGACCGCAAAGGAGTCGTCGGCGCCCTTCACCTTCGCGACGGCGGGACTCGAACCTCCGCTGGTGATGGCGCCGGGGCTGTCGACCAGGCGGAGCAGGCTCTCGGTGTAGCAGGACTGGGCGTTAGCGGTCTTGGACGCCGTGAACTTGGTCTTCAGATCGGCCGGCTTCGCGACGATGGCCGACGTCGACTCGACGATGCGGTCGCCCTTCGTCCACCTCTTGCCGGGCTCGCGGACCGTGTACCGCGGCCCCGAGATGCGCAGGCACTGGTAGAGCCCGATCTCGGCGAAGTTCTCCGAGCCGTCGTAGAACAGGTCCGTGGCCGTGAAGCCGGGCAGATCGGACGCGATCAGCAGGCCGGCCTTCGCCGGCGTTGCGTTGTCCGCCCCGCCCGCCGGAGCGGCCGAAGGCACGGCCGAGGCCGGGGTGGTGGATCCGCCTGACGTGTTCGGCGACGTCGGGTCCAAGGTCGGACGCTCGCCCTGGACGGTGACAGTGGTCGGGGCGGTTCGGCTGGGCGCGGGAGCAGGTTGCTCGCTCTTCGCAGGGGTCGAGTCGGACCCGCCGCCGCAGCCGGCGAGGCCGAGAGTCAGCGCCAGCAGGGCTGCGAGGCCCGTTCGCTTCACGACGTCACACCACCCAGACGACGATGCGGCCACCGCCGGACGGCGGTGACGGCATCGAGTGTCGCATGTACGCGAACGCAGCTACATCTTCTTCGCGCCGTCCACGATGGCCTCGCGGATGCGGTGGTACGTGCCGCACCGACAAATGTTGCGAATCGAGTCGAGGTCGGCGTCGTTGATCTTGCGGCCTTCCTTCTTGACCGCCTTCACCAGCGCCACGGCCGCCATGATCTGACCGGGCTGGCAGAAGCCGCACTGGGCGACGTCGCGGTCCAGCCACGCCTCCTGCATCGGGTGCAGGCCGCCCGGGACGGTGTCGGCGAGGCCCTCGATCGTGGTGATCTTGTCGGTCGGCTTGATGTCGCCGACCTTCACCGCGCACGGGTTGAAGGCCTTGCCGTTGATGTGCGAGGTGCACGCACGGCAGACCTGGATACCGCAGCCGTACTTGGGGCCGGTGACGCCGAGGACGTCGCGTAGGACCCAGAGCAGACGGACGTCGTCCTCGATCTCCACGGCGACCTTGCGGCCGTTGAGGATGAAGGTGTGGTTGGGCATGGGAGTTCTCCTTTCCTCAGCGGGCGAGACGCAGGCCGTTGGTGGGGCTCTGCGGTATCGGCGGGGTCTTGGACTTGGGGGTGAAGCCCAGGGGTTCGCGGAAGTTGATCGGGAACTCGGTTGGCATCTTCCCGACGGCCCGGGCGTAGGCGCATGCCGCCGCGGCCTGGCTCACACCGCAGCCCAGTTCGCCCGCACCGCCGGGGCCGTTGTCGGTCTGGATGACGAAGATCTTCATCTCGGGCGGGCTGTTCCACTGGCGGGTGTAGCGGTAGTCGTCCCAGGATCCCTGCAACGGCAGGCCGTCCTCGATGTGCAGGCCTGCCGTCAGGGCCTGTGCGATGCCGTCCATCGCGCCACCCATCATCTGGGCTTCGACCCCGCGAGGGTTGATCGCCAGACCCGTGTCCACCGCCATGACGACCTTGGTGACCCGGGGGCCGGTGTAGGCGTTGCGAATCTTGCGGTTCACGGTCCGGGGACGGCAGTCGATCTCCATCAGGCAGGCCACGTAGGCCTTGTACTCCTCGTGGATGGCGATGCCCTGAGCGGTGCCCTTCGCCATCGTGCGGCCCCAGTCGCCTTCCTTCGCAACCTTCTCGATCACGGCGCGCATGCGTTCGTGGCGGTTGAAGTGCAGGCGGAACTCCAGGGGATCGACGCCGAGTTTCTTGGCCATCTGATCGACCATCAACTCTCGGGCGGTCGCAGTGTCCGGGGAGTAGACGTTGCGCACCGCGGAGGTGGGGAAGGTGTCGAAGTCGTAGGTCTCGTTCAGCAGATGGTTCACCTGGCCGAAGTTGTACGGCATGCCGGTCTCGAGCACGTACAGGCTCTGGGCGACGGTCAGGTTGCCGAACGGCTTCTGCTCGCTGAGGAAGTTCGAGTAGATCTCGCCGAAGCCGGGGGTGAAGTCCGTGGCCACCGCGGTGTGGCGCACCTCGAAGCCGGCCACGGCGCGGTTGATCGTGGACATCCGCACTCGGGTCTTGGCCATGGCGTGCATGCGACCGTGCCGGTTGTCGTCTGTGCGGTGCCACATGAGCCGCACCGGCTTGCCGAATAGCTTCGAGGCCTCGACGGCTTCCTCGGGGGCGTCGTGGAACAGGTGCCGGCCGAACGAACCGCCACCGGGGATCACGTTCGCGACCACCTTGTCCTGCGGCAGGCCGAGCTTCTGCGCGGTCTGCTGGGCGAACACGATCGGGCACTTCATGCTGGCCCAGATCTCGGCGGAGTCTGCGCGGACGTCGGCGATGGCGCAGTTGGTCTCCAGGGGAGAGCCGCTGCGGAAGTTGAAGGTGAAAACCTCCTCGATCGACTCGGTACCGGGCAGGGCAGGCTGCATCGGCAGCTCGGCCTGTTCGACCACCTTGCCGATGGAGTCGTTGTCCATCCCGTCCACCGTGCCCGGACCCCACCTGACCTTGAGCGCCCGGATCGCGTCGATGCACTGCCCGAACGTGCGTCCGCGTACGGCGACGCCGGTGGAGATGATCCCGACGTCGGTAATGCCAGGCATGGCCTTGATCTTGTCCAGGTTGCCCACCGACTCCACCGTCCCGTTGAACGTCGGCGGGCGGCAGACCATCGTCGGCATGGCGTCTGGGATGGCCAGGTCCATCGTGTACTTCTTCTTGCCGGTCACCGCGTCGCGGGCGTCGATGCGCACCGGCGACTTCCCGACGATCGCGAACTTCTCGCGAGCCTTCAACTGCACGGGGACTGGGTGGCTGGTCGGCGAGGAGGCTGGAACGGTCAGCTGGTCGTACCCCAGGCGACGCCCGTCCGGAGCGTGTACCGCGCCGTCGGCGGTGCTCAGCACGGCGGGGTCCAGGCCCCACATGCGCGCGGCGGCGACGGTGAGTTGCCCGCGAGCCGCGGCCGAGGCACTGCGCAGGGGGTCGTAGAGCGAGCGAATGCTGTTCGAACCGCCGGTGAGCTGGTTGTAGAGCAGCTCGGGCCGCGCCTTGGCCAAGGTGACCTTCACCTTGGACAGGGGCAGGTCGAGTTCTTCGGCGATGATCATCGCTACTGCGGTGCTGATGCCCTGACCAACCTCGGTCCGCGGCATGTCGAAGACCGCCCGACCCTGGGAGTCGATCTCGATCGTCAGCAGGTTGTTCGTCGGCTTGCAGCTGTCGCTGAGCACGTCGGACTGGTCGTAGCTGTCGTAGAACTGCGGCGACGTGGGGATCGGGGCGCCGAGGGACTCGGACGCTGCGCGGATGCCGAGCGGGTAGCCGTTGGGGCTGGCCGCGAGTGCGGACTTGGGGTCGACGATGTCGACGCCCATGCGCGCGGCGACGACGAGGGTGGGTGCTGCGAGCACCCAGCCGACGACGGTGCGGCGCGACGGTCCATCGGGAGTGGGCATGGGAACTTCCTCGTTCCTCACTGGGCGAGTGGGGAACGCGACAAATAGCCCACGGAAAGTGGGCTGAATTTCGTCACGTTTCCCAATTCATGTGCCTCGGCTCACCAGGAAACAAGTGACCGAAGGTACGTCGGAATTGGACCGACCCGGGGTAAGAATTACCCGCCAAACGGAGGGATTAGAGTGCGGCGGTCAACGCGAGCGCGATTTGCCGACCGAGCTGTTCGGGCGTCGCCGGGCCGTCGGGGTTGAACCACTTGTAGCACCAGTTCGCCGCGCCGAGGAAGGCGTTTACGAAGACTTTCGGGGCGATGTCGGGCAGCGCCGAGGGGTACTCGAGAAGGTGCGATTCGAGCGTCGCGACGAACAGGTCCTCGACCTCGCGGCGCCGGATGAGCAACTGCTCGGCCAGCGCCGCCGGCAGCTCGTGCTCCTCCTCGAAGCAGACGGTCAACAGCCGGGCGTTGTGGCAGGTGTACGCGACACGTGCGGCGATCAGTTCCCGGAGGGCTTCCAGCGGCGAGGCTGCGGCGGCCACGGTCGCGCGGGCGTCGAGCAGGCTCTCGTCCAGCACGTCGGTGTAGAGCAGGACGAGGATCTCCTCCTTGCTTCGGAAGTAGTGGTACAGCGTCGGTTTCGACAGGCCCGCAGCCGCGGCGATCTCGTTCATCGACGTCGCGCGAAAGCCTCGGCGGCTGAAGATGTCCGCGGCGATGGCGACGACGCGGGCGCGCTGGGCGTCCGCACGGGACTGCGGGGGCGGGGCGACGGCCTCGGGCATGGAGCGGCTCTCCGCAGGGGTTGACGGCGGCATTGCGCGTCAGCCTAGTATCGACCGTCCGGTCGGTCGAGAACATGGGATGGCAGATGACCTGGGAATTGACGGCCGAGCACCTCGCGTTTCGGGACACCTGCCGGGCGTTCACCGATCGAGAGGTGCGCCCGCTCGTCGACGACGCTGAGGCCAAGGGCACCTTCCCGGCAGCCCTGTGGCCCCGGCTCGGCGCCGCCGGCCTGCTCGGGCTCAGCACGCCGGAGGAGTTCGGCGGCAGCGCCGCGGACAGCATCGCGGTGGCGATCGCGGCCGAGGAGCTCACCCGGGCCAGCGGCGGCATCGCCGTCACCGCCCTGGTCAGCGCCTACATGGCCGGGCCGCACCTGACCCGCTACGGCACGCCCGCCCAGCGCGAACGGTGGTGCGCTGCCGTCGCGAACGGCGCGGCCGTCGCCGCCATCGCCGTCACCGAGCCCGGCATGGGCTCGGACGTGGCCGGGATGACGAGCACCGCCAAACGCACCGCGGACGGCTGGGTCCTCAACGGCCGCAAGATGTTCATCACCAACGCCGGGCTGGCCGACGTCCTGGTCGTCGCGGCCCGTACCGCCCCGATCGGCGAGGGTGCGCGGCACGCCGGCATCACGATGTTCGTGGTCGAGAAGGACGCTCCGGGGCTCTCCTTCGGCCGGCCGTTGACGAAGATGGGCTGGCACTCCTCGGACACCCGCGAGGTGCTGCTCGACGACCTCGAGGTGGGCGCGGACGCCGTGCTCGGCGCCGAGGGCCGCGGCTTCCAGCAGATCATGGAGGGCTTCCAGCTCGAGCGGATCGCGTTGGCGGCGATGGGTCTGGGCCACGCCGCCGAATGTCTCGACCTGGCGCGCGCGTACGTGCGCGACCGGCAGGCGTTCGGTGCGTCGCTGGCCAACCTGCAGACGGTCCGGCACCGGCTCGGAACCATGGAAATCGACCTGGATTCGGCCCGGTTGCTGACCTACCAAGCTGCGGCGCGTCTCGACGCGAACCACCCCGACGCACTCAAGACCGTGGCGCAGGCGAAATACCTCGCCGCGGTCGCCGCGAACCGAATTGTCGACGACGCCGTGCAGCTATTCGGCGGTGCCGGATTTGCCGAGGAATCCTCTGTCGCCCGGCACTATCGCGATGCTCGAATTCTGCGAATCGGCGGCGGAACGGACGAAATTCAGTTGGAGATCCTGACCAAGGGTCTGGCCTAGCGATGGCGGTTGCCGACGCGATCGAACGTGCGCGCCGGGGGAACGACGCCGGCCGCTGGCCGAACAAGATCCCGGTCCGCGAGCGCATCGCCCTGCTGCTGGATCCGGGCTCCTTCGTGGAGGACGGACTGCTCGCGACCGCCGGCGACCTCGACCTGCCCGCCGACGGAGTGGTCACCGGAGTGGGACGCATCGAGGGCCGCCGCGTTGCCGTCCTCGCCTCCGACTTCACGGTCAAGGCCGGCTCGTGGGGGGAACTGAGCTGCGAAAAGCAGGTCCGCCTGCTCGAACGCGCGGACCGGGACCTGCTGCCGGTGGTCTACCTCGTCGACGCCGCGGGCGGGCGGCTGACCGATCAGATGGGCTTCTTCCCGGGCCGTCGCGGCGCCTCGGCGATCTTCCACCTGCAGGTGCGTCTGTCCGGCCGGGTGCCGCAGGTGTGCGTGCTGCTCGGACCGTCGGCCGCGGGCGGGGCCTACATGCCCGCGTTCTGCGACTGGGTGGGCATGGTGGCCGGCAACGCCTCGATGTACCTGGCCAGTCCCCGCGTGGCGGAGAAGGTCACCGGCGAGGTGACCACGCTGGAGGAGATGGGCGGCGCGCTCATGCACGCGAGCGTGTCCGGCTGCGCCGACGAGGTGTTCGAGAGCGACTGGGAGGCCATCGCCGCGGCGCGCCTGCTGCTGTCCTACCTGCCCGACGACTTCCGATCCGCCCCCGCGCATCGCTCGCCCGCGCCGCCGGAGCGCGACGACCTCGGCGAACTGATCCCCACCGACCCCAACGCCGCCTACGACGTCCGCGACGTGGTCGAGGCGTTCGTCGACGCCGGGTCGTTCTTCGAGATCAAGGCCCGCTGGGCGCAGGAGATGGTCGTCGGCTTCGCCCGTCTCGACGGCCGGACCATTGGCGTCGTCGCCAACCAGCCCAGCGTGCGCAGTGGCGCGATCTTCGTCGACTCCGCCGACAAGGCCGCGCGGTTCGTCTCCATGTGCGACGCCTACAACGTGCCCTTGATCTTCCTGCACGACGTGCCCGGCTTCATGGTGGGCGTGGAGGTCGAGCGGGCCGGGATCATCCGGCACGGCGCAAAGATGGTCGCGGCGATGTCCAGCGCCGAGGTCCCGAAGTTCAGCGTGGTCCTGCGCAAGGCCTACGCGGCGGGCTTCTACGCGATGTGCGCACCGGGCTTCGAACCTCGAGCAACGCTTGCGCTGCCGACCGCCAGCATCGGCCCGATGTCTGCGGAGGCGTCGGTGAACGCCGTCTACGCCAACAAGATCGCCGAGATCGCCGACGCCGAGGAGCGCGCGGCGTTCGTCGCGGCCCGCATCGTCGAGCAGCAGGCCGACATCAACCTGTTGCGCATGGGGTCGCGTCTCGTGGTCGACGCCGTGGTCGAACCCGAACTGCTTCGTTCGGAACTGATTGCGCGCCTGGTCGATGCCGACGGCTGGTCGCGCAGCCTCGGCCGGCGGCACCACATCATCAGCCCGGTCTGACGAGAAGCTCTTTCAAAGGAGGTGGCGATGTCCGAAGGCGACAGCCTGCACGCCCTGTTGGCGGCACCGGTGGAGCCGCTGCCCCCGCGCTGGACGGTTCCCGCCCGGGTCGAGCAGTTGGCGCAGGCCCGTGCCCTGCCGACGCCGGACGCGTACTGGGAGTGGGTCGCCGCCCAGCAGCGGTGGCTCAGCCCGTACACCGCGGTGCGCTCCGGGGACATCACCGGCTTCCGATACTTCGACGGCGGCACGATCAACGTCGCGGACAACTGCGTCGACCGGTGGGCGGAGAACCCGGCCACCGCGAACCGCGTCGCGATCGCCTGGGAGGGCGAACCGGGCGAGATCCGCAACGTCACCTACGCCGACCTCGCCGTCGAGGTCTCCGCGTTCGCCGCAGGCCTGGCGGACCTCGGCGTCGGCAAGGGCGACGTCGTCGGGATCTACATGCCGAACCTCGTGGAGGCGTTCACCGCCATCCATGCCTGCAACCGCCTCGGGGCCATCTACACCGTGCTGTTCTCCGGCTTCGGCGCCGAAGCGGTCGCCTCGCGCCTGGCGACGGCCCGTGCGAGCGTGGTCGTCGTCGCCGATTCGATCTACCGGCGGGGCAAGCGGATCCCACTGCTGGAGACGCTGCGCACGGCCCTGGACCGCGTGCCCAGCGTCCGCGCCACCGTGGTCGTGGACCGCACCGGGGACGCGGTGCCGCTGCAGTCGGGGGAGCACGCCTACGCCGACGTGCTCGCGGCCGGCGCGGGTGGGATCGCGCCGCTGCCGTTGGACCCGAACGATCCGTCCTTCCTCATCTTCACCTCGGGCACGGAGTCCAAGCCGAAGGGCGTGGTGCACAGCGTCGGCGGGTTCCTGCTCGGCACCTGGGCCAACGCGCACTGGCAGGTGGGCTACGAAGACGGCGACGTGTACTTCGTCGCCGCCGACGTCGGCTGGCTGACCTTCCCGATCCAGGCCGCCGTCGGCGGACTTGCCTGCGGGATGACCATCGCCTGCTTCGAGGGCGCACTGGACACCCCGACCACCGCGCGGTTCTACGAGATCTGCGAGCGCCACCGCGTCACCAAGGTCCTCGCCGCACCCACGCTGTGGCGCATGCTCCGCAAGTTCGGCGACGACCTCGCCTCCGAGCACCCCCTCGGGCTGAAGCTGATCACCATGCAGGGCGAACCGCTGGACGCCGACACCTTCGGCTGGACGACACGAACCTTCGACGCCCCGGTCGTCAACGCCTACGGGCAAACCGAAACCGGCTCCACCTGGGCCTACCCCGTCTACGGCGTGGAGGGCATCAAGCCCGGATCGCTCGGCACCGCAGTACCGGGCCACGAGTTCGAGATCCTCGACGACGACGGCTTTCCCGTCGGCCCGGGCGTCAAGGGCAACCTGGTGCTGCTCAACCCGTTCCCGACACTGTGCCGGACGGTGTGGGACGACCCGGACCGCTACCGGGAGGCCTACTTCTCCCGGTTCCCCGGCAAGTACGCCAGCAACGACGAGGCGGTGCTCGACGACGACGGGCATCTCTGGGTGCTCGGCCGGGTCGACGACGTCATCAACGTCGCGGCGCACCGCATGTCGACGATGGAGATCGAAGCCGTCGTCACCGCGCATCCCAGCGTGGTCGAGGCGGCGGTGGTCGGCGTCCCGGACGAGACCAAGGGCACCGTCCCCATCGCGTTCGTGACGTTGCATCAGAACGTGGACGCCACCCTCGCCGTGGAACAGATCGCGGCCCACGTGGTCGCGGAGATGGGCGGGTACGCCCGCCCGGCACGCGTCCACGTCACGCCGGTGATGCCGAAGACCCGCACCGGGAAGACGATGCGCCGCCTGCTGCGCGACCTCGTCGTGCACGGCAAGCCGATGGGGGACACCTCGGCGATGGAGGACCCCACGGCCATCGACATCGTGGCCGAGGCGATCGGTGTAGCCCCGTGACCCACGGCCTGTGGTTCGAGCAACTCGAGGTTGGGCTGGTCGTCGAGCACCCGATTCGGCGCACCGTCACCGAGACGGACAACGTCTTGTTCACCACCATGACGATGAATCCGGCCGCGATGCACCTCGACCACGCCTACGCGGCGAACACCGAGTTCGGGCGCCCGCTCGTGAACTCGATGTTCACCGTCGCCCTCGTCGTCGGGCTTTCGGTGCACGGCCTCACGTTCGGCACGATCGTCGCGCAGCTCGGACTGAACGAGGTGGTGTTCCCCGCGCCGGTATTCGTCGGCGACACCATCGCCGTGCGCAGCGAAGTGGTCGATGCACGGCCCTCGAAGTCTCGCGCAGATGCGGGAATCGTGGTCTTCGAGCACCACGCCACCAACCAGGACGGCACTCTGGTCTGCCGCGCCCGCCGCACGGGCCTGATGATGCGGCGACCTGCATGACCCGCTGGCGCAGCCTGCTGTTCGTTCCCGGCGGCCGGTCCGACCTGGTTGCCAAGGTCGAACGCAGCCGGCCGGACGTCGTGGTGCTGGACCTCGAGGACGCGGTTCCGCCGGAGGAGAAGGCGACCGCGCGGGAACTCGTCGTAGCCGGCCTCGCCGGTCGGCGTCCCGGCGCAGGCGCCGTGTTGGTACGCGTGAACGCGCCGGGATCGCCCTGGTACGACGCCGACCTCGAGGCGGTCGCCGCGGCGATGGAAGACCGGCTGCTCGACGGTGTCGTGCTGCCGAAGTACGAACACCCCGGGCAGCTCGACGGCGTCCGGTCGGCGCTGCCGAGTCCGGCGCTGGTCGTCGTCGGCGTGGAGACCGCGCTGGGCGTCGAGCAGGCCCGCGAACTGTTGGCGCGCGGGCCGGACGCGGCGTACTTCGGGGCCGAGGACTTCGTGGCGGACATGGGCGGGCGGCGTACCGCCGGGGGCGCCGAGGTGGCCTACGCCCGCAGCCGCGTGGTGCTCGCCGCGCGGCTTGCCGGCGTGCCCGCCCTCGATCAGGCCGTGATCGCCGTCCACGACGCGACCGCGTTCCAAGCCGACGCCGCCGCCGGGCGGGACCTCGGCTACGCCGGAAAGATCTGTCTGACGCTGGCTCAGGTGGCGGCGGCGCACGACGCCTTCACGCCGAGCGGCACCGAAGTCGCGCACGCGCATGCGGTCGTACGCGCCGCCGCGGACGGAGTGGGCATCGTGAACGGGGCCATGGTGGACGCGGCCCACCTTCGTGGTGCCCGTGCCGTTCTCGCGCAGGCCGGAGTAGACGCATGAGATTGACAGGCCCCGTACCGCGCCCGATCGATTCGGTGCTGGTGGCGAACCGCGGCGAGATCGCGGTGCGGATCCTGCGTGCCGCCGCCGAACATCGAGTGCGTGCCGTCGCCGTCCACACGGGCGAGGACGCAGGCGCGCTGCACGTGCGCTCCGCCGAGGCTGCCGCGGTCGTCCCGAGCTACCTGGACGCCTCCGCGATCGTCGCGGCCGCCCTCGCCATGGGCGTGCAAGCAGTACACCCCGGGTACGGCTTCCTCGCGGAGAACGCCGAGTTCGCGCGCGCCGTGCAGGCCGCCGGGCTCGTGTGGATCGGGCCGCCCCCGCAGGCCATCGCCCTGTTGGGCGACAAGGTCGCCGCACGTCGCATCGCCGTCGAGGTGGGCGCCCCTCTCGTGGCGGGCACCGAGAATGCCGTGGCCGACGTGCACGAAGTGGAGAAGTTCGCGGCGGAGCACGGCTTTCCGCTTCTGATCAAGGCCGCGCACGGCGGCGGCGGCCGAGGCATGAAGGTCGTCCGCGACCACGGCGAGATCGCCGACGCCCACGCCGCCGCGGTTCGCGAGGCGAGCGCCGCGTTCGGCCGCGGCGAGTGCTACGTGGAGCGGTTTCTCGAGGCCGCGCGCCACGTCGAGGCACAGGTCCTGGCCGACGTCGCGGGCACCGTCGTGGTCGTCGGCACCCGGGACTGCTCGGTGCAGCGGCGCAACCAGAAGCTGATCGAGGAGGCTCCCGCGCCCTTCCTCGACGCGGCGACGAGCGAGGCAGTCCACGCCTCTGCCGCGGCACTGTGCAGGGCCGCGGGCTACGTCGGCGCCGGAACCGTCGAGTACCTCCTCGACGCCGCCGGCACCCTGACCTTCCTCGAGGTCAACACGCGCCTGCAGGTGGAGCATCCGGTCACCGAGGAGACCACCGGCGTCGACCTCGTCGCCGAACAGTTCCGCATTGCCGGCGGCGCACTGCTGACCGGTGTGGAACCGGCCGCGGCCGGCCACGCGATCGAGTTCCGGCTCGTGGCCGAGGACGCCGGGAGCGGCTTCCTGCCCGTACCGGGAACGCTGCGGACGTTGACCTGGCCGAGTGGACCGGGCATTCGCGTCGACACCGGAGTGGAGGCCGGCGACATGGTCGACGGGCGCTACGACTCCATGTTCGCCAAGCTCGTCGTCTCCGGCCCGAACCGCGCGACGACGCTCCGTCGTGCGGGGCGAGCCCTCGCCAGTCTGCGGATCGAAGGGGTCCCTACACCCCTCGCGCTCTACCGCCTCGTGGTGGAGCACCCGGACTTCGCCGAGTCGTTCGCGGTGCACAACCGCTGGCTCGAGGAGGACTTCGAGGGAAACGTGGCCCCGTGGCGTCCGGAAGCGGGCGAGGACAACCAACTGATCGTGCGAGTCGGTCGCCGACCGATGACGGTGACCGTGCCGGGCCTCGACGGGCTTGGCGAGACCGGCGAGCGAGCACGAACCGAGTCGGCGTCGTTGCGCGCCGCGGCGACCGAGACGGCCGCCGGCCCGGCGGTCTCGGCACCGATGCAGGGCACGATCGTGTCGGTCGTCGTCGCGGACGGCGACAGAGTCGAGCCCGGCGATCTGCTCGCCGTGCTCGAGGCGATGAAAATGGAGAACCCCATCCGCGCGCACCGAGCCGGGACCGTCGAAGGTCTCGCGGTCCACGTCGGCGCGACCGTTGCCCAGCGTGCCCTCGTCTGCCGCATCGTCGGTTAGACGCCGAACGCGCCCTTCGCGACCGCGGCCAGACAACGCCGCCCACGACGACCCGAGACCGCATGGACCTCTCCGTTGGGGGAGCGACTACTCCTTCGCCTTGGCGAGCACCTTGGCCACCGCTACGCCCGCCAACCGGGTGGCGAAGGCGAGTGCGGGCTGGGTGCCGTTCGTGCGAGCCAGCAGGATCGAGACGCGGACCCTGTCGACCACCGCCTGCACGACGTACACGACGATCTTCTTCGGGTCCTGCGTGCCGTCGACCCGCAGCGTCATCTTGAACGCGACGGCGTCCGTCGCGCCCTTCACGGTCACCGGCACCGTGCTGTTGACCGAGGTGGTCCGCGTTCCGTCGCCGCCGAATCGGGCCATGACCGGGCCGGCGAAACAGTCCGGCGCCGCGGCGGCCTTTGCCGCCTTGAGGTCCGCCTGCGCGGCCTTTGCCGGCTCTTCAGAGCTGAGGTGGGGGCGGGACTCGCCGAGTAGCGCAGCTTGAGCCGGAAACGGGACGAGGCCTTCAAGGATCGGTAGCGACCAAGCAACCAGTCCGGAAGGCCTCGACGGTGTCCG
>JBQTKD010000124.1:0-18765 GCA_052386455.1 Sporichthyaceae bacterium
GGAACGGATCGCGATGGCACGGGCGGCGATGGCCGCCCTCGACGCCCCCGAACCGGCCGCGAACGGCGAACTCGACCCGCGGACCGCGCCGCAGCGGCGCGCGGACGCGATGGTCCTGATCTTCGAGCAGCTCCTGCGCCACGGCGACCTCCCCACCTCCCGCGGGAAGGCGCCCCAGGTCGTCGTCACCGTCGACCTCGCCACGCTCAAGGGCCAGCCCGACGCCACCCTCGCCGCCCTGGCCACGGGCTCCGCCCTCACCCCCGAGGCCGTACGGCGGCTGATGTGCGACGCCGAGGTCACCCCCATCGTCCTCGACCCCTCCGGTGTTCCACTGTCCGTAGGCCGGACCCATCGGACCGTCACTCCCGGGATCTGGACCGCACTCGTAGCGCGCGACACCGGGTGCGTCTTCCCCGGATGCACGCAACCCGCGTGGATGTGCATCGCCCACCATCTCGAGTTTTGGGAACACGGCGGCGAAACGTCCCTTGAGAACGGGGCTTTGCTCTGTGGCAGGCACCATGTGACGGTCCATCACCGAGGCTGGGATCTACGTCTCGGGGCAGACGGACTACCCGAAGCGATCCCGCCACCCTGGATCGACCCCGCCCAAACCCCGCGCCGCAACGACTACTGGCGCCTGCAACGCGACCTGCTCGACCCACCCGACTGAACCGGGATTCGGAGCAGAACGGCGACCACGACGGGACACCCCCGCCTGCCCGGCGGCCGAACGACGACGGCAACCGGCCACCGCAACCCCGCACCCGGGGCGACCACACAAAAACTCCGGTTCCAGCCATCCCGAAGCCTCCGCGCAGATGAATAACGGCGGGAGCGCACGCCAAACCGCGACCCGGACCACCCCGCCATGACCTCGCCGCCGTTCCCGCCAGCTCTCACCGGCAGGGTCAGCTGCACGACGTCGCCGAGGTGAGCTCCATAATCGACCGATGTTCGCCTTCCTGTTCAGCCGCGTCCGCCGCTGGCTCATCCTGACCATCGTCGTGCCCCTCGTTGGGTTGGTCGCCCGCAAGGCGGCCATGCGCATCGAGGCCAAGCACGGCAAGCCGACGAAGGTCTCGAAGGGCCTGCACCAGGTCGGCAAGCTCGGCCAGAAGCGCCAGGGCCCTCCCGCGAGGTAGCGTCGCAGGGGAGTATCGCCCCGACGCCCGGGAGGCACCGTGTCCACGACCGCAGAGAAGGCTCCGACCAACGCCGCCACTGCCGACGCCGCTGGCAGGCCGCTGTTCATGCCGAAGCCGGAGGCATTCGAGACGGTCGAAGCGGAACGTGCGCATCGCAAGGCCAAGCTGGCCGGGGCGTTTCGCATGTTCAGCAAGGCAGGGCTGGACGAAGGCGTCGCCGGGCACATCACGGTGCGGGACCCGGCCGAGCCGGACACGTTCTGGGTCAACCCGTTCGGCATGCACTTCTCGATGATCCGCAGCAGCGACCTGGTCCGCGTGAACGAAGCGGGCGTCGTTGTCGAAGGCGACCGGGCCGTCAACGGCGCCGCCGTCGCGATCCACTGCGCGGTGCACGCCGCACGCCCGGACGTGCTCGCCGCCGCCCACGCGCACGGCCCGGCCGGCAAGACGTTCTCCAGCCTGGACATGACCATCGAGCCGCTCACCCAGGACGCCTGCGCCTTCTACGAGGACATCGGCCTGCTCCCGGAGTACTCCGGCATCGTGCTCGACGAGGAGGAGGGTCACCGCGTCGCCGAGGCCCTCGGGATGCACAAGGCGGTGATCCTGCGCAACCACGGCATGCTCACCGTCGGCACCTCGGTCGACTCCGCCGCCTGGTGGTTCCTCACCCTCGAGCGCAGCGCCCAGTGCCAGCTGAACGCCTACGCGGCCGCGGCGGGCCTGGGCGGCAAGCCGATCCTCATCGAGCACGACGTCGCGGAAATGACGCGGGCTCAGATCGGCTACGAGTTCGCCGGGTGGTTCCAGTTCCAGCCGATCTGGGAACGGATCAGCCGCGATCAGCCGGACATCTTCGACTGAGCGGAGACGTCGGCGAGGATCACGTCGACACGGTCGCCCGCCGCGACCGACCGTTCGGCGTCGACGTGGCCGGGAGATCGGACCAGCAGGGTGTAGCCGTCGCGTCGCGGCACGGGCAGCGCGAACCGGCCGTCGGCACCGGTGGCGGCGCGGCCGATCTCGGCACCGGTGGCGTCCTGTACCGACACGACCGCCCAGCCGGGTACGGCGCCGCTGTGGCAGCGCACGGCGCCGCGCAGGTCGACCACGCCGCTCTGGACGGGGATCGCGGCCGGTGGCGGCGGCGCCTCGTGCGCGGCCGGCCCCTCCACCGACAGATGTGGCAGTAGGCGGTCCAGCCAGCGCGGCAGCCACCAGTTGGCGGGTCCGAACAGGTGCATCGCGGCCGGCACCAGCACGGTGCGCAGCACGAGGGCGTCGATCAGGATCGCCGTCGCCAGGCCCAACCCGAACTCCGCGATCGCGCGGACCCCGGTGAGGACGAACGCCAGGAAGACGCACACCATGATCGTGGCCGCGGCGGTGATGACTCGCGAGGTCTCGACCTGCCCGACGCGCACGGCGCGGGCGTTGTCCTTCGAGTGCAGCCATTCCTCGTGCATCCGCGACACCAGGAAGACCTGGTAGTCCATCGACAGCCCGAACAGGATCGCCAGCATCATCACCGGCAGGAACGACTCCACCGGACCGGCGGCACCCAAGTTCAGCGCCTCGGATCCCCAGCCCCACTGGAAAATGACGACGACGACGCCGATGCCCGCGCACGCGGACAGCACGTTCATCACGGCGGCCGTCAGCGGAATGACGATGCTGCGGAACGCCAGCATCAGCAGCAGGCAGCCGAGCAGCACGACGACGCCGAGGAACAGCGGCAGCTTTCCGTTCAGCACGTCGCCGAAGTCTGCGAACACCGCCGTCGTTCCGCCGACGTGGACGGCCAGCGCCGTGCCCTCGGCAACCGAGGGCACCACCTGATCGCGGATTCGGTGCACGAGCTCGGTGGTCGCGGCGTCCTGCGGCGAGGTCAGCGGAACGACCGTCAACACCTTGACCGTGGGGTCCGGACCGGGTGGCGTGGCACCCACGAAGGCGACGCCTTCGGTGAACCGCAGCACCTGTACCAGCGCGTCGAACCGCTCCTCGCTCGCAGCGTCGGGCACCTTCGCGGCCACCAGCAGCGGCCCGTTGGCGCCGGGCCCGAAGCCGGCGGCCATCAAGTCGTAGGCGGCCCGCGTGCTCCAGCCGGCGGGATCGTTGCCCTGGTCCGACGAGCCCATGCGCAGCGTCAACGTCGGCGCCACCAGCAGCAGGACGGCGGCCAGCGCGACGATGCCCAACGCGAGCGGGTCCCGCTCGACGCGGTGGGCCAGCCGCTCCCAGCGCGGGGACTGGGCCTGCATCGGGAGCCCGCCCGCCGCCAGGCTGCGCCGCTCCTTGCGCGGGAACACCCGCAATCCCGCGAACCCGAACATCGCGGGCAGCAGGGTGATCGTGGCGACGACGGCGAAGGCGATCATCAGTCCGCTGGCGATGCCCATGCCGCTCAGGAAGTCGACGCCGAGCACCAGCAGGCCGAGCAGTGCCACGGCGACGGTGCCGCCGGCGAAGATCACGGCCCGGCCGGCGGTGTTCAGCGCGATCGTCGAGGCGTCCTCGGGTGCCATCCCCGATCGGAGCCCGGCGCGGTGGCGGGTCACGATGAACAGCGCGTAGTCGATCGCGACGCCGAGGCCGATCAGCGTGGCGAAGCTGGGTGCCATCGAGCCGACCGGAAGCACGTGGCTCAGCAGACCGATCGCGGCGTGCGCGGCGCCCAACGCGAGGACCGCCACGATCAGGGGGAGAACCATGGCGAGCAGCGAACCGAAGGCGAAGAACAGGACCAGGGCCGCCACCGAGAACCCGATGATCTCGCTGATCCGGGCGGAGTCGCGCCGCAGTTGGGAGGCCGCGTTGCCGCCGAACTCCGCCTGCAGCGTCGGCGTCTCGAGCGACGCGGCGATCTCGTCGATCGCCTTCAGCGTCGCCATCGGCATTTCGCGGCCCCACCCGGTGAACTCGACCGTGACGAAGGCGGTCGCGCCGTCGGGGCTCATCTGGGCGCCGCCGCCACTGTCGTACGGGCCCACCACTCGACCGACGGACGGCAGAGCGGCGATCTGCTCGAGCGCCGGTCGCAGCGCCTGTTCCGTCGCCGGGTAGGGGAGCGCTCCGGTCTTGGCGTGCAGCACGATGCGGCCGGAGTCGCCCGCCCGGTCGGCCAGGCCGCTTTCGCGCAGCAGGTCCATGGCCGCGGTCGAGTCCGTGCCCGGCAGCGAGAACTCGTCGGAGTACCGCGTGCCGAGTGAGTGCGAGAGGAGCGTCAGCCCGACCAAGAGGCCGATCCACGCGAGCACGACGGATCGCCGGTGGCGGTAGCACCACCGAGACAGGCCGACCACGGATTACCGCCCTCGCCGCATCCCCCGGCGCTTCGAGCATAGCCCACGTAACGTACGGCGTAAGTCGAGGTCAGCCCAGGACGCGCTGGAGGGTGGGTTCGGTGGCCTCGGCCCAGGCCTGGCTCAGCCGCAGCAGGCCGGCGTCGACCACGGCGTCCGGGCGGTCCACGCAGATCCGCACGTACGGGCTGTCCGCCCGGTCGATCTGCGCGACCGACCCGGGCGCCACGTGCACCCCGTGCCGCGCTGCGAGCGCGACGAACGGACGGGTGTCGACGACCGGCAGCCGTGCCCAGAGGAGCGCGCTGCCGTGGGGTCGGGCGAGCGTCCAGTCGGGCAGGTCGACGGCGATGCGGGCGATCGCTCGATCCACGGCCTGGCGCATGGACGCGCGTCGCCGCGCGGCCAGTTCGTCGAGTTGCGGGAACAGTGCGACGGCCATCAGCTGGGCGGGGATCGCGGCGCCGAGGTCTGTGCCGAGCTTGAGGTGCACGGTGCGTTCGACGGTCGGCGGTGCGGCGCGCAGCCAGCCGATCCGCAGGCCGCCCCAGCCGACCTTGGACAGCGAGTTCACGGTCACCACGCTCGCGCGCCGGCAGACGGCGGCGAGTTCGGCCGGCCGGCCGGAGTACGCGAGGTCGCCCAGGATGCGGTCCTCGACGACGTTCGCGCGGTAGCGGTCCAGGACGGCCCCGAGCGCCGCGACGCGGTCCTGCGAGGACACCCGGCCGGTCGGGTTGTGCGGGCCGGTCTGGAGATACACGGCGGCCGGGCGAACGGTTCGCAGCACGCGATCCAGATCGCTCGGGCGCACGCCGTCCGCGTCCGCCGCCAGCGGAACCGGCCGGGCGCCGATGCGGTCCAGGATGTCGAAGACGCCGGAGTAGTTGGGGTCCTCGACGGCGACCGCGTCGCCCGCGGCCGCGCACGCCGCGAGCGTGAGTGCGATGGCCTGGTGCGCACCGGAGGTGACGTGTACCTGGGCTGCGTCGGTGAACAGGCCCTCGGCCGTGTGCCGCGCGGCGACGGCCTCCCGCAGGGCCGGCAGCCCGCGTGGCGACATGCCCGAGCCGGCCTGAGCCGCCGTCAGATCCGCGAGGTCGACGCGCAGCGGCGGGAGGTGTCCGGGATCGATCGGGGCGCCGACGGCGAGGTCGATCCCGGCCACGTCGAGGATGTGCCCGGCCATGCGGGAGCCGCCGATCGCGCGGCGCCCGGGTCCGCGCACCTCGGTGCCGCTGCCCTGCTTGGACACCAGCAGGCCGTCTGCGCGGAGCAGGTCGAAGGCGGCGGTCACGGTGGACCGGCTCACCGCCAGGGCTGCGGCGAGCTCGCGCTCCGGCGGCAGCCGTTCGGCCTCGCCGACGAGCCCGGCGACGATCGCGCCGCGCAGCGCGTGCGCCAGCCGTTGGGGGAGCGTGCCGTGGCCCGAGCGGTTCCACGGGCCCAGCGTCTCGACCAGCCGGGCGGTGTCGCTAGATCCGTAATTGGCTCGCGTAGTCACCAGCCAATGATGCCTGATTGGCCCGTGCATCGACCATTCTTTCGGCGAAGGATCTGACCATGTTCGCTCCCTACTGCGCCGAGTGCGGCTCCCGAGTGCTGCTCGGTCCCCGCCGCGTCCTCAGTCTGTCCAATGCGGCCTCGGGTCGCATCCGAGTTCTGCTGCAGTGCTTCTGCGGCGCCACGCTCGACTCCGACGCCGTCGCGCCGCCCGCCCGGGTGGCCGCGGAGCCCGTTCTGGTCTAGCGGCCGTGGCGCGGCACACGGTGGCCTGATCTTTTCCTGTGGGCAGACCGGGGTTACGCTGTTGTAGAACGACGTTCTATCAGCGTCTGGTCTGTGCACCGGAGGTCCCACGGTGGCTACGACGAGTCTCGTCCCGCGCGACAAGCCCGCGCCCGACGCCGCCCGGCATGCCAATCTCGTCCTTGCCACGCTCTGCGCGGGGACGTTCACGATCATGCTGGCAACCTCGACGATGAACATTGCGCTGCCCGCGCTCGTCACGGACCTGCAGGCCAGCACGCGCGATCTGCAGTGGATCGTCGACGGGTACAACCTCGCGTTCGCATCCTTCGTGCTCGCGTTCGGCAGCCTGTCGGACCGGTACGGCCGCAAGGGCGCGCTGATCCTCGGCCTGGCGGTGTTCGCGGGGGCCGCCATGGTCGGCTCCACCGCCGATTCGACGGCGCAACTGACGGCGGCTCAGGTCGTGATGGGCCTCGGCGCGGCGCTGATCTTTCCGACCACGCTGTCGATCATCTCCAACGTCTTCACCGGCCGTGCCGCGCGAGCCAAGGCGATCGGCATCTGGGGGGCGGCGGCCGGTCTCGGCGCCGGGTTCGGCCCGATGATCGGCGGCGCGATGACCGACATCTGGTCCTGGCGCGGCAGCCTGCTGTTGCTGATGGCGCTGGCGGCCGGGGTAGCGGCACTGTCCGCGCGCTACGTGCACACGTCGCGCGACCCTTCCACGCCGCGGCTGGACCTGGGGGGTCTGGCCCTGTCGGTGCTCGCCGTCGGCTCGTTGGTCTTCACGATCATCGAGGCGCCCAAGCACGGGTGGGGCAGCACCGAAACCCTGGCCGGGTTCGCCGTCTCGCTGGCCCTGTTCGCCGCGCTGATCGGGTGGGAGCTGCGCAGTCCCGAGCCGATGCTCGACGTGCGACTGTTCGCCAACCCGCGGTTCTCCGCGGCCAGCGGATCGCTGGCCTTCGTGTACTTCGCGATCTTCGGATTCATCTTCCTCGGCACGCAGTACCTGCAGTTCGTGCTGGGCTACTCCCCGTTCGAGGCGGGGTTGCGCATTGCCCCGTTTGCGGTGGCGATGGGCGTGGGCTCCGTGGTGGGGACGGTGCTCGCGGTGCGCATCGGGAACAAGCTCGTAGTGACCGCGGGTCTCGTTCTCCTCGCCTTCTCCTTCGCCTGGATCTCCGTGGACGACACGTCGACGGGCTACCTGGTCATCGTGTTGCAGGTGGTCCCGATGGGCCTGGGAGCCGGCCTGACCAGCGCCCCGGCGACCGAGGCGATCATGGGCGAGGTCCCCAAGGAGAAGGCGGGAATCGGCTCGGCCATGAACGATGCGACCCGCGAGTTCGGCGGCACCCTGGGCGTCGCGGTGGTCGGGAGCATCCAGGCCTCGCTCTACGCCACGAGCCTGGCCGACAGCAGCGCGCTGGCGGCGCTGCCCGAGTCCGTCCGAGGCGTTGCGGGGGACTCGCTCGGCGCCGCGCAGCAGGTGATCGCTGGCATCGGCGATCCGGCGCTGGCCGATGCCGTGGCGCAGGCCTCTTCCGACGCCTTCCTGAGCGGCTTCTCGGTCGGCTGTCTCGTGGTCGCCGGCGTGTGCACGGTCGGCGCGATCCTGACCGCCTGGCTCCTGCCCGCCCGCCCCGCCGCAGAGGCCGAGCAGCTCGCGCCCGCTCCCGCCGCCGGTCCGCCCGCTCGTCTGCGCGGCCGGGTGCGCGGTCCGGCGGGCCAACCGATCGGCGGTGCCCTGGTCACCGTCCACGCGGTCGATGGCACCGTGCTGGCCTCCTGCCGCAGCGGCCCCAACGGCCACTTCGACCTCGCCGAGCTCCCCGCCGGCGCCCACCGAGTCGACGTCGTCCAGTCCCTGGTGGCCGAACAAGCGGTGCACGTCGGCCCGGGCGCCGAGGAGGAGATCGAGCTCCGCCTCGGTGGCGCCACCACCCTCCCCCTGGCCCCCGCCCTCGTGTAACCCCACCCCGACCCCTGGGTCAAGGGACCGTTGCGCCCGACAGCCGAAGTGGTTGTTGGCGCGCCCGGTTTGTCCTGGTTTGTGGAGCCGTTTCGGCTGACACGGCAGGCGGATTCCAGACCGTGTCAGCTCTGGATGGCCTTGATGGCGGCGATGCACCGGGTCAGGAGGTCGGGTTCGGCGTCCGCGGCGACGTGCACCAGTCGGACCACCGTCCACGCCCGAGCGCGGTCCTCGTCGAGACTCGCGACGTCGATCAAGGTGTCGAAGCGGCGTCGCACGCCGAACCGGACGTCTTCGCTGACCTCGTCCCAGTTCGCCAAGAGCGCGGGCGCAGGCTCCCAGTGTGGATCGCCGCTCAACGGGCGCGGGGAGACCGCCGCCCAGTCCTCGCCGGCCGCCAAGACGTTGCCGTGGTGCAGGTTGCCGTGAATCATCGTGCCGACGCTCGCCGGATCCTCGACGAGGTCCCGGCCGAGGCCACGTGTCTGCTCGACCATCCGCCTGGGCAGCGGGCCGTCCGTGCGCAGCCGCTCGGCGCCTGCACGCACGACGTCCGGCAGTCGGCGCAGCTGCGGGGGTGCCGGCACGTGCAGCCGCCCGTACAGCTCGCCGATCACCTCACACGCCGTCAGATCCCATATCGTGCCGAGGTCGTCGGGGCCGAGCCGTTCGAGCAGCAGCGCGTCGCGGTGCGGGTCCGCGCGCAGCAGATTGGCGGCGCCGTTCCCATGCCAGTGCCGCAGCGCGAGGTGCGCGAGCGCGCCGTCCTCGCTCGGCTCCGCGACCTTCAGCACTACGGGCGTTCCGGACTCCGTCCGCACGGGCACGACGAGCGACCTCGGCCGTCGCTCCGGGGCCCCGTCGGGCGCCAACTTCCACTCCTCGAGCAGGTCGGCGGCGTGCGCGGACAGCGCATCGCCCCCCACTCGCATGGCCGCCCCTCCGATCGCGCGTCGGCTGCCGAGCATAGAAGCGACGGGCGCGCCGCCGGTGCGGCCGCCCGGCGGCACTCGGATCGCCTCCCTGCTCGGCGACCGACCCTAGGGGGCGGTAACGACCGTGGGGCCTCGAACGCTGGCCTGCCCGTCTGCCGCAGCCCGGGTACGCCTGCGGGTAGCGGCTTCCGTCCACCCAGCGGTGCAACCGCAACCACCGGTGCGAGATCTCGGCCACCGACCGCCTCAGCAGTTCGCGTTCTACCGTGCAGTGGACGCTACGGAGCGACGGCCGGGGGGATGGGCGGGCCGGCGGACTTCGCGGGCCACGTGGCTCCGACGTACCGAGTGCCGCGCCCGACCGGCACGCACGCGCCGGGTTTGCTGTTGAACGAACTGATCGCGCGTGGGTCGTAGTAGAACTCGCGGGCGTCGTCGACGGTCGTGTAGTCGTTCGGGCCGAAGCTCCAGCGCCCGTACTCCCCGACGTGCGGGCCGTAGGAGAACATGCCGCGCGCGAAGGTGGCGGGGGTCAAACTCGGGCCCGCCTGCTGGATGCCGATGAACAGCATCATCAGCGTCTGGTACGTCAGGTCCACGAGCGCCGTCGGGGTGCCGTTCTTCATCGACGCGAATGCGCGCCGGGCCTCGGAGTTCTTGCTGCCGCCGAATCCGGTTAGGTAGCTCTGCCCGATGGCGTTGCGCCACTGGTCCTGGTCGTAGAACTGGCCCGCGACGTCGGCGTCGGTGCCGATCGTGCCGGTGACGAACCACTCCGGGTAGAAGTCCTGCTGGGTCGCGGCACCCGTGAGGAAGAACGGCAGCAGCGGGTCGGTGACCAGCACCAGGGTCGTGACCCCGGCGCTCTTCAACTGGGCCGCCATGTTCGGCGACTCCTGCTGCAGCTTGGAGAAGTCCAACGCGTAGCGGATCTCCTTGGCGAACGAGATCCCCGCCGCCTCGAGCTTCGGCCGGGCCTCCTTGATGCACTGCGCGTACACCGCGTCGTCCGGGAACAGCAGGCCGTACTTCCGGGGCTTCTCGCGCATTGCGGTGCTGCCCGCGCGTTCGGCGTTGCCCGAGGCCGGCAGCCGCTTCGCGAGCAGGTCCACCGCCGAGGTCATCAGCGTCGTGCAGTCGATGAGTTGGCCCCAGGCATAGGGCGCCTTCGCCCGGTAGTTGCTCGACGGCAGGTGCAGCCCGCCGATCGAGACCACCTTCTGCCGGACGAGCGCGTCCATGTAGGGCTGGGTCAACGCGGAGATGTCCGCGAACGCCTTGAGCTCCTGGGCCACCTTGAGCGCGTCGGCGTTCGCGCCCTCCTGGCCGCTGCCGCCGATCTCCTTGGCCTGATCGCCTCGGCCCTTGTAGCGAACGAGCTCGACCTTGCGACCGTAGAGCTCGTAGTGCTCGTTGAAGTACGCGACGAGGGTGTCGAGCTCGCGCTTCCGGTCCGCGGGGCTCGATCGGATGCCGGCTTCCTCGGCCTTCTTCTCCAGGTCGCTGTCGGCCTTGTCGTCTTCGTCGCGCGTCGTGGAGCTCTCGCGAATCGCGACCTTGATGGTGTCGGCCGCGACTCCGCGGGAGGTGGCGCCGCCGTTGTCGCCGGAGAAGTTCACGCAGGCGGGGGAGTAGGCGCTCCCCTTCACCTGCAGCAGACCGCCCGCGCAGTTCGCCACCGGCGCCGTGCCCGCGACCGCCGGGGCCACTGCCGTCTTGCCGAGGGTCGGCGTGCTCGCCGCCTTGCCCTTGCCCTGCTGGGCCCTCGGCGCGCCCTTGGCGCCGCTCGCCGAGACCCGCGGCTCGGGCAGGTCCGCCGCGATCGCCTCGCCCGCCGCCACCTCGTCCGGCACGAACGCAGTGACGTCCACCGTGGCCGGTGGCTTGCTCGGCAACGTGACCGTGACGATCAGCAGGACGACGACGAGCCCTGCCAGCGGCCCGTATCCGGCCAGCACGAAGCGAGAACGGGGGCGCTCGACCGAGTGGTCCACGCATCCACGCTAAGCCGGACAATGCGGCGTTACAGGAAAACCGGGAACTTCCCCGGGCCTACTGGTACGAGATCATCACCGGTACCGGCGTGCGGTTCAGGGTCTCGTCCGCGCTCATGAGCCGGGTGTCCTTGCGGTAGAAGTTTTTCCACCCCATCCAGATCGTTCTCGGCACGGTCCGGGTGACGATGTTCCAGGTGCCGTCCTTCTGCCGCGGCTCGCCCTGGCCGTCCATGTGGATCAGCAGCGCGATCTCGTCGCGATTGATCAGCGACGGACGGTTGGTGATCATCGTCAGGCTGAACTGGTGCAGCACCAGCAGCTTCTGCGGCAGACGGTAACGGGCCGTCAGATCCGCCAGCCAGTTGGTGACCTGGTTGATCTCGTAGGCGTCGACGCTGCCGATCTGACGCAGGTGGACCTGACCGGGTTTGAGCCGCCACTCGGAGTCGAGCGCCAGACCGACGTGCGGCAGCTTGAGCAGTTCCTCGTAGCGCTTGGCCTGGGTCAGGAAGTCGGTGCGACCCGGCTGCAGGTCGAGGATGACGTAGACGCCTGCAGCCTCTGCCACGTCGATCCAGGGGCGGATCTTCTCGATCGACGTCTCGGCGGAGTAGTCGCCGTCGGAGCCGGGCACGCCCTGCGCGACGGTGACGATGATTTCGAAGGTCGGGACCACCGGGATGCCGCCCTTGCCGTTGTACAGCGCGGCAACGTTCCGGGCGCGCTGCACGGTCGCTTCGGGTCCCTGTGCCCCCAGCACGCCGAGCTCCGGCGCCCCCGGGTAGCCGTAGAGCGCAACGAGGCGGCGGCCCGGGAAGAACAGTTGCCCGCCGCCGGGAATCTGCTCGCCGGTGGCCACCGCCGCGAGGCGGTCGCCGAGGCGCTTGGCCGACCCGGCCGCACCCAGCGCCAGCACCTTCGCGGGTGCCGGGGAGCTCAGGTTCTCGACGGCGCAGGCGCCGGCGCGCGGGTCGCCGCCGGTCACGCCGACGACCCGAGTGCCGGCTGCGTGCCCGGAGGCGGCGGCCGCCAGCGCTCCGGCGCGCAACTCGGCCTCCGCCGGGACGAGCACGGTCAGCTCGGGCGTCAGTGGCACGGCCGGCGAGGTCGCCGGCAGTTCGCCGGCGGTGGCGACGATCGTGAGGCTGGGCAGCGCGGTGCGCAGCAGGTTGGCCAGGTCCGGGTTGGTGGCGAACACCGCCCGCGGCGCGAGCCGGCCGAGTTCGGTCGACACGGCCGGGTCGAGGGTCGGCGCCGCGGGCGCCACCGGGGCGGCCGGGGTCTGCGTGGCGCTCGGCGTTTCGACGACGCTCGGCGTTCCGATGGCGGACGTGGTCGCGCCGGGCGTGACGGCCGAGCCGGGGACCGACGGAGGTGCAGGGACCGTCGGCGTCGCAGAGACGGTCGGGGTTGCGGTGACGGTCGGGGTTGCGGTGACGGCCGGGACCGGTGCCGCAACGGAGCCGGGCTGCACGACCGGCAGACAGGCGACACCGCCGTCCTCGAGCGCCGGGTCGCGGAAGGAGGAGGCGGCCGCGGGAACCGAGGGCGCAGAGGTCGGCGTGGCGACGACGGTGGGCGTTGGCGTCGCAGAAGCCGGCGGCGTCGAGGACACCGCCGGGGTCGGCGTCTCCACCGGCAGCGCGGCCGGCGCCGGGCACGGCGCAACGTCGGTACCGGTGGACGTCGGCGCAGCCGACGGCGTCGGCGAAACCGCCGCCGGCTGTTCCTGCAGCAGGAGCGGGATCCCGCGCGTACGGGCCTCCTCGGCGGCGGCGCGCAGCTCCGGCCCGTCCACCGCCGGAGCGACGATCGCCGCGGGCGCGTTCTGGAACAGCGCGCGCGAGGCCGCAAGCGCGACAGCGCCCGACGACGCGGCGCCGGCCACCGTCAGGCAGTCGTTGGGAGAGGCGAGCGTGGCGCTGATCGTGCCCGGCCGCGGCCCGCCGGCCGCCGGCGGCGTGCCGCCGGAGTTGCCGCCGCCGCCACCGCAACCGGCGAGCAGTGCACCCGCCGCGGCCAGCGTCGCCATCCGACCAACGCGTCGCCGTCTGGACAAAGACATTCCGCCCCCAAAGTCCCAGGCCCGGCCCCCCGGCCCGGTTTCCAACCTCGCCAGGCTAGTGGCGTGCACGTGCCGAAACCCCGGTTTCGATGATCTTGAGAGGTGTCCGTAAGGGTTACCCCACAGGTAATTGCGGACGTTCTACGCAGGACCGGACCATTGGCGACCAGAGCAGTCGAGAGGGGAGCGCCGGTCATGCCCGAGGTTGAGCTGAGCTGCGGAACAGCCCCTGCAGAGCTGGCGCGGCTGATTGGAGAGTTCAGCGATTCCACCCGGCGGGCGTAACAGGCGCGCAACACCGGCGGGTCAGACTCGGCCCGTGAGGGTGGCACGCGTGGGTCGGTCGCGTTCGACGGTCGCGGCATTGTGCGGGCTGGTGGTGCTCGCCGGCTGCGGCGCAGAGAATGCGGCCGACACCACGCAGGCGGCGAAACAGGCCGTCGGTGGCTTCGAGGTTCACGAAACCGCGACCCCGGCCCCGCTGCAGGCGGCGCCGATTCGTCGCACCAAGGGCTGTGTGATGGTCCGTCAGGACGATGCGCAGGGGTCCAAGGACTGCGTCCCGCGCAAGGCCGTCTGCACCACCGGCGCGAACTGGTGGACCGCGGACGTGGCCAAGCTGTGCGGACCGCTGCAGCCGGTCCCGATCCGCATCGTCTCGGCCCCCGACGAGCTCCCCGTCGGGGCGTCGATGTGCGTGGTGTGGGCCGGCTCGCCCGGCAAGATCCGCGAAGGCGTCCTGGTCGTCGCCTCGGCCCACGCGAACTGCGCGACGGGCCTGGTCGGCGCAGTGGCCGCGCCGCCGGCGCAGCCGCTGGCCGCCGCGTTCCCGACCGAGCGCCCGGACTGCGCGAAGAACTACCCCGGCACCCGCCGTGCATGGCTCGCAAAGGTTGCCTTCGTCGAGCCGCCCAGCACGGCGTGGGCCTGCCTGATCGGCTGAGTCAGTCGACTAGCTCGGGCTGCAGTTGCACCGAGCAACCCGGGTCGACGTAGCCGTCCGTGGCGTTGACCTCCTTCACCGCGCGTCCCCCGATGGAGATGCGACAGGTGATCGTCGTGTCGTTGCGCGGGTTGGAGGCGATCACGTTGGCCGTGCCGCCGGCAACGCCCACGGGGATGACCACGGTCTGCTTCCAGGGCATCGTCACGTTGGTGATCGTCTTCGTGGCGTTGGCCTCGCCCGAGGTGAAGGTGATCTGCTCGGCGACGCCGGTGCCGACGATCTCGTAGGTGACCTCGCGAGTGGTCGAGGAGAACACCGGGTTCTCGGCGCCGTCGTCACCGTCGAGCACCTTGGGAGCGATCACCGCGACGGCTCCCACGAGGACGAACACCGGCAATAGAAATGTCGCAGCACGAGATATCCCTGCCAGCTTCTTCTTTTCCGTCACGGACATCGGCCCTCCGGTGCGCATCAATTGCCTTTCGGCGAGATTGACCGAGCACTGCTACGGGCGCGGATCGCTGGAATTGCGGCCATGTTTCGAATCTCCAAGTGTGATGGAGGTCACAGGTCTTTCCTCAATCGTTATCCCCAGGCGCTCGACTGAGCGCGGGATGTGCGCTGGATCACACCCAGATGTGGCTTGGGTTGCACATCGCCGACCCCTTCATGGGGGGTGTGGCCTGCGGGAATACCGGACCGTACCCGCGTTGGGTATGGGCACTATTTGCCGCCGATATCGCCTCCCTCGAGAACCGAGAGCGCTGCTCTCTCAGCCTCTTCGTGGCACCGGGAATGGAAGTTGATCCTGCGGACACAAACGCTCTATTTCCGAGAAACCGGACATTGGACTAATGCAGCACGTCGAAGAACCGCCGTGACCCAGGTCACGCGAACCGTGGGCTGGGCACTGAGGCCAAGCCAGGAGGGGGAAGCGACGCAACAGCTGCCAGAAGGCCAACGGACGCGACGCCCCACGCCGCGCGCCGAGCCGCCCCGGCAGTGAACGGTGAGGGAGCGCACGGCCCGGCCACCCCGTCCAGCGAGGGGTGGGCGACGCAGTCGCTCGAGACGCCAATCCTTCAGGAGAGATGCATGAGCTCAGGAATGAGCAGAAGCTCAACGGGCACGGCCGTCCGGCGCGCAACCGCCGTGGCCGCCGCCGTTGCAATGAGCATGCTCGGATCGGCCGGGGTCGCCTACGCCTCCGCCGACCAGAACACGACGGACCTGTCCGCAAAGGCGATCACGGGGCGCGACTCCGGGATCTCCGCACCGGGTTCGACCACCATCGGGTTCGACCCGCCGGTGGGTCTCGGCCCGCGGCCGATCAGCTTCGCCCAGACCGACGCTCAAGGAAGCTGGTTCGACACCGGCACCGCGATCGTCGGCACCCACTCGCTCGCCGTCGCGGTCCAGCCGAGCCTGGTCGGTGCCGCGTCGTACAAGGGAGCTCCCCAGGCGGGCCGGATCGTCGGTTCGGGCATGCTCACCGGCGACGAGCTGCGCGCGACGTTGAACGAGGACCTGCCCGGCCTGCGTGGCAAGCACGTCCGCGGCAAGACTCTTGGCCAGCTCGGGTACGACGTCGACAAGATGCTCAACCTGGACCTGGTCCGCTCCACGGTGGCCCAGCTGCTCCCGGTCAAGGACGTCCGCATCGCCCAGATCGACAACCTGACCAAGGCGTTCGCGGCCGAGGCCGCCAACCTTCCGGCCGACCAGCCGATCGCGCTGAACAAGAGCAAGACCGGCGCGGAGATGATGGCCGTACTCAAGGGCATTCGCGCCGCCGCTCCGCTGCTTCCGGTGACCGTCAACTTCAACGTTGGCCAGCCGGGCACGGGCCAGGCGCACACCAGCACCGCCCTCATCTGGCCCGAAGGCGCCTCCGGGATGCCCTTCGACCAGACCGGTGCCTACATCGGCAGCCGCGCCGTCGAGCTGACCAAGCCCGGCCTGTACGCGTTCGCCTGCAAGGTGCACCCGTACATGCTCGGCGCCGTCGTCGTCGACGACCCGCTGACCCCGGGCCCGGACTTCGCTCCGAAGCTGGTCATCAAGAGCCGCGGCATGACCGTGCCGTCGTACTCGAGCATCATCACGCAGCTGGCGCAGAAGTTCTTCGTCATCACCAACCCGGAGAACTGGCAGAAGTTCAGCGACAGCGGCGACGTCACCTGGGACCCGAAGTTCGCTCCGGCTCCCATCCTGATGTACGACAAGAGCGGTAACCCGCAGCTGGTTCCGAACCTCGAGCAGCGCATCCGCGACGAGTTCGCACTGCCGAAGACCCTCGAGAAGTCCGGCGTCAAGCCGTCCACTGCGGGCATCGGCAAGGTCTACTTCAACACGCAGATGGAGAAGTACGCCGGCAAGGAGAAGTCTGGCGCCATCACGGTGCTCGACGCGGAGACCTGGGAGATCGAGCGCAAGATCGCGGCTCCCGAGATCAACATGAACAACCCGCACAACATGTGGACGGACAAGAAGGAAAAGTTCATCTACCAGACCGAGTGGTTCGGCAACATGCTCAACGTGTTCGACCGCTCGTCCGGCAAGCTGATCCGCCGCATCGAGGTCGGCCCCTCGCCGACCCACGTCATGACCCGTACCGACACCGACCAGCTGCACGTGGCACTCGGCGGCGGCGGCGCGGTGATCGAGCTTTCGCCCGGTGCGACCAAGATCGACCGTCGTATCAAGGTCGGCAGCGCTGGCGAGAAGATCGCCCACCCGCACGCGCACTGGATGTCCGGCAACGCCAAGTGGATGGCCGCCCCGAACGTCAACCTCTACAACGCCTCGCTGGTCGACATTCCGAAGGGCACGTTCGTCCACAAGAAGACCGGTGAGTTCCCGATCGCGACCGGCATGGACGCGCGCGGCGACCGCACCTACATGGCCAACTTCCTCGGCGCCAGCTTCACCTGCTTCTCGAACGCCAAGGCGGCCTGCAACGACAACGGCAAGAAGGTCGCCAACAAGGAGGTCGACCTCTGGACGAACTACGACCCGGTCTCGGGCGTGGGCGGCGGCGGCTTCGGCGGTCTCCCGATCCAGGTGGCGATCTCCCCGAACGACGTCGGCGGCATCATCGCCAACACCTTCTCCTCCCAGCTCGGGATCATCGACCCGGACACGGACGAGATTGCCGCGTGGCTCCCGTGCGACGCGGGCTGTCACGGCGTGAACTTCGGGGCCAAGAAGGGCGGCGGCTACTACGGGTACATCACCAACAAGTTCTCCAACCAGCTGCTCGTGGTCGACATCGACCCGAACGCCGACGGCAACCCCGTCGACGCCGCGATCGTCGGGCGTCTGCTGACCGACGCCACCAGCTCCACCGCCACGGACGACGCGATCTCCGAGCTGTCCGGCATGGGCGGCCAGGGCGTCATGACCGTCCCGCTCGCCTACGCGGGCTGGGTGGAGCGAGTTCCGATGAACAAGACGAACAAGCAGCTCACCTGCGAGCAGCGCTTCCCGCTCGCGTTCAAGAAGAAGTGCTAATCAGCTGAAGCACCGTCAGGTTCGTGCCGGGGTCGCGTTGTCGCGGCCCCCGCACCGCCGATTCGAGCCACAGGAGGAATTCATGCCCCCACACGTCTGGGCCGTTGGACTGTCCGCGGCGCTGCTCCTCGCCACCGCCGGCCCGGCGCAGGCCAAGAAGAGCCCACAGCCGAAGACCTACGAGGTCACGCAGCACAACCTCGTCTTCGATCCCGACGTGCTGAAGATCAAGCCGGGGGACACGGTCGTCTGGACCAACAAGGAGAGCGACGACAGTCTCCACTCGGTCGTGCAGGTCGACGGCACCGAGATCAACTCGCCGGACATTCCGCCGAACACCACGTTCGAGGTGACGTTCACCGAACCGTTCGACTGGCGCATCAAGTGCCGGTTCCACCCGGACATGTTCATGGACATCGCGGTGGCCGGAAAGAAGGGCGACGGCGACGGGCTCCACGCCGAACCCTCGCCTCGCGAGGAGCCCAAGGCGCCCGCGGGCCCGCTCCCCGGGCTGCCGCCGCTCGGCAACACGGGTCGTTGAGCCTGGGCCGCGCTGCGGGTTCCGGAAACCTTGGCCCGGCAGAGTGGGCCCATGAACTATTCGCTGAACGGGCCCGAGGCGGCCGCGGTCGTGGTGTCCGCGATCGGCATGTACGTCGGCGTCCTGGTGCTGCTGCGCCTCGCGGGTCGCCGCGTGGTGTCCGGCCTGGGCGTCTACGACTTTGCCGGTGGCATCGCCCTCGGGGCGCTGGTCGGCCGCACGATTCTCGGGTCGACGCCCAACCTCCCGGCCGGTCTACTCGGCCTGGCCACGCTCGGCGGACTGCACACGGGTTCGCGTGCGCTGTCGCGCACGTCCGCCGGGGAACGCCTCTTCGGCCCCGGTCCGACGCTGCTGATCTCCGACGGCCGCGTAGTGCCCGACGCGCTGCGCCGAGTCCGGTTCAGCGAATCCGACCTACACGTCGCGCTGCGCCGCGCGGGCGTCGGCGGCTACGCCGACGTCGCCGCAGCCGTGCTCGAACGCTCCGGCACGATCAGCGTGATCCGCCGCAACCCCGGCAGTACCGAGGCGTTGGGCGGCTTACGCGGCCAGGGCTGATGCAGCACTGCGACTAAG
>JBQTKD010000125.1:0-9130 GCA_052386455.1 Sporichthyaceae bacterium
CGAGGCCTTCCGGAACGGCAGCTTGGTCGCTACCGATCCTGGGAGGCCTCGTCTCCTCCCGGCCTCAGGCCGCTACCGCGAGTCGCTCACCCGCCACCGCCGCCCCCACCGCAGGTCGGAAGAGCCCGTTTACCGCACCTGATGTGACTACTGTGTGACCGATTTTGTCTGACGGGTAATCACTTCTTGGACTGACACAATGTTATTGTTGTGCTGTACCGCCGCCATTCGAGCCTACGACGGGGCTCCTGCCCGCGGGCGAGCACGAGGCCGACTGGGCAGAGGTGGTCGACCGCCTCGGCTGGAATCCGCGGCGCCGCCAACTGCTCGACGGGCTCGCGGACGCGCTCGAGGTCCTGGCGGCTGCGGGCTGTCGCCGGGTCTGGCTGAACGGCAGCTTCGTCACCGCGAAGGAGGAGCCCGGAGACTTCGACGCCTGCTGGGACACCGATGGCGTCGATCTGGACCTGCTGGACCCGATCGTGCTGGACCTGTCGGACGGGCGTGGGGCGCAGAAGCGACGCTTCGGCGGCGAACTGCTGCCGAACGTGGTCGAAACCGGATCTGGGCTGAGCTTCGCCGAGTTCTTTCAGAACGAGCGCGATGGCGGCCGCAAGGGAATCGTGCTGCTGAGGATCGGAGACACGGCGTGATCACCAACGAGGCGCAGTACCGCGCCACCAAGACGCACCTGGCGAAGTTTGAGGAGGCCGCGGCGAATCTCGAGGCCAGGCCCGCCGCCGAGCGTGGCTCGAAACTCGCCCAGCTCGAATTGGACGCCGTGCACGCGCAGGCGGCGGACCTTCGAGCGGAGTTGGCCGAGTACGAGCTGTTGCGCTCGGGCCGAGTGTCCACGTTCGAGGGCGGCTCGCTCGCCGAGGTCGCGACCTTGCTGGTCAAGGCTCGGATTGCACGCGGCTGGACCCAGCGCGAGCTCGCCGGCGCGCTTGGGGTCGCCGAGCAGCAGGTTCAGCGCTACGAGTCGACCGGGTACCGCTCGGCGAGCCTGGCCCGGATCTGCGACGTGGCCGACGCTTTGAACGTCACCGTGACGGAACGCGCTGTTCTTGGCGACCACGGCGCAGCGTGACTCCCTACCCGACCCTCTCCTCGGACAAGGCGACGGCCGGAGCACTTGTCGTAGAACTGTTGAACGGGTTTCCCGTTCGCTGCTCTGATGCACCGTCAGTACCCGAGAACGGCTGCTGAGCTGCGGAAACAGCAAAGATGCGAGCGACCGCGGCTTACTGCGCAAAACCGCCTTGGGCCGTGGCGTGACCGTCCAGCGTCGATGTGACTGCGCTCGGCGGGATGTGACCAATGTGTGACCACGGGGCCGATTCCGCTGCCGTGGAGAGCGAATTACAAGCCCGTGACCTGCGGAAACGTTGAAATCGAAGGGTGCGGGAGAGGGGACTTGAACCCCTACGTCCGAAGACACCAGATCCTAAGTCTGGCGCGTCTGCCAATTCCGCCACTCCCGCGCGACGTGCAGGGCAACCCTAGGGCCCCGGCGACCCATCTTCTGCACCGTTTTGCGCGCTTCCGGGGCCTGGGAAGCGTGCGTACGGGTACAGAAGATGAGGTGTCAGACGGCCAGCTGCTTGAGCAGGCGCTCGACGTGGCCGGTGGCCTTGACGCCGTACTGGGCGGTCTCGATCTGGCCCTTGCCGTCGATGACGAAGGTCGAGCGGATCACGCCCTGGACGGTCTTGCCGTACATCGTCTTCTCGCCGTACGCGCCGTAGGCGAGCAGCACGTCCTTGGAAGGATCGGAGAGCAGGGGAAACGGGACCGCGTCGCGGTCGCGGAACTTGGCGAGCTTGGCCGGGGCGTCGGGAGACACGCCGAGCACCGTGTAGCCGGCGGCGGAGACGCGCGCGATGTTGTCCCGGAAGTCGCAGGCCTGCTTGGTGCAGCCCGGCGTCATGGCCGCGGGGTACACGTAGAGGATCACTCGTCCGCCGGCGAAGTCGGACAGCGAAACGGGCTTGCCGGCGGCGTCGTTGAGCGTGAACGGCGGTGCGGTGTCGCCGGGGGACAGGCGGACGGCCTCGGCCACGAGAGCTCCTCGGGGGTTGGCGGGCAACGACTCGACCCCATCCTTGCCGGTAGGACCGCCCGGGCGTGCCCCGGGGTGGCGACCCTGAAAGACTGTGCGCAACGGCGGCAGTGAGGGAGCCAGCGGTGGGTGCAGCTCGCAGGGGTCAGAGCGCAGGCGGCGCGGCGGACCTCGAGGCGAAGATCGAGCGCTCTCGTCAGGAGCTCGCTGCGAGCATCGACGCCATCGCGGAGAAGGTTGCGCCCAAGAATGTCGCATCCGCGGCGAAAGCGCGGGCTCGGGGCCTTATTGTCGATTCCGATGGCGAGATCAAAAAGGACAAGGCCGCCCTCGTGGGTGGAATTGCCCTGGCATTCGTGACAATTCTGGTCTGGCGACGCTTCCATTGACCATTTCTTTGCATTGTCACGCAGCGTCCGGCTGAATTCACTCGGCGGTTACGAGAATCGCCCAGAATGTCCGCCTGTATCCGCATCGATCCAGGTCAGGGCGTTGCGTCCCGGTTTGCTGCGTGATCTGGCATAGCGAGTTCGCTTTCAGTCAAGCTCTCTAGCCAAGGGTTCGAGCTCCTGATTCGGAGACCTACTCTCGTCCTTGTAGTCAACGCGCCGTCTGACGCAGGTGGGGGAATCATGAGTGACATGGCGCTGCGGAAACCGGCCGCTGCCGGCCGCGCAGGCGTAAACAAGAGGCACCGAGGCGAGACCTCGGACGCGATGCGAGTTCTGGGCCAGACCGCGGCCGTCGCCGGCATCTCCGGCGCGCTGCTCCTGTCCCTCAAGGCGATGGTGCTGATCGCGCCGGCCGTCCTGCCCAACGGCAGTGGCCTGGACGCGCTCGGACGCCCGGCGCCGAACGTCGCGTCCGTTGACGACTTGGCCGCCCCGGTGGCCATCGGCCGTGTCGTGGAGGACGCCTTCGGCGCTCCGGCCGCGCCGGCCACCCCGCGGGTGAGCGGTGTCTCGGAGAACAACGGGGCGTCCGTCGGTCGCGGCAACAGCAACGGCAGCTCGAGGCCGAGCAACAACAACGGATCCAACGGCTCGAACGGCTCGAGCGGCTCGAACGGCGGGACCAAGGCCCCGGCAGTCAAGGAGACCGGCGCGGTTGGCGGTGTTGTCGGCACGCTGGGGGGCCTGCTCGACGGCGTCGCGCCCGGCACGGGCAAGACCCTCGCGGACACGACCGCTCCGGTCACCGGCACGGTCGACAACCTGACCAAGTCCCTGGGCCTGGACAAGACCCTCGGCGACGTCACCGGCTCGCTCGGTCTGACCGAGAAGAAGTCCACCCCGGCTTCGTCCTCCACGGACGAGGGTCTGGGCGGCGTGGTCGGTGGCCTCACCGGCACGCTCGGCCTCGGCGGCAACTCGGCCAGCAACCCCGGCCTGGTGGACGGCCTCGGCAAGACCCTCGGACTGGGTGGCCTCGGCCTGTAGGTCCCATGAACGTCGAACGCCTCGGGTGGCTGGCCCGGGGCGTTCGTCGCTTTTTGCCGAATAAACTCCCTCCATGGCCAGTGCAGCGCGCGAGGACCGCCCGATCCTCGGGGAGAAGCTCCCCATCAAGCTGCTCGGCGACCGTGTGTTGGTGCAGATCGACCCCGAGGGGGAACGCCTCTCCACCTCCGGAATCCTCATCCCCGCCACCGCCCGGATGGGCAAGCGCCTGTCCTGGGCCGAGGTGGTCGCGGTCGGGCAGAACGTCCGCCACGTAGAGATCGGGGACCGGGTTCTGTTCGACCCCGAGGACCGCTCCGAGGTCGAGGTGCGCGGCACGGACTACGCCCTGCTCCGCGAGCGGGACCTGCACGCGGTCGCGTCCGGCCGGCTCGAGGACGGAGCTCCCGGCCTCTACCTGTAGTCGAACGACTACGCACGGCGCGTGATCGCCGGGAACAGGACGGCGCCTGCACGAGTTGTGGGAAGTGTCGCGCATGCGCGGACTGGGGTAGGGACTCCTGGAGTCGCTCCTCGAAGGCCATGGGGGCCGCGCCGGTCGTGCGACGGAGGAGGCCGCAATGCCCAACGATTTCGCCGCGAGTCCCGCTCGTCCCCGCCTCGTGGACCAGCGTCGGGGAGACGGCCGCCGTCCTGCCGCGCGCGCCGCCGAGACGACCGACCCGGATCTGGTCCGCTTCTACCTCGACGAGATCGGCTCCACCGCGCTGCTCACCGCCGAGCAGGAGGTCGACCTCGCCAAGCGCATCGAGGCCGGCGTCTTCGCCCGGCACCTGCTCGACGAGTCCGCCGCCCCCGGGGGTCCGTACCTGCGTCCGAAGCGGCGCACCGAGCTCCTCGACCTGGCCGCGGACGGCGAGGCCGCGCGCGACCACATGGTCCGCGCCAACCTGCGCCTCGTCGTGTCCGTGGCGAAGAAGTTCTCCGGCCGGGACGCGTCCTTCCTCGACGTGGTCCAGGAGGGCAACCTCGGCCTGATCCGCGCCGTCGAGAAGTTCGACTACACCAAGGGATTCAAGTTCTCCACGTACGCGACCTGGTGGATCCGCCAGGCCATCCAGCGCGGCCTCGGCGAACTCGGGCGCACCGTTCGGCTGCCCGTGCACGTCGTCGAGGAACTGTCCCGGCTCAACCGCGTCGACCGGACGCTCTCCACGATGTTCGGTCGCGAGGCGACCCCGGAGGAGCTGGCCGCAGAGCTCGAGATACCGGTCGAGCGGGTCGTCGAGCTGCGCGGCTACAACCGTTCGCCGGTCAGCCTCGACGCCACCGTGGGCGAGGACGGGGAGACGCGCGTGGCGGACCTGATCCGCGACGACGACGCCGTGGCCGCAGCCGAGATCGCCGAGCACAACGTGATGATCGGGCAACTCCGCTCGATGGTGAATGCGCTGCCCGAGCGGCAGGCGAAGGTGCTCACCCTCCGGTACGGCCTGCGCGACGGCGTGCCGCGCACGCTCGCGGAGATCGCCAAGCCGTTGGGCCTCACCCGCGAGCGGGTGCGCCAGCTCGAGAAGGACGCCCTGGCGACGCTGCGGGACGCCGAGTCCGGCCACAGCCTGGCGGCTTGGACCTCATAAAGTCGCACTCATGACCGTGCACCCGGAGGCCGGGCAGCTGCCCAACCCGGCCGACCTCGTCGACGTGGCCCGCCTCGTCACCGCCTACTACGCCGAGCACCCGGACGTCTCCGATCCCGCGCAGCGCGTGGCATTCGGAACGTCCGGGCACCGCGGCAGCGCGTTCACCGCCAGCTTCAACGACGACCACATCGCCGCGATCGCGCAGGCGATCTGCGAGCACCGCGCAGCCGCCGGAATCGACGGGCCGCTGTTCCTCGCCAAGGACACCCACGCGCTCAGCGAACCGGCCACCGTCACCGCCGTCGAGGTCCTCGTCGCGAACGGCGTGCGGGTTCTCCTCGACAGTCGCGACGGGTACACGCCCACCCCGTCGCTTTCGCGGGCCGTCCTCGCGCACAACGCCGGACGGACCGGCGGCCTCGCCGACGGCATCGTCGTCACCCCCTCGCACAACCCGCCCGCCGACGGCGGCTTCAAGTACAACCCACCCAACGGCGGTCCCGCGGACACCGACGTCACTTCGGCTGTGGCCGCTCGCGCGAACGAACTGCTGGCCGACGGGCTCCGGGGCGTCAAGCGCATCCCGTGGTCCCGCGCCCGCGCCGCCGCCGGCACCTACGACTTCCTGCACCACTACGCCGCCGACCTGCCCAAGGCCATCGACCTCGCGGCCATCGCCGCCGCCGGCGTCCGCATCGGCGCGGACCCGCTCGGCGGGTCCAGCGTCGCCTACTGGGGCGAGATCGCCGAGATGCACGGCCTCGCGCTCACCGTTGTCAATCCCCTGGTGGATCCGACGTTCCGCTTCATGACGCGGGACTGGGACGGCAAGATCCGCATGGACTGCTCCTCGCCGAGCGCCATGGCCTCGCTCATCGCGCAGCGCGACTCCTACGACGTCGCCACCGGCAACGACGCCGACGCGGACCGGCACGGCATCGTCACCCCGGACGCCGGGCTGATGAACCCGAACCACTACCTCGCCGTCGCCATCAACCACCTCGTCGGGACCCGCGAGCACTGGCCCGCGTCGGCCGTCGTCGGCAAGACCCTGGTCTCCTCGGCGATGATCGACCGCGTCGTGGATAGCCTCGGCCGGAAGGTCTACGAGGTCCCCGTGGGCTTCAAGTGGTTCGTGCCCGGTCTGCTCGACGGCTCCCTGGTCTTCGGGGGCGAGGAGAGCGCCGGAGCGTCGTTCCTCTGCCGGGACGGCTCGGTGTGGACCACGGACAAGGACGGTCCACTGCTTTGCCTGCTCGCTGCGGAGATCATCGCCACGACCGGCCGCAGCCCCAGCGAGCACTATGCGGAACTCGTCGCGAAGTTCGGCGAACCGGCCTACGCCCGTGTGGACGCGCCGGCGACGCGGGAGCAGAAGGCCATTCTCGGGAAGCTGACGCCGCGTCAGGTCACTGCGACCGAGTTGGCCGGGGATCCGATCCGCGAGCGCCTCGTCGCCGCCCCCGGCAACGGCGCCGCGATCGGCGGGCTCAAGGTCGTTACCGACAACGGGTGGTTCGCCGCCCGTCCGTCCGGCACGGAGGACGTCTACAAGATCTACGCGGAGAGCTTCGCCGGCCCCGACCACCTCGCCCGCATCCAGGCCGAGGCGCGGGACGTGGTCTCGGCCGCGCTGGCCGGCGCATGACGGAGCAGGTCGTCCTCCTCGACGCCGACGGCAAACCGTGCGGCATCGCTGACAAGACGCAGGTGCACGGCGAGACGACGCCGTACCACTTCGCCTTCTCCAGCTACGTCTTCGACGCCGGCGGGCGATTCCTGATCACCCAGCGCGCCCACGGCAAGGCCACGTGGCCGGGGGTGTGGACCAACAGCTGCTGCGGGCACCCTGCGCCCGGCGAGGATCCAGCGGCCGCGGTGCACCGCAGACTCCGCGAGGAGTTGAATCTGACGGCCGATCGAGTCGAGCTCGCGCTGCCCGACTTCTCCTACCGGGCAAGCTTCCAGGGCGTCGAGGAGTTCGAGCTCTGCCCGGTCTTCCTGGCCCGGGTGTCCGCGGACCCGGTGCCGGACCCGTCCGAGGTGGCGGGTTGGCGTTGGATCGAGTGGGCGGAGTTCCTCGCGCTCGCGGCCGACGAGAACGGCGGGCTGTCCCCGTGGGCGCGTTCGCAGGCACGACAGTTGGAAGACGACGGACACATCGGTCGATTCTTGGAGGCCTGAGATGGCACGGTTCCACGGCAAGGTCGCGATCGTCACCGGCGCGAGCCGCGGGATCGGGCTGGGCGTGGCGCAGCGGCTGATCGCCGAGGGTGCTCGAGTGAGCATCACCGGGCGAGACGCGGACACCCTGACCGCCGCCGTGCAGTCCCTCGGCGGCCCGGAGCACGCCCTTGGCATCCGGGGCAGGGCCGACGACCCCGAGCACGCCGCGGCCGCCGTCGCGCAGACGATCGAGCACTGGGGCGGCTTGGACCTGCTGGTCAACAACGCCGGCATCAACCCGGTCTACGGCCCGGTGCTCTCGGTCGAGGACGTGCCGTTGCGCAAGACCTTCGAGGTCAACGTGTTCGCGAACATCGAATGGACCCGGCAGGCCGTGCAAGCGCGCCTGGGCGAGCACGGCGGAGCGATCGCGAACGTCGCGTCCATCGCCGGGCTCGGCGCCACGGACGGCATCGGGGTCTACGGGGTCAGCAAGGCCGCCCTCATCGCGCTCACCGAGCAGCTGGCCGTCGAACTCGCCCCGGCCGTTCGGGTCAACGCCGTGGCCCCGGCGGTGGTGAAGACGAACTTCGCCGCGCTCCTCTACGAGGGGAAGGAGGAGCAGGTGGCTGCGGCGTATCCGATGGCCAGGCTCGGCGTCCCCGAGGACGTCGCGGGAGCCGTGGCGTTCCTGCTCTCCGACGACGCCGGCTGGATCACGGGCCACACCATCGTCGTGGACGGTGGACTCACCCGCCCCGTCGCGATGGCCTAACTCCGCTGGGCAGCCTTCTTCGCCGACGCGCCGAAGTTCTTGTCGAGGATCGCGGCGATGATCATCAAGAACGTCAGCGCCCGCAGCCCGTACACCCAGGTGCGGGCCTCGGAGTCCGAGCCGATCGCGAACAGGGCAATCCGGCTGCAGCCGAAGATCGCGAACGCCAGGGCGAATACGCCGAACAGTCGTTCGCCGGTGGAACGCCAGTAGCGCAGGAAGAACAGGGCCACCGCCAACCCCGCCAGCATCGTCGCGCCTTGGAGAGAATCGCTCATCTCACTCGGACTCCCAGATGAGTCCGAAGAGCAGGATCGCCGTCGCCGCCAAGCCGGAGCCCTCGCGCACGACGTTCAGGTCCGTGTCCGGAACGACGAAGCGGTCCACGAACAGGATGACGTTGTTCACGGCGAAGCCGACGAAGCCCGCCGCCACCCAGCCGAGTAGGCGAACCTTCGACTTCAGCCAAGCGCGGACCAGCAGTCCGGCGCAGACGACGCTGGCGGCGGCGCACAGGAAGTAGACGACTGCCGCCACTACCGACCGTCCCGGTCCGGCCACCGCAGCCGGAACGCCTCGGCCAGCGAGATCTTCGGGTCGGGGGCAGTTCCGTGGATCAGCCGACCCACCGTCACTTTCCTTCGCACGTAGGTGTCCGCGACGTCCAAGAGCAGCTCGGCCACGGCGAGAACCTTCACGCCACGGTAGCCCTCGTCCGGGTAGTGCCGACAGAACCCCTTGGCCGTGAACGTGTCCAGCCATTCCGCAACGACGCCCTCGGCCAGGTACATCTCCGCCGCGAGGTCGGCCGCGGTGCGCGGCTCGTCCGCCTCGGCGACCATCAGCAGCACCTCGAGCTGCAGCAGCGAGGAGATGTGGTCGCGCAGGAACGTGGCGACGTGCGCCGGAATCGGCGGCCGGGCCATCTCGCTCACGCGCCGGACCCTAGCGACTCAAGCTGATGTGATGAAGGAGCGGGGCCTCCGCTCCTGGTGAGCCCCCGGCGGATGCTGGGGGTGCTCATCTCGACCGATCGAGGAGGCCCCTTGTGAGCGAACAGTACGCAGGACGGCAGTTCGTGGGC
>JBQTKD010000126.1:0-17997 GCA_052386455.1 Sporichthyaceae bacterium
GGGGCGGGGACGGGGGGCGCTGGGGGTCTGGGGGGGGGGGGGGCCGCCGCCCCCACTGTTCAGACGCTGCCGGGGAGAATGCCGGCGTCCAGCACGGTGAGAATCAGGTTCTTGGTGATGTTGTCCGAGTCCCGGGTGTAGTCGGCGATCTCGGTGCCGCCTTCGAGGTGCTCGGCCACGAGGCGGTCGGCGCCGTCGTCGGGGTCGACGCCGGAGTACCAGACGCGGTCTTCGACCACGACGACGTTCGGACCCTTTTCGCAGGCCGAGAAACAGAGATAGTCGCGAACCTCGACGTCGAGGTCGGTGCGTTCGACGCACTCGTAGAGCCGGTCGAGCAGACGTTCCGATCCGCGGTCGGCGCAGTCCACGTTGGTGCAGACCAGAATCGTCTTGTGCTCGCCCATGCTCAGTTCTCCTTCTTCGTCATCCACTCGAGAACGATGCGCTCGTCGTCGAGCTGGGTGATGAAGCCGAAGTAGCTCGACATGATCACCTGAATGTCGGGTCCGGCCCAGTCGTCGCGACCGAGGTGCTCGCGCACGACCGACGGCGAAATCTCCAGCCGGTTCGGGGCGGAGACGATGACGACCGCCGCGTTGCGGTCGACCACCACGTCGTCCTGGGACTCCTCGGCTGCCATGACGACGGCCTCCGCCTCGTCCCCGGGCAGGAGTTCCATGCCCACCAGCCGCGTCATGCAGAGACTCCGGCTTCCGCGGCCTGCTTGGCCTTGATCTCCTCGCGCACGATCTTGGTTCCCTCGACCAGGGCGCGGAGCTTCTGGAACGCGATCGAGCGCGGCAGGTTGATCAGGCCACAGTCGGTCGTGACGCCGAGCCGCTCGGCCGGGATGACCTCGAGACAGTCGCGAATGCGCGAGGCGACCACGGTCGCGGGCTCGACCTCGAGGCTGCGGACGTCGATGACGCCGGCGACGAAGTCGCGGTCCCAGTTCGCCTTCTTCAGCGGCTTGAGATCGCCGGAGCCGGTGTTGCCAATCTCGAAGTTCAGCGCGTCCATCTTCATGGCGTGCGCGCGCGGGAAGCAGGCCTTCGAGCGAGCGGTGACGTCGTCGGCGTCGCGCAGCGCCGGCACGTAGTCCGTGCCCTCGCGCTCGGGGTTGTCGCCGTGCATCGGGCCGGACGGCAGGTAGCCCTTGGTCCCCTGGAAGTTGCCCCAGCACACGTGGGTGAGGATCTTCGCGGTCACGCCCTCCACTGCGGTGTTGAAGACGTCGTTCTCCCACTCGCCGAGCCGCAGGCCGTAGTGCCACGCGAACTCGTCGAGCTGGATCATCGCCGCGCCCTCGCTCGCGATCTGCTGGAACTCTTCGTTGTAGGCGCGAGCCAGGGCGAACGAGAGGTCCTTGATGTCCTCGTAGTGCTTGTTGTTCGTGCCCATCGTCACGCCGGCCAGGCCGAGGTACTGCATCTTGATCGGCTTGTCGGTGAACTTCTTGACCGACTTCAGCTGGGCCGAAAGCCACGGCACCGTACGGGAAATCGGGCCGTCGCAGGTCGGGGAGTACATCGAGGAGTACTGCGGCAGCTGCAGCGGCGGGCCGTAGGGCGAGTACCCGTTCAGCCGCTCGGTGAAGTAGTAGAGGATCCCGGCGTAGGGCGTGTCTCCGCCGTACACGCGGCCGTCGGAGATGACGTCGATCCCGGCGCGCTCCTGGTCGCCGACGATCGCCGCGATGCAGTCCTCGAACGCCTCGTAGGAGATCGAGTCGGAGATGAAGCTGCCCTTCGGGACGTTCGCGAAGGCGGCGCCGTTGTACCAGCGGGGCTTCGGGTAGTTCCCGACCATCATCGTCGGGATCAGGATGTCCTTGTCGCCGATCTTCATGGCTGGGGTCCTAGCGCTCGGGCTTGAAGTCGCCGGCGTACGAGTCCGTGTGGCTGCGCGAGATCGTGTAAAAGCGGTCGACGGCGGGGACGAACATCGCGATGTAGCTCGTCTTGCCGGAGCGCAGCAGGATCGACTGGTCCAGCAGGCTGGCGACGAGGCCCTTCTTGCCCTCGTTGACCGCCCACCAGTCCTGGTAGGTGCCCTCGATGATGTAGTCGGCGTCGGGCTGCTGGTTTTCGTGACCGGCCCAGAGGTTGTCCATGTACGACGGGTCGAATCCGGCGAAGTAGTCGTGCTCGACGCCACGGGCCGGGTCGGCGAGGACGTGCATGACGACCGAGCGGTCGTAGCCCTCGACCTCGTCCTGGTACTCGGCGTCGGCCTTGCACAGCTCGGCCTGCTTGAGCACCCACTCGTGGGTCCATGCCTGGGTCATCGCGTCACTCCTTCGGGACGTTCGACAGTTGACTGTCGCGCTACTGGGAAATCGTAGAACTCGTGCGAGAACTTCGCTCCGTCGAAACCGACCAAGTCGGCTACTTCTTCTCCGTTGGAGGCACGGAGAGGACCTGCAGGATCCGGATCGAGGCCACGGGGTGCCGCAGGAGACCCTTCACGACGATGTTGCGCTTGAGCAGATCCTTGGTGACGTCGAGCCCGCCGCCGGTGTAGAGCGCGGGGAGCTTCGCGACGCCCTGCGGAATCTTCAGCAGTTGGTAGAACTTCTTCTGCGGCAGCACGACTTCGACCTGCGCCTTGGGGCCCTGGTTGCTGACCGCGACGGACCCGTCGGGCTTCTTCCAGATCGTCGTCAGGTCGTTGTCGCGGTCTTTGAAGTTCAGGCAGATCGGCACCTTGCCGATGCCGAGGAGGGTCTTCTCCTTCCAGGGCGCCTCTTCGAGCTTCTCCTCCAGCACCGTGTGCACGATTCGGCCGGAGCCCTTCGGCTCGCCTTCGAGCCAGACCTTCATCAGACGTCCTCGATTCGCAGTGACTGTTCTCGATGGATCAGGCCGCAGTCTTCACCGGCGAGGTGCCGAGCGAAGTCGTCGGGGAACACCTCGCGCGCGCTGGTCAGCGGCGGCACCGCGAAGGTCGGCAGGCTGCACGCTGTGTTCGGGCGGACCTGGGCGAGCAGCACCGGGGCGGTGTCCAGTTGGGCCGGGGCGGCCTTGCCCACGGCGAGCGCCTTCGCGACGCCGTGGACGAACTGGGTGACCATGCGGCACGGCGGGCACTTGCCGCACTGCTCGCGGGCGAAGAACTCGGTGGCCGAGGCGACGGCGTCCACGGAGCAGTGGCCCGCGGGCAGCACGCGGATGGCGCCGCAGCCGAGGGTGGATCCTGCACGCGCGAGGGCAGCGGGCTCCATCGCGACGTGCAGGTCCTCCCCCCGTAGCCACCCCGAGGCCGGTCCCCCGACCTGGACGCCGCGCGCGGGGCCGTCGACGAACCCGCCGCCGTGGCCCTCGAGCACCTCGTCGAGGAAGGAGCCGACGGGGACCTCGTAGACGCCGGGGCGGTTGCACTCGGCGGGAACGGTGATCAGCATCGTGTCGCCGAACTCGCCCGAGCCGTCCCGCACGATGAGCGCGACGTGCGCGAGGGTCTCGACGTTGCTCACGACGGTCGGGCGGCCGTGCAGGCCGGCCTCGGTCGGGAACGGCGGCTTGGTGCGGGGCTGAGCGGTGCCGGTTTCGATGAAGTGGACGGCGGCGGAGTCCTCGCCGGCGACGTAGGTGGCGGGCGCCTCGACGACCTCGACGTCGATGCGAGCGAACAGGCCCGCCTGCTGCGCCTCCTTGAGCGCCGCGCGCATTGCGTCGAGCGCGGGGGTCGCGTGGCAGTTGACGTACAGCCGGACGGTGTCCGCCTCGATGGCCACGGCGGTGGCCAGGGCGCCGTCGAGCACCAGGTGCGGGGCGGTGGCCATCAGGTGGCGGTCCTTGCGGCTGCCGGGCTCGTCCTCGGCGCCGTTGGCGACCAGGACGCGCGGACCGGGCTGTTCGCGGGCGGCCAGCCACTTGCGCTCGACCGGGAACCACGCTCCGCCGCGCCCGCGCAGGCCTGCCGCCGCGACCTCGGCCAGCACGTACTCCGCCGGGCGCCCGTCGGCCACGGCGTACCCGCCGCAGGCGCGGTAGTCCGCGAGCACGGAGGCGGGTTGGTCGAGCAGCATGCGCAGGACGATAGGCAACTCCTGACCCGGCGTATTCCTGTCCAACACAGCAACGCGGCGCCGTTCTTTGTATGGTTCCAACTAATCGCCGAAGGAGGCAGCGTGGCCGGCCTGGACTGGCTTCTCGACGTGCTGCACGAGGTCGTGCATCCCGGCGGCGGCTCGTCGACGGCTTGTCTGTTCCTGCCGGCGGAGGACGCGGGCGAGGTCGGCGAGACGCTGTGCCCGCGGCTCTCCCCGGATCTGCGCGCCACGCTCCTGTCCGAGCTCGAGGACAACGGCGTCCAGGCGGGCGAGCAGCGAGAGCCTGCGCGGATGCTGTTCCCCGCGCTCGGCACCCTGCCGAACGCGCTGCTGCTGCCGCTGGTGGCCGACGGCCGCAGTGCCGGTGTCCTGGTTGTGGTCGGCTCCAGCGCTCCACTCGCGAAGGCCGGCCTCAACCGCGTCCTCGACCTCGCCACCACCGGCCTGCGCCGCCTGTGGGCGGCCGAGCACGACGCCGCCGCGCTCGCGGAATCGGAGGCCGTCAACGCGAAGACCGACCGCGAGCTCGCCGAGACCCGACTGTTCCTCGATCTGCAGGAGCGGCTCGTCGCGGCGCGGACGACCACCGAGGTGGTCGGGGCCCTGGCCTCCTGGCTCAATGCCCCGGTCGCGATGCAGCTGCCGAACCTGATCGTCGCCGAGGCCGCCGGCGAGAACGCCCGCGACCTCGCCCTGTCCCCCGACCGGACGCCGGTGGAGCACGAGCTGCTCTCGCGCCGCAGCGTCTCGGCCGGGATTCAGGTGCTACCCGCCAGCGGTCGAGCGCCGCTGCGCGTGGCCGCACCCATCCCCGACACCGAGGCGGGCTGCGCCGGCTTCCTCCTGGCCGGGGTCGGGCCGTGGGGTCGGGAGGTCACCCGTCGCGCACTCGCGGTCTCCCGCGGTCTGATCGCCTACCAACTGTCGGTGCGCCAGGACATCGAGGCGTCGGTGGCGACCCTTCGGCAACGCCTGATCACGGACGTCCTCGAAGACCGCCCCGCGGACCAGCTCGCCACCCGTGCCGCGAAGCTCGGCCACGATCTGACGCTGGCGCACATCCCGATCACGGTGACCCCGCGGTCCACGGTGGCGGAGTCTGCGCCCGACCGGCTGCTGCGGATAGTCGACCAAGCGGTTGCGACTGCGTCCGCAGCGTCCGCTGCGGCACTGGTGGCCCAGGTCGAGGACTCGGTGCTGGGGCTGGTCCCCGAGCCCATCCCGAACGGCCCGGACGCGCTCGGCAAGGCGATCGTCGCGGACGCCGCCGCGATCGGCCTGGACGTGGTGGTCGGGTTCGGCCCGACGTGCTCCAGCCGCACCGGGCTCACCTACCCCACCGCCCGCTCCCGATGGGCGGCGCAGATCCTGCGCGACCCGGCCGTCGGCCTGCAGACCCCCGTCGCCCACGTCGACGACCTCGGCATCTACGGCCTCCTCTTCGACCACAACCGCGCCGGCGACCTGCACGCCTTCTCGCTGCGCTGGCTCGGCCCGCTGCTGGACTACGACGCCAAACACCGCAGCGAGCTGGTTCTGACCCTGCGTCAGCTGTTCTGCCAGCGCTCGTTGACAGACGCCGCCGCGGCGCTGCACATCCACATCTCCACCCTGAAGTACCGCATCGGGCGCATCGAGGAAATCCTCGAACGCTCCGTCGAGGACTGGGACAACGTCTTCCACCTCGAACTCGCCCTGCGAGTCCTCGCCGTCACCGACCCCGCCGCCCTCACCGAGCGCTGACCCACGCGCACGGCAACAGCACAGGCGCCAACCGCCCCGGGTAGCCGCCCACCGGTTCCTTCTGCGTTCAGCAGTCGGGCTCGGGCAAGATCAACGCCGTGACGAGCGAGCACGGGCTACGGTTTCGATTCCAGCTGGCGCCCTTGGCGCAGGTGTTGCCCTGGGGCGAACCGGACGCGCCGACGCTCCACTGGTTCGGACTTACCTCGGGCGTGTACTGGATCGAGATCGACAACACTCAGTTGCTCCGCTACGGACCGGCGACCAAGCCCGGCGAGGACCCCGGGGACTGGGCAGTGGCCTACCACGTCGTTCGACTCTGGGAGGACGTCGTGGACTGGACCCAGAGCGTTCTCGAAGCGGTTCCAGAGGACCTCGTGCCGTTCGTAGCGCAGCCCGACGACTGGGTCGAGGACCCGGACGGCGACGACTTGGAAGGCGCCGATGCCAAGTCCGTCTTCGGAGGACGCCGCATCGACTTCGGCTATCTGGTGAACCAACCCGAGATTTGGGCGTGGCGGTCCGGCGCGGACGACGGGATGCCATCCGCCACGACGCCGGGAAGCTTCGCCCCGCCCCGCCGCCCTTCCGCTACCACCCGGATCCAGTCTTCACCGGCGCCTTGGCAGCGCCGGACGAGCCATGCGAAATCTGCGGACTCCCGCGCAGTTGGAGGTACACCGGACCCGTCTATGCCGTCGAGGAGATCGAGACGCTCTGCCCCTGGTGTATCGCTGATGGATCGGCGGCGTCCCATCTCGACGCCACGTTCACGGACGACAGCGCGGTGCCGTCGGGGGTCTCCCCCGAAGCCGTAGCGACAGTCACTCGTCGGACGCCAGGGTTCTCCGGCTGGCAACAGGAGCGCTGGCTCTACCACTGCGGCGACGCGGCGGCCTTTCTCGGCAGGGCGGGTTGGCGGGACCTCGAAGGATTGCCGGACGCCTTGGAGTCGCTTCGGCTCGACAGCGCGCGCCCAGGATGGTCACCCGGACAGATTGCGGAATACGTGCAGTCGCTCGACGACGACCGCTCTCCCACCGCGTACCTCTTCCGATGCCTCCTTTGCCATACACACCTCGCGTACTCGGATTCCACCTGACGAAGACTTAGACGGCGCCATCTTTGACTCAGGCTTGAGGGACCGATCCCCGGTTCGAACGTATACTCGAACTATGCCCGATTCTCCCACCCTGGTTGCACTGGCGACCGCAATTGCCGGTGCCGGACCGGAGATGGTGCGCGGCTACGACACAGTCGACGGGCTCCGAGCCGCCGAGCGGCTGCAGAACGCGGCGACTGCCGCCAAGTTCACGTGGATCGTCGAGGTATCGCTGCGACGGCCAGGCAGCGGGCACACCGTCGAGCGGCTGCAGATTCCGCACGAGTACGCCGCCGACGAAATCCGCGCCGCTCTCGGCATTTCCGCTACTGCCGCGGGCAAGCTGCTTTCGCTCGCGTGGGATGCGGTGAAGCGGCTCCCCGAGTTGCACGCGGCGATGGCCGAGGGTGGGCTGGACGAGCAGCGCGCGTGGGCGTTCGCCGACTGGACCACCGAACTGTCCGACGAGCACGCCCACGCCGTGTGTGCCGAGCTCCTGCCCCGTGCCGTGCTCGACGCCGAGGAGCAGTTGCCGACCGGGCTGCTGATCAAGGAGATCGCCACGACCGCGACGGCGCTCGACCCGACCTGGGCCGAACGCCGCTACCGGGAGGCGCTGCGCCGCAAGCGTGTCGTCGGGCGGCCCAACCGCGACGGCACGGCGGACTTGTCGGGGCAGCAACTCGAGCCGCACCGCGTCGCCGCCGTGTGCGGGCGACTCAACGAACTCGCCCGTGGCGCGAAGCGGGACGGAGACCCACGGCCGATCGACCACATCCGGGCCGAGTTGTACCTCGGCATGCTCGACGGAACGTACGAGGGCCTGACCGACACAGAGATCTTCGCCGCGCTGGCGGCAACCCGTCCCGGCACGGCAGATTCGGAACCTCCGCTGGAGGAAGCGGCCGCGGCCGACGAGCCGGCGGCTTCGCCGCTGCCCGGCAAGCCGGAGTCGCCGCAGGCCGCGGTCCAGCTGCGGATCCGGCTGACCACGCTGCTCGGCCTGGACCGCGCACCGGCCGAGCTCGCCGGGTGGACCCACGTCAATCCGAACTACGCCGTGGACCTCACCGAGTTGATGTCCGCCGCCGAGTGGCGCTACGCCCTCGTCGACGACGACGGGCGCCTGATCGGCTCCGGCCTCGTTCGGACCCGGCCCAAAGGCTGGCGTCGCCGCACCGCTCGCCATCGCGGCATCGTCGACTTGCTCGTTCCGGCATCGCTGCTGCGTGACCTCGTCGAGGATCCGCAAGGAGCGATCAACCTGGTCGACCCAGATCGGTACCGCTCTTGGCACCAGGTGCTCCACGAACTCGCCGACCACATGAACCACCCGAAGCCGCGGCCCGACGACAGCAATCGGCGCATGCCCGGACGCGCCCTTCGCCGCGAAGTCGAACTCGACAAGCCCCGCTGCGTCGGCGTCGGCTGCGGCCGTACGGCCACCGCGTGCGAGATCGACCACCGCCTGGACTGGGCCCTCGGCGGACGCACCGTCGGAGTCAACCTCGCACCCGGCTGCGGACGCGACCACGCCCTGAAGACCAAGGGCGGTTGGAAGCTCCACACCTGGACCCCGGGCAAGTACCGCTGGCTCACGCCACTCGGTCGCCACTACGTCGTCGCGGTCCCCCGCGTCATCGACCACATCCCCGCCTCACGCGCCGAATTCTGGATCGAAGACTGCACCCACCGCCCCGATCCGGACGCCGATACCGACTCCGAGGGCATCCCCTGGCAGACATCCCACATGTGGCGCCCTGCGAGATCCCAAGCCTCGCCGGCAGTACACGTCCGGACTACCTCCCCGCCGCCATCGGACGACCCTCCTTTCTGAACCGCTGCGATCGTCGAGCGCGTGGTGCAGACCCTGCTGTCAGTCGGTCGCAGCGGCTAGAGCGTCGGCGAGATCCGGCTCCAGGAAGCCGCCGAAGGCGCGGATCCACGTCGCCGAGAGATGGCTGCCGTCGCGGTAGACGAGGATGCCGCCGATCACCGCCGGGCATTGGGTGTCGGTGCACATGTAGCGGGACAGGTCGGCGACGCGGAAGTGGGGGAACTTCTTGGCCGCCTCGACCAGCGGGTCCGGCGGAAGCCATGCGTCGCGCACGCCCGCGCAGACGGAGTACCGGGTGGGGTTGTTCGCCACGCACTCGGGGACGGACTCGCGCGCCACCGGCGAGTCGCGGACGACCAGCACGTTTCGGTCGGCCCAGGCCTGGAGGTACGTCTCGTACCCGCGCCGCCACACCGCGGCGTCGCCCTCCGGCGACGTGTGCAGGGGGCGCTTGTAGGTGCGTTCGGAGGTGACGATCAGGTCGGGGTCGAGGGTCTCGACCTGGTCCTTCACTCACTCCCCCCACGCCAGGCAGCGCTCGGTCATCCCGGGCCTGTCGAACACGATCGGTTCGGTGGTCGCGAAGCACTTGGGGATGAGGAAGGTGTGCAGCGTGTAGTCGTACCGCTCGGCCAGGGACTTCAACGGAGCGAGGTACTGCGCGGCGTGGGAGTTGCCCACGAGCACCACAGAGTGCTTCGCGGTCGGCGGGCCGAAGGTGCAGGACTCGAAGAAGACGAAGTCGCCGTCGGTCCAGCAGCCCTCCTCTTCCCCGTTGCCGCTGCGGTCGTTCGACGCCAGCGGCGGGAGCGGCATGACGGGGCCGGAGTCCTCGACCGGGCAACCGCGTTCGATGGCGGATGCGCCCGCCCGGGCGCATTCGTCGGGCGTCGGGACCGGCGTCGGGGTGGCCGACGCCAGGCCCGGCGGCGCTGCAGCGAGCAGAACGCCGAGCACCGCCGAGCCTGCACCCAGCACGAGGCGTCGCATGCGCTAGTCCTCGCGGCGTCCGTCGCCAAGCACGTCGGCGGCCTTGCCGAGCCGGTCCTTGCCCGGGTCCGGGGTCGGCGCCTTCGGGAGCTTGACGTCCTTGGGCAGCTCGCCGGTCTTCGGGTCCAGTTCCAACTTCTTGGCCACGATCGGCTGCAGTACCGGTGCGAGGCTGCGCGAGTAGGTCGCGGTCATGTGCGAGGCGTCGAAGTACACCGTCGCCCGGCCGATGACCGACGGGCAGCGGGCCTCGGAGCAGAACCAGTCGGACAGGTTCGCAACCGAGACGCGCTTGTCCTTGATGTCCTTTGCCGCGTCGGCGAGCGGGTCGGGACGCATCCACTTCTCGCGTGGGCCGGAGCAGGCGGCCGGGTTCTTTCCATTCTGCGCAAGGCAGTCGGGCACCGACTCGATCGTGGCGTCGGGCAGCGGGGTGTCGCGGATGACGAGCACCTTCTTGTCGGAGTCCAGCCACTGCTTCACGAACTCCCTGTAGCCGCGCTTGAAAACCTCGTTCCGCGGGCCTTCCTCCACCGGCGCCCTGTACGTCCGGTTCGACGTCACCACGAGGTCGTAGACCTTGGAGCTGGTCTCCTTCAGAACCTGGCGGCCCCAGTTGTGGCAGTTCTCGGTCTGCTCGGGCGTGGAGAACTCGATGCGCACGTTGGTCGCGAAGCACTGTTCGGTGAAGTACGTCGTGATCTTGAACTTCTCCTTCAGCGCGACCTGGTGCAGTGCCGGCAGCCAATGGACGGCGTGCGAGTTGCCGACCAGGGCGACGTTCTTCTCCGCGGCCCGGTCGCCGAACACACACCGCTTCACGGTGTTGAACGGCACCTTGGTCTGGCAGTCGTGCGCATAGGAGAACGAGCGGTCCTTCGGCGCGAGCGCGGGGCTCGGTACCGGCTTGGGCACCTCGCCCAGCCCGCAGTCGTTGTCCTCGCGCAGCGCCGAGGACGCGAAGCACGGGTCGGTCGTCTGCGCGGCGAGCTGGAGCTGCTTCACGTCGCGCGAGGCGCGGGCGTCGACCTCCGCGATCTGGACCAGCCCGAGCGCGACGACGCCGGCCATGCCGACGGCGGCCCAGCGGAACGGCACCACCACCGACTGCCGCGGACGCGGGCGACGGAAGCGGTCCTCCACCTGAAACTTCGTCAGGATGCCGAGGCCGATGCCGGCGGCGGCGACGAGAACAGCCTCGACGACGGTCAGCTCGTGCCCGGTGGCGTACGGCACCAGGACGATGAGCGGCCAGTGCCACAGGTACACCGAGTACGAGGTGTCGCCCAGCAGCTGGGTCGGACGGTTGCGCAGCAGCTGGTTCGGGTTGAAGCCCCGCTCGGAGTAGCCGGCGATGATCGCCGCCGTGCTGAGCACGGGCAGCAGCGCCTTCCACCCGGGGTAGTCGGTGCCGTGGTAGGTGACCAGACCGAAGGTCAGGCCGGCGAAGCCACCCCACACCAGCAGTTCGCCAAGGATCGGCTTGCCGCGCATCGAACCGATGCGCTTGCCGTACAGCGCGACGAGGCAGGCGAGCAGTGCGCCGGTAGCGAACTCCCACACGCGGGTCGGAGTGACGAAGTACGCCTTCTCCGGATTGGCCTGCGTGTAGACGATCGACCAGGCGACGGAGGTGACGAACAGGAGCGAGACGCCGACGAGCATCGCGACCTCGTGCCGCATCCGCAGCCTGCGGGCGACGAAGACGGCAAGCACGACGAGCAGCGGCCAGACGGCGTAGAACTGCTCCTCCACCGACAGGGTCCAGTAGTGCTGCAGGGCGCTCGCGGCACGGTCGGAAGCCATGTAGTCGACCGATTGGTTCGCCAGCTCCCAGTTCTGGAAGTACAGCGCCGAGGCGATGCCCTCGGAGGCGTGGTTGCGCCAGACCGTGTCCGGCGCAATGAGGCGGGCCAGCAGCAGGGTGGCGACGAGGACGAACAGGGAGGCGGGCAGCAGGCGGCGGACTCGGCGCATCCAGAAATCGAGGAGATCGCGGCGCGAACCCGGAGGCTTGCTCAGCAGGTGCGAGGTGATCAGGAAACCGGAAACCACGAAGAAGACCTCGACGGCGACGAACCCGCCGTGGAAGCTCTCCGGCATCAGGTGGTAGACGATGATCAGGCCAACGGCGAGGGCACGAAGCCCCTGGATGTCCGTCCGCAGCCCGGTGTTCTTCTTCTGCGCCGGCCTTCGCTGGCCCGGCTGATCGATCATGTCGGAAATCGTCGCCATGGCAGACGGTCTGCCCCGACTATTCGGGGTTTGAACCCAGCACCTTCATGAAAGCCGGCACGAAAAACCGTTCCAGAGATGCAATCCAGGTCCCAGACATGTGGGAATGGTCACGGTATACCGTCAACCCGCCGAGCACCGCGGGGCAGCGGCGGGCGTCGCACATGTACCTGGTCATGTCGATCACGTCGACCAGTTTCGAGTCGAAGGACTGCGCGGCCTGGACCACCGGGTCCGGCGGCAGCCAGCGATCGCGCCGACCTGCACACTTCGAGTACCGCTTGGGATTCTTCGTCAGGCATTCCGGAACGTTGTACTCGGGCACCGGGTTGTCGCGGATGACCGTGACCCGATGGCCGCCTTCGATCCACGGCGCCAGGTAGTCCCGGTAGCCCTTCACCCAGGTGGCGTGCTTGCCCTCGGGCAGTTGCTTCACCGGGTCCCGGTAGGTGCGCTCCGAGGTGACGATGAGGTCGGGGTCGAGGGCCGCGGCCTTCCGCTGCGCCCATTGGCCCCATTCGTAGCAGCGGTCGCTCAGGCCCTTGGGATCCTTGCGGCCGGAGAAGTCGATCCGAGCCTCGGTCGCAAAACACTGTGGGATGAGGAAAGTGACGATCCGAAGGTCGTGTCGCTGCGTCGAGTTCGTGAAGGACTTGAGGTACTGCGCCATGTGCGAGTTGCCGACCAGCGCGACGGTGTACTTCGCCTTCTTGGAGCCGAACGTGCAGGACTTGAACGTCTTGAAGTTCAAGTCCGTCCAGCAGCCCTCCTTGTTGCCGTTGCCCCGGTAGTCCGAGCCGGCCTCGTCCGCGGTCGGCGTGTACGGACCGTCTTCGGCCACGGTGCAGCCGTTCACCATTGCCGCGGCGCCCTCGCAGTCCTTCCCGGCATCGGCCGAGGCGCCGGCCGAAGAGGTGGTGACGCAGGCGCTGGTGGCGGCGAGCAGGACTGTGGACAGCACTGCGCGCACGATGCGCGCGCTCATCGCGCCAGCGCGCCCACACGCGCTTGCTGCCGCCCGGGAACGCGGGCGGGTACGGGCTTCGGCGAGTGGTACCGGAAGCGGTCTTCCACGTGGCGCTTGGTCACCGCCGCGAGTGCGATGCTCAACGCGGCGACGACGGTGCCGTCGCGGAAGGTAATCGGCCGCCCGGTGACGAAGGGCGTGAGCACGATCAGCGGGACGTGCCACAGGTACACGGAGTACGACAGGTCGCCCAGGTACTGCATCGGGCGGAGTCCCAGGATTCGGTTGGGGTTCGGCCCACGCTCGCGGCAGCCCAGCACGATCGAGACCGTTCCGAGCACCGGCAGCAGCGCACTCCACCCCGGGAACGGGCGGCCGTGGTCGAAGGTGATCAGGGTCAGCAGCAGGACGCCGAAACCGCCCCACACCGCAGACTCGCGCAGCCAGACCGGCATCGGCCGAGCGTCGCGGCGCGCACGGTGCAACACGTAGGCGGCCACCAGCCCACCCGCAGCCAGTTCCCAGATTCGAGCCGGGGTAGCGAAGTACGCCTGTTCCTTGTGCGCCGGCGTGTACAGAACCGAGAAGAGCAGGGACGACGCCACGACGGCGGCCATGGCCCACATCGCCACGACGAGCATGTCCCAGCCCCGCCGCACGGCCAGCAGAACGACCGCGAGCAGGACGACCGGCCAGACCGCGTAGAACTGCTCCTCGATGGACAGCGACCAGAAGTGCTGAACGACCGGCGGGACGCCCGCCTCGATCAGCGGGTTGCCGGAGGTGTCGGTGAGCTGCCAGTTCTGCAGGTACAGGATCGTGACAAGGCCGTCGACGCCACCGAGCCGCGCATGCTCGGGGGGAGCGACGAGCCGGGCGACGAACAACGCGGTCAGCACGACGAGCAGCGCCGCGGGCAGCAGCCGACGTACCCGACGGCCCCAGAACACCAGCAGATCGGTTGCGCCCGCGGGCGGGCGCGCAAGCAGCTGACTGGTGATCAGAAAGCCGGAGATGACGAAGAAGATGTCGACGCCGATGAACCCACCGGGCAGCGATTCGCGGTCGAGGTGAAACCAGAGCACCAGGGCGACGGCCAGGGCACGCAGGCCCTGAATGTCGGTGCGGTAACCGGCAGGCATTGTGAAGGGCTGCCACCACGGCGCCCTTCACAAACCTGTGATCAGCCCACCAGCGCGCCGTAGGTTTCGACCAGCTTCTTCAGGTAAAAGCCGGCGACCTTTTCCATGCCGGCGTGGAATTCGGGCAGTGCCTTGGTCTTCACGAGCTTGGTGCTCGGTGGCGGGTAGCTGTACGTGAACTGGACGGAGTGCTCGGCGCCGGCGCCGGCGCTGAACACGTACTCGACGATCGCATCGGCGTGCCCGTCCGGCCACAGGACGCGCTGCGTTGCGGAGTACTGGATGCCGCCTCCTTCGAGATGCTCCACGTCGCCGAGGCGTTCCTCGATGTGGATGTCGGTCATCGTCGCGCCCTTGAGACGCATGCCGACCCCGTAGTGCAGTGTGTCGCCCTGTTCGTACTCCAGGACCGAACCCGGCCAGCTGCGCCGGGAGTCGAGTCTGCGGGTGTAGTCCACGAACTTGTCGAGGTCGCCGGCGAAGGTTCGGCTGACCGTCACGGTTTCCATGGGTGCCTCCGATTGACCACTTAGGCGTGCGCCTTCAGGAACGTCGCGAGGTCTTCCAGCACCTCGCCGGAGTTAATTTCATTGAAGATCTCGTGCCGTGCGCCGCGGTAGATCCGGCTCAGAACGTCGTGCCCGAGGACCTTGTCCACCGCGACCTTCGTGGCGTCCAGGGGCGCAAGAGCGTCTTCCTCGCCGTGCATCCAGAGCACCGGCAGCTCGAGCACCGGGCCGGCGGCGATGGCGTCGATGGCCGCGAACAGTGCCACCAGCGTGGGTCGCTTGAACGGCCCGTGCCAGACCAGCTCGTCGGCGGCGTAGGCCTCCCCCACCTCCGGATCCCGCGAGAGCACCGCGGGATCGATCGGGATCTCGGGGATCGGGTCCATGGCCAGCAGGCTCTGGATCAGTGGGTTGCCGCCGATCACCGGACCCGAAAGGGCGAGCGCGGCGAAGCCCGGGTAGGTCTGGGCGTAGCGCGTCGCGATCACCCCGCCCATCGAGTGCCCGACCACCGCGACCGGAAGGCCCGGATGCGCCGCCCGAGCGACCTCGGCGAGTCGTTCGACGTCGTCGACTATCGCGCCGAGGTCCTCGATCAACACGCGCTCGCCCGCCGACCGGCCGTGCCCGCGGTGGTCCGGGCCGTACACGACGGCACCATCGGCGAGCAGACGCGCGGCGACGTGCTCATAGCGTCCAGAGTGCTCCCCGTAGCCGTGCAGGAGCAGCACGACACGCACGGCCGGCCCAGCGGGTTCCCAGATCCGGACCACCAGGTTTCCGAGCTCTAGATCCCTGCTCACGTCAGCGCTCCTCGCTCTTGCGGGTGTGGTCCAGCACCGTGCGCACGACCAGTGCCGGGTTGTCGTACATGGGAACGTGACCGACGCCCGACAGCTGCACGAACTCGGCGTGCGGGATCCCGGCCACGAAGGGAGCGCCGTAGCGCCCGTACGGAATGGTGCGGTCCTTCGCCGGCCACGCGACGAGGACGGGACAGTCCTTGGCGATCTTCTGTTCGCGGAGCGGGCCGGTGACCGCAAGCGAGGCGAGCAGTCCGTCGAGCGCGGTGCAGGCCGCCAGGTCCGCGCTCATGCCCTCGAGGTCGGCGCCGGAGACGAGGTCCCCGCGTTCCATCGCGGACCGCAGCAGCGCCCTGCGCACCTTGGGCTTGGCCATGAGGCGTTCCACCGACGGCTTCCCGGCCGAGCTGCGGGCCAGTTTCATCAGCCGCGCAACACGCCGCAGGTCGCGCGGGTTGGTCCAGCTTCCAGCCGGCGCGAAGGCGACGACGGAGGTCGCGCGGCCGCGTGCGGCGAGCTCGCAGGCGAGCCAACCGCCGAGCGAGTTGCCGACCAGGTGCGCCGTGCCAATCCCCGCCGCGTCGAAGCGGCGCTCCATGTCGTCGGCGAGCACGGCGATTCCGTTGGGCCCCGGTGCGAGCGCCGGGCCTCCGCGGTGTCCGATCATCGTCGGCGCGAAGACGGCGTGCTCGGCCTCGAGACCGGCCAGGACCGGACGCCAGATCCGCCACGACCCGTTCAGCCCGTGGAAGAGCGCCAGCGGCGTGCCCGTGCCGCCGGTGTACGCGTCGGTGACCTGCACCTGGTCTCCTGTCATCTGCGGGTGGTGGCGGGAAAGTCGGGTCCGCCGAGCGCGAGCACCTCGTCGAATCCGGCGCACAGCGAGTCGAGGAACAGATCCCCCGCGGTGAAGGCGGCGGCGTCGTAGTTGACCCCTACACAGGCAATCTGACCGTGCGTCACCATCGTGATCATCGCCGGGCAGCCGGGCAGCGGGCCGTAGCCGTAGAGCCGGTCGACGCGGACGCCGGCGAGGTGGATGTCCTCGCGCGGGCCGGGGACGTTGCTGGCCTGGAGGTCGTTGGCCTTCGTCAGGTTGCCGATGACGGTCGCGATCGCGCTCGCCGGCAACTTGGCGAGGGCGGGCCCAATGAGGTTGAGGTTGTTCATCGCCGGTTCCTCGCGCGCCGAGCGCACCTGCTCGCCGAGGATCGCCATGCGCTCGGCCGGATCCGCGACGTCGACGGGACCGGCGAGGCGCGCGGAGGCGATCTCGTTGCCGCCCTTGCCCGCGTCCTCGGCGCTGCGCAGCGAGATGGGAATCGCCACGGGGATCGGGCCGACGGGCACGCCCATCGCCTGGTGGTAGCGGCGGTATCCGCCGAGCAGCGCGGACAGGTACGCGTCGTTGAGCGATCCCCCGACGGCCTTGGCCCCGCGGCGCAGCGAGTCGAAGTCCACGTCGAGCGCACCGAAGCGCCAGTTGGAGCTGCGCTCCGCAAGGAGCGGCGACGGGGTTGCCGCCGGCGGGGTGAAGACGCGCTTGAGCGAGGCGCCGTACGCCACTCCGGACAGGGCCGCGGGCACGGGGGCGCGCAGGGCCTTGGCGGCCAACGCGCTCGCGCGGACGGCCAGCGCAGGAGCGGACCGCACTCGCTCGCGCAGGTCCGCGGTCACCACGCCGAGCGGGCTCATCGCGGCGGGCGCCTCCGCGAACGGATAGTCGGGCGCCATTCCCACGGGCAGGTGCAGGTAGGTCATCATCCGCAGGATCCCGAGCCCGTCGGAGATCGAGTGGTGCAGCTTGAAGACGTAGGCCGAGCGCCCGTCCGGGAAGCCCTCGATCAGGAACGCCTCCCACGGCGGCCGGGCCCGATCGAACCCGCTCATCGCGATCTGCTCGGCCGCAGCGAGGACCTCGCGCCACCCGGCGCCGTCGGGCAGGCCGATGCGGCGCACGTGGTAGTGCAGGTCGAAGTTCGGGTCCTCGGCCCACCGCGGCGGGGCGAGACCGAGCGGCGCCTCGACAACCCGGTGCCGCAACCGCGGCACCATGCGGGTGGCGCGCTCGTGCACGGCGAGGACGTCGTCCCAGTCCGGAGTTCCGTCGAGCAGTTCCAGACCGAGGCAGGTCGAGCGCAGCGTCGAGGCGGGCTCGGCGCGCCACATCAACGCCTCGAACGCGTTCATGGCGGTGCTGCCCCCGCCCCAGGTGTCGGTGCTCATTCGGCCACCGCCGGCGCGCTGGGCCGGGTCGGCCAGTGGGCGAGGGTCTGGACGAACAGATCGCGGGTGGCCTCGGCGTGTCTGCCGACGTCCTCGTGCGTCCAGCCGTCGGTGGGGATCGGCGGCAGCACGATCACCTCGACCCGGCCGGCCCGCAGCGATTTCGAGCCTCGCCACTGCACCTTGTTCACGTCGCGCAGCACCACCGGCACGAGGGGCACGCCGGCCTGCCGGGCGAGGTGGAACGCGCCCTTCTTGAAGGGGCCCAGCTTCGGCGTCGGGGTGCGGGTGCCCTCGGGCGAGATGACCATCGACAGGCCCTCGTCACGGATTCTGTCCACGGCGGGCCGCATGGCCTCGATGGCCTTGCCCGGGTCGGCGCGGTC
>JBQTKD010000127.1:0-11343 GCA_052386455.1 Sporichthyaceae bacterium
GTCCGGCGGCACCCAACCCGCGCACAACAGAGTCACCACGCGTCGACCACGACCCCCGGCCCCCCCCCCCCGCGCCCGAGCGCACGACGCGGCGCCGGTAACGCCGGTCCCGGGCGCCGCTTCACCATGCCCACTTGACAAGCTCGCCTACATATCAGGGGCGAACGCCTGCCCCTTCGTCGTCTGGAACCCACTTACCTTGTCCGGCAGGTTCGGTCAGGCCTCGAACTGGTCGTGAAGCGCCACGCGGGAGAACTCGATGCGCCCGCCGGGCAGGCGCCAGTAGTGGATCCGGCGAGCCTGCGGGGTGTTCACCTGCAGCGCCGCGCGCCAGCACGAGGCACCGTCGGAGTCACGGCGCACGTACGGGCTGCCGCCGCCGTCGCCGGTCCGGAGCTGGTGCAGGTCCCGGCCGTTGAGCTGGTGGACGAGGCCGGTGAGGATCTCGACGGCGACGTCGGCGACCTTGTCGAGCGGCACGTCCGGCACCTTGCCGAGCGAGGTCAGGAACTCGGGTCCGAGGTCGAAGTCCGGCAGCGGACGCTGGGCCTGCTCGGCGACCGGAATGCGCGTCGCCCATGCGGTCACGACTGCGTGGCGGAAGGCCAGCGCCGGGTCGGCGAAGCTCGGCGCCGGGGCGGCCTTCTGCGCGGCGCGGTTGGCCTTGAGCAGCTTCCCCCGCAGGTTCTTCAGCTCGGCCTCCTTGCGATCGAGGGACGCGGCCTGGTCGCGACGCAGCTCGACGAGGTCGGTGCGGTCGCGTTCGCCGTCGCGCACCTGTGCCTCCAAGTCGGCGACCCGGGCCTTGGCGACGTCCAGCTGGGTTCGCAGCGACTGAATCGTCAGGCTCATCTGCGCGACGGCGCCGTCGTTCGCGGACGCAGGAGCTGCGGGGGCCGGGGCCGGAGCTGCGAGGCGGGGCGCCGCGCCGAGGGCCGAAGGCTTGGGAGCGGACGAGGTCCGCTGGATCGGCGCGGGACCCGCAACGGCAGGCCTGAGCATCGGGTCCGGCTCGGTGCGAGGGCGTGGAAGTGCTACGGGGATGGGAACTGACGGGATCTCAGCGGGTTCGGCCAGAACCAGCCAGGCGGGGCCGCCGGGAATCAGCGCGGGCGCCGGGCGGACCTCCTCGTCGTCGTCCACGTCCAGCAGGGACAGGTCCCACCCGGGCCCGGTCGACAGGACTCGGGCCACCACGACCTCGCCGGCGGTGAGCAGGCTGCGCGGATCGTCCTGGTCGTTGCCGGAGATCTGGTCGCGCTGCACGACGGTCGAATGGTGCGGGTGCAGCTTCAGGGTGGCGCAGCGGGGGCCGACCTCGGCGACGCTGGCGAGCACCAGGTCGCCCACCGCATACGCCGCGAGCGCATCGCGGGCACCGCCGATGCCGCGTCGCACGTCGAGGCGCCTGCTGTCCTCGTCGAGCAGTCCTTCGACCCGCATGCCCTTGGCCAGGATCCGCTCGAGCGGAACGTCGGGGAGGGTGAGCTCCTGCGCCACCGTGGCGAACCCGCCGTCGACCGCGACCCAGGCCCGGCCCGCGGAGAATCCCTTCACGACACCGGACGCCCGGCGCGGGGCGGCGGTGCGAGGCCGCTGGGCGGCACCGACCTGACGGACCATGCGCATCGCGTCGCCGATCAGCAGATCGGTGGAGCGCGCGCCCTCCTCCGCGTCGTAGGCGAACCGCAGCGGAGACTGCCGCGGGTCGGCGACCCAGTCGTGACCCAGGGGATAGACCCGGCCGGCGCCGCCGTAGACCTGGGTGAGGTCGGGCATCGCGGCGGAGAACGTGCGGGTGTGCGGCCCGCTGGTCATCAGGAAGACCTCCGCGAGGTCGCCGACCTCGTCGTTGATCCGCTCGGCGTCGATCCACGGAGCAATGCGCCCGGTGGGCATGGTGACCACGACGATCGGCCGGCGGCGCTCGGTCCCGTTCAACAGGTTCGCGAGCGCCCGCGCGCCGGCGTCCTCGACGACGCGCTTGATCGTGCCCACCCGGTGGTCCTCCAAGACTGTGTGCTCCTGGAGGTTGGACGCGCGCGGCGACCGGTGACGGGTCGTCCGAACGGTCCGCTTTGTCTGGCAGATCGGCCGATGTCAGCCGCGAGACTGCCAGGTGCAGAGGCAGACCCGGTTGCCCTCCGGGTCCTCGAGGACCCAGAACGCGGGGGCGTTCGCGTCGGTCACCAGCCGCCCGCCGGCGGCGAGCGCGGCGTCGATGCGCGGCTGGACCTGGGCGGGGTCCACCCACACGTCCGGGTGCCAGCGTTGCCGGTCGGGCTCGTCGCCGGAGGCCTGAAACCAGATCGACGGCTGGCGGTGCGTCGGGTCGTAGACCTCGTCGTCGACGTCGGCCCGCTCGGTGTAGGCGAGGACCGCGGCCCAGAAGCCGCGGATGCTCGGATGGGCGGGGGAGTCCAGGGCCAGTTCGAACACCGCGAGGGAGTCGCAGCCCGGCGCGAACCCCCCGGCCGCGGCGAGCTCGGTGATCCGGTGGGCCAGGCGCAGGTCCCGCGTGGTGACGGCACCGACGTCGTGGCTGTACGTGCGCACGTCGAGGCGCGAGTAGCGGAGGTCGAGGTCGGGGTGGTGGTCGAGCTCCTCGGCGGCCTGGCCGATCGCGTTGGTCAGGGCCAGGCCGGCCGCGAAGTTCTTCGTCTGGAAGCGGGTGCACAAAGCGCCGGGCAGGTACGCCCAGCCGCCCGGTGCACCCTCCGCGATCTGCTCTCCGGTCAGGTTCGTCATGTTCCGATGCTGCCCCATCGGGGCGTCATCGACACCGCTACGCGGCGGGCTTGGACAGCCCGGCGGCCTTCGCGAGGGAGTCCAGGATCATCCCGTCGGCCTTCATGGCCATGCCCTCCTCGACCGTGTACGGGAACTCCCCGTAGGTCTCCACCGGGTAGACCTCGACGCCGTCGTTCTGCGCCTCGCGGATCAGCGCCTGGGTGATCGGCGTGTTGTACGGGACCAGGGCCTGGTACTTGCGGGTCTTCCAGTGCTTGGTCGTCGTGTTGTTGAAGATCAGGCCGAGGCGCGCGGCGCCCTCGGCGCGGAGCATGTCGAGCATCGGCGGGTGGAACGCGAAGATCGTCGCGTGGCCGTTGCGGTTCAGGCCGTACTTGTTCAGCGCGTCCATGATCGACGCAGCGGCCTTGCGGTCCGGGTTGATCTTCACGTGCAGCATCAGCTTGCCGCCGGTGTCCCGCACGACCATCAGCGCCTCGTAGAGGTTCGGGATGGTCGTCCCGTCCTTGGTCTTGCACTTCGCGCGCAGCTCGAAGTAGTCCCAGTCCTCGGTCGAGCCCTTGCAGTTGGTCGACGCGGCCAGGTTCGTGTCGCTCATGACGACGAGGTGGCCGGACTTGGTCTTGACGACGTCGAACTCGACGCCGTCGGCACCCTGGGCGAACGCCTCCTTCAGCGAAGGAAGGGTGTTGCGGACGATCGCGCCGCCGGGCAGGCCCTTGTGCGCGAACAGCAGTGGCTGACTCTGCACCCAGGACGCGGGCGGCGGGCGGTGGTGGACGAAACGGTGCCCTCGCCGGTGGCGGTGACGCTCACCAGGCTGGCCACCGCGACGCACGAAAGGACGGTCGCAACCCGGCCGCGCGACCGCGGGCGACGCGGCCCCGCGATCTTCGCCGCAACCCGACCGACCGTGGTGCCCGCCGTGCCAAAGATCCCTTGTGCCCCCGTCTCGCCGAACCCGAATGGCGGCTAGGACGTGGCTCTGGCGTGCGAAGATCCGGAGTTCTCGGCGAATCAGACGATCGACGAGCGGGACTGTCCGAACGGATGAGGCTGGGGCCTGCGAGCCTGGGAAAACGCTGCAAAATCGCCCCTTGGACGGGGCCTCGACACCGGGCGGGGCGGGCGCGCAGCATGGAGGCATGGAACGCATCCGCCCCGTGAACGCGCCTCCCGACGACGAGGAAAACAGGCCTCGCCCGGAGCGCTTCAGCCCGTACGCGGTGCCGCTGTCCACGCTGGTGGCCGGCGCCTACGTCTCGCAGCAGGACCAGCACATCGTGGTGCCCGACCCGGTCTCGCCGATGTCGGTGCCCGTCGGCCCCGAGGGCGGCGGCGGGGACGGGGACTAAGCACCGAAGGACCGCGACCCGGTGAGTCGCGGTCCTCCGGGTGGCTTGCTAGCGGCCGCGGTCCCGGTCGCCGAAGTCGAACACCGAGCCGGTCTCCGTGGTCATCTCGCACCAGTTGGAGAACGTCTCCTTGTAGTAGATGTTCCAGCCGTGGGTCTTGCCCTTGGCGGTCACCGTGACGGGCCGGTAGATCTTCGGGCACGCCCGGAAGGTCTGCCGCCCGGGCAGGTAGCGGAGGTCGCCCTTCGCGCGTCCGATCTCCCGGCACGCGTCGGAGCGGTCCGGGTGCGAACCGCCCGTCGGGTTGCACTTGAGGGTGACCCTGTAGGTGTCGCCCCCGCGCTCCTTGACGGTGAGGGTCAGGTTGGTGCGGTTGTCGTGGTGTGCCGAGGCCGCGGTGGCCGGAACGACCGTGGCGACGGCGGCGAGGCCGATCGCCGCGGCGACAAACGTGGTACGCATGCGCTCCCCTTCGATGCGGGCTCCGTCCGATTGCGGAGCCTGGTGCTGGGACGGGGGCGGACGGGCGGACGTTCGGCCTCGTAGGTAGATCGACCGTCAAGAGTTGGTCTGCTCCGCCGCGCGCTACCGTCGACAACGTGACGAATGGGACGAATCGAGTGCTCGCTGCCCTGGCGGACGGCCGGATCCTGCCCGCCGGCACCCTCGCCGCCGAGGCGGAGCTCGCGCCACGGGCCGTCGCCGCGGCGCTGGAGGCACTGGGGTCCGACGTCGTCGCGCTCGAGTGCGGCCGCTGGACCTACTACCGCCTGGCGCCCGGCGTCCCGCGGCCGCGCGCCGCCGAACCGATCGCGTCGCTGCGCCCCGGCACCGCCCTGTACGCCGTGCGCGCTGCGCGCCGTTGCTGGGGGCATCCGGCCGGGCGCCTCGGCGTCGCGCTCACCGACGCGCTGCGCTCGCGTGGATTCGTCGAGGGCCACGACGGGAACGTCGACCTGCTCGCCGGCGACCGCCCGCGCATGAGCGGGGGAGTCGCCGACGACGCGACCTACCGGCTCACCTCCGACGGCGCCGATTACCTTGCCCGGCTCGGGTTCCCGGCCCCGCGGCGCCGAGAGTCTCGCCCCTGCATCGACTGGACCGAGCAGCGCCACCACCTCGCCGGGGACCTCGGCCGCTGTCTGCTGGACGGCCTGCTCGCCCGCGGCTGGGTCGTCGAGGCGGCGACGCCGCGCGCGCTGGACGTCACCGACGCGGGTCGCCGCGCGCTTCGGGAGCACTTCGGCATCCACCGTTCGGACTAATGCGAAGCGGCCGTGCGGCCGATCCCACACAATTCGGACAACGACGACGATGGGGACATCCAGAACGAGCAACGGGGCGGGAACGCAGTGAACAACACCGAGATCGAGAACGAGGCCCACGTGGCCCTTGGGTCCATTCCCGCCCAGCGCGGCACGGCCCTGACGCCCCGTCACAAGGACGAGGAGTTCCTCAACCTCGTCGCGGTCGGCTTCCTGGCCGCCGGCGACGTTCTGGTGCACCCCTTCGACGGCGAGACCGTCGTGCTCCGCGCCGACGGTTCCGTCGAGTTCGCCGACGGCACCTGGCTCGCCTCGCCCACCGCGGCGCTGAACGCCGGCGCTCCCGGCCGCAACGGCTGGAAGGCGTGGCACCACGAGCGCTCCGGCCGCACGCTGGCCGACCTGCACGTCGCCGCGCGCAACTTCGTCGTCTAAAGCTGGCCGTCGCCCCTGCGGTGCGCGGAACATCGACGAGATGTTGCGCGAAATGCTTATTAGAACTTGCGCGATTTGCCTACCAGTGACACGCTGACGAGGTGGTCATCGGACGCCATGCGGCGGGGCGGCTCGAGGAACTGCTTCGGACGTTCCGGGTTGTGTTCCTTGCTGGGGCACGGCAGACGGGCAAGACAACGTTGGTTCGCGACCTGCTCGACGTCCCGATCGATCGTCGCTTCACGCTGGACCACGAGGCCACGCGGCTACGCGCGACGGAGGACCCGATCGGCTTCGTCGCGGCTCTGCCGCAGGGAGCGGCGATCGACGAGTTCCAACGCGGCGGGCCGGGCCTGCTGTTGGCGATCAAGGCCGCGGTGGACGTCGAATCCGCGCGGGGTCAGTTCCTGCTCACAGGTTCGGCCAACTACTTGGCAGACCGTGGGGTCAGCGAGACGCTAGCCGGGCGCGCGGGCCGATTGACGCTCTGGCCGATCTCCGAAGGAGAGGTGCGCGGGGTTCGCGAAGCTTTCGTGGATCGCCTGTTCGACACGTCGTCGTGGCCGGGAGAGGTCCCTCCCGTTCCTCCTCCCGATGCGCTGATCGAACGTCTGCTGCGCGGGGCATACCCCGAGGTCGTCACCGCCGAACTCGGACACCGCGCTCGGCGGGACTGGTTCACCGCCTACGTGCACGACGTGGTCTCCCGCGAAGCGCTGCGTCCGGTGGCGGACGTGCGGCTGGAGTCCGAGCTTCGCCGGGTGCTGCGGTTGCTGGCCGCGCGCGGCGCCGGCGAGCTGGTAGTGGCCGACCTTGCCCGCGACGCCGACCTCAACCGGGCCACGGCTGCGGACTACGTCGGTCTGTTGGAGGCGCTCTACCTGGTCGTCTCCCTGCCCGCGTGGGCGCCATCAGCGACCACGCGGGCGAAGCGGCGGGCGAAGATCCTGTTGGCCGACACGGGTCTGATGGCGGATCAGATAGGGGCCGGCGAGGCTGTGTTCTCCTCGAACCAGGACGGTGTGGTCGCTGGGGCTCTGTTCGAAACCCTGGTGGCGACCGAGATCCTGAAGCAGGCGTCGTGGTCGCCCGAGTCGCTGGAAGTGGGTCATTACCGAGACCGGGATCGGCGCGAGATCGACGTCGTTGTGACCGATCGGCGCAGCGGCGCGATCGCGGCGGTCGAGGTGAAGATGACGGCAACGCCGAATGTTCGCCACGCCCGAAACATGGCGTGGTTGCGCGATGGTCTCGGGCCGCGTTTCACCGTCGGGCTGGTGGTGCACGCCGGCGATGCCGTGCTGCCCCTCGGGGATCGGCTGTGGGCGGTGCCGTGGTCGTGCCTGTGGCGCGGGGCCGCTTAAACACGCAGCGGGCCGGACCCCAGGGGCCCGACCCGCGCGGTCTGGCGGACTACTGCGGCTGCGGAACGATGCGGATGTAGGGCTTCGGTTCCTTCCAGGTGCCGAAGAGCTCCTTCGCCTGCTCGTTGTTGACCGAGCCGGCGATGATGACGTCCTCGCCCTGCTGCCAGTCCGACGGCGTCGCGACCTTGTGCTTCGCGGTCAGCTGCAGCGAGTCGATGACGCGCAGGATCTCCTGGAAGTTGCGCCCGGTGGTCATCGGGTACGCCAGGATCAGCTTGATCTTCTTGTCCGGGCCGATCACGAAGACGTTGCGGACGGTCATGTTGTCCGCGGCGGTACGGGTCTTCGCGTCGCCCGAGGTGCTCGCGGGGAGCATGTTGTAGAGCTTGGACACGACGAAGTCGTTGTCGCCGATCAGCGGGAAGTTCGGGGCGACGCCCTGGGTCTCCTCGATGTCCTTGGCCCAGCCCTCGTGGTCGCTGGTCGCGTCGACCGACAGGCCGATCGGCTTGACGTTGCGCTTGTCCCACTCCGGCTTCAGGCGCGCGACGGCGCCGAGCTCGGTCGTACACACCGGGGTGAAGTCCTTGGGGTGGCTGAAGAGCACCACCCACGAGTCGCCGATGAACTCGTGGAAGTTGATCTTGCCTTCGGTGGTGTCGACGGTGAAGTCCGGCGCGGTGTCGCCGATGAGCAGACCCATGTGTACGCACTCCATCTCGGGGCCACGGCGTTCGGGAGCCGCAGCACGTCCGCCGTAATCCTATGTGGTGCGCGCGAGTAGTGTTTGTCGGCCTCGACCGTGGGACGTTCGCCCATCGTGCGGCGGAGCGCTGGAGGACGCGAGTGAAGCCTCGCCGCCGAAGCGGGAGGGGTGGGGCTCAGCCCTGCGCGGCCAGGGACGCGAAGCGAGTGAAGGTCGCGGCTCCGTCGGTGGAGACGAGGATCTGCGAGTCGTCGGCCAGGTAGACCGCGCCGTCGGGCCCGACGGCGATCTCTCCCGGGGCGCTCGCCACCTTCCCCGCCGGTTCCCAGGTGGCGCCGGCGTCGACGCTGCGGTGCACGTCTCCGTCGACGCCCAGGCCGTAGAGGACCTTCGCGCTCGGCCAGGCGAACGCGAGGAGCAGTGGCGCGTTGGGGACGGCCGCGAAGGTCGCGCCCTCGTCGGTGCTGCGCGCCGGGCCGTTCTCGGTGGCGAGCAGCACGGTGCCCGGGCTCGTGGGGTGCACGGCGATGTCGGCGATGCGGGCGTCGCCCACGGTGCGCCACGTCGTCCGGTCCCGGCTGCTCATCAGCCGGCCGGAGACGCTGTTCCAGCCGTAGGTCGTGGAGCCCGAGGCGGCGAGGGCGTGGAAGTCCGCCTCCCCGGCCAGCGAACGGGTCTGCCAGGTCAACCCGCGATCGGTGCTCTGCAGCAGGCCGAGGTGACTGGGCAGGTCCTTGCGGCTGTTCGGATGCCCGCTGCCCAGCAGGGTTCCGTCGGGCAGGGCGGCGAACCCCATGAAGTCGTGGTCCTCGGTGCCGACCCGGGTGGGCGCGCCGTCTCGCGTGACCCGGAAGAGCCCGTGGTGGGTGGCGAGGTGCAGCGTTCCGTCGAGGACTGCCATCGCGTGGACGTGGCCGTACTGCGCGCCGGCCGCGGTGTCCGAGTCGGCCGCGGCGCCGCCGCAGGCCGTCAGCGCCGACAGACCCGCCAGTGCGAGGAGGACGCGCAGTGATCGTTCGACCATGGGCGACAGGGTAGACGCTCGGGAGCGCCCATCCGGCGAGTGCGTCAGGCCGACCAGGGGTCGATGAGATCGAGGCCGTCGAAGCGCCGGAAGTCCCGCACGTTGCGCGTGGCGACGGTCAACCCGTGCACGAGCGCGGTGCCCGCAATCAACGCGTCGCGAAAGGGCGCCGGATCGGGAACGTGGAAGCCGACGGAGCGGCGCACGACCGCCAGGTCGACGTCCGCGCACCGATCCTCGAACGCCGGCAGGACGCCTTCGGTCAACCACCGCCGCAGCACGGCTCCTCGGCCGGGATCCGCCCGCTCCGCCAGCAGGACGCCGAGCTCCAGCTCGTGCAGGGTCACGACCGAGACGAACAGCTCGGAAGACGGCGTCGCCCGAGCCCACTCCGCGACCGCAGGGTCGGCCCGGCCGGATGCGACCTTGCGCAGTTCGGACACCACGTTCGTGTCCAGCAGGAACATCAGGCGAAGCCCGCCGGCGTGGGCAGGTCCGCGATCCTCGGTGCCTCGAACTCGACGTCGGCCACCTCCGGGGGCCAGCCCAGCAGGGCTAGCGTCCGTGCGGGATCGGTCAGGGCGCTGTACGCGGCGTAGGTGAGCAGGACGTGCGAAGGTTCGCCGCGGTCGGTGATGACGACGGGCCCGTTCTCGGCCGCCCGCTTCGCCCCGCTGGTGTCCTGGTTGAACTCTCGGCTGCTGAGCCTGGTGATCACGTCGGACCTCCATGTAGAAACATCACTACAATAGCTGGATCGGGTTCACCGTGCGAGGTCGTCAGTTCAGTCGACCGGACGAGCGCCTGGAACTCGTGACTGCCCGCCGCGTCGTCGGCGGGCCGCGTGCCCTCCCAGACCACGATTTGATGCCCCATCAGATTCGCCTCTCGTTGGAGATTTCGGACAAGGCACACTCCAACCGGGTCGGCCACGGCCGACAAGGGCGAGTTCGCAATCTGTGGATAACCGCACCCGTCCGTGCCCTGTGGATAGCGCCGCCGTAGGAAACACGGTTCACGGTGGCCTCCTCGATTAGATGGGAATCGCTCCAACACTCCTAGACTGAAGGCGTGGCCACCGACAGAACGTTTCGCGACAGCCAGGGCAAGCGGCTCGTGGACTATCCGCGGCCCTCGGTGGCGGTGGACACCGCCGTGCTGACGCTGGACCCGGGCCCGGACAGCGGGCTCGCGGTTTTGCTGGTCCGGCGGTCGGGGTCGCACCGGAAGGGGGAGTGGGCCCTGCCCGGCGCCTTCCTGCTCGAGGAGGAACTGCTGGCCGCCGCGGTGGCCCGCTCGCTGCGGGAGAAGGCCGGCGTCGAGGGGGTCGCACCCCGCCAGCTACACGTCTTCGACGACCCGCAGCGCGACGGGCGCGGCTGGGTGCTGACCGTCGCGTACGTCGACCTGGTGCCGTTTCTGCACGTCGCGGGCACGGCGGCGGAGCGGGACGACGTCCGGATCGTCCCGGTCGACCAGGTTGGAGACCTGCCCTACGGTCACGCCGAGATCGTCGCCGCGGCGGTGGCCGAGGTTCGCGCCCGGTACGCGGTCGCACCGGACCCGGCGCATCTGCTGCCTCGCACGTTCACGATCCGCGACCTGCGCCTGCTCCACGAGGCCGTCGCCGGATGCCGGCTGATGCGCGACACCTTCCGGCGCGTCATGGAGCCGCAGCTCAAGGGCACCGGCCGCCTGTCCTCGGGGACCGTCGGGCGGCCCGCCGAGCTCTTCCGCCGGCTCTGAAACCGAAACTGTCGGACCCCTCACCTACCCTCGAAGTAGTTGGCTCAGAACTGAGTCAAAGGACGGACCCGAAGAGGTCGGAAGGGAGCGTGGCCCATGACCACGACGACGATGGAGGTGCCCGCCCTGCACGTGGGGGCCGGGACGTATGCGGACGGGGTGACCGTCTTCCCGGTGTGGACGGACGCGCCGGGCGCGAACGGGCTGGCCACCGGCCCGGCGGTGCGCGTGCAGGTCGGCGAGCGCGCCGGCTCGCCCACCGTGGGGGAGCTGGTGCTGCGCGCCGAGGGCGAGCGGCCCGTCCTGCTGCTGGAGGGCGAGCTGCTCGAGGGCGGCATGCAACACCGGACGCTGGTGCACGACCTGCTGCTGATGGACCCGATGTTCGGGCACGTCGTGCCGGTCGCGTGCGTCGAGCACGGCCGCTGGAACGGCGGGGACGGGCACGCCCGGCGCGGGCGCCGCGCCGCCGTCGGCGTCCAGGCCCGGCTGCGCACCGGCGAGGGCCGGCGCCAGCAGGCCGTGTGGGAGCAGGTCGCGGGGTACCGCGAGCTCGGCCACTCGCCGACCGACTCGCTGCTCGACCACCTCGACCGAGAAGCCGGCGGGGAGCACCCCCCGCCGGGCGGGCGGGACCGCGCCCCCCCCGCGAGGAACAGCGCGGGCGGCCAGGGCCCACGGGCGGAGCGGGGAA
>JBQTKD010000128.1:0-26059 GCA_052386455.1 Sporichthyaceae bacterium
GGGGCGCCCGGGGTGGGGGTGGCCGCCCCCCCTATTTCCCGGCGGGGGGGGGGGCCGCCGCGGGGGGTCTGGCCTTTGTGGTGTGGGGGGTTTGCTTGTGCCGGGGGGGGGGGGGGGGGGGGGGGGGGGCGCCCCCCCCCCGACTGTTCAGTTCTTGAGCAGCAGAGCCAGGGCGATGCAGCTGGAGGTCCAGACCGCGATGACCACGTAGGTGATGCGGTCCAGGTTCCGCTCGGCGATCGAGGAGCCGCCCAGAGAGGAGGAGACGCCGCCGCCGAACAGGTCGGACAGACCGCCGCCCTTGCCCTTGTGCAGCAGCACGAGCAGCACGATGAGCAGGCTGGTGATCAGCAGCAAGATCTGGAATGCGATGGTCACGCGTCCTACCAACTTCCGGAAGCAGAGTCGTCGAGCAAAGCCTACGCCGCCGACCTGGAACGGACCCCACGCGGACGGGTGATTCTTCCCGCGTGGCGCAGCCGAACTAGCGAGTAACCGGGATGTCCCGGAACCGGACGATCAGTGGGAAGTCGGCCGGGTCGAGGCTCGCGCCGCCGACGAGGGCGCCGTCCACGTCCGTCTGGGCCATGATCGCGGCGATGTTCTCGCCCTTGACCGAGCCGCCGTAGAGGATCCGGACGGCGTCGGAGACGTCCGCCGAGTACAGCTGCTGCAGGCGGTCCCGGATGGCCGAGCACACCTCTTGGGCGTCGGCCGGGGTGGCCACCTTGCCGGTCCCGATCGCCCAGACCGGCTCGTAGGCCACGACGATCGTGCGGGCCTGAGCCGCCGGAACGTCGACGAGGGCCCCGTCGAGTTGGGCGAGGGTGTGCGCGATGTGGTTGCCCGCCTCGCGGACCTCGAGGCCCTCCCCGACGCACAGGATCGGGACGATCCCGTTGCGGAAGGCGGCCTTCACCTTCGCGTTCACCAAGGCGTCGTCCTCGTGGTGGTACTGCCGGCGTTCCGAGTGCCCAACGGCGACGTACGTGCAGCCGAGCTTGGCGAGCATGACGCCCGAGACCTCGCCGGTGTAGGCGCCGTGGTCGTGGACGGAGAGGTCCTGCGCGCCGAAGGCGAACGGGACGTGGTCCATCTCGATCGTCGTCTGCACCGAGCGGATGTCGGTGAACGGCGGGAGGACGGCGACCTCGACGTGGTCGAGGTCCTTCTCCTTGATCGTCCAGGCGAGCTTTTGGACCAGGGCGACGGCCTCGAAGTGGTTGAGGTTCATCTTCCAGTTGCCCGCGATGAGCGGCTTGCGTGCCAAGTGGCTCAGTCCTCCAGGACCTTGAGTCCGGGCAATTCCTTGCCCTCCAGGTATTCCAGGCTGGCGCCGCCGCCGGTGGAGATGTGGCCGAAGGCGTCCTCGGCGAACCCGAGGCGGCGCACGGCCGCGGCGGAGTCTCCCCCGCCGACGACGGAGAAGCCCTTGCCGTCCACCAACGCCTGCGCGACGGCGCGCGTGCCGCCGGCGAACTTGTCCATCTCGAACACGCCCATCGGGCCGTTCCAGAACGTGGTCGCCGATTCGGCGAGCACCGCGGCGAACGCGGCGCCGGACGCCGGGCCGATGTCCAAGCCCATCCGGTCGGCGGGAATTGCGTCGGCCGGCACGACGATCGCATCGGCGTCGGCCGAAAATCGGTCCGCCGCGACGATGTCGGTCGGCAGGACGATCTCGACGCCGTCGGCCTTCGCCCGCGCCAGGTACCCGCGGACGGTGTCGAGCTGGTCGGACTCGAGCAGCGACGTGCCGACCTCGTACCCCTGCGCGGCGAGGAAGGTGAAGACCATCCCGCCGCCGACGAGGATCCGGTCGGCGACGCCGAGCAGGTTGTCGATGACCGCGAGCTTGTCCGAGACCTTCGAGCCGCCGAGCACGACGGTGTAGGGCCGGGCCGGGTTCTCGGTGAGGCGCTTGAGCACCTCGACCTCGGTCGCCACCAGTCCCCCGGCGGCACTCGGCAGCAGGGTCGCGACGTCGTAGACGCTGGCGTGCTTGCGGTGCACGGCGCCGAACGCGTCGTCCACGTATGCGTCGGCCAGGGACGCCAGCTGCGCGGCGAACTCGCCGCGGCCCGCGTCGTCCTTGATCGTCTCGCCGGCCGCGAAGCGCACGTTCTCCAGCAGCGCGACGCCGCCGTTCGGCAGCGAGGCAACCGTGGCCGAGGACTGCTGCCCCACGACCTCCGGCGAGAACATCACCTGGGTGCCGAGCAGCTCCTGCAGTCGCGCGGCCACGGGGGCGAGGGAGTACTTCGGGTCCGGCTGGCCCTTGGGCCGGCCGAGGTGCGCGCAGACGACGACCTTGGCGCCCGCCGCGGTCAGCGTCTCGATGGTCGGCAGGCTCGCGCGGATCCGGCCGTCGTCGGTGATCGTGGTGCCGTCCAAGGGCACGTTGAGGTCGCTGCGGACCAGGACCCGCTTGCCGGACAGATCTCCGAGGTCGGCGATCGTGCGCACTAGAGCGAGGCGCCGACGAGCTTGATCAGGTCGACGAGGCGGTTGGAGTAGCCCCACTCGTTGTCGTACCAGCCGACGACCTTCGCCTGGTTGCCCTGAGCCATCGTCAGTTGTCCGTCCAGCGTGCAGGAGGCGGGCCAGGTGACGATGTCGGAGGAGACGATCGGGTCCTCGGTGTAGTCGAGGATTCCGGCCAGCGGGCCGTTCGCGGCGGCCCGGAACGCGGCGTTGATCTCGTCCTTGGTGGTCTCGCGGCCCAGTGTCAGCACGAGGTCGGTGACCGAGCCCGTGGGGATCGGGACGCGCATCGCGATGCCGTCGAGCTTGCCCTTGAGCTCCGGCAGCACCAGCGAGGTGGCCTTCGCGGCACCCGTGGAGGTCGGGATGATGTTGGTGGCCGCGGCCCGCGCCCGACGCAGGTCGGAGTGCGGGAAGTCCAGGATCACCTGGTCGTTGGTGTAGGCGTGGATCGTGGTCATCAGGCCGCGCTCGATGCCGAAGTTCTCCAGCAGCACCTTGGCCATCGGCGCCACGCAGTTGGTGGTACACGAGGCGTTGCTGATGACGTGGTGGCCGGCCGGGTCGTACTTGTCGTGGTTGACGCCCATGACGATGGTGATGTCCTCGCCGCTGGCCGGCGCGGAGATGATCACCTTCTTGGCGCCCGCGCCCAGGTGCTTGGCGGCGGCCTCGGCCTTGGTGAAGTGGCCGGTCGACTCGACCACGATGTCCGCGCCGAGGTCGCCCCACGGCAGGGCGGCGGGGTCGCGCTCGGAGGTCACGGCGAAGGTCTTGCCGCCGACGGTGATGTCGGTGTCGGTGGCCTTCACCTCGTGCGGCAGGCGGCCGAGGATCGAGTCGTAGCGCAGCAGGTGCGCGAGGGTGTTGTTGTTTGTCAGGTCGTTCACGCCGACGATCTCGATGTCGGCGCCGCTGGTCAGCACCGCCCGGAAGAAGTTGCGGCCGATGCGGCCGAATCCGTTGATGCCTACGCGGATGCTCACGACAGTCCTCCGTGCGCCGGTCAGGGGGTATTGCGAGGTTACCCAACACGCGGCGTCGGCTTTCACTCGGGCAAACCCGGACAAACCACCCAGGTTCGTGCGAATCGATTGACCGGCCCGCAAAGGGGACGGATCGTGTGATCCACGACGCGGAGAGGGGCCGGGAATGCGCGGACTTTGGGTACGGCTGGGCGCGGGCTGCGCGGCGCTGGCGGTGATCGCCGGGGGAACCGTCGCAGGCTCGCAGGCAAGGGCGGCCGAGGCCGCTCCGGTGCACGCCGCGCACGGCACGGTGACCGAGATGAAGATCGGCCCGTTCGTTCTCCCGCCCGCCCCGCTCGGCGCGCAGCACGGCGTGAACATCCCCATCCCGCGGATCGAGAAGCCCTGCGACAACTGCTACATCGTCGCCGTGGATCCGGACATGGTCTTCGCCGACGGCCGCCGCGCCGGCATGGCCGACGGCGTGATGCTCCACCACATGGTGATCTTCGAGCCCGGCAAGCCCGACCCCACGTGCGGCCGCTCGGGCGTCGGCGCGCTGGGCCGGCGCATCTTCGCCGCCGGCGACGAGCGCACGCCCTTCCATCTGCCCGAAGGCTTCGGCTTCCCCGTCGACTCCGGCCGCTGGACCGGCGTCACCGAACTGATGAACCACAGCAGCGCACCGCAGACGGTGTTCCTCACCGCCAAGGTGACCCACGTCCCCATGGACAAGCCCGGAATGAAGCCGGTGACCCCGGTGTGGCTCGACGTCGCGAACTGCTCCGACTCGCAGTACTCGGTGCCCGCGGGCAAGAGCGCGACGCCCTGGACGTGGACGTCGAACCTCACGGGGCGGATCGTCGGGGCCGGCGGTCACGTGCACGCCGGCGGCATCGGCCTGACGCTGGACAACGCCACGACCAAACAGCGCATCTGCTCCTCCGAGGCCGGGTACGGCGAGGGCGCGCACGCAGGCATGGTCACGTCGATGTCGGTCTGCTTCTGGGACAGCCTCGGCACGGTCCGCACGGGCGAGCAACTGAAGATCACCAGCCTCTACGACACCCCGTCGGCGACGAGCGGCGTCATGGGCATCATGCTGCTCGCGATCTACGAGACCGACGATCTGACGGGCGGCACCAAGGCCCCGGCCGCCATGCGGGCGACACCGACCACCAAGGTGCCCGCCCAGATCGCGGACGACTCCGGTCACGGTGCAGGGCACGGCGGGCCCCCGCATCACTGAGCCTCGGGGCGGCTGCGGTGATCAGCCGGGATGCATCGCAAGGCGGAGGAGGAAGCCGATCCCGCCCGCTCGTGTGGGCACTGTGGATCGGCGACGACGACAACGCGGCGAGGCGCCCGGCTGGCGCCGCAGCTAGTTGACGAGCATGTCCGGGGTCAATGAAGCCTCGGTGTCCGGGATGCCGAGGTCCGCAGCCTTCTTGTCCGCCATGGCGAGCAGGCGGCGGATCCGTCCGGCGATGGCGTCCTTGGTCAGCGGCGGGTCCGAGAGGGCACCGAGTTCCTCGAGGCTGGCCTGCTTGTGCTCGACGCGGAGCTTGCCCGCCGCGGCGAGGTGATCGGGCACGTCGTCGGCGAGGATCTCCAGCGCCCGAGCAACGCGAGCGCCGGCGGCGACGGCCGCACGAGCGGAGCGGCGCAGGTTCGCGTCGTCGAAGTTGGCCAGGCGGTTCGCGGTGGCGCGGACCTCGCGGCGCAGCCGCCGCTCCTCCCAGGCGAGCACGCTCTGGTGCGCGCCGAGGCGGGTCAGCAGCACGCCGATGGAGTCTCCGTCCTTCACGACGACGCGATCCACGCCGCGGACCTCGCGGGCCTTCGCGACCACGCCGAGCCGGCGTGCGGCGCCGACGAGGGCCAGCGCGGCCTCCGGGCCGGGGCAGGTGATCTCCATGGCCGAGGAGCGGCCGGGCTCGGTCAGGGAGCCGTGGGCGAGGAACGCGCCGCGCCACGCGGCCTCGGCATCGCACATGGAACCGGACACGACCTGCGGCGGCAGACCCCGGACGGGGCGGCCGCGGCCGTCGACCAGACCGGTCTGCCGCGCCAGCGCCTCCCCGGCGGCGACGACGCGCACGACCCACCGGCTGCCGCGGCGCAGACCGCCGGGCGCCATCACGGCCACTTCGGAGGGGTGGCCGAACACCTCGGCGATGTCCTTGCGCAGCCGTCGGGCCACCGAGCCGGTGTCCAGTTCGGCCTCGACGACGATCCGTCCGCCCACCAGGTGCAGGCCGCCGGCGAAGCGCAGCGTCGAGGACACCTCTGCCTTGCGGCAGCAGGGTTTCGTCACCGTCAGCCGACTGAGCTCGTCTTTCACGGACGAGGTCATCGCCATACGAGAACTCCACCCTGTTGCGGTTCGAAGAGAGCTAGGGAGGGCATTGCCCGATCCTGCCACGCGCAAAGATATGCGAGTAGGCCGTAGCCAAGGAATCCGCGTCGTGACGCGGAGATCCGTCGGCCATCGCGACGGGCTCCAGAACGAGTTCGGCTCCCAGGGAACCCACAACCTTCTGCAAGGCGGCAGCGTCCGGGACTGCTCCGGGATCGGCGAGGACGACGTCGATTCGCAGGTCGGGCGCGTGCTCCGCGAGGACTTCGAGATACCGCTCGGGCACGAAGCCGGTGGTCTCGCCCTGCTGCGGGACAAGGTTCAACGCGACGATCCGCGCGGCCTTCGTGGAACACAGTGCTTCGGCCAGTTCGGGCACCAGCAGGTGCGGCAGCACGCTGGTGAACCAGGACCCCGGACCGAGTACGACGTAGTCCGCCCTGCCGACCGCGCGCACCGCCTCGGGACAGGCCGGCGGATTCGGCGGGACCAGGGCCAGGCCCTCCACCCGTCCGGGCGTCGTGGCGACCGCGACCTGACCGCGAACCGTGCGCGCCCGCGTCGGATCGTCGGGGTCGAGTCCGCTGACCAGCGCCTCGATGTCCAGCGGCACCGACGCCATCGGCAGCACGCGGCCGCGGGCGCCGAGCAGGCGGCCCACCCAGTCCAGGCCGGCGACGGTGTCGTCGAGCAGTTCCCACAGCGCGACGATCAGCACGTTGCCCACCGCGTGGTCCTGCAGGTCGCCGGCGGCGCGGAAGCGATGCTGCACGACGCGGCTCCACGTGGCGCCCCACTCGTCGTCGCCACAGAGCGCCGCCAAGGCCATCCGCAGGTCGCCGGGCGGGAGCACGCCGAGGTCGCGGCGCAGCCGGCCGCTGGAGCCGCCGTCGTCGGCGACCGTGACGACAGCGGTAAGGGAGTCGGTCACACGGCGCAGCGCGGTGAGGGACGCGGCCAGCCCGTGTCCCCCGCCCAGCGCGACGACGCGCGGTCCAGTACCCATCACTCGCGCCCGACGTCGCGGTGCACGACGCGCGCCGCAACGCCATCGGCGGTCAACCGGGCTCCGAGCTGCTCGGCGACCGCGACGCTGCGGTGCTTGCCGCCGGTGCAGCCGACCGCGAGGGTCACGTACCGCTTGCCCTCGCGGCGGAATCCGGCCAGGACCGGGCCCAGCAGGTCCGCGTACCCATCGACGAACTCGCGCGCGCCCGGCTGCGCCAAGACGTAGGCGCTGACCTCGGGGTCCAGGCCGGTCCGCGGGCGCAGCTCCGGCACCCAGTGCGGGTTGGGCAGGAAGCGGCAGTCGACGACGAGGTCCGCGTCCACCGGGAGCCCGTGCTTGTAGCCGAAGGACACCACGTTCATCGACAGGGCGTCGCCCTGCCCGTTGCGGAACGCGTTGGCGATCTGTTCGCGCAGCTGGTGCACGTTCTTGTCGCTGGTGTCGATCACGTGGTCCGCACGACCGCGCAGGTCGCGCAGCAGGGCGCGTTCGGCGGCTATTCCGTCGGTGATGCGTCCGCTCTCCTGCAGCGGGTGTGGGCGGCGCACGTTCTCGAAGCGGCGGACCAGGACGTCGTCGGAGGCCTCGAGGTAGACGATCCGCAGCGCGACCCCGCGGGTCTCCAGCTCCGCCAGCGCCTCTCGCAGCGATTCGAAGAAGGCACCGCCGCGGACGTCGACGACGGCGGCGAGGTTGGAAACCGAACCCTTGGTGCGCACGCCGAGTTCGACGAGCCGCGGCAGCAGGGCCGGCGGCAGGTTGTCCACGACGAACCAGCCGAGGTCCTCGAGGGCGTTGGCCGCGGTGCTGCGCCCGGCGCCGGACATGCCGGTGACGATCGTGAGCGAGATCGGCTGCGGCGCCGGCTGGTCCGCCTCGGGCTGCGTCATGCGTCCCCCTCCGTGACGACGCCGGTCGCCGTGTTCAGCGCCGGGCCCTCGCCCGGAAGGGTAGCCAGTGCCCGGTGCACCGCGGCGGCGGTACTGGGCCCGAACCCGGGCAGGGCCGCGATCTCCTCGACGCTGGCCGCCCGCAGCCTGCGCAGCGAGCCGAAGTTCTTGAGCAGCACGGCCCGCCGCCGCTCCCCGAGCCCGGGCACGCCGTCGAGCCGGCTGGCGATCATGGACTTGGACCGCTTGCCGCGGTGGTGGGTGATCGCGGAGCGGTGCGCCTCGTCTCGGATGCGCTGCAGCAGGTAGAGCCCCTCGGACTGCCGCGGCAGGATCAGCGGGTCCGGCTCGTCCGGCAGCCACACCTCCTCGAGTCGCTTGGCCAGCCCGCACAGCGCGACGTCGTTGACGCCGAGCGCGTCCAGGGCGGCGGCCGCGGCCGCCACCTGGGGTGCGCCGCCGTCGACGACCACGAGGTTCGGCGGGTAGGCGAACTTCTTCGGCCGCCCTATTTCCTCGTGCAATTCGGGGGGCCGTCGGGGGGCGGAGCCCCCCGACTGTGGGTCGATCGGCTGGCTCTCCTCGGGCTCCTCGGACTGCTCGGACAGGTACCGGCGGAAGCGGCGGGTGATCACCTCGTGGATCGACGCGACGTCGTTCTGCCCGTCGACGCCCTTGATGGCGAACTTGCGGTACTCGCTCTTGCGGGCGAGGCCGTCCTCGAACACCACCATCGAGGCGACGACCTCCGTGCCCTGCAGGTTGGAGACGTCGAAACACTCGATGCGCAACGGGGCCTCGTCCAGCCCGAGCGCGTCCTGGAGCTGCTGCAGCGCCACGGACCGGGTGGTGAGATCGCTGGCCCGCTTGGTCTTGTGCAGGATCAGGCCCTGCTTGGCGTTGCGCTCGACGGTTTCCATGAGCGCCTTCTTGTCTCCGCGCTGCGGGACGCGCAGGTCCACCCGGGCGCCGCGGCGCCGTTCGAGCCACTCGACGACGGCCGCGTGGTCGGGCGGCAACTCGGGGACCAACACCTCCCGAGGTACCGCGTCGCCGGTTTCCCCGTCGCCGTCGCCGTAGAGCTGCTGCAGGAAGTGCTCGACCAGTTCGCCGGTGCTGACGTCCTCGACCTTGTCGACGACGAAGCCGCGCTGCCCCCGCACTCGGCCGCCGCGAACGTGAAAGACCTGGACCGCGGCCTCGAGGGCGTCTTCGGCGAGCGCGATGACGTCGGCGTCGGTGCCGTCGGAGAGCACGACGGCGTTCTGCTCGATGGCCCGGCGCAGCGCTCCGATGTCGTCGCGCAGCCGCGCGGCCCGCTCGTACTCCTGCGCGTCGGAGGCGGCGCGCATTTCCTTCTCCAGGCGGCGCAGCCACGTGCCGGTCTGGCCGGCCATGAAGTCGCAGAAGTCCGCGACGATCCGGCGGTGCTCCTCCGGCGAGACCCGCCCGACGCACGGGGCGGAGCACTTGCCGATGTACCCGAGCAGGCAGGGTCGGCCCTGGAGCGTGGCGCGGCGGAACACCCCCGCCGAGCAGGTGCGGGCCGGGAAGACGCGCAGCAGCAGGTCGAGGGTTTCGCGGATCGCCCACGCGTGCGCGTAGGGGCCGAAGTACCGGACGCCCTTCTTCTTCGGCCCGCGCATCACCATCAGGCGCGGGAACTCGTCGTTGAGGGTGACCGCCAGGCTCGGGTAGCTCTTGTCGTCCCGGTACCGGACGTTGAACCGCGGGTCGTACTCCTTGATCCACGAGTACTCGAGCTGCAGCGCCTCGACCTCGGTCGCGACCACGGTCCAGTCGACGGCTGCGGCCGACTGGACCATCGTCTGCGTCCGGGGGTGCAGGGCGGAGAGGTCCTGGAAGTACGAACCGAGGCGGGAGCGCAGGCTCTTGGCCTTGCCCACGTAGATCACCCGGCCGTGCGCGTCCCGGAACCGGTACACGCCCGGCGAGTCCGGGACCGATCCCGGCCGCGGGCGATAGGTCGCGGGGTCTGCCACGGCCCCGAGATTAGTTCCCCGCGCGCCCGAAGGAGGGTGACGCGGGTGTCACCCCTCTCCGGACGCCTCGTGGGTCAGGTGACCTTGAGGTTGCCGCCCTCGACCTTCACGGTCTTGGCGGGCAACGGCGCCTTGGCCAGGCCGCCCTTCACCGAGCCGTCCTCGATCGAGAACATGCTGCCGTGGCAGGCGCAGTTGATGACCTTGTCCTCCACCGAGGTGACGATGCAGCCGGTGTGCGTGCAGACGGCGGAGAAGGCCTTGTACTCGCCCGCGACGGGCTGGGTCACGACGATCTTCTGATCGTCGAAGATCGTGCCGCCGCCGACGGGCACCCCGGTCGCCGGACCGAGGTCGGTGCCGCCGCCCGTCGTGGTACCGGGGCCGGGATCGGTGCCGCCGGTGTTGGTACCGCCGGTGTTGGTGCCGCCGGTGTTGGTGCCGCCGGCCGGGGGTGCGGCGACGTCCTTCGAGTCCCCGCCGCCACAGGCGGCCAGGAGGCCGACGGCGCCGATCGCGGCCGCGCCGCGCAGAACGGCTCGGCGAGCCGCGCAGGGGGCGCCGCCGTCGGCGCAGGTCGGGATGTCGGTGGGAACGGTCATGCGGGAACAACCCCCAGGGTGTTGGGCTGCGTGCGAGCGGCACGCGCACTCGACCGTATTCGGTGATCCGTATCGACTGGGTTGCCCTCCGTTATCAATCTGCTGTCGGAAAGCTCGCTCGAGCGGGCCGAATCGGTCATCGGGAACAGACCGCCCCGCTGCGCGGTTGGGTTAGGCCCGCGAGCGGATTTCGCCGCCCTGGACCTCGACGCGTTTCGCCGGAAGCGGGCGCTTCGCGGGTCCGGCGAGGGCCGAGCCGTCCTGGACGTCGTACGTCGAGCGGCAGCACGGACACTCGAGGACGCCGTCGCCAACCTCGACGAGGCAGGCGTCGTGGGTGCAGCGGGCGTCGAAGCCGCGGTATCGCCCGGGCGAGGGCTGGGCGATCACGGTCTGCTGCTTCTCGTACACCGTTGCGCCGCCGACGGGGACGTCGGCGGCGCGGCCGAGCACGACCGACTCGGATCGGCGGGCGGTGCTCAGCGGGTCGGTCTTGCTCGGCGACGCCGGTGCGGGCCCGTCGGTGGACGGGGGCGTGGCCGAGGCGGTCCGGCGCGCGGGCTTGGGCGTGCGGGTCTGCATGGGAACGGTTTCGGCGACGTCGCCCTCGCCGCGGCGGTAGAGATCGGACTTGCGGCGCGGAACGGTGCCCGGCGCCGGGGTCTGCGGGGCCGCCGGGACCGGAGCGAGCTCCGCGGCAACCGGGCTCGATCCCCCGCAGCCCGCCAGCGCGCCCGTGGCCAGGGCCAGCCCGCCCAACACCAGGGTGCGCCGGCTGGGACCCGCCGACACTCGGCACGGGTCGGTCAAGATCCATGGTTGCGCGCTCAACCGAGAGGGGTCAGTCGGCCGACCGGCCCAGTTTCGAGGTACTCCTCGATAAGGATCATGGCGTCCTCCGCCAAACCTTGTGCGTTGGCCTGGCAAGTCGCACCCAGGAAGGTGTCGTCGACCGAGAATGAGGCCTCGAAGCTCGCCACTCGCGCCCAGGGAGCACCGGACACCGTAACGCGGACCGAGATGGGCCATTCGAGCGATACCGGGTCCGCGGAGACCACATCGATAGGTCCACGCGCCACCGTGTTCCACCGCATGCCGTTCAAAGTTGCAGCCACATACCGAGCGGTGTCGGCGGGCGCGAAGATGTGCGATGCACCCCGCGCTGACGCAGCCTCGCTACATACAGGGCATCCGCAGGCGTCCGCACGTTGCTCTCCGAGCCCGCTCTCGCTCATCCTCACCTCGATTTCGGGCGATCTGACGGTCTCAGCAGAGTACGCGGATCGGCGCGAACAGCGAGCCTGGTGCCGGTTCGTCGGAGTGGAACGCCGTGATGATGCCCTTGATCCCAGTGGAGCCGTAGCTGTTGTACTGCACAACGACGCGGAAATGGCCTGGACAGGGCGGTAGATCGTCCTTGCTGTAAGCGACTGTGGTCTTGGCCTGCTGTTGCGCTCGGTCGTAATCGCCGAGCGTACGTGTGATGTCCTCGTCGAGTGTGGCAGCCGTCTCGGGATGCTTCGTGAGGATCTTCAAGAGACCGAACCCGTTCGTGGTCCCGCATCGCAACGGGATGGTCGTGAAGGGACTCCCTTTCACCGCGTAGGACCGAACGATGTGTCCCGGACTCTTGCCGTCGCACTCGGCCTTGTTCAGCGGAGCGCTCGCCGCGACCTGCGCCATGGCAACCGCTGGGCCAAGAAGGCGCCCGGACGACACAACCGAAACGAGAAGCACCATTGTGAGCGACCTACGACGGAGGGACGAACTCACGACTCACCGGCCTTGGATCGCGACCGTCGAGGTTTGGCGGGTTTCGGCGGCGTCCGCCTGCGCGTCGTCCCCGCCAGCAGCGGGGCGAGGAAGCGGCCGGTGTGGCTGCCGGGGTGCGCCGCGACGTCCTCCGGGGTCCCGGTCACCACGACCTGCCCGCCGCCGGACCCGCCTTCGGGCCCCATGTCCACGATCCAGTCGGCGGTCTTCACCACGTCGAGGTTGTGCTCGATGACGATGACCGAGTTCCCCTTGTCCACCAGCGAGGTGAGCACGCCCAGCAGCTTGCGGGTGTCCTCGAAGTGCAGGCCGGTCGTGGGTTCGTCGAGGACGTAGATCGTGCGGCCGGTGGAACGCTTCTGCAGCTCGGAGGCCAGTTTCACGCGCTGCGCCTCGCCGCCGGACAGCGTGGGTGCGGGCTGGCCGAGGCGGACGTATCCAAGGCCGACCTCGACGAGCGTGGTGAGGTGCCGCGCGATCGCCGGGATGGCGGCGAAGAACTCGGCCGACTCCTCGATCGGCATGTCCAGCACCTCGGAGATGGACTTGCCCTTGTAGTGCACCTCGAGGGTCTCCCGGTTGTACCGGGCGCCGTGGCAGACCTCGCACGGCACGTACACGTCCGGGAGAAAGTTCATCTCGATCTTGATGGTGCCGTCGCCGGCGCAGGCCTCGCAGCGGCCGCCCTTCACGTTGAAGGAGAAGCGGCCCTGCAGGTATCCGCGAACCTTCGCCTCGGTGGTCTCGGCGAAGAGCTTGCGGATGTTGTCGAAGACGCCGGTGTAGGTGGCCGGGTTCGAGCGCGGGGTGCGGCCGATCGGCGACTGGTCGACGTGGATGGCCTTGTCGATCAGGTCGAGGCCGTCGATGCGGGTATGCCGGCCGGGCACCGTCCGGGCGTTGTACAGGTGCTTGGCCAGGGAGTTGTAGAGGATGTCGTTGACCAGGCTGGACTTCCCCGAGCCGGACACCCCGGTGACCGCCACCAGCAGGCCGAGCGGGAAGGACACCGTGACGTCGGCGAGGTTGTGCTCTTTCGCCCCGCGCACCACGAGCTCGCGGCCCGGCGTCGGCGGACGCCGGACGAGCGGCACCTCGATGGCCCGGCGCCCGGACAGGTACCCCGCGGTCACGGACTCCTGGCAGTCGAGCAGCTTCTCGTAGGGTCCGGAGAACACGACCTGGCCGCCGTGCTCGCCGGCGCCGGGACCGATGTCCACGACCCAGTCCGCGGTGCGGATCGTGTCCTCGTCGTGCTCGACGACGATCAGGGTGTTTCCCATGCCGCGCAGGCGGATCAGGGTCTCGATGAGGCGGTGGTTGTCCCGCTGGTGCAGGCCGATCGACGGTTCGTCGAGCACGTAGAGCACGCCGACGAGGCCGGAGCCGATCTGCGTGGCGAGGCGGATGCGCTGCGCCTCGCCACCGGCGAGCGTGGCCGCGGCGCGGTCCAGCGTCAGGTAGTCCAGGCCGACGTCGAGCAGGAAGCCGAGCCGGGCGTTGACCTCCTTGAGGACCCGCTCGGCGATCTGCGCCTCGCGGGCGGAGAGCTCGAGGTGCCGCAAAAACTCGGCGCAGCCGCCGATCGGCAGGCTCGCGACCTCCGCGATGGACCGCCCGCCGAGGGTCACGGCGAGCGAGACCGGCTTGAGGCGGTGCCCGTTGCACGTGGGGCACGGCACCTCGCGCATGAAGCCCGCGAACCGGTCCCGGCTGACGTCGCTCTCGGCCTCCGCGTGCCGGCGCTCGATCCACGGGATCGCGCCCTCGTACCCCGTGTAGTACGAGCGGACGCGGCCGTATCGGTTCTTGTACTTCACGTGGACCTGGTGGTCGTGCCCCTCGAGCACGGCCTTGCGGGCCTTGGCCGGCAGCTTCTCCCACGCCACGTCGGTGCGGAAGCCGAGTTCCTCGGCCAGGGCGGTCAGCAGCCGACCGAAGTACTCCTGCGTGGTGGCCGACGTCCACGGCGAGATCGCACCGTCGTCGATGGACTTCGACGGGTCCGGGACCACGAGCTCCGGGTCCACCTCCATGCGGGTGCCGAGGCCCGTGCACTCCGGGCAGGCGCCGAACGGGGAGTTGAACGAGAACGAGCGCGGCTCGAGCTCCTCGAAGTCGAGGTTGTCGTACAGGCAGGCGAGATGTTCGGAGAAGATCCGCTCGCGGTGCGGGTCGTCTTCGGGCAGGTCGACGAAGTCCAGGGTCACGAGGCCGCCGGACAGGCCGAGCGCGGTTTCGACGGAGTCCGTCAGGCGGCGCTTCGCGCTGTCCTTCACCGCGAGGCGGTCCACGACCACCTCGATCGTGTGCTTCTCCTGCTTTTTCAGCGTCGGCGGCTCGCTGAGCGAGTGCACGACGCCGTCGATGCGGGCGCGCGAGTAGCCCTTGACGACCAGCTCGCGGAACAGCTCCTGGTACTCCCCCTTGCGCTCCCGGATCACCGGTGCGAGGACCTGGAACTTGCTGCCCGGCTCGAGTTCGAGGACGCGGTCCACGATCTGCTGCGGGGTCTGCTTGACGATCGGCCGGCTGCACACCGGGCAGTGCGGCCGCCCGGCGCGCGCGTAGAGCAGGCGGAGGTAGTCGTAGACCTCGGTGATCGTGCCGACGGTGGACCGCGGGTTGCGCGACGTGGACTTCTGGTCGATCGAGACCGCGGGCGAGAGCCCTTCGATGAAGTCGACGTCGGGCTTGTCCATCTGCCCGAGGAACTGCCGCGCGTACGCGGACAGCGACTCGACGTACCGCCGCTGACCCTCGGCGAAGATCGTGTCGAACGCGAGGCTGGACTTCCCGGAGCCGGACAGGCCGGTGAACACGATCAGGGCGTCCCGCGGCAGGTCCAGCGACACGTCCTTGAGGTTGTGCTCGCGCGCGCCTCGCACGATCAAACGGTCGGCCACGCACTACCCCCGGCGGACTTCGAGCGGCCGGCCGGCCGCCGTCGTCATCGTAGGCGGCGGCACCGACAGGCGGACCGTCAGCGTCGGCCCGTGGGTGTGCGTCAGGTTTGTGGTGTGGGCCAGAGGAGTTGGTCTCGGCCGGACTGGTGCAGGGTGCGTAGGGCCAGGACGGGGTCGAGTCCGCGGATGGTCCAGTGCATGCCGGCGCGTTTGGCTCGTTGTTTGACGATGGTGTTGCAGGCGGCTTCGACGTGGCCGGAGCCGATGTAGTAGCCGTTCGCGCGGAAGTCGGCGTATTGCATGCGGTGGCGGTTGCCGGTGAAGTAGCCGACTTCCGTGGCCGCGGGCTGGACCAGGTTCGGGGCGTGGTGGGGCAGGTCGAGGCGCTGCACGGCCTCGGCGATCGCGGCGGTGGCGCCGAGGTCGAGTTGGTCGACGAGGTCGCGTTCGAAGGCGGCGGGGTCGATGGAGCGGGCGGTCAGGGCGGGGCCGAGGATCTTGGCGAGTTCGGCGAGGTGTTCGCGGGCGTGGTAGTAGTCCACGATCTGGGTGGCGGCCGGGAAGTGCTCCTCGGCGATGTTCCAGATCCATCTGGCGCCGTCGCCGAGCACGACGGGTTGGCGGATCCGTTCGAACCCGCGGCGGCGGTACTCGGCCTTGACCTGGGCGCCGAAGGTCGCGGCGGGTTCGAAGGTGGAGACGTAGGTCGCGGAGGCGGGGTCCTGGATCGGGTCGCCGGTGTCGGGGTCGCGGTGGGTCTGGGTGAACAGGGCGCCGATCTTGACCTCGCGGGTGCCGGCTCGCCCGTCGGGGTGTCTGTCGGGGTCCTTGCCGGCTCGTCCGGTGCACTCGCCGGGCAGCATCGGGGCGCCGGTGCCGTCCAGGACGACGTAGCACAGGTCCGGGCCGCCGGTGCTCGCGGCGGGAACGGGGGCGGGCGCGGCGGTCGCGGCGGCGTGTTCGGCGGCGATCAGGTCGCGGGCGCGGGAGCCGTGGGCGCGGGTGGTGCGGGCCAGGGTGGAGGTCGAGGCCAGGTCCAGGCCGGTCACGGTCGCGATGAACCGCCGCGAGGTGTCGTACGGCATTTCCGCCCCGGCCAGTGCGCAGGCCCGGGCCAGGCCCGGGGACAGGCCGGTGCCGGTCGTGCCGAGGCGATCGTCCAGGGGCGCGAACCCGCGTTTGCAGTCGGCGCAGTGGTAGTAGCCGCGGGTGGTCTCCACGGCGCCGAGCAGGGTGCGCACGGTCTTGGTGCGCCGGGCCACCAGGCGTGCCGGATGCCCGGCGTCGGGGCAGGGCGTGCGGGCCGGTGCCTGGCCACCGGCCCAGTCCAGCACCCCGGCCACGGCGGCCAGTCCGACGCTCGCGGCGGTGTGCTGGGCGGCGCGCTCGATCGCCTCCAGCACCCCGTTGGCGCCCTCGCCCTCGCCGCCGGCCATGAGGGCGGCGGCGGTGTGGACCAGCCGACGGGCCTCGGCGGCGGCGAGTTCGCCGACCCGTTCGGCCAGCAGGTTCAGCGTTTCGGCGTCCCGCCCCCGGCTCTCGAGCCCCCTTTTTCCCCGGCCGTCGCCCCGACCGGGGTGGAGCGGCGCGGCGCGGGAGGCCCGACCCGGGCCCTGCACAGCGCCTCGTTGATCTCGACGTAGTCCTCCACGATCGCGGCGAACTGGGCGTAGTTGTCCAGCTCGCCGCGGACCTGCTCGATCGCCTCCACCGGGACGTACTGCCCGCGCGAGCCGCCCGGCCCCTTGGCCGTGCGGGTCCACAGCCCACGCGGGCCGTGGCCCGCCTCCCCGGGCCGGGCGCAGCGACAGCTCGCCTTGCCGCACTTGCGGTAGCCCACCTGCAGCGACCCGCGCCGAAACTCCGGCACCGACGCGATGCGCTCGAGCGTGAGCGTCCGCAGCTCCTCGAGCTGACGCACCGTCATCGACGAGTAGTCCCTGGCCATGGCACTCCCATCGTAAAGCTGATTGCTAAACCCACAATCAGACTAGGGAATGACCTGCACAAACTCCGGGACGCCACGTCCATGACTCACACCCCCCATCCGTTCTCGCTAGGAGTGATCGGACCTAATCGGCTGAACGTATAGGTCGAAGCTGCCCGAACAGCGGACGCGATGGCTCGGACCCCAGGGCTAGTGTCGCCACGTGATCTCGGACAACATGTCGCAATCTGCCGGCCCCAGCGCGACTGAGGTCGCGGTCGCCGAGAAGGGACCTCGCGTGGTTCGGCAGCGTAAGGCACCGGCCATGCCGGAGCCGGAGCCCGGTTTTCACGCCGGTCCCAGCGCGGCCTCCCTGATCGAGGGCCTCCGAGACTTCGGCTACTGCCTGGAGACGGCGCTGGCCGACCTCGTCGACAACTCGATCTCCGCAGGCGCCACGCGGATCGAGGTCCTGACCCGCTATGACGAGGACGCCTCTGCCGTCGGACTTCTGGACGACGGCCGCGGCATGACCGACGCCGAGCTGCAGGCGGCCATGCGGCTTGCGAGCACCAACCCCACATTGGCGCGCGCGGCCACGGACTTGGGCCGCTTCGGCCTGGGCATGAAGACGGCGTCGTTCTCCCAGTGCCGCCGGATGACGGTCGTCACGCGGCGCGGCTCCGAGATCAGCGCCGCCACCTGGGACTTGGACGAGGTCTCTCGGCGCGACGAGTGGTTCGTGATCCGTCCCGTCGTCGCCGACGTGCCGTGGAGCGATCGCCTCGTCGGCGACGGCACCCTGGTCGTCTGGCAGACGCTCGACCGAGTGCTCGGCGGCGAAGAGGACAACCGCTCCTTCGACCAGCAGATCGTCGACGCCAGCGAGCACCTCCAGCTGGTGTTCCACCGGTTCCTGGTCCGCGAGGGGAAGAACAAGGCGATCAAGCTCCTCGTCAACAACCGGGCCCTCGAGCCGATCGACCCGTTCGCCTCGGACCGCACCGCGACCCAGTGCGGCCCGGAGGAGATCGTGCGGATGATCGCCGGCCGGGTGCGTCTGCAGTCGTTCACGCTGCCGCACCGCAGCGACATGGGTCAGGCTGCCTGGGAGCGCCTGGGCGGGCGCGAAGGGTTCATCAAGAACCAGGGCTTCTACGTCTACCGCGCTCGTCGGCTCATCGTGTGGGGTACCTGGTTCGGGCTCGCGAAGCAGGCGGAGCGAACCAAGCTGGCCCGCGTTCGCATCGACCTGCCCAACTCCATGGACGAGCACTGGAAGATCAACGTGCTCAAGGCCTCGGCCGAACCGCCGGAGGTTGTTCGCAAGCGCCTGCGCAGGCTCATCGAGGCCATCGTCGCCAACTCCAAGCGTGTGTACGTCCACCGTGGGATGAAGCAGGCCGCTGGCGCAGAGCTGCCGCCTTGGCAGCGTGTGGTGGCGAGTGGCGGGGTCACGTACCAGCCGAACTCCGACCACCCACTGATCGAGTCCTTGTTGAAGGACCTAGGGCCGACGCAGGCTGGGCGCCTGAGGCTGGTCTTGGAACTCCTGTCCAAGACCCTTCCGGTCGACGCGATCATGCACGACCACACCGAAGCGCCGGAGCGTCTCAACGCGGGCACGATGCCCGCCGAAGAGCTCGCTCAGATCGTCGCGACGACGGCGCAGGCGCTGCGTGCGCGCAAGGTCGGATGGGACCGGGTACAGACGATGATGCAGAGCTCGCCGCCCTTCGACACGCACTGGGAAGCAACCAAGCGAATGATCGACGAGATGAAGGAGCAGTCGTGAGCTCCGACAAGGCGACTTTGGGTTCGTTGGATCGGTACGTGACTGCAGACCTACTCGAGCCGGGCGGGGACACTCCGACGCAGGAGTCCATCCGCCACTTGATCGACAATCTCCGGATCCTTCCAAAGTTCCATGGCGTCACCGACGCCGAAGCCGAGGCGCTGGCCCGCTCGCTTGAGGCGCGCCACTCGATCCGGTTGACCGTGGGCGGGGTCGTCCAGCTGCCGCACCAGCCCTGGCTGCCGCAGAGTAAGGCGTCGATCGACCCCTACTACTGGAATCGGTACCGGCAGCTGCTCGCCGCCAAGGGCTTGGGCGTCAACGTCTTGGCCACCCTCGACGACGTCTCCGATCGCATCGTCGGCCTCATGGGCGACCCCAAATCTGCCGGTGGGTTCGACCGGCGCGGACTGGTCCTCGGCAATGTCCAGTCCGGTAAGACCGCGAACTACCTCGGCGCGATCTGCAAGGCCGCCGATGCCGGCTACCGCGTAATCATCGTGATCGCCGGCATCCACAACAACCTGCGCAACCAAACGCAGTCGCGCGTGGACGAGGGCTTCATCGGGTTCGAGAAGGGCACTACGAAGCACAAGATGGGCAAGGTCGTTGGCGTCGGCCGATTCGACACCACCCGCCAGCCCTCGCACTTCACCAGCTCGACGCGCGACTTCGCGAAGGCCGCCGCCAGCCAGGTCGGCGTGCCGCTGCAGAACCTCAACGAACCGGCCGTGTTCGTCATCAAGAAGAACGCGACGACCCTGAAGAACCTCATCGAGTGGCTCCAGACCAGCTCGCGCCAAGCGCAGATCGACTCGCCGCTGCTGATCATCGACGACGAGGCGGACAACGCGTCGATCAACGTGAGCCAGGACCCCGCGGCCGTCTCGCGGATCAACTCGCAGATCCGCGAGATCCTGCAGATGTTCTCCCGAAGCACCTACCTCGGGTACACGGCCACACCGTTCGCCAACATCTTCATCGACCCTGAGACCAACGACGAGATGCTCGGCCAAGACCTGTTCCCCCGCGACTTCATCGTGAGCCTGGACGCGCCGAGCAACTACGTCGGAGCCAAGCGTGTGTTCCTGGAGTCGGAGGAGCAGTTCGTCCGGTCCATCGAGGACTCCGCCGACGTGCTGCCGATCGGACACAAGATCGACTTCGCGTTGCAGGAGCTGCCGGGCAGCCTCCGCGGCGCCGTGCGCGGGTTCCTCGTGGCACGCGCCATCCGGATCCTGCGCGGCCAGGACTCCGCGCACAACTCGATGCTGGTCAACGCCTCGCGCTTCACGCGGGTGCAGACCCAGCTGCGCAATCACATCCACATGTACCTCGAGGAGCTCAAGAACGCCCTTCGAGTCAACGGCGCGCTGCCGCCGGACGAGGCCGAACGGTCTCCGGACATCGCCGAGCTGAAGGGGACCTGGCGAGACGAGTACGCCGGGGCCAGGGAATTTGAGTGGTCGCAGGTCTTGGGGACCCTGCACGAGGCGGCCGCGTCGGTGAGCGTCGTCGAGGTCAACAGCCGGTCCGCGGGCAATCTCAACTACGCGGACTTCGAGCAGGGAATGAACGTCATCGCAGTCGGCGGATTCTCCCTGTCGCGCGGCCTGACGCTCGAAGGCCTGACGACGACCTACTTCCTGCGCAACTCGATCATGTACGACACGCTTCTGCAGATGGGCCGCTGGTTCGGCTACCGCGACGGCTACGACGACGTGTGCCGCGTGTGGATGCTCGACGGCGCTCGCGGCTGGTACGCGCACATCGCCGAGGCCGTCGAGGAGCTCCGGGCCGATCTGAAGGAGATGGAGGCCGCCGGGGCCATCCCCGCGGACTACGGCCTGCGGGTGCGCAGCCACCCCGAGTCGCTCATCGTTACGGCCCGGAACAAGATGCGCACCGGGACTAAGTTCACCGTCAGCATCGGCCTGGCGGGCACGATGATCGAAACGACTCCGCTCGCGGTGAAGCACGCCAAGCCGAATCTGGACGCGACGCGCGCCCTGATCGGCCGGCTGGCAGCGTCCTCGCGGCTCGAGGAGATGGCGCAGGGCCTGCTGTTCCGGGACGTGCCCTGCGCGGAGGTTGACACCTACGTCGAGGAGTTCCAGGGCCACCCGCTGGCGCTGAAGACGCAGGCTGGTCCGGTCCTCGAGTATCTGAGGGAGCGTCAGAGCTCGACGCTCGCGTTGTGGGACGTGCTCGTCGTGAGCAAGGACGTGCCCTCATTTGAGGCCGTTCTGGCCGAGGGGAACGGCGAACGGATCGCCGGGCTTGAGATCGTTTACGCCGACCGAACGGCCGGATCGCGGTCGAACGCCGAGGCGGCGCACATCGGCGAGAAGCAGAAGGTCGCCTCGCGCGGCATCGAGAAGGTAGGCCTGACTACGGCCGAACGCGAGCTCGCGGAGGCGACGCACCGCGAGCAGTCCGACGGCGGCAGCGTGCCGGACCACGCCTACCGCTCCCTGCGCACGCGGCCCATGCTCGTCGTGCAGCTGACCAAGCTCCGACAGCCCGAGGCGAAGGAGGACGGCGAGGTGTCGGCTCCTGTGCCCCTTCCCGAGGAGCTGGTCGCCGCCTGGTGCATCAGCTTCCCGAAGACGCCGGTCGGCGTCGAGGAGAAGCGCGTTAGTTTCGTGGTCAACACGATCTGGCTGCAGGAGCACTTCGGCGCCGACGAGGACGACGAGGATATGGCGGACGTCGATGGTTGACGATCCCTGGGTGGGCATTGCCACCGCGCAGGGTGCCGGGGCGATCAACGGGGTTCGGGTCGATCCCGCGAACCCGTTCGACTGCTTCTGGACCCGGGACAGCCGGGGCCGCAAGTCGTGGGCGCTGTTCGCGGGCGAGGCCCCGCCGTCCGCCGGTCCGCTGCCGAAGCTCAAGGGTCTCGAGCTCGCGCTGAGCTCGCCAGCGGGCGGCAAGGCCGTGCTGCTGTTGACCCTGAAGGACGCCGACTCCGCCGACCTGTTCCGCCAGCTGTGCGTCGACCTCACCGCCGCCGCGAACGGGGCGACGCGGGAGACCGAAGCCGTCGCGCGGGTGCTGGCGCGGACGTGGCGCTGGCATCACCTGATGCGCGGCGGTCCCAATCGGGTGCTTTCCAAGCACGAACAGATGGGCTTGATCGCCGAGCTGGAGGTGCTCGAGCGGAGCCTCGCGCCGCAGGTCGGCTTGGCTGCGGGGCTGCTGCACTGGTTCGGCCCCCTCGACGGTCCGAAGGACTTCGAACTTGGCACGGTCGCGGTCGAGGTGAAGGCCCGCCGAGGCGGCGCAGCCGCGGCCGTAAAGATCAGCTCCGAAGACCAGCTCGACGCTAGCGGGTTCGCGCGCATGTACCTGGCGGTGGTCCAAGTCGACGAAGCGATGGGCTCGGAGACCGCAGCGGTGACGCTGGCTGGTCGCATCGCCGCATTGCGAGAGGGGGTGGCCTCCACCGCTCCGGAGGCCGTCGAGCTTCTCGAAAGCCGGCTTGCCGGCGCCGGGTACCGCGACGAGGACGAGTACGCCACCGCATGGCTCGTAGCCGAGACTGTGCTGTACGAGGTGCGCGACGGCTTTCCGGCTTTGACCCCAGGCGGGCTCCCGGTCGGAGTGGATCGGGTCTCCTATTCGCTTTCGCTCGCCTCGCTGGCCCCCTACCGGGCCGAGCCTTCAGATCTTTCCACCTGGCTGGAGTCCGGCGATGTCTGACGACCTGGAGAAGTTCCACCACGAGCTCTACCAGGAGGTCCTCGCCTACGCGGACGCGTACGGGGTCTTCGTCGAGGACGCGTTCTTCGACGTCGTGAACGAGTACTTGATCGAGGTCGGTGAGCTCGAGACCGCCGACCGTGCGCCCTATCTGGGAACGCGCGGCGTGCGCATCGACGGCTACGGCGGCGATCCGCGCCAGTGCAGCAACGTCCTTACGCTGTTGATCCTGGACGTCAACCAGGACGACCAAGTCGGCCGCCTCAACGCCACTGAGCTGAACGCAATCAACAACCGTGCGAAGAACTTCGTGGTGAAGTCCCTTGACGAGGACTTCCGCCACGGGCTGCCGGCGTCGAGCGCGGCCGCCGGACTTACTGACCTGATCTCGGCAACTTGGGAGAAGGTCGAGAAGGTCCGGATCCTCCTGCTGAGCAATCGCGTGCTCAGCACCCGCGTGGACGGTGCCCCAGCAGGCGAGGTCGACGGGGTCCCGATTACCTACAACGTGTGGGACTTGGTCCGGCTCGAGCGCTACGTGCGTGGCGGCCGCGAGCGGGAGGAGATCGAGGTCGATCTCGTCGAGGATTTCCCCGACCCGCTGCCCGCGCTTCGTGCGAACGTCGGCGGCGCCACCTACGACGGGTACCTGGTGGTCGTTCCCGGCGCGCAGTTGGCTGCGATCTACGACCGGTACTCCACCCGGCTGCTCGAGCAGAACGTCCGCGTGTTCCTCCAAGCGCGCGGCGCGGTCAACCGGGGGATCAAGAACACGCTCGACAACGAGCGCGACATGTTCTTCGCCTATAACAACGGCATCTCCGCCACGGCCGAGGACGTAACCGTCCAACGCGGCTCGGACGGCCTCCAGATCACCCGGATCAAGAACCTGCAGATCGTCAACGGCGGACAGACGACCGCATCGATCCACGCCGCGAGCTTGCGCAAGGCGGATTTGACGGGCGTGTTCGTGCAGATGAAGCTGTCGATCGTCGACCCGGACCGGTCCATGGAGATCGTGCCGCGCATCTCCGAGTACGCGAACAGCCAGAACAAGGTCAGCGCTGCCGACTTCTTCTCCAACCACCCTTTCCACGTCCGCATCGAGCAGTTCTCCCGGCGGACCTACGCCCCTTCCCCGGACGGTGCGTTCCGGGAGTCGAAGTGGTTCTACGAACGGGCGCGCGGCCAGTACAACGACGCCCGCGCGGGCCTCACGGTCGCGAAGCGTCGCGAGTTCGACCTCGAGTACCCCAAGTCGCAGCTGCTCGCGAAGACCGACCTCTCGAAGTTCAGCCTCGTCTGGGACGGAGTACCGCACATCGTCGGCCGTGGTGCGCAGAAGCACTTCGCGTACTTCGCCCAAGAGATCGCCAAGCAGTGGGAGCGCGACGAGACGCAGTTCTCGGAGGTGTACTTCAAGCAGGCGATGGCGAAGGCGATCGTGTTCCGCCGCCTCGAATCGCTGGTTCCCAAGCAGTCCTGGTACGACGGCGGCTACCGCGCAAACGTGGTGGCGTACTCGATTGCGAAGCTCGCGCACGATCTCGAGAGGCGCGGCCGGGAGTTCGACTTCATGGCAGTGTGGCGGACCCAGGACGTCCCCGACGCGGTCGAGCGCAACCTGCTGCACGTGGCGCCCATGGTCCTCGACGTCCTGCAGAACCCGAAGGGCGGGCGGGCGAACGTGACCGAGTGGGCGAAGCACGAACACTGCTGGGAGGAGGTCAAGGCGCTGCGCGTTGACTGGCCCAGCCCGCTCGGCGAGTCCGCCGTGGGCGCGGCGGCCGCAGCCCAACTCCTCCGCGACGGTGCCCGAGACCAGAAGCTGGTCAACGGCATCCAGGCGCAGACGCTCGTGGTCAACGCCGGAGGGATGTTCTGGCAGGACGTGCTTCGGTGGGCGCGCGACCGGCGCATCCTCAGCCCTAAGGAATCTACGATCCTCAACGTGTGCGGCTCGATGCCCTCAAGGGTGCCCTCCGAGGCGCAGTCCGCTGCCGCGATGGCCGCCTACGAACGGCTCAAGGTGCATGGCCTGCCCTACGAGCTGCCGCGCTAGACGGTATGCAGGTGCCGCCTCCGGCAGCGGAGGCGAGGCGTCTGAAGTGGAGCCTTGACGCGAAAGGCATCCGGCGTCTCCGCTGGCACGTGGTCGCGGGTCGTCCCCGCCGCTGGGATTCGGCCGAGCGGCGAGGCGCCGCAGGTGTCGTGGGAGACGCCGGATGTCGTTTCAGCGTAGGAGTGTCGGACTGGACGTGCACGCCCGTTCGGTGGTGGCTGCGGCGTTGGACGCCGAGACCGGGGAGATCCGCCGGGCTCGGTTGACGCCGGCGTTCGCCGATCTGCAGCGGTGGCTGCGGGAGCTCGAGGGCCCGGTCGCGGTGGCCTACGAGGCCGGGCCGACCGGGTTCGGCCTGGCGCGGTTCCTGCGCGGGAACGGGATCGAGTGCCAGGTCGCGGCTCCGTCGAAGCTGCAGCGCCCGGCCGGCGATCGGGTCAAGACCGATGCCCGCGACGCCCTGCACCTCGCGCGTCTGCTGCACCTGGGCGAGATCGTCGAAGTGACGGTCCCCTCGGTCGGTCAGGAGGCCGCCCGCGACCTGGTCCGCGCGCGGGAGGACTGCCGGGCCGATCTGATGTCCGCGCGGCACCGGGTGTCGAAACTGCTGCTGCGACAGGGAATCGTCTACTCCGGCGGCAAGGCCTGGACCCGAGAGCACGGGAGGTGGCTGCGCGCTCAGCGGTTCGAGCAGCGCGCGCTGCAGCTGGCCTACGACAGCGCCTTCGAGACGATGGAGTTGACCGTGGCGCGCCGCGACCGGCTCGACGCCGTGATCGCCGAGAGATGGCCGCGGACGGCGAGTTCGCCGGCGTCGTGGACCGGCTCGGCTGTCTGCGCGGGGTGTCCACGCTGACCGCGTTCGGGCTCGCGGTGGAGATCGGGGACTGGCGCCGTCTCGGCGGGCGCACGATCGGCGCCTACCTCGGACTGGTCCCGACCGAGTCCTCCTCCGGCGCGCGGCGTGTCCAGGGTGGGCTGACCAAGACCGGCAACGGACACGCCCGCCGACTGCTGGTCGAGGCGGCCTGGCACCACCGCAGGGCCTACCGGGGTCCCGGCCTGGACCTGCGTCGGCGCTGGGACCGTGCCCCCGCGGCCGCGGCCGCGCGCGGCCACGCGGCAAACCAGCGCCTCGCGCGGCGGTGGGCGGCCTACGACGCGCGGAAGAAGCCGGCCGTCGTGGCCAACGCGGCCATCGCCCGCGAACTCGCCGGCTGGTGCTGGTCCCTGGCCGTTCTCGAATAGGCCGGCCCCACAGTCGCTCCCGGCCCGGGTCGGTTGGTGAAGCAGCGTGAGGAGCAACCCGCGACGCCCCTATGAGCAGCCCCTCCGGGGGCCACGCTCGTCGCTAGACCAGCGGTCCGCTCCCGCCGAACACCCCGTCCTGCGGCAACCAACCCGCGCACATCAGAGTGACCACGCGTCGACCACGACACGCGGCCCCACCCACCCGCGGCCGAGAGCACGAAGCGGCGCCCGGAACGACCCGGCCCGGCGCCCCTGGACCAAGCCGCCAAGACAAGCGCCCCGAACAAATACGGGCCAACGCCGGCCCCCGCCGAGGCGCGCACCC
>JBQTKD010000129.1:0-33426 GCA_052386455.1 Sporichthyaceae bacterium
GAAAACATCATGTGACGGTCCATCACCGAGGCTGGGACTGCCGAATAGCCGACGACGGCCTACCCGAACTGATACCGCCACCCTGGCTCGACTCGACGCAGACTCCACGCCGCAACGACTACTGGCGTTTGCAACGCGACCTGCTCCACCCACCCGACCCCACGGAGTAACCGCACGGGCTCGGACGGGCGCCGCCCACTATGGCCGAAGTAGGCGCCCATCGACCCGCCCCGATAGGCGCCTACCTCCGCCAGAGTCGCGCTGCCATGGGTTGGGCTGCTCCGCAGCCGCGGCTTGAGCAGGCCGCGCCTAGGCTTCGAGGATGGCGGCGAAGGCTTCGGGGGCGAAGGGGTTGCCCGGCGAGGGGGCGGCGATTCTCGGCGTCGTCGCGATGGCGGCGCTCATGCTCGCTGCGTTCCCGGGCCGCGCGGACTACACCGGGCACTTCCTGGCCGGGGCGGGCGCGACCCTGCTGTTGTTGGGGTTGGCTGCGGCTTCGCTCGAGAAGCCGCAGCCGTGGACGATCCTGGCCGTGTGCCTGGCGGCCGTGGGCATGGGGGCGATCGCGGAGGCGACGGTGTTCCGGTTGGCCGCGTACGACTGGGTGGACTTCGCCGTGCAGAGCATGGGCGCGGTCCTGGTCACCGCGCCGTTCCTCGAGGCCGGCAAGCGCCGGCAGCCGAGCAGTGCGATGGGGCTCGCGGCGTTCGGGGATGCTGCTGGGCGGAGCGATCCTTGTCTCGGTCTAGTGCGGCTCGCGTGCTGCTGCCGGTGTTCGTGCTCGTGCTCGCGGCGGTGATGACGTGGGAGCTGTTCGCGCGCTCGACGATCCCGTTCGCGTTCGACGGCACGGTGACCTCGGTCGTCGCGAAGGACGAGCACCCCGGCACGCGCAACGCGTGGTTCGTGCGCGTCGGGGAAACCTCGCGGCAGGTCGACACGGCGGTGGGCGAGCGGCTGACGGTGGGGGACCGGGTCCGCAAGGACGCCTGGAGCCGCGAGCTGCAGACCGGCGACCGGACGGTGCGAGTGAGCCCCAGCCGCGACGCCAAGGCGGCGCTCGTCTTCGGGCCCGCCGCCGTCGTCCTGACCGCGGTCGTGGCGGCTAGAACGCGAGCAGGAACGCGAACGCGCAGAACAGTGACGTGAGAACGACGAGCCACGTCCAGTCACTGCGGCGCCACGAGGCGAGCCCGGTTTGCGGAACGGTGGCGCCGAAGTGCGTCGCGACGGGACGCCAGCAGTGTTCGCACCACGCCGCGTCGGCGCCCGCGCCGGCCAGCCGGCCCTTGGCGCGGCTCCACCGCCCGGGCAGGGTGCGCTCGTCCAGCACACGCCGGTACTCGGCGCGCAGGATGGACAGGTACTCCTCGTCGCCCATGCCCTACGCCCCCATTCCGGTGGGCTCGGGTTCCTTGCCGGTGCTGCGGGCGGGCGGCGGCTGGTAGGTCCAGGTCGCCGGCTCCTCGACGTCGACCGCCGAACCGAGCCAGCTGAAGGTCGCCCGGTACTCGATCGTGGTCAGTGCTGCGCGCCACGCGTCGTTCAGCTTCGGGCTCGTCGTCGAGACCCCGGCGAAGCGCAGCACCAGGCTGCGGGGGAGTCCCTCGGCATCGACGCTCAGCTCGGCCGTTGCGGTCCCGGTCAGGGTCTCGGTGGACACCTTGGCGGCACGGATCGGGATGTCGGCGCCGGCGGCCCACACTGCGCTCTCGGCGGGGACGGTTCCGACGATCGTGGTCCACGCGCCGTCGCCTGCGGGCCGCAGATCGGTGACAGTGAGACCGGTCAGCAGTTGCAGGGGCGTCGGGATCGTCGTGGTTCCGAAGGTGGCGGTCATCGGCGCGAGGGTGTGACGGCCCGCTCCGACGGCGGCGTACCAGGGTTGCGGCTTCCCGTCCGCGCCCACCCAACGGTCGCGCGCGTAACTCGTCGGTCCGACCGTCCTGGTCTCCTCGCCGTAGGACCCGTCGGACGCGTCGGAGGTCCAGTCCCGCCGAGACTGCCACGCGCCGGCGGTCAGGTCGAAGCTTCCCGACACGGTCTCGTAGCCGTAGCGGGTCTTGGCGCCCTCGGGATAGCTGTAGCTCCCGGACTCGGTGAACTGTCCGGTCTCGCGGGTGCGCAGGGCCCACACGACCTCGTCGAGCGCGGCGGCGGCCGCCGTCGGGTCCGGTGCGGGCGTCGCGACCGCGCTGGGGGTCGGGCCGGTGGTGGCGGCGCCGGCGGCGGAGCAGCCGGCGAGCGCCGCGCCGACGCAGAGCAGCGCGGCGGCGCGGCGGGTCCAGGTGGAGCCGAGGCTAGGCACGGGTGGCCTCCTCGCGCTCGTCCACGAGCACGTCGGCGTCCCGCGGTAGCGGCGCGGGGGCTTTGGCGGTGCCGAGGTTCGCGAACGTCGCCGTGTACTGCGTGGTGCGCGCGAGGCGCAGCAGCGGTTCGGGCAGATCCAGGGACTGCAGCGTCGAGCCGAGCACGGCGACCTTCGCCGGCCGGCCGGCCTGGTCCAGCACGATCTCGATCGGGGCGAACCCGCGGAGCAGTTCCGGCCGCACGCCTTCGACGAGCAGATCGGGCACCATGCCCAGCATCTGCACGGCGAAGGGGGTGGGCACTTCGCCGAGGAGGATTCGCTCCCCGTTCAGCGTCCGCACCTGTACGACTCGCGTGGCCTCGAGGGCGTCGACGAGCGCGACGCCGGCGCTGCCCGAGCCGGGGCTGCGGTCGAGCTCGAGCGGCAGCCAGCGCCGCGGGCCGGCCGACAGTTCCGAGTACGCGACGGTGTCGGTGCCGACGTAGCGCAGCTTCACCGCGCGCTTGCCGCCCGCACGCTCGCCGAGCACCGTGACCGTGGAGTCGAGCGACCAACGCGACGCGTTGAGGTCGTAGAGACCGACGTACGTCGACGTGCGCACGGCGCCCACGGCGACCCGCTCGGTCGTTGCGGTCACCGCACCGGTGTTCGCGGTCCGGAGGTGCCGCACGCCGTCGGCGAGCCACTGCTGCAGGCTTGGGGCAGCCGGTGTCGGGCTGGGCGCAGGCGAGGCGGCCGACTCGGCGCACCCGGCCAGCGCAGCGGCCAGAGCCGCCGCGCCGAACGCGCACAGCAGAGCACGACTCACGGACCCATCCCCCGGAAAACGTGCATACGGTCGCCGCTCCGCGTCGATCTGGCAGCCGGCGATCGCCGACCTCTCGAGTCTGGATCTAGGGCGCGAACACGGGGACCTACGAACAGACGGTCGTGGATGGGCCGTTCGTCTGGGTCTTGTACGGCGAGTCGCGAAAGCGCCGAGAAGCGGCCTACCCCCGGCCGAAAAAGCCTCGAGGGCGACACCGGCTCGCGCTCCCGTGCGAACCGGTGTCGCCCTCGATGTGCGGTCCGACGATCGTCCCGGATTCGTCGGCCCGCGGGGCCACCTCGATGGGGTCTGGCAGGACCTCAGGTCTTGTTCTCTTCGAGGTCGCTACCCAGTACGACGTCGACGGTCTTCGTCTCGTTCCCGCGGATGTAGGTGAGTTTCGCCGTTTCGCCGGGCTGACGCGATCGCACGCCCGCGACCAGCGCATCCGAGGTGTCGATGATGCGGTCGTCGAGCCTGATGACGACGTCGCCGCGCTTGAGACCCGCCTTCTCGGCCGGGCCGTCCTCGGTGAGGCCGTCCACCAGGGCGCCGCGCTGCGTCGGGTTGTCCGAGCCGCGCACTCGGACGCCGAGGAGAGCGTGGGCGACCTTCTCGCCGCGGGCGAGCTTGTCGGCGATGATCTTCGCCTGGTCGATCGGGATCGCGACGCCGAGGCCGATCGACCCGCTCTGCCCGCCGAGTACCCCGCCGCCGAGGGTGGCGATGGCCGAGGTGATCCCCACCAGGCTGCCGTTCAGGTCGACCAGCGCGCCACCGGAGTTGCCGGGGTTGATCGGGGCGTCGGTCTGGATGCCGTCGATCACGGCGTTCTCGTCGTCCTGGCGGCTGGCCTGCGGAATCAGCGGACGACGCAGGGCGCTGACGATGCCGGTGGTGACCGTGCCGGACAGGCCCAGCGGCGAGCCGATGGCTACCACTGTCTGACCCACCGTCAGATCGCCGGACTGGCCGAGCTGGATCGGCACCGCGTCGTTCACGTCCTCGGCCTTGATCACCGCGAGGTCGGTCTGCTTGTCCTGGCCGAGCAGCTTGGCGCGCACCGTGCGGCCGTTGGAGAAGGTGACCGACAGGTCGCCCTCGCCCGCCACGTGCGCGTTGGTGAGGATCAGGCCGTCCTTGCCGATCACGACGCCGCTTCCGCTGCCCGCGACGCCGCCGAAACCCTGCGGGAAGCCGGGTACGCGGCCGTCCACGTTCCGTACGTCGATCGAGACCACGCTGGGGACCACCTTGGCGGCCACCTGCTGTACCGAGCCGACCGGGGCGTCGGACTTGCTGCTGGTCACCGGAAGCGAGAGCGAGCTCGGGGCACCGCCGCCGGAGTCGTTCTCGGCCGCGTTGTACGCCACCGCGCCGCCGATGCCGCCGCCGACCAGGGCCGCGGCGAGCGCCACGGCCACGATCACCAGCGGACCGCCCTTTCCGGACCGGCGAGCCGCGACCGTGGCGGGCCACGCGGAGGCTCCGGCCGCGGGCGGATACGCCAGCGGAGTGGTTGGCTGCGCCGACGACGCCCAGGCGTCGCTCTGCCCCGGGTATCCGCCGGAGGAGGCGTAGGGGTCGGGCGTGGAGCTCGGGTATGCGCTGGGCGTGTACCCGGACGAGCCGGAGTACCCGCCGGATGTGCCGTAGGAGTCGTAGCTCCCGGAGCTCCCGGAGCTGCCGTAGTCCCCGGACGAACTCGGGTACGCCGAGCCCGAGGAGGGCTGCGGCGGGGCTGCCCAGGGGTCGTTGGGCTCGGGAGTCGGCTGGCCGGCTTGATCGTTCATGTCCACCATCGTGCCCGGGCTTCCTATGAGCTTGCTTAGGGGGTCGTGTGAGTGACCGACGAGCTGTGCGGCAGGCGCAGGCGCATCAGCGCGCCGCCCTGCGGAGCGCGGTCCGCGGTGACCGTGCCTCCGTGCCGTTCCGCGGCCTGCCGAACGATGGCCAGGCCGAGGCCCGAGCCGGGCATGTCCCGGGACTCCTCGGCTCGGTAGAACCGCTCGAAGACGAAGGGCAGGTCGGGTTCGGCGATGCCCGGGCCCTCGTCGGCGACGCTCACGACGCCGTCGGAGAGGCGGACGGTGACGGTTCCGTTGGCCGGGCTGTACTTCCCGGCGTTGTCCAGCAGGTTCAGCACCGCTCGCTCCAGTGCACGGGCGTCGCCGAAAACCGTCCACGGCCGGGTGCGGACGTCGAAGGTGACGTCCGGGGCGCGGCGTCGGGCGCGCTCGACCGCGGCGGTGACCACCTCGGCCATGTCTACGGGGCGGCCCTCGTGCTTCTCGACCTCGTCGCGGGCGAGCTCGACGAGGTCGGAGACCAGGACGGTCAGCTCCTCGACCTGGGCGCGGACGTCGTCGAGCAGTTCGGAGCGGTCCTCGGCGGAGAGCTTCATGCGGCTGGTTTCGGCCTGCTTGAGCAGGTCCAGGTTCGTGCGCAGACTCGTCAGCGGGGTCCGCAGCTCGTGCCCGGCGTCGGCGACGAGGCGGCGTTGCCGCTCCCGGGACTTCTCCACCGTGATCAGCATCGAGTTGAAGGCCGTGCCCAGGCGGGCGAGTTCGTCGTCGCCGCTGACCCTGATGGGGCGCAGCTCGCCCGTGCGGGCCACGTGCTCGGCGGCCCGCGTCAGGTGGCCAACCGGGCGCAGGCCCTGGCCGGCGACCAGGACGCCCGCGTACGTGGACAGCGCGACGCCGGCGATGCCGATGATCAGCAGGGCCGTGCCGAACGAGCGCAGGGTGTCCTCGGAGCTTTCGGTGGACTCGGCGAACACGAAGGCCGTGTTCTTCCCGTTCTCCTGCCGCTTGGGCAGGGCGACCACCCGGTACTCGTCGCCGTCCAGCGTGGCCTTGCGCAGCGAGGAGGGCTGCTGCCCTCGGGCGACCGCGATCTCGAGGGGGCCGACGGGCGGGCGGTCCTCGGGGCTGGAGGACAGCACCTCGCCGGTCTGGTCGACGATCGCCAGGCGGGCGCCGGCCGTCGCGAACGCCCGGTCGGGGAACTTGATCAGCAGGTTGAAGTCCGCGGCCGGAGTGAGAACGAGGGCCTGGGCTCGGCCGACCAGGCCCTGGTTCGCGGCCTTCTCGATCTGGTTGCTGATGACGAAGAACGCCGCCAACGACGTGACCGCGACCGTGGCGCCGACGACGAGCGCGACCAGCGCGCCGACGCGGGCCTTGAGGTTGAGGCTGGCGACCCACGCCCTGACGAGGTGCGCGAGCGCCGCGCGCTCGCCGACCTTGATCGGGATCCGGTCGACCGCGGAGGGCCCGGGGACCAGCGCCGCGATCTCGCGCAGATCCGCGGGCTCCGCGTCCCGGACGAGGGAGTCCCAGACCGGGCTCGGCGGCGGTGGCGTCGGCGGTCCTGGGGTGCGGGGCGGTGCCGGTGGAACCTTGTAGAGCTGCACGCTCAGGCCGGGGTCTGGGCGCCGCAACCACTCCGGTGCCGGCCGGACCCGGCCGTCCGGAGGAGGCGTACTCAAGGCATCACGGAGGGGTCTCGCGAAGCACGTAGCCGACGCCGCGGACGGTGTGGACGAGGCGTGCGCCGCCGTCCGCCTCGGTCTTGCGGCGGAGGTACCCGACGTAGACCTCGAGGGAGTTGGCGGTGGTGGGGAAGTCGAAGCCCCACACCTCCTCGAGGATCCGCTCGCGGCTGAGCACCTGGCGCGGGTGGCGCAGGAACAGTTCGAGCAGCGTGAACTCGGTGCGCGTCAGCTTCACGTCCCGGTCTGCGCGGTGCACCTCGCGGGTCGCGGTGTTCATCGAGAGATCGGCGAAGGACAGCACGCCGGCGTCGGTGGCGTCCTCGGCCTCGTGGCTGGAGCGGCGCAGCAGGGCGCGCAGCCGGGCCAGCAGTTCCTCGAGCGCGAAGGGCTTGGGGAGGTAGTCGTCCGCGCCCGCGTCCAGCCCGGCGACCCGGTCCGCGACGCTGTCCCGCGCGGTGAGCACGAGGATCGGGACGTCGTCTCCGGTCGCCCGAAGCGCGCGGCACGCCTCCAGGCCGCCCATGCGCGGCATCATCACGTCGAGAATCAGCGCGTCGGGCCGCTGCGCGGTGATCTGGCCGAGTGCGGCGGCGCCGTCGGCCGCGAGATCGACCTCGTAGCCGTTGAAGGTCAGCGATCGCCGCAGCGACTCGCGCACCGCCCGGTCGTCGTCCACCACGAGAATGCGCATGGGCAGATTCTGCATCAAGTTCCCAGGTCAAACCTGAGAGGCGCGAGTGCGGGGTCCTCCACGCGAAAGGTGCGGACGGGCCCGGGGGCGGTCGATTCGCGGGTTTCGAAGCGCACGGTGACCCGCCCGAGGCCGGTTCCCCAGACCCATCCCCGACCGAACTCGGCGTGCACGACGTCTTGCCCGGGGCGCCAGTGGACGGGGCCGGCGGGCTCTTCCTCGGGCTCGAGGTCGGGATGCTCGGCCGGCTCCGAGAACAGGTCGTCCTGGGTCCAGTCGACGAGCCCGGCCACGCCGACGCCGAGCAGGCGGATGCCGTCGGTGGTGTCGATGCCGGCGAACAGGCGGCGTGCCTGGGCGCCCACGGTGCGGGCGTCGTCGGTGGGGCCGGGCAGGGTGGCCGAGCGGGACAGCGTCGAGAAGTCGGGGTTGCGGACCTTCACGACGACGGTGCGCGCGGATAGTCCGGCGTCCCGCAGGCGAGCGACGACCCGGTTCGCCATGCGGTCGAGCAGTTCGGTGAGCTGGGTGCGGTCGACGACGTCGCGTTCGAAGGTGTCCTCGATCGAGATGGACTTGGACTCCCGGTTGGCCTCGATCGCCCGGTGGTCGCGCGCGTGCGCGAGGCCGGCGAGCAGGTGCCCGTGCGCCTGCCCGAGGAGCGCGACGAGGTCTGCCTCCGGGAACGCGGCGAGGTCGGCGACGGTGGTCACGCCCACGGCGCGCAGCCGCTGTTCGGTGGCGGGACCGACGCTCCAGAGCCGCTTGACCGGCATCGGGTCCAGCAGCGCCCGCTCGGTGCCCGGCGGGACCACCCGCAGGCCGTCGGGCTTGTCGAGGTCCGAGGCGATCTTCGCGACGAGCTTCGAGGTGCCCGCGCCGATGGAGGCGCGCATGCCCGTCGCGGCGTGCACGTCCGCCTTCAGCTTCGCGGCGACCGCGTGGACCGCCTCGGCGGTCCAGTCGCTGCCGACGGCGGCGAGGTCGACGAAGCACTCGTCCAGCGACAGTGGCTCGTAGGCGGGGCTGAGTGCCGCAACGAGGCCCATGACGATCGCGCTGGTCTCCCGGTAGGCGTCGAACCGGACGGACAGGAACGCGGCGTGCGGGCACAGCGCGCGGGCCTGGCTCATCGGCATGGCCGAGCCCACACCGAACACCCGAGCCTCGTACGAGGCCGTGGAGACCACGCCGCGGGGCCCGATGCCGCCAACGACGACCGGCTTGCCGCGCAGCGACGGCTTGTCCCGTTGCTCGACGGCGGCGAAGAACGCGTCGAGGTCCAGATGCAGGACACTCGGCTCGGCGCGCACGCCCCCAGTGTGGCTAGACGGTAACGGTGACCGGCTCGGAGGTGGCGCCGGAGCCCTCGTCCTTCATGCGGAACTGGCCCGAGCGCTGCGTCATGATCCACAGCTCGTAGGAGCCGTCCTTGTCCACGGTGGTGCCGGCGGGGAAGTCGGTCCAGGCGCTGCCCTGCTTGCGCTGCACGGTGATCCGGGTGCCCGGCTTCACGCCCTGCGCCTGCCCGGACAGGACGATCCGCCCCGCCTCGCCCTTGGACGCCTCGGTGGTGAAGGTCTTCTTGGCGGCGGGCTTCTTCTTCGCGGTGGCGCTGGCTTCCTCGGCGTCCGGGCGGAACTGGATCGTGGTGCCGCTGGGCCCGGAGTCGCCGCCGCCGAAGACGCCGGCGGCGCCGGCGACGGTGGCGAGAATGAAGGTGCCGACGAGGGCGGCGACCGCGTGGCGGAGGCCGAGTGCCATGGCTTACTCCTGCAGAACAAGGTGGTGGGTGAGGTGATGCTGCCCCGCCGGCGGGCGAGTCACACCTCGACGTTCGGCGGGCCCCCTCGCCCTGCCGACGCACCAAAGTAGACCGGCCACGGCGTCGTGGGGACCGATTGTGGTGACCGCCTCACATTCGTGACCGTTACGCCTCCGGCTTGCCCCAACCCCCGCCGCCCGGCGTGGAGATCGACAACACGTCGCCCGCCTCGGCGTCCACCCGATCGCAGCCCGCAAGGTGGATCTGGGTCCCGTCCGGCTTCTGTAGCCGGTTGACGCCCAGCGCGCCCGGTTCGCCGCCGGCGAGGCCGTACGGCGGGACCCTGCGGTGTCCGGACAGCAGGCTCACGGTGACCGGCTCGGTGAACCGCAGCCTGCGCAGGGCGCCGTCGCCGCCGCGGTTGCGTCCGGCCCCGCCGGTGCCCTCCCTGATCGAGAACTCCTCGACCAGCACGGGAAAGCGGGCTTCGAGGACCTCCGGGTCGGTGAGCCGCGAGTTGGTCATGTGGGTTTGGACCACGGGGGTTCCGTCGTAGCCCGGCCCGGCGCCGGATCCGGACGCGACGGTCTCGTAGTACTGCGCGTCGGCGTTGCCGAAGGTGACGTTGTTCATCGTTCCGGAGCCCTCGGCGGCGACGCCGAGCGCGGCGTACAGCGCGCCGGTGATCGCCTGGGAGGTTTCGACGTTTCCGGCGACGACCGCGGCCGGCGGCTCGGGGGACAGCAGGCTGCGGGCGGGTACGCGGATGTGCAGCGGGCGTAGGCAGCCGTCGTTGAGGGGGATGTCGCGCGAGATCAGGGTGCGGAAGACGTAGAGCACCGCGGCGGTGACGATCGAGCGCGGGGCGTTGAAGTTCGTGTCGAGCTGGGCGGAGCTGCCGGCGAAGTCGACGACGGCCTCGCGCGCGACGTGGTCCACGGCGACCTGGACGGCGATGGTGGCGCCGTTGTCCATCTCGTAGCTGTACTGACCGTCCGTCAGATCGCCGAGCACGTCGCGGACCGCGGCCTCGGCGGTGTCGAGCACCCAGCCGGCGTACGCGGAGACGACCTCGAGGGAGAACTCCTCGACGGTCCGTTTCAGCTCGACCAGCCCGGCGGCCAGCGATGCGACCTGGGCCCGCAGGTCGGCCAGGTTGACCTCGACGGCGCGCGAGGGCATGGGGCCGGTCTGCAGTACCGCCGCGGTCTCCGCCGCGCGGAAGGCTCCGCCGCGAACGAGCAGGTGGGCGTCGAAGACGACGCCCTCCTCGGCGACGGTCCGGCTGTCCGAGGGCATGGAGCCGGGGGTGCTGCCGCCGATCTCGGCGTGGTGGCCGCGGGCGGCGAGGTAGAACGCCGGGCGGATGTGATCGGGAAGGCCGACTTGGCTCGGGTAGACGGGCATGACGACGGTGACGTCGGGGAGATGGGTGCCGCCGCGGTAGGGGTCGTTGCAGGCGTAGACGTCGCCGGGTTGGAACTCGGCCGCCCGCGCGTCGATCAGCCCGGCGACGCAGGCGCCCATCGAGCCGAGGTGCACGGGCATGTGCGGGGCGTTTGCGACGAGTTGGCCGTGGCCGTCGAACACGGCGCAGGAGAAGTCGAGGCGCTCCTTGATGTTCACGGACCGGGCGGTGGCCGCGAGACGGGCGCCCATCTGCTCGGCGATGGCCATGAAGCGGTTCGCGAACACCTCGAGCAGCACCGGGTCGGCGCTCTCCCCGAGCTGCACCGTCGCTGCTCGACCGCCCGCGGACCGGGCGAGGACCAGATGCCCGCTCGCCTCGGCGCGGGCGGTCCAGCCGGCCTCGACGACGGTGGTGGCCCCGTCCTCCACGACGATCGCGGGACCGTCGAGCCGTTGGCCGACGTTCAGGGCGTCGCGCTGCAGCAGCCGGGCTTGCACCCATGCGCCGTCGACGTACATCGGGACGAGATGATCGTCGGCGGTGGCGGTTTCGGCGGGGCGCGCCGTCGTCGGTCGCGAGTGGACGGCGGCCTCGACGCGGATCGACTCAACGACCAGGTCCGCGTCCGGGTCGAACGAGAACATCGCGCGGTGCGCCGCCGCCGCGTCGCGACGCATCGCGTCCGGCTCGCCCCACGGGACGCCGAGCGCCGTGTCGCTGCCCTGGTAGCGGAGCTGCCCGAGTACGCGGGTGATCACCTCGGCGGGGTCGGCTCCCTGTTCCTGCAGCGAGCGGTTGGTGCGGGCGACGAGGTCCTCGACGAGTTCGGTCAGTTCGGCCGCCGCTGCCAAGGGGCGCTCGACGGCCTGCTCGGCGATGGCCGTGAGGTCGGCGGCGCCGATGCCAACGGCGCACAGGAGGCCGGACAGTGGGGGAACCAGGACGGTGTCCATCCCGAGCGCCTCGGCCACGGCGCACGCGTGTTGGCCGCCCGCGCCGCCGAAGCAGACCAGCGCCGAGTTCGCCAGGTCGCGGCCCTTGCGAACCGAGATCGTCCGCAAAGCGTCGGCGATCTGCTCGACCGCGACCCGTCGAAAACCGGCCGCGATCGCCTCGGGAGCCGGCGTGTCAGCCGAAACGGCTCCACAAACCGGGACATTCCGGGCGTCGGAGCAACCATTTCGGCTGTCGTGTGTTCCGCTCCTTCGTCGCTCAACAGGCTCAATCGGCTCGGGATCGGAAGAGCCGCTCGCAGGCTCGCAGACGGGCTCTCCCGCTCCGCTCGCCTCAATCGCCTGTGCCCCGGCCCTTGACAACTCGGCGAAGGCGTGGCGGACGGCGGTGGCGTCGAGGGGGTCGGTGCCGGTGGGGCCGAAGACGGCGGGGAAGTGGGTGGGGTGGATACGGCCGAGGAGCACGTTGGCGTCGGTCAGGGTGAGCGGGCCGCCGCGGCGGTAGGCGACGGGGCCGGGGTCGGCGCCGGCGGAGCGGGGGCCGACCCGGTAGCGCCCGTCCTCGATCGAGAGGATCGAACCGCCGCCGGCGGCGATGGTGTGGATGGCGAGCATCGGGGTTCGGAGGCGGACCCCGGCGACCTCGTTGTCCGTGCGGCGCTCGTAGGCCCCGGCCCAGGCGGAGACGTCGGTCGAGGTGCCGCCCATGTCGAAGCCGACAACCTCGCAGCGGCCCGCAGAGCGGGCGACCTGGGCCATGGCCACGATCCCGCCGGCCGGGCCGGACAGCACCGCGTCCACCCCGCGGACGTGGGCGGCGTCGGCGAGGCCGCCGTGCGAGCCCATCACCAGCAGTCGGACGCCGGGCAGTTCCGCGGCCAGCCCGTCGAGGTAGGCGCGCAGCACCGGCGTCAGGTAGGCGTCGACCACCGTGGTCTCGGCGCGGGGGAGCAGGCGCTGGAGCGGGTTCACCTGCGAGGAGCAGGAGATCTGCGCGAACCCCACGTCGCGCGCAACCTCGGCGGCCAGCAGTTCGTGCGCCGGGTAGAGATGGCCGTGCAGGCAGGCGATGGCCACCGCCTGCAGACCCGCGTCCCGTGCGGACCCGAGGTCTGCCCGCAGCCGGCCTAGGTCCGGCGCCCGCAGCACCGTCCCGTCGGCGGCGACGCGCTCGTCGTAGGCGACGGTCCGGGCGGGCAGCGGCTCCGGCCGCACGATGTGTCGGGCGAAGATGTCGGGCCGGTCCTGGCGCCCGATCCGCAGGGCGTCGGTGTGGCCGGCCGTCGTCACCAGCACCGTCGGCGTCCCGCGGCGCTCGAGCAGCGCGTTGGTGGCCACCGTCGTGCCGATGCGGACGACCTCGATCCGTTCCGCCGGGATCGGGGCGTCGTCCGGCAGGCCGAGCAGGCGGCGGATCCCGGCCGTCGCGGCGTCGCGGTACCGCTCCGGGTTGCGCGACAGCAGCTTTGCGCCGACGAGCCCGCCGGACGGGTCCGCGCCGACGACGTCGGTGAACGTGCCACCGCGGTCGATCCAGAACTGCCAGCGCCGACTCATCATTTGTCCCGCGAGCCTCCACAGTTTCATTCAGTCACACGCGTAACTTGCGACTCGGTAGTAGTGCTCCGTCGATCCCGTCAAAGAGGGGTGGCCGCGGTTCAATGATCGAGGCTCGCAATCTAGGCAAGCGTCACGGGTCCACCCAGACCGTGGACGGACTGTCCTTCGACGTCCGTCCGGGTGCGGTGACGGGCCTGCTCGGCGCCCCCGGGTCCGGCAAGAGCACCACGATCCGCCTCATGCTCGGGCTCGAGGGCGGTGCGGGACGCACCACCTTCAACGGCCTGGAGTACCGCCGCCTGCGCAACCCGCTGCGCGAGGTCGGCGTGGTCGGCGACGGCAGCGACTTCCACCCCGGCCGCCGCGCGCAGGCCCACCTGGCCATGACCGCCGCCGCAGCCGGCGTCGGCCGCGAGCGCGTCGACGAGGTCCTCGACTGGGTCGGGCTCACCGCCGTCGCACGTCGTCGCATCCGCACCTACTCGCCCGGCATGCGCGCCCGCCTCTCCCTGGCCACCGCACTGCTCGGCGACCCGGCCGTCCTCGTCCTCGACGAGCCGACTCGCGACCTCGACAGCGCGGCCCGCCGCTGGCTGCGCGGCTTTCTGCGCGCCTTCGCCGCCCAGGGCCGCACCGTCCTGATCTCCGGGGTCGACCTGGCCGAACTCGCCGCGGTCGCCGACCACATGCTCGTCCTCGAGCACGGTCTGCTCGTCGCCGACGAGCCCGCGTCGGCCTACGTGGCCCGCATGGCCGCCAGCGAATGCGTCCTGGCTCGCACCCCGCACGTCGAGCGCCTGCGCCGACTTCTCGCCGACCACGGCGCCCAGGTCGTCCGCGCCGAGGACCAGCAGCTGGCCGTGGCCGGCCTGGACCGCGCCACCGTCGGCGACCTCGCCTTCCGGAACGGGATCGTCCTGCACGAACTGCGGTGCGGAGTCGCCGACTTCGAGACCGGCTTCGCCGGCTCCGAGGGCGACTCCTGGATCCCGAGCCAGACCCCGCCGGTCCGTTGGCGCCGCGCGCGCCACGCGGCAATGGCGAACGAGGAGACCGGGCTCCTCGACGTGGGCGCGGACGACACCCAGACCTACGACGTCGAGGCGCTGCTGACCGGGGGAGGTCGCTGATGTCCGCACTGTCCGGAGCCGTCCGCTACGAGTGGCGGCGGGTTCGCTCGGTCCGCTCCACCTGGGTCCTGTTCGGGGGCGGCGTCGCGGTCAACGCGCTCATCGCGCTCGCGCTGACCCGCGACGTCCGATCCGGGGACAAGCCGCTCGCCGACCCCGAGAACGTGGTCAGCCTGCTCACCGGCGCCTCCGGCGTCGGCCCCGCCTCGTTCGTCGCGCTCGTCGCGGGTCTGTTCGCGGTTCTCGCCGCCGGCGCGGACCTGCGCCCGGGCCAGGCCGTCGGCACCCTGCTCGCGGTTCCGAAGCGGGGCGTGCTCCTGGCGGCCCGCGGGATCGTCGTCCTGTTCTGGGCCGCAGCTCTCGCGGTCGCCTCCCTGGCCGCGTCCTACGGCATGCTCGCCGCGGCGCTCGGCCGGGACTGGACGCCGGGACTGCTCAACGACGGCGCCACGATCAAGGCGCTTGCCGGCTTCGTCGCCCTGGTGCTCGTCACCGCGCTGCTCGGCGCCGGCCTCGTCGGCGTCTTCCGCCGCGTGATCGTCGCCGCTCTCGCCCTGCTCGCGCTGCCCCTGGTGGCCGAACCGGTCGTGCTGTGGCTGGCCGAAGACCGCGGCGGCTCCATGGCCACCGCAGCCGACTGGCTCCCGTTCACCGCCGGCCGGCAGCTGGTCGACCTCCCCGGCGGGGAGGGCCCCGGCGACGGGATCGTTTCGCTCGGCGCGGCGTCGGGCGGCCTGACCTTCGCCCTCCTGGCCGTGGCCGTGGCGGCCCTGGCCGCGATGGCCTTCTCCCGCCGCGACGCCTAGCTCTCGCTCTTCGGACGCCCCCGGCAACCCCCGGGGGCGTCCGGTGTTTTCTGACGGCAAACTGGGCACATGGGTTTCCAGATCACCGGGCTACCCGAGGCCGACGCGGTGCTCGACGAGTGGCCGTTGGCCGTCGTGATCGGGATGCAGCTCGACCAGCAGTACGGGATCGAGCACGCCTTCCGCGGCGGGTACAAGATCCTGACCCGGTTCGGAACGCTGGAGACCGGGGCGATCGCGGCCGCGGACCCGGAGGAGTTCTCGGCCATCTGCCGCACGCCGCCGGCGATTCACCGCTTCCCGGCGGCGAAGGCGACCGCGGTGCAGAAGCTCGCCGTGCTGGTCGAGGATGCCTACGCCGGCGATCCGACGCGCATCTGGACCGAGGCCGCGACCGGCGAGGACCTGCTGAAGCGGCTCAAGGCGCTGCCGGCGTTCGGGCCGCAGACGTCCAAGATCTTCGTAGCCCTGCTCGCGAAGCAGATGGGCGTGGCGCCGAAAGGCTGGAAGACGGCGGCGGGGGACTACGCGCTCAAGGGCTACCGCTCTGTCGCCGATGTCACGGGACCGGAGTCGCTGCTGAAGGTTCGGGAGTTCAAACAGGCGGCGAAGCGAGCGAACGCGACGAGCGAGGAACGACTGAGGAGCCTGAGCGACGGATAACAAGGCGGCGGCGAAGGCCCGGCCCGCCGAGTAACCGGAGGGTCGGAAGCGGCGCAGCGGCCGGGTGTGGGAGCATGCCGGGTGCCCGCTGCCCGCACGGTGGGCGATTTGCGTGTCACTATGGTCCGAATCCCGGTGCGGCCGCCCAGCGCGCCGCCCCCGAACGTCTCAGCCACGTCCGCTGTTCTGCGAGAGGTAGTACGTGTCGGCCAGCAAGCCTCAAACCTCGCCGGAACCCGGTGAGACGACCGCCAGCCCCCGCCGCGCGGTAGCCGCCCGCACCGCAGCCGCAGGCACCACGGCGACCGCTCGCGTCGCCAAGAAGGCCGCCGCCCCCGCGGAGGAGGTCGAGGCCCCCTCGATCGAGCCGGGCGAGGCTCCGGCCAAGCCTGCCCGAGGTGCGGCCAAGAAGGCCGCCCCCGCGAAGAAGGCCGCTGCGGCCGAGCCCGCCGCCGAGGGCGAGCTGCCGGTCGGCGTCGCAGCTCCGGCGGCCGGCGACGCAGCCGGCGAGCCCGAGGCCGTCGAAGAAGCGGCCGGCCCCGCCGACGCCGAGGTCGAGGCCGAGGCCGAGGAGTTCGTTCTTTCGGACGACGACGACGACGAGCCCGCCGCGCAGGTCGTGCAGGCCGGCGCCACTGCGGACCCGGTCAAGGACTACCTGAAGCAGATCGGCAAGGTTCCGCTGCTCAACGCGGAGCAGGAGGTCGAGCTCGCCAAGCGCATCGAGGCCGGACTGTTCTCCGAGGAGAAGCTGAACGGCGAGGAGAAGCTCGCCCCGAAGCTGCTGCGCGAGCTGCAGATCATCGCCGAGGACGGCCGCCGGGCGAAGAACCACCTGCTCGAGGCCAACCTTCGCCTCGTCGTCTCCCTCGCCAAGCGGTACACCGGCCGCGGCATGCTCTTCCTGGACCTGATCCAGGAGGGCAACCTCGGTCTGATTCGCGCTGTCGAGAAGTTCGACTACACCAAGGGCTACAAGTTCTCGACCTACGCGACATGGTGGATCCGCCAGGCCATCACCCGCGCGATGGCCGACCAGGCCCGCACCATCCGTATCCCGGTGCACATGGTCGAGGTCATCAACAAGCTCGCGCGCGTGCAGCGTCAGATGCTCCAGGACCTGGGTCGCGAACCCACCCCGGAGGAGCTGGCCAAGGAACTCGACATGACCCCCGAGAAGGTCATCGAGGTCCAGAAGTACGGCCGCGAGCCGATCTCGCTGCACACCCCGCTCGGCGAGGACGGCGATTCGGAGTTCGGCGACCTCATCGAGGACTCCGAGGCGATCGTCCCGGCGGACGCCGTCTCGTTCACGCTGCTGCAGGAGCAGCTGCACTCCGTTCTCGACACGCTCTCCGAGCGCGAGGCCGGCGTGGTCTCGATGCGTTTCGGTCTGACCGACGGCCAGCCGAAGACGCTCGACGAGATCGGCAAGGTCTACGGCGTCACGCGCGAGCGCATCCGCCAGATCGAGTCGAAGACGATGTCCAAGCTGCGTCACCCGTCGCGCTCGCAGGTCTTGCGCGACTACCTCGACTAGCCGGACGAGTCGGTCCGCTACTTGACGGCCCGGTATCCGAGGCTCACGGCGGCGGGAGCTTCTTTCTTCGGCGCGTGGTACGCGCGGGGCTCCCAGTGGGTGGCGCCGTAGCTCGTCACGCCCACCGCGGTCAGCAGCGCGCCGATCAGCGCAAGCCGAACGCCCAGCTGTGCCGCCAACGACCCGGTCAGGTTCATACAGGTCTGACGGGCGCCCGAACGGGGCGGTTTCGGACGTACGGCCCGATTCGCCTCGTCCGTTCGGCTGACCCCGCCGTGTTTGTCCCCCAGGGCTGGGCACCCCACCACGGGAAACGAAGCGGCGGCCACCCCCGATGGGGTGACCGCCGCTTCGGTTTCTAGGGTCTAGCGCTCGTCGTCCGAGGCGCTCGCGGGGGCGCTCAGCTGGGCGGACTGGTCGTCGAACTCGCGCGCTACCTCGCGGAGCTTCGCTTCGTAGCGGTGCCCGTGGTGGGCACAGAAGAGCAGCTCGCCGGTGCCCAGGACAACCCGGACGTAGGCCTGGGCACCACAGCGGTCGCAGCGGTCCTCTGCCGTGAGCGACTTCGTGGCTAGCAGCGTGGTCACAATCGCCTCATCTCTTCGTGGCGGTACGAGAGTATGAACAATTCGGCGGACGCGATTCGTTCCCGTTCACCGACGTTACCTCTCGACCCGGTCCGATGTGCTCAACCTGGGTCTCCCAACGTCAACACTTGGCGTTGGCCCGCCGTTAGGCCAGTGCTTGCGCCTATTCAGGCGACTCTGTCCTGTCCTTGCCGGTGGTGAGCTCTTGGACCGGCCCAGGCTTGCCCAGGTTCCAGCCACCGCCGCGAATTGTCCGAAAGTGCGGCCCCATATCAGCCGATCGGAGGATCGGGGGCGGGGGCGCGGCGCGCCGAAAACCGTCGCCGGCCACGGGTAGATTCAACGCCGTGACCGCCGCGAACACTGCCATGGAAACTCCCGTCGGGGCGGGATACACCGCCCGCCACCTCATGGTGCTGGAGGGGCTGGAGGCGGTTCGCAAACGCCCCGGCATGTACGTGGGCTCCACGGACAGTCGCGGTCTCGTGCACTGCCTGTGGGAGATCATCGACAACGCGGTGGACGAGGCACTCGGTGGGCACTGCACCTCGATCGAGGTGTTCCTGCACGCCGACGGGTCCTGCGAGGTCCGCGACGACGGGCGCGGCATCCCCGTGGACACCGAGCCGCGCACCGGTCTGTCCGGCGTCGAGGTCGTCATGACCAAGCTGCACGCCGGCGGCAAGTTCGGCGGCAGCTCGTACGCGGCCACCGGCGGTCTGCACGGCGTCGGCGCCTCGGTGGTCAACGCGCTGTCCGCCCGTCTGGACGTCGAGGTGGACCGGGACGGCGCCACCCACGCCATCAGCTTCCGTCGGGGTACCCCCGGAGCCTTCGAGGCGGACGGCCCGAAGGCGAAGTTTGCGCCCGCCTCGGGGCTCACCAAGGTGCGCCGCGTCGCCAAGCGCGTCACCGGCACCCGGGTGCGGTTCTGGCCAGACCGGCAGATCTTCCTGGCCGAGGCGAAGATCTCCTTCGAGGACGTCGCCGCCCGTGCCCGCCAGACGGCGTTCCTGGTGCCGGGCCTGACCATCCGGGTGACCGACGCCACCGGCAAGGGCGATCCAGTCGAGGAGACGTACAACTTCGCCGGCGGCGTGTCGGAGTTCTGCGAGCACCTCGCCCCGGACCCCACGCTGATGGATACCCTGCGCATCCAGGGGTCGGAGACCTTCGTCGAGTCCGTGCCGGTCCTGGACGAGGCCGGGCACATGACCGTCTCGGAGGTGACCCGCGAGCTGGGCGTGGACATCGCGCTGCGGTGGGGCACCGGATACGACACCACCGTGCGGTCGTTCGTGAACATCATCGCGACACCGAAGGGCGGCACCCACGTCCAGGGCTTCGAACGCGCGCTGACCAAGACCTTCTCCGAGGTCGCGCGCACCGCGAAGCTGCTGAAGGTCAACGACGAGGCGCTGATCAAGGAGGACGTGCTCGAGGGCCTCACCGCCGTCGTCACCGTCCGATTGGCCGAGCCGCAGTTCGAGGGCCAGACCAAGGAGATCCTCGGCACGAACGCCGCCTCGCGCATCGTTGCGAAGGTCGTGGACCGCGAGTTGCGGGCCTTCCTGACCTCCACCAACCGGACGCAGAAGGCCGCGGCTCGCACGGTGCTGGAGAAGGTCGTCGCCGCCTCGCGCACCCGCGTCGCGGCCCGGCAGCACAAGGAGCACCAGCGCCGGAAGAACGCGCTCGAGACCTCGTCGCTGCCGGCCAAGCTCGCGGACTGCCGCAGCGAGGACGTGGACCGCAGCGAGTTGTTCATCGTCGAGGGAGACTCCGCGCTCGGCACCGCGAAGATGGCGCGCAACTCCGAGTTCCAGGCGCTGCTGCCGATCCGCGGCAAGATCCTGAACGTCCAGAAGGCCGCCGTCGGCGACGTGCTGAAGAACGCCGAGTGCGCCTCGATCATCCAGGTCGTCGGTGCCGGCTCCGGCCGCACGTTCGACGTGGACATCGCCCGGTACGGGAAGGTCATCCTGATGACCGACGCGGACGTGGACGGCGCGCACATCCGCACCCTGCTGCTGACCCTGATCCACCGGTACATGCGCCCGCTGGTGGACGCGGGCCGCGTGTACGCCGCGATGCCGCCGCTGCACCGTATCGAGGTCGTGAACGCGGGCAAGAAGGCGAACGAGGTGCTCTACACGTACACCGACGCCGAGCTGCGCCGGACGCTTGCGGAGCTGAACAAAAAGGGCAGGTCGTACAAGGAGCCCCAGCGGTACAAGGGCCTGGGCGAGATGGACCACGACCAGCTGCGCAAGACCACGATGGACCCGGCCACCCGCACGCTGCGCCGCGTGGGTGCCGGCGACATCGAAGAGGCCGAGAAGGTCTTCGACCTGCTGATGGGCTCGGACGTCGCGCCGCGCAAGGAGTTCATCGTCTCCAGCGCCGACTCTCTCGATCGCTCTCGCATCGACGCCTGACCGGGTCGTAGGCTCCGATCATGACGACCGACACCACGATCAACGAAGACATCGTCCGCGCCGACGTGGACGCGATCAACCGCCACGACGTCGCCGCCATGCGCGCACTCTGGGCGGACGACGTCACCGTGCGATTCCCCGACGCGACCTGCCACGGCGCGGACGCGATCGCCGCCTACATCGAGGGCATCCTCGCCGCACTGCCGGACTTCCACATCGACCTGCAGACCCTCGCGGCCGACGGCGATTCGGTGTTCATCCGCTACGTCATCACCGGGACGCACACCGGCCCGTTCAAGGGCGTCTCGGGAACCGGCAAGCGCGTCGAACTGCCCGGCATGGACCACTTCACGATCCGCGACGGCAAGATCGTCTCGAACTTCGTGATCTTCGACCAGATGGACATCGGCCGCCAGCTCGGCCTGCTCCCGCCGGAGAACTCCGCTCCGGACAAGGCGCTCAAGGCCCTGTTCAACGGCGGGATCGCCGCGAAGAAGAAGATCGGCCAGGTGCGCTCCAAGGCCTGAGCCCTCGCGGATCGCGGCCGTCCGCTCCTGCCGAGGCGAGGAGACGAACGGCCGCGAGTTCGTGCGGTGGAGCCTGGACCTACTGCTTCGGCGGCAGGGCCAGGCCGACGATCACGCCCTTGCCCGAGGGGAACTCGCCGATGCGACGCAGGCTGCCGTCGAGCAGGTCGACCTCGTACAGGGCGCTGCGCCCGCCGTTGGCCAGGGCGGCGTACGCCTCCACCTGCACGGCCTTGCCGTCGCGCAGGAACGAGTAGATGTCGAAGCCGCTGCCCGCCGAGACGTTGCGGCCGAGCGCACCGGTCGCGGCCAGGGAGCCCGCGTTGGCGGGGGACTGGATGACGACCTGGTCGCGCTTGGTGTCGATGTCGAACAGCGTGGTGCCGGTGGCGGGGTTGCCGTCGTTGTTCGTGTACGCGGCGCCGGTGATGCCGGTGCCGGTGGTGGCCGGTGCCATCGGGGTCATCGGGTAGGTCAGCGTGCCGTCGACGTTGGTGACGCCGTTGGTCACGTTGATGCGCAGGTTCTGCCCACCGCTGCCGATCACGCGCAGCAGGTCCACGGCCGGGTTGAAGTCGATGCCGAAGGTCGAGCCCTTCAGGCTCACCTTCGTGCCCTCGGGGTCCTTCAGCCCCTTCACGACCTTCGTTGCGCGGGCGGTCGCGGTGTTCACGGTGTAGATCGCGCCGTTGGTGCCGACGCCGTAGAGCTTGCCGTTGGACGGGCGGTAGTCGATCCCGATCAGGGAAGTCCCCGAGTCCAGCCCGCGGACCTTGCCCACGCTGCGCGCCGCGCCCGGTAGGGCGGTGCGCAGGCAGAGCAGTTCGCCGTCCTGCGTGAGCGCGGCGGCCTGCAGGCCGACGAGTCGGTCCTCCCCGCAGGCGGGGGCGGTGGTGGTGGCGACGGTGCCGGTGGCCCCCGCCACCGAGGCGGCCAGGGCGGCCGCGAGGGCGATGGACAGTGCTCCGGTACGGACCTTCATCAGCGGGCTCCTCGTGAGGCGAATCGGTCGATCTCGCACCCCAATTCGGTGCCCTCGGCCCGGCGGTCGGGTGCGATCTACGGCAGTTTGGACGGGCTCGACATAGCCGATACCCCCTGCGGGTGTCGCCGCCGTACGGCGGCTACGGAACGAAGCGGTAGCCCATGCCGGTCTCGGTGATCAGGTGCACCGGACGGCTCGGATCGGGTTCGAGTTTGCGGCGCAGTTGGGCCATGTACTGGCGCAGGTAGTGGGTGTCGGTGACGGCGGGACCCCAGACGTGTTCGAGCAGCTGCCGTTGCGTCACGAGTTTGCCGGGGTTGCGGACCAGCAGTTCGAGCATCGCCCATTCGGTCGGCGTCAGGTGTTGGGTCGTTCCGTCCGCGGCCGTGACGGTCTTCGCGGACAGATCGACGACGTGCGAGCCGACGGCCACCCGGGCGAGCTCGGTGTCGTGCATCGCGCTGCGGCGGCTCACCGCTCGAATCCGGGCGAGCAGTTCCTCGATGTCGAAGGGTTTGACGACGTAGTCGTCGGCTCCGGCGTCGAGGGCGGCGATCTTGTCGGTGCGGTCGGTGCGTCCGGACAGCACCAGGATCGGCACGCTCGTCCAGCCGCGCAGGCCGTGGATCACCTCGATGCCGTCGATGTCGGGCAACCCGAGGTCGAGCACCACCAGGTCGGGGCGGAAGGCGGCCGCGGCCCGGAGGGCAGTGGTGCCGTCGGCCGCGATCGCCACCTCGTAGTGACGGGCAGTCAGATTGATGCGCATGGCGCGCAGCAACTGCGGCTCGTCGTCCACCACCAGAACGCGTGTCACGCCGCCGCCCTCGCCGGCAGCGTCAGCACCATCGTCAACCCGCCGCCGGGCGTCTCCTCCGGAACGAGGCTGCCGCCCATCGCCTCGGCGAGGCCGCGGGACAATGCGAGGCCCAGGCCCACGCCCGTGCCGCGGTCCCGGTCGCCGAGGCGTTGGAAGGGAAGGAACATCCTGTCCCATTCCGTCGTGGGGACGCCCGGACCTCGATCGACGACGCGCAGTTCGACGATAGCGCCGTGGGCACTGGCCGTGACGAGCACCGGTGAGTCGGGCGGGGCGTAGCGGGCCGCGTTGCGCGCCACGTTCACGAGAATCCGCTCGAGCAGACCGGCGTCGGCCATTACCTCGGGGAGGTCGACGGGGACCTCGACGCGGATCCGGGCATCGACGCCGAGAACGGCCTGCGGAACGACGTCCTCGAGGCCGAGCGGGGCGTTGACGACGCCGAGGACGCCGGCCTGCAGGCGGCTCATGTCCAGGAGGTTGTCGACGAGGCGCCGCAGATCCGCAAGGGACTCCTCGGCGGTGACGAGCAGTTCGGCGCGGTCGGAGTCCGACCACTCGACGTGATCGTTGCGCAGGCTCTGTACCGCCGCGGTGGCCGACGCCAACGGGGTGCGCAGGTCGTGCGAGACCGCGGCGAGCAGGGCGGTGCGCATCCGGTCGGCGGCCGCCAACGGCTCGGCGCGCTCGGCCGCCTCGCGCAGGCGCTGTTGGCGCAGCGCCACCGCGGACTCGGCCGCGAATGCCTCGAGGACGCGACGGTCCTCGGCCTGCAGGAGGCGCCCCCGCGCGAGGAGGACCAGGCCGTCGTCGAGGACCACCTCGGTGTCGGCGTTCGCCGGGCACGTACAGGGCTGCGCTCCGGCCGTTGCGACGATCCGCCACGCGTCCGGGTCGCGGGCGTCGTCCGGGGTGGGTGCGCCGCGCCGTTCGAGCATGGTGACGGCGACCAGGCCGAAGGTCTCGCGCAGTCGCCCGAGCAGGGAGCCCGGCGCCGAGTCGCCGCGCAGCACGGAGCCCGCGAGCGTGGACAGCACCTCGGCGCGCGCCCGCGCCGCCCGTGCCTCCCGGGACCGGTGCCCGGCCCGGTCTACGACGGCGCTCACCAGGGCCGCGACCACCACGAACACCACGAGAGCAAGAAAGTTGTCGCGGTCGTGGATGGTCCAGGTGTGGATCGGCGGGGTGAAGTACCAGTTCAACAGCGCCGACGCGGCAACGGCGGCGACGACCGCCGGCCACATCCCGCCGAGCAGCGCGGTCGCCACCACGGCCAGCAGGAACAGCAGAATGTCGCTGGTCAGCGACAGTTCCTCGCGCGCCTGCGACAGCCCGAAGGTGAGGGCGGGCAGCACCGCGGCGCCGAACAGCCAGCCGGCCAGTCGGCGGCGCCCCGACAGCGCGGAGCGGCGACGGTTCGAACGTGTCCGGCCGGCCCCGGCGGCCACTTCGTCGTGCGTCACCAGGTGCACGTCGATCGGGCCGGACAGCGCGGTCGTGGTGACCCCGACGCCGCGGGAGAGGAGCTGCGCGAAGCGGCCCCGCCGCGATGCCCCGAGCACGAGCTGGGTGGCGTTCGCGCCGGAGGCGAACTCCAACAGCGCTCGCGGCACGTCGGCCCCGACGACTTGGTGGTAGCTGCCGCCGAGGCTCTCGACCAGGGCCCGTTGGCGGGCCAGGTGCGCGGGGTCGCCGCCGCGAAGTCCCTCGCCGGTCGTGACGTGGACGGCCAGCAGGTCCGCGCCGGTGCTGCGGGCGGCGATTCGCTTCGCCCGCCGGATCAGCGTGTCGCCCTCCGGTCCGCCGGTGAGCGCGACGACCACGCGTTCGCGCGCCTCCCAGGGCGTGTCGATGCCGTGTTCGGCGCGGTAGCGGTCGAGCTGTTCGTCGACCTTGCCGGCCACCCAGAGCAGCGCGAGTTCCCGAAGGGCCGTCAGATTGCCGATGCGGAAGTAGTTTCCGAGTGCGGCGTCGATCTTCTCCGGCGGATACACGTTGCCGTGCGCCATGCGGCGGCGCAGGGCGTCGGCGGACATGTCGACGAGTTCCACCTGGGTGGCACGGCGGACCACCTCGTCCGGGATGGTCTCGCGTTGGGGGACCCCGGTGATCGCGGCGACCACGTCGTTGAGGGACTCGAGGTGCTGCACGTTGACGGTGGTGATCACGTCGATCCCGGCGTCGAGGAGTTCTTCGACGTCCTGCCAGCGCTTGGCGTTGCGAGAGCCCGGGGCGTTGGTGTGCGCGAGTTCGTCGATCAGCGCGATCCGCGGGCGGCGGGCGAGCACGGCGTCGACGTCGAACTCCTCGAGCGTCGTGTCCCGGTAGGCCACAGTGCGGCGGGGAACGACCTCGAAGCCCTCGAGCATCTCCGCGGTGCGGGGGCGACCGTGCGTCTCGACGACGCCGACGACGACGTCGCGGCCGCGTTCGAGCGCGCGGCGCCCCTCGCCGAGCATCGCGTAGGTCTTGCCGACGCCCGGTGCCGCGCCGAGGTAGACCCGCAGGCGGCCCCTGGCCGGCTGCGGGTCGTGCTCGGCTGCCGTGGTCATCGCGCTGACCCTGCGTCAGGAACTCGCGTCCAGCGCGAGATTCAGCTCCAGCACGTTCACGACCGGCTCGCCCATGAAGCCCAGGCTACGTCCAGTCGTGTACCGCGCGACGAGGGCGCGCACGTTCTCGACGGTCATCCCGCGTTCGCGGGCGACGCGCGGCGCCTGGAGGAGGGCGTAGGCGACCGAGATGTGCGGGTCGAGGCCCGATCCCGACGCCGCCACGGCGTCGGCCGGAACATCGGGTTGGCCGGTGAATCCCGGGGTGCACCATCGGCGCGCGCCGCTGACCCCTTCGCGCTCGCCGATCTCCTTCGAACGGCTGCAGATCTGGTCGAGCAGCACACGGCTCTCCGGGCCGAGGTTGCTCGCGGCGGTCGCCGTCGGGTCGTAGCCGGAGCCCGCAGAGGACGGGCGGGACTGGAAGTAGCGCAGCACCGGGTTGCCGTCGGCGTCGGTGAAGCTCTGCCCGATCAGGCTCGAGCCGACGACCTTGCCGTCGCGGGAGATCAACGAGCCGTCGGCCTTGTCGGAAAACACCGCTTGGGCGACGCCGGTCATGGCGAGCGGGTAGGCGACGCCGGTGAGCAGCGTGAAGACGGCGAGGGCGCGCACCGCGGCGCCGTAGCGTCGGAGCGTGGACGGAAGGATCATCGCGACATCCCTGGGAGGAGCTGGACGAGCAGGTCGATGAGTTTGATGCCGACGAACGGAGCGATCACGCCGCCCACGCCGTAGACCAGGAGATTGCGGCTGAGCAGTTCGGAGGCCCTGCCGGGCCTGTACTGCACACCCCGCAGGGCGAGCGGGATCAGCGCGACGATGACGATCGCGTTGAAGATCACCGCGGACAGGATCGCCGACTGGGGACTGGCCAGGCCCATGACGTTGAGGGTGTCGAGTCCCGGGTAGACCGCGGTGAACATGGCCGGGACGATCGCGAAGTACTTCGCGACGTCGTTGGCGATGGAGAACGTGGTCAGCGCGCCGCGGGTGATCAGCAGTTGCTTGCCGATCTCGACGATCTCGATGAGCTTGGTCGGGTCGGAGTCCCGGTCCACCATGTTCCCGGCCTCCTTGGCGGCCGAGGTGCCGGTGTTCATGGCGACGCCGACGTCGGCCTGCGCGAGCGCCGGGGCGTCGTTGGTGCCGTCGCCGGTCATCGCGACCAACCGGCCGCCCTCCTGCTCGCGCTTGATCAGCGCCAGCTTGTCCTCCGGGGTCGCCTCGGCGAGAAAGTCGTCCACGCCGGCCTCGGCGGCGATGGCCGCGGCCGTCGCCGGGTTGTCGCCCGTGATCATCACCGTGCGGATGCCCATGGCGCGCATGGTGTCGAAACGCTCGCGCATGCCCGGCTTGACGACGTCGGCCAGGCGCAGCACGCCCAGCACGCGCGCCTCCTGGCCGAAGCGGTGCTCGGCCACGACGAGGGGAGTGCCGCCGCCGGTTGCGATGTCGTCCACCCGCGCGTCGATCTCCAACGGCGGGCGGCCGCCGTTCTCCCGCACCCACGCCAGCACGGCGGCCGTCGCGCCCTTGCGGATCCGACGCTCGGGCAGGTCGACGCCGGACATCCTCGTCTGGGCGGTGAACTCGACCCACTCGGCACCGGCGACCTCGTGGGCGGCACGCGCGGGTTGGCCGCAGGAGGTCACGGTGAACTCGACGATGGAGCGGCCCTCGGGCGTGGAGTCCGCGAGGCTGGACAGTTGCGCCGCCTCGGCGAGCCAGCCCTGCGGGACCCCCAGCGGCACCAGTTCGGTGGCGTGCCGGTTCCCGAGGGTGATGGTGCCGGTCTTGTCCAGCAGGAGCGTGTTGACGTCGCCTGCGGCCTCGACGGCGCGCCCGCTCATCGCGAGCACGTTGCGCTGCACCAGGCGGTCCATGCCCGCGATGCCGATGGCCGAGAGCAGCGCGCCGATCGTCGTGGGGATGAGGCACACGACCAGGGCGACGAGCACGATCGCCGTGACGCCGTTGCCGCCGAGCGCGAGGGAGTCCGGGACGCCGGGTGCCTGCGCCTTGGCGTAGATCGCCATCGGCTGCATGGTGGCCGTCGCGGCCAGGAAGACGACCGTGAGCGCGGCGAGCAGGATGTTCAGCGCGATCTCGTTCGGGGTCTTCTGCCGGTTCGCGCCCTCGACGAGGGCGATCATTCGGTCCAGGAACGACTGCCCGGGCTCCTGGGTGATGCGTACGACGATCCGGTCGGACAGCACCCGTGTGCCACCGGTGACGGCGCTGCGGTCGCCGCCGGACTCGCGGATCACCGGCGCCGATTCGCCGGTGATGGCGGACTCGTCGACGCTGGCGATGCCTTCGACGACGTCGCCGTCGCCGGGCACGAACTGGCCCGCCTCGACCACGACGAGGTCGCCGCGGCGCAGGTCGCTCGCACCGCAGGGCTCTTCCCGGCCGTCGACGAGCCGGCGGGCTACGGTGTCCCGTTTGGCGGCGCGCAGGGTGGCGGCCTGGGCCTTGCCGCGGCCTTCCGCGACGGCCTCGGCCAACGTGCCGAACACGACGGTCAGCCACAGCCACGCGGCGATCGCGAGTGCGAAGAACGAGGGATCGCGCACGGCGAGGACGGAGGTCCAGACCGCGCCGATCTCGACGATCAGCATGATCGGATTGCGCCACAGCTCGCGCGGGTCGAGCTTGCGCACCGCCATCGGCAACGCCGGGTAGATCTGAGTGATCGTCACTTGACACCTTCGGCGAGCGGGCCGAGCGCGAGTGCGGGCAGGAAGGTCAGCGCCACCAACAGGACGGTGACGCCGGCGAGCATCCCGGCGAACTGCGCCCGGTGGGTGGGCAGGGTGCCGGCCGAGGCCGGGACCGGGGTTTGGCGGGCCAGGGAGCCCGCCAGGGCCAGGACCAGCACCATCGGCAGGAAGCGGCCGAGGACCATGCACAGGCCGAGGCTGGTGTTGTGGAAGTCGGTGTTCACGCTGACGCCGCCGAAGGCCGAGCCGTTGTTGTTCGACGCGGACGTGTACGCGTAGAGGATTTCCGAGAAGCCGTGCGGCCCGCTGTTCAGCATCGCCGCCCGGCCGGTGTCGGTGGCCATCGCCACCGCGGTGCCGGTCAGCACGAGCAGGGGAGTGACGAGGAAGTAGAGCGAGGCCAGCTTGATCTCGCGGGCGCCGATTTTCTTGCCGAGGTACTCCGGGGTGCGCCCGACCATCAGGCCCGCGACGAACACCGTGACGATCGCCAGGACGAGGATGCCGTAGAGGCCGGAGCCCACGCCGCCGGGCGCGATCTCGCCGAGCAGCATGTTCCAGATCAGCGCGCCGCCGCCGAGTGCGGAGTACGAGTCGTGGAAGGAGTTGACCGCGCCCGTCGAGGTCAGCGTCGTCGCTCCGGCGAACACCGCCGAGGCGGGGACGCCGAAGCGCGCCTCGCGGCCCTCCATCGAGGTGCCGAGCGCCTCGGGCACCGTGTTGTGTGCCGCGGTCTCGGCCCACATCGTCAGCGAGATGCTGATCAGCGCGATCGTGGCCATCACCGCGACGATCGCGTAGCCCTGGCGTACGTCGCCGACCATCCGGCCGAACGTGCGCGGCAGGCTGAAGGCGATCAGCAGCAGGAGGAAGATCTCGATCCAGTTCGTCCAGGCGGTGGGGTTCTCCCACGGGTGGGAGGAGTTGGCGTTGAAGATGCCGCCGCCGTTGGTGCCGAGTACCTTGATGGCCTCCTGCGACGCGACGGCGGCCGGGGTGAGGGTCTGCTCTCCTCCGGTCAGCGTCGACCAGGTCTGGGAGTTGCCCAGCGTCTGCATCGCGCCGCCCGCCACGAGAACGAGCGTGGCCACGGCGGCGATCGGCAGCAGGATGCGCACGACGCCGCGGGTCAGGTCCACCCAGAAGTTGCCGAGGTCGCCGGTGCGCGTGCGCACGAACCCGCGCACGAACGCCATCGCCACGGCCATCCCCACTGCGGCCGAGACGAAGTTCTGCACCGAAAGGCCCGTGCTCTGCACGATGTGACCCATCGTCGACTCGCCGGAGTACGCCTGCCAGTTCGTGTTGGTGACGAAGCTGATCGCGGTGTTCCAGGCCAGCGGTGGCGCGACGTCGGACATCCCGAGGCTGCCCCACAGGTGGCTCTGCGCGCGCTGCAGGAGGTAGAGGAAGAGCACGGAGACCAAGGAGAAGGCCAGGACGCTGCGCGCGTAGACCGACCAGCGCTGCTCGGCGTTCGGGTCCACGCCGATCGCGCGGTACACCACCTTCTCCGCGCGGAGGTGCTCACGTGAGGAGTAGACCCGGTACATGTAGTCGCCCAGCGGGACGTGGACGAGGGCGAGCACGGCCACGAGGGTGAGGAGGAAGACAATGCCGGCCGCCGTCGAGGTCATCAGAACCTCTCGGGGAACAGGAGGGCCGCGAGGACGAACACCGTGAGCGCGATGGCGACGATCAGGCCGACCAGGTTGTCAGCGCTCACGTTCGACCGCCCGGAGCACGACGTCGAGGAGCAGGAACACCCCGACGGTCAGTGCGAGGTAGAGAAAATCGTTCATGCCGACGATCACACCCCCGCGCCGACGCCCTGACTACGCGTCTTGACGGGATAGCTACGGCCTGCGAACCGATCCCTACGGCCCCGTTACTATAGTCAGATGCTATCTGACCCATATCAGATAGCATCTGATCATGCCCGCTGCGATCATTCCGACCCCCGCGTTGTCCTCGCGCGACCTCGCGGCGGTGGCGCGAGTCGAAGCGCTCTGGGCGGCGCTGCACCTGCAGGTGGGGCGCCCCTCGCGTTGGGAGCGGCCCATGCGTCGCGAACTGGAGGCGCGCAGCGCGCAGGCCTCGAATGCGATCGAGGGCATCCGGGTGTCCGTCGAGGACGCGTTGGCCGCCGGCGAGGGACGGGAGATGGAGGCCCCGGACGGCGACGCTCTCGCCGTCCAGGGGTACCGGCGAGCGATGACGTTCGCGTTGGTGCCCTTCGAGCGGTTCGACGCCGGCCGGCTGCTGAGCCTGCACTTCATGATGACCGAGGCGGTGCCGAGCGCGTGGCCGGGCCGGTGGCGCGAATCCGGGATCGCGATCACCGACGGCGAGGGCGGCATCCGGTACCAGGGTCCGCCCGCGCCGCGCGTCGGGGCGTTGATCGAGGCGCTGGTCAAACGCCTGAACGATCCGCACGACACGACGCCGCAGGTCGTCCGCGCCGCAATGGCGCACCTCAACCTCGTTGCCATTCACCCGTTCCGCGACGGCAACGGCCGGATGTCCCGGTGCCTGCAGACCATGGTGCTGGCCCGCGCCGGCGTGGTCGCGCCGGCCTTCGCCTCCATCGAGGAGTACTTGGGCCGGCACACGCAGGACTACTACCGCGCCCTGGCGGCGGCCAGCGGTCCGCAGTGGAATCCGAGCGTCGACGCGAGTTCGTGGGTGCGCTTCTGCCTCACGGCGCACTACGTCCAGGCCCAGAGCGTCGCGCGCGACGCGGCCGAGGCGGCGCGGCTGTGGCCGACGATCGAAGAGCTCCGCAGCGCCGCCGGCCTCGACGAACGACTCGACTCGATCCTGTTCGACGCGGCCCGCGGGCTGCAGGTGACCAACGCGGCGTACCGCGCGGCGGTGCCCGGCCTCAGCGCCAACCTCGCCTCCCGCGATCTCGCGGCTGCGGTGAAGGCCGGGCTGTTGACGACGCAGGGCCGCAACAAGGCCGCCCGCTACTCCGCTGCGCCGACGCTGGCGACCCCGTGGCAGGCGATCCGCCGCAAGCGAAAGCCGCTCGGCGCCGCCGACCTGTTCGACGACGCCTGAGCCGGCCCTAGACGGGGCCGCCGACCGCGGTGAGCGGGACGGCGAGCTTGACGCCGGAGCCGTCCCGGCGCACGTCCACCTCCGGCAGGTCCACCGGTGCGCCGTTGGCCGAGCAGCCCTTGGCGGGGGAGTAGCCGACCCAGCCGAGGGTGAGCACGTCCTCGCCCTTGAGGAACTTGTGGCACCGGACGCCGCCGGTGGCGCGGCCCTTCGCGGGGTACTCGGCGAACGGGGTGACCTTGATGGAACCGCCGCCCACGTCGAGTGCACCCGTGCCGTCGGCGACGGTCACGACGACCGCGTCCCACGCGGTGTCGACGGCGCCGAACCAGATCGCGGAGGCACCGGCGCCGAGGTTGATGCCGGCCATGCCGCCGGCCGAGCGGCCCTGCGGGTTCACCAACGTGGCGGCGAAGCGGAGCAGCTGCGCGTCGCTGGTGACGAAGACCAGATCGGTGGTCTCCTCGGCGGCCACGTTCGCCGCGCCGACGATCGAGTCGCCGGGCTTGAGCGCGATGATCTCCCAGTCGTCCTTGTTCGCGGGCACGTCGTACTTCAGACGCTTGACGGTGCCCTGCGCGGTGCCGACCGCGAGGATCGGCCCGTCCTCGGCGAGCGAGGCGATGCCGACGACCTTCTCGTTCTTGGCCAGCTGCACGAACTCGGTGACCGAGCCGCCGCCGGACAGCGCGGGCGGTGCGGCCGTCAACGGGACCGAGGGCAGGTCGAGCACGGGGATGCGGACCATGCGCCCGGCGCTGGTGACCAGTCCGACGTGTCCGCGCGCGGTTGCCTGCACCGAACCGACGAGCACGTCGTGCTTGGCGCGCGGGCCTTCGGTGGGCAGCGGCTCCGCGTTCGGGGTGCGGGCCAGCAGGCCCGTGGCCGAGAGCAGCACCCAGCACGGGTCGTCGGTGACCTCGAGCGGAACCGCGGTCGCAGGCGTGCCGGCGGACTCCAGGAGCACCGTGCGCCGCGGGTCGGCGTACTTGTCCGAGACGGCCTTGAGTTCGTTCGACACGGTCTTGCGCAGCAGCGCGTCGGACTCGAGCAGCTCGGTCAGTTCGGCGATCCGATCGCGCAGCTTGCCCTGCTCGGTCTCGAGCTCGATGGTGTCGTACCGGGTCAGGCGCCGCAGGGGAGTGTCCAGGATGTAGTTCGCCTGAATCTCCGTCAGATCGAATACCTGCATGAGGCGGGAGCGCGCGGCGGCCGTGTCGTCGCTGGTGCGGATGACCTGGATGACCTCGTCGATGTTGAGCAGCGCGATCATCAGACCGTCGACGAGGTGCAGGCGGTCCTGCGCCTTCCCGCGCTGGAACTCCGAGCGGCGGCGGACGACGGCGAAGCGGTGCTCGAGGTAGACCTGCAGCAGTTCCTTCAGGCCGAGGGTCAGCGGCTGCCCGTCCACGAGGGCGACGGCGTTGATGGAGAACGAGTCCTCGAGCGGGGTCTGCCGATAGAGCTCGGCGAGCACCGCCTCGGGGTTGAAGCCGTTCTTGATCGAGATCACCAGGCGCAGACCGTTGTTGCCGTCGGTCAAGTCCTCGACCTTCGAAATGCCCTGGAGCTTGCGCGCGGTGACGAGGTCCTTGACGCGAGCGATGACCTTCTCGGTGCCGACGCCGTAGGGCAGCTCGGTCACCACGATGCCCTTGTGACGGGGCGTCACGTTTTCGATCGTCGCCGTCGCGCGCATCCGGAACGACCCGCGGCCGGTTTCGTAGGCGTCGCGAATGCCGTCGAGGCCGATGATCTTGCCGCCGGTCGGCAGGTCCGGGCCGGGCACGAAGCGCATGAGCGCGTCGGTGTCCGCGTTCGGGTGCGCGATGAGATGCCGGGCGGCGGCGACGACCTCGCCGAGGTTGTGCGGAGCCATGTTCGTGGCCATGCCCACCGCGATGCCGGCCGCCCCGTTCACCAACAGGTTGGGGTAGGCCGCCGGGAGGACCGACGGCTCCTCTTCGCGCCCGTCGTAGTTGGGCACGAAATCGACGGTGTCTTCCTTGATGGACCGCACCATGTCCATCGCGGGTTCGGCGAGGCGGCATTCGGTGTACCGCATGGCGGCCGGACCGTCGTCGAGCGTGCCGAAGTTCCCCTGTCCGTGCACGGTGGGCAGCCGCATCGAGAACGGCTGGACCATGCGGACCAGCGCGTCGTAGATCGCGCCGTCGCCGTGGGGGTGCAGCCGGCCCATTACCTCGCCGACCACGCGGGCGGACTTCACCGTGGAGACGTCGGGCCGCAGGCCCATCTCCGCCATTTGGTACAGGATCCGCCGATGCACCGGCTTGAGCCCGTCCCGAGCGTCGGGCAGCGCGCGGGAGTAGATGACGGAGTACGCGTACTCGAGGAACGAGCCGCGCATCTCCTCCGCGACATCGGTGTCGATGATGCGCTCGTCGGGGTGCGTGGGCGGTGGGGTGGCTGCCATGCCGCCCATTCTTTCGCCCCCCGGCCGCCCTCCCCGCGCGCCGCACCGCCAAAACCCCCGTTGCGGGCGGAACAACCGGGGCGGTAGGGGCCACAGGTTAGGGGGGGGGGGGGGGGGGGGGGGGCGGGGGGCGGGGGGCTCCGCGGCGGCCCCC
>JBQTKD010000130.1:0-23293 GCA_052386455.1 Sporichthyaceae bacterium
CACGTTCGTCGTGGACGAGTCGTAGGGAGCCGGATTCGTCGCGGACGCCCCTGCCCTGACGCCACCCGCGGGCGCGCAGAGGTTCTCCTCCGGGGCCGGCGCCGCCGGCGCGGCCGGCGCGGCAACACTGGGTGCCGCCGCGAACACGGAAAACGAGAGAGCGAGGACGCCGAGGAACGCGCCAAAGCCGCGCACGGAGATCGCGCGCGGCTTGAAGCGGGCCTCGGCAGAGGCTCGGGTCATGTCAGGTCACCGCCAAGAAGGATCTGTCCCATTTGCCGTAGTAGCCGTCCACGTCGATGTCGGCCTCGCGGAACTGCTTGTCGAACCACTGCTGGAAGAAGGCGTTGCGCTTGCTGCTGATGACGATGTCCCGAAGCTCGGGCGTCGCCTCCTTGATGTCCAGCTTAGGCAAGTCCTTCCGGTTGTACACGTGCAGGACCACGAATACGGAGCCGTCGCCCACCTCGTACTTGATCGGCTTGGACGTCTCCCCCTGCTTGAGGTCCTTGACGGCCTCCTTGACCTCCTCCTGCACCGGGCTGATCGGGGTGACCTCGACGTCGCCCACGCGCAGGATCTTCTCCGAACCGAGGTCGCGGACGACGTCGGCGAACTTCTCGCCCTTCTCCAGGCGTTCCTTGAGCAGCTCGGCCGAGGCCTCGTCGTCGACGAACGCCAGGTTGGTGCTGGCCCGGTAGGTCGCGCTGACGATGTCCTTGCGGGCGTCGTAGGCGTCCTGGATCTCCTGGTCGTTGACCAGCACCTCGGGAAGGAGGTTCTTCGCGATGGCCTGGGCGATCGCCGCGGCGCGGCGCGCGATCTCGAGGTCTTCGGCCCGGTAGCCGCCGGACTGGAGGCTGGGCGAGTTCGCGATCTCCGAGGCGATGTCCTTGAAGTCGGTGTCGGCGGCGTCCTCGAGCTTGACCCCGCGCTGCTTCGCCAGCTCCTCGAGGAAGGTGAGGCGAATCTGATAGGTCAACGCGGTGGCCCGGATCTGCTTGGGGGAAACCGTGAGGCCCTGGTTGTTGGCCGGGTCGGTGTCCTGCTTGCCGCGCTCGGTGTTCTTGAACACCTCGAAAAGTTCGGCGATGGTCTTCGACGAGATCGCAACGCCCCGCACCTCGGCGGCCGTCTCCGGCACGCCCTTGCTCTGGAAGGGCATGGAGCAGGCACTGGCGCCCAGCAGCAGTACCCCACCGAGGAGCCCTGCGGTCAGTCTGCGCTTCTTGGTCATTGGGTTGCCCCCGTCGGCGTGAGTGCCTCGCTGTTGGTACGTACTTCCTTGCCTTCCTTGGCGCCCGGCTGATCCTGAGTCGACCCGGCGGCCTTGACGAGGATCCTCGCGCTCTTCTGCTCGTCTTGTTCCTTCTCCGCGGCCTCGGCGGCGAGCACCTGACGCAGATACGGATCGTAGACGGGCTGGTCGGTCTTCTTCGTGCCGTCCTCGTTCTCTCCCGCCAGCGTCCGGTCGATGTTGCGGATCTGCGCGCTGGCCGGGAAGGCGAAGTCCTTGCCGAGGGCCTCGGAGATGATGCCCGCGACGGTGTCCTTCGTGATCAGGAAAATGCGCGGATCGTCGTCCAGCTTGGCGTAGAAGCCGCCGTTGAACGTCGGGTTGCCGATCTTCAGCTTCAACGTGCGTCCCGCGGTGGTGACCACCGTCAGCGAGCACTCCGGAGTGCACTCCTCCACCGTGGACCGGCTCCCGGCCGCGAAGCCGAACTCCGGCCGGTTCGGGTCCACGCCCTCCAGAATGCGGTAGGAGTTCAGCGGGAAGTAGCGGTCGGTGGCGGTGCTCAGCATGGTCGCCGCCTGAACGGTGGCGCCGGGGCCCGGCAGCCAGGATCCGGAATCGGCACGCAGCGTGGCCGACAGCCCCTTGCCGACAAACGTCACCGTCTGTACGGCGTCGGCACGGACGTCGATCGCCGCGATGACGGACTTCTCCGATTCGCCCCCGCAGGCCGAGAGCGAACCGATCGCGAGGACGGTCCCCAGCGCCGCCGCGGCGCCACGGGTCGAGGATGCGAGTGCACTCATCCGCGCTTCAACCTCCAGAGGACGAACGGGATGAAGACCATTGCCGCCAGCGCGGGCATCACCACGGTCTTCCGGATGAGGGTGCGACGCTGTTCGCCGGTCACCTTGAACTCGGAGTTGGCGCCCGGGTCACGGTAGGCCGAGACGATCGCGTCGTCCTCCGCGACGTACTGCACCATCCGCATGAACAGCTCTTGGTTGCCGAAGGCGTTCTGGTAGTCGTTGATCGCGACGTCGGCGCTGCCCAGCAGCCCGATGCGGGCGCTGGTCTGCTCCGCGTTCGCGCCCACGCCGCGCAGGTCCGAGGCGACGACCAGAGCGGCCATCGTGTGCTCGCCCTCGGAGCCCTTGATCTTCTTCTCCGTGGCGTCCACAAAGTAGCTCTTCGGGCTCGACGCAACGAGCTTGGTGAACAGCGGGCCGTCGTCCTCCACGCCCTTCGCCTGCTGGATCGCCAGGGTATTGGCAAAGACGACCGGGGTGTCGTCGGCGTCGAGGATGTCGACGACCTGGTTGCGGGTCGGGTAGTTCGAAGAGACGATCGCGTTGCGGTCGTCGGCCAGGGACTGCGGGTCGCGCAGCTGGTCCTCGCTGAACTGCACGCCCCACGGCTGCAGGAAGCCGTTCCACTGCTTGACGATCTCGTCGTTGCGAACCGAGTCGGCCGCGACGATCAGGCGGCCCTTGCCCTTGGCGTAGTTCTGAAGGGTGGTCAGTTCCTGCGGACGCAGGAGGCTGCGCGCGCCCATGACGATGACGACCTTGCACTGGTTGCGCAGCTTCTCGGCGCCGTCGGCCTCGAGGAACACCTGGACGGGGTTGTAGCCCGCGATCCGCAGACGAGCGGCGAACGCGTTCATGCCGTCGCGGTTGGGGTCGGTGTGGATCCGCTCGCCGTGCCCCTGAACGAAGCACGCCACGGGCGGGTTCTCCTGCGCCAGCAGGGAGATTCCGGACGTGAGGGTGCTTTCGACGAGGTCGTCGATCTCCATCTCCTTGTCGCCGACCTGCAGCAGGTAGGTGTTGTAGTCGACGATGTTGGAGTTCGCGGCACGAGCCGGAGAGGTGTCCGGGTCGATGATCTCCTCTTTGATGTTCGCGCCCGCCGCCTTGTACTTGCGGACCGTGCCGCGGACGGTGGCCGCCTCGGGGCTGATGACCTGGGAGAACGCGGTGATCTGAATCGGGACGTCCCCGATCTTCTTGATGACCTCGCGGGTGGCGTCGGAAACGGTTTCGCGCTTCTCGGGGGTGAAGTCGATCTCGCCGTCCACGGCGCGGGAGATGCTCGGCGTCGCGAGCACCAGTGCCACGGTCCCGCCGACGGCGCCGACCCGGCGGGCGATGACGGCCCGGTCGGACCCGGCCCGGCGCCGCGTCAGGGCGTAGACGGTCAGGCCGAGACCGACGCCGGTGAGTACCACGAAGTAGGCGAGGTCGGAGTAGTAGACGATCCCGCGCAACATCGGGTCGAGGTGACCGATCGGGCCGAAGTCCTCGAGCTTCTCGCGGAACGCGCCCGGCATGAACTTGATGATGAGCAGGAAGAGCAGGAACACGAAGGAGAGGAACGCGCCGCTGACGGCGGTGGCGGTGCGGGCGCAGATCGCCATGCTGATCGCGTTGAACAGAGCCACGATCAGGAACATCCCGAACAGGCCGATGCGGAAGCGCGCCTCGTCCGGGTTGGCGTAGTTGGTCAACTGGCGGAAGTAGATCACCGCGACCAGCAGCAGCAGCCAGCAGAACAGGGTGTTGGCGATGAACTTCGAGCCCACGATGGCCCACCGCGGGACCGGCCACGCCAAGGAGACCTGCAGCATGCCGTTCGCCCGCTCCTCGGCGAGTGTGCGGGCCGCCAGGGCCGGGCAGATCAGGCCGAAGATGTTGACGGAGTTGGCGTAGTAGGCGGCGAGGTCGGCGGAGTTGCTGTTGCTGACCAGGTTGATGAAGAAGACGCCCGAGATGATGATGAAGCCCACGGCGATGGCGTAGGTCCCAGCCCAGAGGGCGAGCGAGGTGATCTCTCGCTTCAGCAAGGTGAACACGACGCTGTCCTTAATTCGAGGTGACGGGGTTGTCGTTGGCCTGGACGGAGCCCATGACGGCCTCGCGGAACGCCTCTTCGAGGCTGTCCGCCGTCGATTCCGCGGCGACGAGCGGCCACTGGTGAGACCAGGAACGGACCAGTTCGGAAACTGCACGGTCGTCGCGGCATTCGACGATCACGGTGGTGCCGCGCTCGTCGCGCTCCAGCGACACCAGCGAGGAACCGAAGGTGAAGTCGGAATCGCCCGGCTCGATCTGGGCGTGCACTCGGATCCGCATGCGGATCGCGTGCCCCGAGCCCTCTGCCATCTCCGACGGCACGCCCGCGTAGACCATCTTGCCGAGCGACATCACGACGACCTTGTTGCACATCAGGCGTGCGTCGGCGAGCAGGTGGGTGGAGACGATCAGGGCGCGGGTCTTCGCGTACTCCTGGAGCATGCCGCGCATGTCGAGGATGTTGAGCGGGTCGAGGCCGGACATCGGCTCGTCGAGGATGGTGACCAGCGGGTCGCCCATGAGCGCCTGACCCATGCCGACGCGCTGGCGGTAGCCCTTGGAGAGGTTGCCGACGATGCGGGTCTTCATGTGGGTGAGGCCGGTGCGCTTCATGGCGAGGTCGACGGCGGCCTGACGCTCGCCCCGCGGAATCTTCTTCGCGGCGGCGGCGAAGTGGAGGTACTCCTCCACGCGCATCTCGTTCGGGAAGTTGACGCGCTCGGGCATGAAGCCGACGAGCTTGCGCGCCCGCGCCGGGTTGCGCATGACGTCGGCGTCGCCGACCTTGATGCTCCCGGAGTCCCAGCCGGCGATGCCCGCGAGGCAGGTCATCAGGCTGGACTTGCCGGCGCCGTTGGGGCCGAGCAGGCCGGTGATGCCGGGCCCGAGGCTGAAGGACACGTTGTTCACCGCGACGCGAGAGCCGTAGCGGCGGGTCAGGTTGCTGACCGTCAGCAGCGGCTGGTCCTTGGCTGCGGACACCGGGGCATCTGCCGGGGCGATCGCGCTCATGACGAAGTTCTCCTCTGGGACCGGGACGCGCACAACGGGGGACGTGGTTGCGCAAACCAGACATTAGGCCCCCACCATGTGGCCCAACCCAGCCGTACCTGTGGCGAAGCTGTGGACTGAGAATTTGCCAAGAAAACTACGAGGGCGCCGCAGCGGTTTCCCGCTGCACCGCCCCCGAGAGCACGGTGTCGATCTATCCGTGTTCGTGCTTGTCCGGCGGAAGCTCCTGGCGGGACACGTCGCCGGCGCCGGCCGCCACGGTCTCGGCCATCTTCGTCTTGTTCTCGGTGATCTTGACGAAGCGGCCCTTCTCCATGACGTACTGCTTGTCGGAGAAACCGACGGCCACCAGGTGGAACTGCTCGACCATGATGACCGCGAGGCCCTCGTCGCACAGTGCACGCAGAGCGGCGTAGAGCCGCTCGGCGATGATCGGCGCGAGACCGAGCGACAGCTCGTCGACGAGGAGCAGCCGCGGACGGGACATCAGCGCGCGGCTGACGGCGAGCATCTGCTGCTCGCCGCCGGACAGCGAACCCGCGGCCTGGTTCTGACGCTCCTTGAGCCGAGGGAACAGCTCGAAGCAGCGGTCGAACTGCTCCTTCATCTTTTGGTTCGGCACGCCGTAGGCGCCGGTGATCAGGTTCTCCTTGACCGAGAGGGTCGGGAAGACCTGACGGCCTTCGGGCGAGAGCGCGATGCCCAGGCCCACGCGCTTGTGCGCGGGGAGGCTGGTCACGCGGTTCCGCCGGAAGCTGATCTCGCCCTTGCTGGGCGGGATCGCGCCGAGGATCGTCTTGAGCAGGGTCGACTTGCCGGCACCGTTGGAGCCGAGGACCGAGACCATCTGGCCCTGATCCACCGTCAGCTCGATGTCGAACAGGACGGGGAGCCGGCCGTAGCCGGAGCTGACCTTCTTCATTTCGAACAGCATCAGTTCTCACTCCCCTTCTCGACGGAAACGGCCTCGTCCTGCTGGCCCTCCGCATTCTTGGCCAGCTCGCCACCGTCCTTGAACTCGCTGGAGTCGTCCAGGTCGAGAACCGATCCGAGGTACTCCGAACGGACGACCGGGTCCGCAGCGACCTCCTGCGGAGTACCCGCGGCAAGCAGCTGACCCTGGTTCAGCACGTAGACCAGGTCCGCGTTCTCGAGCACCGCCTTCACGTAGTGCTCGACCAGGATGATGGTCAGACCCAGGTCGCGCTGCAGTTGGCGCAGCAGAGCGAACAGGGCGTGTGCGTCGTCGGCGTCCAGACCCGCGGCCGGCTCGTCCAGCAGGACGATGGCCGGACCACACATCAGCGAACGGCCGATCTCGATACGACGCTGACGACCGAAGTCGAGGTCGCTGACGCGGTCGTGCCAGTGATCCTTGATACCGAGCAGCACGCACATGGCGTACGCGGCCTGCTCGGCACGGCGCTCCGACTTCGTCGGACCGGGGAACCCGAGTAGCGTGGTGATCGGGTCGCCCTTGATGGCCAGGTGCGCCGCGGACATCAGGTTCTCGCCGACCGAGATGTCGTAGTTCAGGCGGTTGGACTGGAAGGTGCGGCCCATGCCGCGCTTGGCCCGGTCCCAGGGACGCATCTTCGTGACGTCCTTGCCGAACATGATGACCTGGCCGGAGTCCGGGACCTTCAGCCCGTTGAGCAGGTCGAAGAGGGTGGACTTGCCGGCGCCGTTGGGGCCGAGAAGGCCGACGAAGCACTTCGACGGGGCGGTGATGTCGACGTTCTGGACTGCCTTGACACCACCGAAGGAGATGGAAAGGCCCTTGCCCACGAGGGCGTTGCCGGTGTCGCCGCGGTGCGGAGGCAGGAAGGCCTCCAGCACTGCGAGGGCAGCGTCGCGCTCCGGGTCGATGCCGGCTTCGGCGACGATGTGGCCGTCAGTAGAGGTGCTCACATCTTCTCCGATCCAGCCTTGGCGGGCGTCTTGGTGCCCAGCTGCGAGCTCTTGGCCTTGGCCGCGGGCTTGCCGCCGGACGGACCCTTGGGTCCACCGGGGCCGCTGCCACCCTTGCTCTCGCGCCGCTTGGCACGTGCTCGTGGGTCGAACATGTCGATGACCGCACCACCGGCGCCACGCGGGCCGGCGAGGACGCCGGCCGCCAGGCCGAGACCGCCGAGCAGGTACACGTTGATCTTCAGCTCCAGAAGGATCTGCGGAAGCAGCTGGAAGAAGACCGCCACGCCGACCACGGCCATCAGGGACTCGAAGCCCGCGAGGATCGGGACGGACAGGTAGAACAGCGAGTTGAACGAGATGTACTGCAGGATGCCCGGTGGGTTGCGGTACATCGGCGCGGAGACGGCACCGGCCAGACCGGCGAAGGCGCCGGCGATCGCGAATGCGGTGACCTTGTACATCCAGGGCGAGACCCCGACCGCGGCGGCTGCGGCCTTGTCGACGCCGACCATGATCAGCGAGCGGCCGAACCGCGAGTGGCGGAAGCGGTGCAGGAAGTACATGGAGATCAGCAGGATCCCGAGCACGTAGTAGTAGAACCGCGTGTCGCTCTCCATGCTTGCGCCGAAGAACTCCGGACGCTCGGTGCTCAGCGGCGACAGACCACCGGTCAGGTCGCCCTCGGTGAACAGCGAGTTCTCGAGCAGGAACTGCAGCGACAGCGTCAGAACGATGACGTAGACGCCGGCCAGACGCATCGAGATCAGGGCCACCAGGACCGAGACCAAGACCACGAAGCCGATGCCCACGAGCGCCGCGAACGGCAGCGGCAGGCCCCACCCGTTGACCGGAGCCTGGGGATCGTCGACGTCCTCGCGCGCCGCGAAACCGGTGATGTACGCAGCCGAACCGGTCAGACCGGCCTGGGCCAGCGAGATCTCCCGACCCCACCCGACCACGACCAGCAGACCGAGGCAGGCCATCGCCAGCACGAGGCCGGTCATGACGTTGAACGTCCAGTACTCGTTCGCCCACTCGATCGGGAGCACCGGGTAGACGAACGCGAACCCGACGACCAGCAGGATCGCGGGGTGCACGCCCAGCAGGCCGGCGATGCCGCCGACGCGGGGCGGGATGTTGAGAGTTGGGGCCGGCCCGTGGCCGTGCCCGCCTCCCGACTCCTTCTTCTTCAGATCTGTTGCCATTGAGAAATCCATTCCTGCGTGGCTGAGGCCAGGCGCATGGGTCAGGTGCAGCAAGGCCCTAGTGGGCGAGGACGGACGAACCCTTCTTGCCGAACCGGTCGATCAAGAGGACCACGGAGAAGAGGATCGAAACGACGATGAGCTCGCGGTAGCCGACGCTGACGGTGCCGAACACGTCGGCCTTGAGCATGGAGTCGATGACGGCCAGCACGACCGCTCCCATGAGGGCCAGCGGGATGGAACCGAAGGCCCCGAGCACGCAGACGATGAGAGCGCGGAGGAACACGAACAGGATCGCGTTGGTGTCCGTACCGATGTAGTTGCCGAGCAGGATGCCGCCGAGCGCCGAGATCGCGCCGGAGATGGCGTAGATCGTGGTGCCGACCTTGCCGATCGGGACGCCGACGAGCTTGGACGCCTCGACGTTGTCGGCAACGGCGCGGGTGAAGACGCCGAAGCGGGTCTTCTGCAGCAGGATCGTGAAACCGACCACGACGATGCCGAGGATGATCAGCGTCGTCAGCTGATGCAGCGTCACGTTCTGGATGTCGATCTGGAAGCTCTCGTCGCCCCAGAAGAACGGGCTCGGGGCGGGCTCACCGGACGCCTGGTTGTACTTGAAGATGATGCCGATCATGATCAGCATCATCGCCAGCGAGAAGTTGGTGAGCGTGACGCGCGGGTAGGTCGCCAGCTTGGTGCTGGTGGCGAGGTAGCCGTACAGCGCGGCCACCGCCGCACCTGCCGCCATCAGCAGAACCAGGACCAACCCGGTGGGGAGCTCGGGACGGTCGGTTGCCTGCCCACTGCCTTCGAGCAGTGCCTCGCCGGAGTCGAAGTTCGGCGAGCACAGGTACCAGAACAGAAGCGTTCCGGACAGGACGATGCCGCCGTGAACGAAGGCCACGGTGCGGCTGATCCGGTAGCTGAGCACCAGGGCCACGGCGATGAGGCCGTAGAGGCCGGCCGTCGTGATCCCGGCAACCAGCGCGGGAATGAAAATATTGCTGTTGAACGTTATGGCTGTCAGCGAATCCATGGTGCGCCGCCGCTGCCTTCCCTGCCGCCGAAGTGGACGGCCGTCTCAGAGTCCATGCGGGCACGCGGGCGCGCAAAGGACCGAACGGTCTGGTGGTGGCCTACCTACACCCGTAGCCAACGAAACCGGGACGTGTCGGTTACGGGATGGTTTGTGCAGCATAGACCGGGCGGTAGAGCCCGGCCATGGCCCGCCTCGGGCAATCGGGCTCCCGGGGCGTGGCATAGCCAACACTGCCGAACGGGGCGCGAATCAGCGGTGGCTCAGTTCACAGATCACGCGTGACATAAGCCATGGCTGGGCCACTTGCCCTGTGGTCGGCCGTAGATTTCCCGTTCCGATCAAGGAATTCGCGGAATCCGACGGCTTGTCAGGAACCTGCGGAATACCCGACCGGTACGGCCACCCGCAGACGCAGTCCCCCGAGTCCGGGAGCTGCCGCGATGGTGAGCCGGCCGCCCACCCGAGCGACGTCGACGTCGAGACTCGACAGTCCAAAGGACCGGACCTCGCCGGCGCTTCGCCGTACGGCGGCCGGATCGCCCGCGCCGTCGTCGTCGAGCTGCACGCTCCACCAGCGCCTACCCCGGTGCAGCGCGAGCTGGACCCGAGAGGCGGCGGCGTGCTTGCCCACGTTCGCCAGGCCCTCCTGCACCGCCCGCCGCAGCACCCGTGCGGGGTGCTGCTCGATGCTCGAGCCGGACCCACCGACGCGCAGGGCGGTGTCGATGCCGTGCCGGCCGCCGAACTCCTGCAGCATCGTTTCCGCGTCCGTCACGAGCGACAGCGCCGGCGCGACCAGGGGGACCGGAGCGGGGCGTTCGGAGAGGGCGTCGGCCAGTGCCGAGCGAAGCTGTGCCGAGCCCAAGCGCAGCCGGGACTGAACCCGCTCGATGGCCTCGCACACGTCCGCCGGGAGATCGGTGCGGCAGCGCAGCTCGTGAATGTCGAGCTCGGCGGCGAAGAGCTCCTGCGTGACGCCGTCGTGCAGGGCGACGGCCAACTCGTGCAGCCCCGCAGTCTTTGCGGTGTGCACGCTGGGCTCCATGCCGCATATTCGGCGGGCGGCGCTCCCCGGATGGGTGTCATCTGGGTCACATCCGGGTGTACCTACTCGGAAGAGCGTCCGATCCCGTTGCGGACCCGGTAGATCGTCGTCGCCAGCTGCAGGTGGAAGGCCGAGCGCGGATCGCGAATCGGCATTCCCAGCACTTCCTCGATGCGCTTCACGCGGTACTTCAGCGTCGAGGTGTGTACGCAGAGCGCGTCCGCGGCATCGGCCAGGGTCGCCTCGTCCAGGAGCGTGCCGAGGGTGCGAACAAGTTCGGCGTTGTGCTCGCGGTCGTAGTCCAGCAGCGGACCGATCCACTTCTGGACGAAGCCGTCCATGCGTTGGTGGTCGTCGCTGTGGACGAGGAGCCCGTACACGCCGAGCTCGTCGTAGACGGCCACGGCGCCCGTGCGGCCGGTGTCCGCCAGCACCCCGAGCGACCGCATGGCGTGTTTGGCCTCCTGCGCAAAGGCGCCGGCCTCGCTGCACGCGGCACCGACGCCGGCCGAGACCGACAGGCCACGACCCGCCGCCACGGCGATCACCTGGCCCGCGAAGCGGGTCGGGTCCGGCTCGGTCTCGCGGCCTGCGGGCAGCGGGAGGAACGCCAGGACCTGGCCGTCCTTGACGCCCAGCAGCGACTCGGTGCCGGCCGGCGCCACCGCTCGCGCCTCGGCCGCGACGAGCTCGACGAGCAGCTCCAGCGGGTCCGTGGACGCGGGCCTCGGCTGCGCGGGCGGGGTGTCGATCGCGAACGCGAAGCTGCGGTGTGGCCGCGCCAAGTCGTGGCCGAGCGCCCCCGCTCGAGCCGGGAGGCGGTCGTCCACGCGGCCGGCGATGAGGTCGTCGAACAGCTCGACCCGCCGGGCCTCTCGGTCCGCCAGAGCGTCGCCGGACACGACGAGGATCAGCGCGAGGGTGCGCGCCGCACGTGCGGCCACCGCTCGTGGCCACGCGCCGTCGCTGCGGGAGGTGGCGACGAGATAGCCGAGCAACTCGCCGCAGCCGCGAACCGCGACCAGAAGGCGCCGGGGACGCGACCCGCGGGCGGGCAGGACCGTGACTCCACCGAGGCCGAGCGCCCGGTCGAGCGCCTCCTTGTCCTCGGGGCGGATGTCCGGACGCAGCGGAACGCCGACGGGATCCCCGTCTCCGGCGCGGTCCAGGACCACCATGCCCGGGGTCTGCAGGACGGCGATGCCATCGAGGATGGCCGCGACGCGCTCGAGAACGCAGGTCAGCACCGGGCGGCGCAGATTGGCCGGATCGAACATGACGTCGAGGCGGGCCGGGTCGATCAGGGCGAGGTCGGGAAGCAGTGGGTCGGCCGGAATGCGCGGAGCAGGCCGCGTTTCGTCCGGGACCGGGACCAGCGAGAACAGGCCGCGGGCGGCGCGGTCGCGGGCTTCGCCCTGCCGGGCGGTGGGCGTAGCCGCCTCGCGGTTCGGCGGCGTGCCGCCGGATGCGAGGTCGGTCATGGACGCGTCGTCCTCTCGCCAGAGTCTGGTCGGCTGCGAGCACTCGCCGACAGGCGTGACCGTCGCGCCGGGCAGCGAACGGTCCGTTCCTCAGCATGCCTCATCGCCGCAGCGCGGCCAACTGCGCGTACCTCACACGTTCAGGTGGCGGTGTGCTCGGCCACCTCTCGGATCAGGCCCTCCTGAACCGCGGTCGCCACCAGCACTCCAGTCGCGTCGAACAGCCGCCCGATGTTCAGGCCTCGGGCTCCGCTGGCCGAGGGCGAGACCTGGTCGTAGAGCAGCCACTCGTCGGCCCGGAAGGGCCGGTGGAACCACATAGCGTGGTCCAGCGAGGCCCGCACGGTCTTCTCGACGTCGAAGCGGTGCGGGACCAAGCCGGCGTGAAGGAGCGTCAGATCGCTCATGTAGGCGAGCACGCACTTGTGCAGGACGCTCGAATCCGGCAGCCGCTCGTTCGCGCGCAGCCAGATGCGCGAGAGCGCGGGGTGCGCAGGATCGGCCAGGGCCCCGTGCGGAGCCGAGGAGCCTGCGTACCGCACGTCGAGGGCGGCAAACTCCGCAGACGTCCGCTCGGCGATCGCCGCCTCGCCGGTCATCCGCATGTGCTCCGCCAGCGTCGGGCACTCGTCCGGCCCCGGCACGTCGGGAGCCAGGTCCTGGTGCTCGAAGCCCTCTTCTTCGTCCTGGAAGGAGGCCGTCAGATAGAAGATGTGCCGCCCGTGCTGACGGGCCGCCACGCGGCGGACGCTGAACGAGCGCCCGTCGCGCAGGGGATCGACGTCGTAGACGATCGGCACCTTCGGGTCCCCGCCGACGAGGAAGTACGCGTGCAGCGAGTGCACCCGCCGTTCCCGCGGAACGGTCTGGTTGGCGGCGAGCAGCGCCTGGCCGAGCACCTGTCCGCCGAACACCCGCTGCAGCAGCGTGACCGGCGGCTGAGCGCGGAACAGTCCGTCCTCGATGGTCTCGAGGGCGAAGAGGTCGAGCAGTTCCTGGATCGAACTGGGCATCAGCCGCCGCTCACCATGCGCGTGACGCGACGTTCCATCCAGAAGGTCAGACCCGGGATCCAGCCCGCGACGACCATCTTGACCAGCTGGATCAGCGGCCAGTTCTGCCGACGGAACAGGTCGAAGGCGAAGCCGAGGTAGACCACGCCGAACCAGCCGTGCGCGAGCCACATCCAGCGACCCTCGCCTTTGTCGAAGGCGTGCTCGGAGATCGAGAACCCGCAGGCGACGATCAGCAGCACGCCGATGACGAAGGCCGAGATCTGGTAGCGCTTGAGCGCGCCGGCCATCGCGGCGTCGACGGGGACGGTAGTCATCGGCGCGGTTGCCTTTCGTAGGCGGCGAGCATGCGGTTGTAGGCGGCGAGTTCCGGATCTTCGTCGGCTGCGACGACGACCGACAGCGCCGTGGGCAGCACGATGGCGTCGGGCACCCGTTCCGGCGAGGGTGCGGGCTCGGCGGGCGGTACCTGCTCGCCGGCGCGTTCCTTGCGCAGCGCGTCCCGGCACAGCCAAAGCCAGACCAGCACGGTGAAGATCGCGAAGACCGGCCACTCGAACGCGTAGCCGATGCTCAGCGCGTTGCCGTCCTGAGCCCGGGTCAGCTGCCACCAGCCCAAGCGAAGGAAGGCGACCACGACCACCAGCGTCAGCAGGTGCAGGGCCACCCATCCGGGGCGAAGCAGCGTGCGCGGCACCCCTTGAGGATAGGTGGTTGCGCGGCGTCGTCAGAGACTTGGGCCGTCGAGCTTGAGCGCCTCGGCGGGCTCGGGCGCGGTGCCGCCGAGGTGCGCGGGCACCCACCAGGAGTCCTTCTGGTTCTTCGGCTTCACCGGGTAGTCCTGCTGGGCCTTGTCCAGCAGCGCCTGCATGCGCGTACGCAGTTCCTCGGCCAACGCGTTGGCGTCCTGGCCGCGCTCCGGGTGCATCGGCTCGCCGACGTAGACGAGGACCGGAACGCCGCGCTGCAGCAGGTTCTTGCCGCGGCCCTTGGTCCACAGGCGCTGCCCGCCCCACACGGCCACCGGGATCAGCGGCGCCTTGGTGGCGACGGCCATCCGGACCGCGCCGCTCTTGATCTCCTTGACGGTGAAGGAGCGGGAAATCGTGGCCTCGGGGAAGACGCCGACGACCTCGCCGGCCTTCAGCATCGCCAGGGCCTCGCGGAAGGAGGCCATGCCCGCCTCGCGGTCCACGGGGATGTGCTTCATGCCGCGCATCAGCGGACCGCTGACGGGGTGCTTGAAGACCTCTTCCTTCGCCATGAAGCGCACCAGGCGCCCGGAGGGCCGGGCGCCCATGCCCGCGAAGACGAAGTCGAGGTAGCTGACGTGGTTGGAGGCCAGTACCGCGGGGCCACTCGTCGGCACGTGCTCGCCGCCGACGACCTTGACCTTGATGTCCGACAGCCGGAACCAGGTGTGCAGACCCGCGATCACCGGCGTGTACACGCGCTCCATGGCGGCTGAGGCTACTGCTCAGCCGGGGATGACTCCCAAGCGGCCGGCCTGGTAGTCCTCGAAGGCCTGCTGCAGTTCGGCCCGGGTGTTCATGACGAACGGCCCGTAGTGCGCGACCGGCTCCTTGATCGGGCGTCCACCGAGGAGGTAGACGTCGAGTCCGGCGGCGTGCCGGACGTCCTGGGAGGCGTCGGCGGACAGCGTGATCGAGTCGCCGTTGCCCAGCACCGCGAGCGTTCCGGTCGTGAGCCTGCTCGGGTCCTTGCCCACCTCGCCGTTGCCGGACAGCGCGTAGACCAGGGCGTTGAAGTCCGGGTTCCACGGCAGGACCACGCGGGCGCCGGGCGAGATCGTGGCGTGCACGATGGTGATCGGGGTGTGGGTGACGCCGGGGCCGGAGTGACCCGCGAGCTCGCCTGCGATGACCCGGATGAGCGCACCGCCGTCGGAGGAGGTCAGCAGCGCCACCTCGCCGGCGCGGATGTCCTGGTACCGGGGGGCCGTCATCTTGTCGACGCGCGGCAGGTTCACCCAGAGCTGGAGGCCGTGGAACAGGCCGCCGGACGCGACGAGGTCCGCCGGCGGGCGCTCGATGTGCAGCAGGCCGGAGCCGGCGGTCATCCACTGGGTGTCGCCGTTGGTGATGAGGCCGCCGCCGCCGATCGAGTCCTTGTGCTCGAAGCGGCCGTCGATCATGTACGTGACGGTCTCGAACCCGCGGTGCGGGTGCCAGTCGGTGCCCTTCGGCTCCCCCGGCGCGTATTCGATCTCGCCCATCTGGTCCATGTGGAGGAACGGGTCGAGGTAGGCGGTGTTGATGCCCGCGAAGGCGCGGCGGACGGGGAAGCCCTCGCCTTCGTAGCCGCGGGGCGCCTCGTTGGTGGCGAGCACCGGTCGGTCGACGGTGGTCGCCGCGTCGGGCTCCGGGATGCGCGGGAGAACGGTGAGGTCGGAAACGGTGACGGCCGGCATGGGGGCTCCTTCGGTCGTTGGTGTCCACGTCAACATAGTTGATGCGTCAACCATTCCCGTACCGTGCGGTACCGAACGTTGCTCCGCGGCGGCCTGGCACGTACAAAGTACGTGTATGGGTTGTCCCTCCCATTGCGTCCCGTTCCGTACTCGGCTGTAATCCTGTTTCCACGTGTAGTACGCCGTTCTACAACCCCTGGTCCACCACGGAGGGCTAGTTGCTCCTCGGCAGAGTCATCCCGCAGACCGCCGTAGCCGTGGCGGCGGCCGTCGCCGCCGCGCCGTTCCTCTTTACGGGAACCGCGCGTGCGGACGCCAGCTACGAGGCCCTCGCGAGCGCCACCGGCGTGCGCGCGATCTTCAGCAACCAGTCGATCCCGCTCGGCGTCGCCCCGCAGATTCAGGGCCCGACGGCCCAGGCAAAGCAGACCTCGCTGCAGCAGTCCGACGCCCTGGCCGCCTTCCCCTTCCCGGGAGAAGAGGTAGCGGGCGCGCCCGGCGTCGTCGGTGGCGCCCTGGGCATTGCCGCCCCGCCCTACCCGTTCCTCGTCACCTCGGCCTTCGGCGACGACGTGAAGCGCCTGAGCTACCCGGGAGTGGAGCTCGTTTCGGAGAGCGGCGAGAGCATTACGCAGGCCTCGGCCACCGGCGGCAGCCAGGGCGCCGGCGCCACCTCGCTCGCCCGCGTGGCGCGCGAGGGCCAGGAGGTGCTCGCCAAGGCCAGCACCACGGCGGACGGCCTGCGGCTCGGCGAGAGCCTGATCATCACCGGCCTGCGCGCCACCGCCACGGCTGCTCGGGATTCCAGCGGCAAGCTGACCCGCTCCTCGAACCTGTCCTTTTCCTCCATCTCCGCACCCGGCCTGGAGCTGGGCCTGCCCACGCCGCCGTCCGCGCAGGGCCCGTCCGCGCAGGGCCCCGCCCCCAAGCTCGGCGTCCCGTCGATCGGCTTCGTGGACGGCACCTTCACCGTGACCGTCCCCGGCGCCGAGCCGGTGGTGACCCCGCTGCCCGCGAAGGACGTCTTCGACGCGTTTGCCGCCGCCGGGTACAAGATCACCTACCAGGCGCCGCAGGAGACCGCGGACGGAATCGTCGGCGCAGGCCTGCAGATAGCCACCACGCTCCCCTCCCCGCCCGAGGGCTCTCCCGGCGGGTTCTCCGGCGAAACCCCGGTGACCTTCTCCCTCGGCCTGGCCCGTGCCGAGATCTCCTATGCCAAGGGCGCCGAGTCCGCGGTCGCCGGCGTCGAGACTCCGCCGCTGACCGCGGCGCCGCCGCCCGCCGCTCCAGTCGCCGCCACCCCGCTGGTTCCGGAGATTCCGTTCGCCGCCGCACTGGCGGCGCCGGTCCCGGCCACCGCGCCCGTCGCCGCTGCCCCGGCCGCGGTGCCCGCGGTGGACTTCGCGAGCCTCACGGCGGTGCGGACGCCGATCGAGAACGACGTCACCTGGATCTACCTCATGGTCGCTGCGGTCGGTGCCGCGGCGGTCGTCTCGATGATCGTGCTTCGGGGAGCCCTTCGATGAAGATGGCCCAGTTCTTTCGCCTGCAGTGGGACCGCGCGCTCGGCGCAGTCTGCGCGATCGCGGGTGCCATCCTGCTGATCGTGGGCTGGTTTCACGTCAGCGACACCGGCTTCGTCGCCGAGCAACTGCCGTATCTCGCGTCAGAGGGGTTGGGCGGGCTGTTCCTGCTCGGCCTCGGCGGGATGCTGTGGCTCTCCGCAGATCTCCGCGACCAGTGGCGCGAACTGCGCGCGATGCGCATCCGTCTCGACAGCGACGCCGAGAGTGGCGTCCGCTAAATGACGACGGTGGCGGGCCCGGCGGCTCGGCGGGCGGCGCGTGGCCGTTCCGTTGAGCGGTCCGCGCGAAGGCCGTTGGTCGAGCGCGAGGAGCCGTGGGGCGTCGGGCCCCTCGTTCTGTTCGCGATCCTCGCCGGCCTCGGCCTGACCGGCATGGTCGTGGGCTGGGCAGGCATCAGCGGTACCGCAGACCTCGAGGAGCAGGCCCGCTGGCTCGGCCTGGGCATCGCGTCGCTCATCCTCGCCGGCTTCGGCATGGTCGCCTGGTTGCTGGCCGGGCTGGTCTCCGTCGGCACGCTGCGCCGTAGCGTCGTACGGGATCTCGCTCTGCGTACCGCCGCCGAGCCGCGCTCCGCGGAGGAGACCGGCGAGCAGGCGCCCGTCGGCACCTTCGGCATCGGCAGCGGCATGACCCGCTACCACCGGTCCGAATGCGACATCCTCGCCGGCAAGAACGTTCGCTGGCTGGACTCCGAGGCGCTGAAGTTCGCCGGCGCCCTGCCCTGCGGCATGTGCTCGCCGGAAGACGCCTCGGCATGAGCGAGTACATCCCGTTCATCGTCTTCGGCCTGGTCTTCGGCTCCATCTACGGCCTGGCCGCGATGGGCCTGGTGCTCACGTACCGGACCTCGGGCATCTTCAACTTCGGCCACGGCGCGATCGGCGCCGGCGCCGCGTACGTCTTCTTCGAGCTCCGCCAGCAACAGGGCATGCCGTGGCCGCTAGCCGCGCTGATCGCCGTCGGCCTGTTCGGTGTGGTGCTCGGCCTGATCTTGGAGCGCATGGCTCGCGGACTGTCGAAGGTCCCCGTCTCGTATCAAATCGTCGGCACCGTCGGCCTGCTGCTGCTCATCCGCGCGCTCGCCACGTGGATCTACGGCCCGGACTACCGCCTCTTCACCCCGTTCATCACGCGGGACACCGCGTTCACGGTCTCCGGTGTGGCCGTCAGCTGGGAATCGATCATCGTCTTCGTCGGCGTCAGCATCGCGGCGTTCGGCCTGTACTTCCTGATCGAGCGGAGCCGGCTCGGCACCACGATGCGCGCCGTCGTGGACGACCCGAACCTGCTCGACACCACCGGCGTCGCGCCCGTCCGCGTGCGGCGCCAGGCCTGGATGATCGGCTCCTGCTTCGCCGCCGCCTCCGGCGTCCTGCTCGCCTCCCAGCAGCAGCAGCTCGACGCAACGCTGCTCTCCCTGCTCGTCGTCCAGGCCTTCGGCGCCGCGGCGATCGGTGCGTTCCGCAGCCTGCCGCTCGCCTACGCCGGCGGCATCGCGATCGGCATCGCGCAGAAGCTGGTCTCGAAGCAGACGAGCGACTACGAGTGGCTGCAGGGCCTGGACTTCAACCTGCCGTTCATCGTGCTGTTCATCGTGCTGCTGGTCCTCGGCCGCCGGCGCCTCGGCGACCTCGGCTCGCAGGTCCGCGCTCGCGTGCCCGCGTCCCGGCAGCTGCCGACGCCGCAGCTGCTCCTGTTCTCCTCGGTCGGCCTGCTCGCCGCCGTGATGGTCCCGCACGTCGTGGGTTCGCGCCTGCCGGTGTGGATCAACGCGATGAGCCAGATCCTGCTGTTCCTCTCGCTCGGCCTGCTGGTGCACACCTCGGGCCAGGTGTCGCTGTGCCAGATGTCCCTGGCGGCGGTGGGCGCGGCGGCGTTCGCCCACTCCGTCTCCAACGGGATCCCGTGGGGGCTGGCGATCCTGATTGGCGGCCTGGTGGCCGTGCCGGTCGGCGCGATCGTCGCCATCCCGGCCATCCGACTCTCCGGACTGTTCCTCGCCCTGGCGACCTTGGGCTTCGGCATCTTCATTGCGCAGTTCTTCTACGTGAAGAGCTACATGTTCGGCCTCTCGGACCTGCGGACCGGGCGCCCGTCCGGGTTCGACTCCGACACTCGGTACTACTACCTGCTGCTCGCCGTCGCCGTGGCGGGCATGGCCCTGGTCATCGGCATCGAGCGGTCGCGCCTTGGACGACTGCTGCGCGGCCTGGCGGACTCGCCCACGGCGCTGCAGACCCTCGGCGCCTCGGCGGACGTGACCCGCGTGCTGGTCTTCTGCATCTCGGCGTTCCTCGCCGGCATCAGCGGTGGCCTGTTCGCCGGCCAGTTCGGCTCGGTGTCCGGCACCAGCTTCAACTTCGTCGCCTCGCTGGTTCTGCTTGCCGTGTTGGCGATCGCCGGGCGCAGCACGGTGCAGGCGTCGATCGTCGGCCCGATCTTCATGCTGGTGCTGCCGGCCTACGGCAGCTCCACGGGCGCCGGGTTCGAGGCCGCCTTCGGCCTCGGCGCCATCCTCGCGGCGGTGTTGTCCACGCGTCGCCTGCACCTTCCATTCGGGGAGTGGGCGCAGCTCTCGTCGTGGCGGGCTCCGAGCACCACCGCAGCGAGATTGGAGAGCGCTCGATGAATGTGCGTCTGAAGCTCGTGTCGACGGTGTCCGTCGCGGTGCTGGTGCTGAGTGCGTGCGGCAGCCGGGTCAGCGGCGAGGAGGTGCTCGCCGGAGCCGGCGGTGGCGTCGTCAAGCTCGACGAGGCCTCGATCGCCGAGCTGAAGGCGGCCACCGAGGGCGCCGCCCCGGCGGGCGCGCCCGCCGCGCAGGGCGCTCCGGCGCCCGCGGGCACCACCACTCTCGAGACCGCGCCGGTTGCGCCCGAGGCGGGCACGCCCGCGGCACCCGCGCCCGGATCGCCGAAGGCCGCGCCGAGCAAGTCGAGCACCACCTCCACCGCCAAGGCGCCCACGGCGGCGAAGGCCGCAGCAGCCGCGCCGGCCGCCTGCACCGGTCCCGGCGCCCCCCTGAAGCTGGGTCAGATCGGCGCGTTCTCCGGGGTTTCGGGGCCCATCACCGCCAACGCACGTACGGCGCTCGCAGCCTGGGCGCAGGACGTCAACGCCCGCGGCGGCATCGCCTGCCACCCCGTGCAGCTGTTCGCCGTGGACGACGGCGGAGACCCGTCCAAGGCGGCCGCGCTCACGCAGCAGCTGGTCAGGGAAAAGGGCGTACAGGCGATCGTCGGCGTCTTCGACCCGCTGGGGTTCAAGTGCGTCAAGGACGCCGCGGAGCGGCTCAAGGTACCGGTGGTCGGCGGCGACGGCATCGACTTCGGCTGGAACGAAAGCCCGTACCTCTTTCCCACCGGTACCGGGCTGCTCGGCGTGATCCGCGGCGCGATCCGCCAGTCGATCGCGGCCGGCATCAAGGAGTTCGGCCTGCTGTACTGCGTCGAGGCGAGCGTCTGCACGAACACGGCCAAAGTCGTTCCGCCGGAGGCGGAGAAGGCCGGCGCCAAGATGGTCTACAGCGCCGCGATTTCCCTGACCCAGCCGGACTTCACCGCGCAGTGTCAGGCGGCCAAGAACGCCGGCGTCAAGGCGATCGGCATGGCCATGGACGGCGCCTCGATCGCGCGCGTCGCCCGCTCCTGCGCGACCATCAACTACCACCCGCAGTTCGTGACCAACGGCCTCGTGCTGAGCGCCCAGAACGCGGCGGATCCGACCATCCGCAAGAACACCCTGTCCTCCGCCAGCGCGGTCGCCCCGTGGACGGTCGAGTACCAGGACACGCCGGGCCAGCGGGAGTACCACGCGGCGCTGAAGAAGTACGCCCCGCAGTCCGAACCGACGGGCAACTCGATCCAGGCCTGGGCGGCGGGCAAGCTCCTCGAAGCGGCGATCGGCAAGCTCGGCTCGGCCGCCGCCGAGCGCCCGGTGACCTCCGCCGACGTCATGACCGGGCTCGGGAAGATCTCCAAGGAAACGCTCGGCGGCCTCATCCCGCCGATGACCTTTACCCCCGGTCAGAAGTCTGCGCCGGTGATCGACTGCACCTTCTTCACTCTGCTCACCGACAAGGGCTGGACCGCTCCCCGCGGCAGCAAGCCCGTGTGCGCCTAACAGGAATTAAGTCTCTGCAGGAACGAGGAATCGGAATGTTGCGACGACACGTCCCGGTCGTCTTGGTACTGGCGAGCGTGCTGACACTGAGCGCGTGCGGCAGCCGCGTGAGCGGCGAGGAGGTTCTCGCCGGCGCGGGCGGAGGCACGGTCAAGCTCGACGACGCCTCGATCGCCGAACTGAAGGCCGCCTCTGCCGCCGCGCCCGCGGTGGCGTCCGCCGACGTTCCCGCGGCAGACGGCGCAGCAGCGGCTCCCGCGGGCGTCTCGCCCGGCGTCGTCAACCCGAAGCCTGGAGCACCTGGCACGCCCGCCGCCGGTGCGGGTGTCAAGCCGGGCAAGGCGGCGCCTGCCGCCAAGTCCGCGGCAGCGCCGGCGGGCACGGCCGTCACCGCGAGCACGAAGTGCACCGGCCCCGGGGCCCCGATCAAGCTCGGCCAGGTGGGCGCGTTCTCAGGCGTCGCCGGGCCGATCACGGCCAACGCGCGCACGGCGCTGGCCGCGTGGGCGCAGGACGTCAACGCCCGCGGCGGCATCGCCTGCCACCCCGTGCAGATCTTCGCCGTCGACACCGGCGCCGACCCGGCGCGGGCCTCGGCGCAGATTCAGCAACTGGTGAAGGACAAGGGCGTCGTCGCCCTGGTCGGCGTTTTCGACGCGATCGGCTTCAAGGGCGTCCAGTCCTCTGCCGAGCGGTTGAAGGTGCCGGTGGTAGGCGGGGACGGCATCGACTTCGGGTGGAACGAAAGCCCGTACCTGTTCCCCACGGGCGCAGGGCTGCTCGGTGCCATCCGCGGCGCGTTGAAGCAGACCGTCGGCTCGGGCAAGACCAACCTCGGTCTGCTCTACTGCGTCGAAGCCAGCGTGTGCACCACCGGCTCGAAGATCATCCAGGAGGAAACCGAGAAGGCCGGCGCCAAGCTCACCTACAGCGCCGCGATCTCGCTGACCCAGCCGGACTTCACCGCGCAGTGCCAGGCCGCCAAGAACGCCGGCGTACAGGCACTCGGCACGGCGATGGACGGCGCGTCGATCGCTCGCGTGGCCCGCTCCTGCGCCTCGATCAACTTCCACCCACAGATCATCACCAACGGCCTCGTGCTCAGCGCCCAGAACGCCGCCGACCCGAACATCCGCAAGAACACCCTCTCCTCCGCCAGCGCGGTCGCGCCGTGGATGGTGGCGAACCAGGACACGCCCGGGCAGCGGGAGTACCACACGGCGTTGAAGAAGTACGCGCCCCAGTCCGAGCCGACGGCGAACTCCATCACGGCCTGGGCGGCCGGGAAGCTGTTCGAGGCCGTGATCGCGAACCTCGGCCCGGACGCCGCGCAACGGGCGATCACCACGGCGGACGTCATGGCGGGGCTCGGAAAGGTGAAGAGGGAAACCCTCGGCGGGCTGACGCCGCCGATCACCTTCAGCGCCGGGCAGAAGTCCGCGCCGCTCATCAACTGCGTGTACTTCACCCTCCTGTCCGACAAGGGCTGGACCGCGGTCAACGGCAGCAAGGCCGTCTGCTGATGCTCGAACTGCGCGAAGTCGACGCTGGCTACGGTGCAGGGCTGGTGCTGCGCAACGTGACGTTGCGCGTGCCCGACGGCGCCGTGGTCGCGCTGCTCGGCGCCAACGGCGCGGGCAAGACCACACTGCTGCGCGTGGCCGCGGGCCTGGTGCGGCCGAGCTCCGGGGCCCTGGTGATCGACGGAACCGACGTCACCGGCGAACCGCCGCACCGGCTGGTCAAGCACGGCGTGTGCCACGTGCCCGAGGGTCGTGGAGTGTTCCCGTCGCTGACCGTGCGGGAGAACCTCGTCGTGCAGTCCCCACCTGGAAAGCACGAGGAGGCGATCGCCGCCGCGACCTCCGCATTCCCGCGGCTCGGCGAGCGGCTGAAGCAGGTCGCCGGGACGATGTCCGGCGGCGAGCAGCAGATGCTCGCGCTGGCCCGCGCCTACGTGCAGAACCCGAAGGTCGTTCTGCTCGACGAGGTCAGCATGGGCCTGGCCCCGCGCGTCGTGGACGAGATCTTCGAGTTTCTGCAACGCCTCGCCGACGGTGGCGCCGCGCTGCTGCTCGTCGAGCAGTACGTGACCAAGGCCCTCGCGTTGGCCGACTACGTGTACCTGCTGAGCAAGGGCACCGTCGCGTTCGTCGGCGAACCCGGCGAGCTCGACGGCGAGGACCTGTTCGCGCGCTACCTGGGCCACTCCGCCTGAACAGCACTGTCATCCCTGAAGGAGCGGGGCCGGGTCAACAGCCGGGTCTCCATTGTTTCTGGCTTCTCCCGCCGGATCTGGGCGCGCTGAACTGAGGCGTCGGGGTCAAGGCTCGGGCGTAGCCCGACCGCGT
>JBQTKD010000131.1:0-11508 GCA_052386455.1 Sporichthyaceae bacterium
CTAGTGGTCTGCCTGCGAAATGACCTGGCGGCGTCTGCGGCGCCAGCCGGGCGCCTCGCTGCGTTGTCGTCGTCGCCCGCTACTCCGTAGCGGGCTCCTCCTCCGCCTTGCGATGGAACGCCCGGAACGCCGATCGCATCCGCCGTAACTCATGAGGCGCGTCCTTGCCGTCGCTCTCGAGCGCGCCTAGACCCCTCGGCCGCAACCGATGCGTCCGCGCCGCTTCACCGTCCGGGCCGATGCCGGCCTGTACGGGTACGAACGCGCCCTGATCAACAGCGGTTTGGGCCCGGTCGCCGGCGCGGACGAGGCCGGACGGGGTGCGTGCGCCGGGCCGCTGGTGGCGGCCGCGGTGATTCTGGCGCCCGGCAAGCGTGGCGAGATCCCCGGATTGGCGGACTCCAAGCTGTTGACCGCGGGTGCCCGCGAGGACGCGTACGCGCAGATCCAGAAGCGGGCCGCCGCGATCGGCACGGTGATCGTGCCCGCGGCCGAGGTGGACCGGGTCGGGCTCCACCGCGCGAACGTTGCGGCCCTGCGCCGTGCCCTGGCGCGCCTCGACGTGCAGGCCGGCTACGTGCTCACCGACGGGTTCGCCGTTGCCGGGCTCGGCGTGCCCGGGCTGGCCGTGTGGAAGGGCGACCGGGTGGCCGGGTGCATCGCGGCGGCGTCGGTGGTGGCCAAGGTGACGCGCGACCGCATCATGTGCGAACTGGCACGGGAGTTCCCCCAGTACGGGTTCGACGGTCACAAGGGCTACGTCACCGCGGAGCACACTGCGGCGCTCCACGCCTACGGGCCGTGCATCGAGCATCGGTACTCGTACGTGAACGTGGCGGCGGCGGTCGAGGCCAGCGGTCTCGGCCACAATGAGCGGCGGAGCCGTCGAATGGTGGAAGAGGAGGTCCGTTGAGCGCCGAGGATCTCGAGAAGTACGAGACCGAGATGGAGCTGTCGCTCTACAAGGAGTACCGCGACGTGGTCGGCCTCTTCACCTGGGTCGTCGAGACCGAGCGCCGGTTCTACCTGGCCAACCACGTGGACCTGCAGGTCCGCAGCGACGCCGGCGAGACGTACTTCGAGGTCACCATGACCGACGCCTGGGTCTGGGACATGTACCGGCCGGCGCGCTTCGTGAAGAACGTCAAGGTGGTCACCTTCAAGGACGTGAACGTCGAGGAACTGGCCAAGTCCGAGCTTGCGCCGCCGGAGAGCTAGCCCTTATCCACAGGGGACTCGACCCCCCGGTTATCCACAGATTCTCAACTCGCCCTCGCACGAGTGCTCGCCGCTGCGCAGTGTTCGCGGCGGAGGTGGTCGACGTGCGGGCGAAGGACGCTCTGGGCCGATTCGGCGAGGACCATGCGGCGCGGTTTCTGACGGACGCGGGCATTGCGGTGCTCGAACGGAACTGGCGCTGCCGGGAGGGAGAGCTCGATCTCGTCGCGATCGACGGTCGGGTGCTCGTTGCGTGCGAGGTGAAAACGCGGCGCAACGACGACTTTGGTGGACCGCTGGTCGCGGTCACGCCGGCGAAGTTGGCTCGGCTGCGCCGGCTCGCCGCCGCGTGCGCGCGGGAACGGGGCTGGGCCGGTCCGATCCGCGTCGACGTGATCGCGGTGTGGGTGCCGTTCGACGCTCCGGTCCGTGTCGAACACCTGCGGAGCGTCCTGTGAGCGAGCTTGCGAGCGAGCAAAGAAGAGCACAGCACCCTCCGGTCGCGATGCCGACGAAGGAGGCATCGTGACCGGCCTCGCTCGGGGCTGGGGAGTGGCGTTGACCGGTGTCACCGGGCGGGTCGTCTCGGTGGAGGCCGACATCGGGCTCGGCCTGCCGGGATTCGCGCTGATCGGCCTGCCGGACACCGCGCTGTCGGAGGCGCGCGAGCGGGTGAAGGCCGCCGTCGTGAACAGCGGCGCCACGTGGCCGAACCAGAAGGTGACCGTCTCGATGAGTCCGGCCGATCTCCAGAAGCGCGGCGCCGGATTCGACCTCGCCCTCGCACTCGTCGTTCTCGCGGCCGCGGGCCAGGTGCCCCTGGCCGAGGTCGAAGGCGTCGCGATGCTCGGCGAGCTCGGGCTCGACGGGAGTGTCCGCGAGCTGCGCGGCGTGCTTCCGGCGGTCGTGGCCGCGGCGCGGGCGGGGCTGTGCCGAGTGCTCGTCCCCGAGGCGAACGTCGAGGAAGCGCGTCTGGTGGGCGATGTCGAGGTGGTCGGGATTCGCTCCCTGCGGCACGCCTGCGAGTACCTGCGCGGCGAACTGCCCCTGGACGATCCGGTGGTCGCACGGCCGACGCCGCCGATGCTCGTCGAGCCCCGCTGGATCCCCGACCTGGCCGACGTGCGCGGGCAGGCCGAGGCGCGGCGCGCGTTGGAGGTCGCCGCGGTCGGCGGGCACCATCTCTTCCTGCACGGCAGTGCCGGCGTGGGGAAGACGATGCTCGCCGAACGGCTGCCAGGTCTGTTGCCGCCGCTGACGGCCAAGGAGGCGCTGGCGGTCACCGAGATCTACTCGGTCGCAGGCCACCTTCGGCCCGGCGTGCCGCTGGTGGCCGATCCGCCGTTCTGCCGCCCGCACCACTCGGCTACCGCGGCGGCCATCGTCGGGGGTGGCTCGCGAGATCTGCGCCCCGGCGCGGCGTCGCTCGCGCATCGCGGCGTCCTCTTCCTCGACGAGGCGCCGGAGTTCCGGCACGGTGCCCTCGACGGGTTGCGCGAGCCCCTGGAAACGGGCGAGGTGATCCTTGCCCGGTCCGGCGTGGTCGCCCGCTTTCCCGCCGACTTCCTGTTGGTGCTGGCCGCGAACCCGTGCCCGTGCGGGAGTCCCAAGGTCTCGGACTGCATCTGCCGGGCGGAAACTCGGCGGCGCTATTCGATGCGGTTGTCGCGGCCCCTGCTCGACCGCATCGACCTGCAGGTGATGGTGGACCGACCGTCGCGCTGTCAGTTGCTGGCGGCGCCGGACGGCGAGAGCACGGCGGCGGTGGCCGAGCGTGTGCTCGCCGCACGCGAACGCTCGGCGCACCGCCTCGGGGGCACCCCGTGGACACGCAATGCGCAGATGCCCGCGCGTCTGCTGCGCGAGGAGTGGTGCGTGGCTTCCGACGCGTTGGCGATGGTCGAAACGGCGTTGGACCGCGGGACCCTCTCGGCGCGTGGTCTCGACCGGGTGTTGCGCATCGCGTGGTCGCTGGCGGACCTGGCCGGGCGTTCGCGCCCCGGGCGCGCCGAGGTCGGCGAGGCCCTCGGGCTGCGCAGCGGAGTCGCCGGGGGGTGGGCTGCATGACGAACCGTCAGGACACGTTGGACCTGTGGCTCTCCGGGCCCCAGCCGCCGGAAGCCGACTGGGACGGCGGCCCTGCTCTCGACCACGAGGAACGGGCCGCCAGGGCGCTGCTGATGCGGGTGGCCGAGCCTGCCCAAGTCCCGCTGGGGCGAGCGCTGGCTCGGTACGGAGCCGTGGGGGTGGTGGACCGCATTCGCAGCGGATACGCGAATCTTCCGCAGGCTGCGGCGATGTGCGCACGGATGGCCGGCCTCGATCCCCTCGACGACATCGAAGCGGGCGAGGCAGCCGGTGCGACGCTGATCTGCCCGGGGGACCGGCTGTGGCCGCGTCAGCTCGACGATCTCGGGCCGACCCGCCCGTTCGGGCTGTGGTGTCTCGGCGGCCACGGCCTGCGGCCCGCGCTGGTGAACTCGGTCGCGATGGTCGGTGCCCGAGCGGCCAGTCCCTACGGCGTCCACGTGGCCACCGACCTTGCCGCGCAGCTGGCGGAGCGCGGCTGGACCGTCGTGTCCGGCGGGGCGTTCGGCGTGGACGTCGCGGCCCACCGCGGCACCCTCGCGGTGGACGGCACGACTGTCGCGGTGCTCGCGGGCGGGGTGGACGTGCCCTATCCCCGGGCCCACGCCGCGCTGTTCGAACGGATCGGTGCCACGGGTGCCGTGTTGAGCGAGGCGGCGTTGGGTGCGAGCCCCGAGAGCCGCCGTTTCCTCACCCGCAACCGGCTGATCGCCGCGCTCACCCGTGGGACGGTCGTGGTCGAGGCGGCCGCCAGAAGCGGCGCGGCGACCACCGCACGGTGGGCCGACGAACTGAACCGCGTGCTGATGGTGGTCCCCGGACCCGTCACCTCCGCAACGTCGATCGGCAGCAACGACCTCCTGCGCTCGCGCCACGCGTTGGCGGTGACCCGTGCGGCGGAGGTCGTGGAGGCCCTGGGCCGGATCGGGGAGGACCTTGCCCCGCCGCATCCCCGGCCCGCACGCTCCCGAGACCACCTGCCGCCGGAGGTGCGCGACGTCCTCGAGGCGCTGCCGGCCCGCGGCGTCGCCGACGTGGACCGTCTCGCCGTGGCCTGCGGGATCGCGGGGGAGGCGGTGCGCGCGGCGTTGGGCGAATTGGCGGCGCTCGGCCTGGTCGAGCGGGTCGACGGCGGGTGGCGCACCACCTCGGAGGCGCGGCGGCGATAACGGTTCGGTCGGAACGCTGCGTACGCGAGTAGTCGCTCCGCGTGGCGTCTTGCGTCGATCGGCCGGTGTCGAGACCTTATTGATTGTGATCCGGGGGGACGCATTGGTGGAGCCGCCGCCGGCGAGCTTGCGAGCCGGCCAGACGCCTCGCGCCGAGGCCTTGCCGCCTGCGCTCGCGCTTGCGCTGCACGATTTCGAGGTGCACCTCGCCGGCGTGCGTGGACTCTCGCCGCACACGGTGCGCGCCTACGTCGGAGACGTCGGCCGACTGCTGCGGCATGCCTCGCGGGGTGGCGTCGTCGATCTGGACGGAATCACGCTGCCGGTGCTCCGGCGGTGGTTGGCCGCCGAACGAGTCACTCGGCACGCCGACACGACGGTGGCCCGTCGAGCGGCCGCGACCCGGACCTTCACCGAGTTTGCCGCGCGCACCGGTCGGGCCCAGCGGGACGCGGGTGCGGGACTGGTCAGCCCGCGTGTGCGCCGCCGCCTGCCGACCGTGCTCAGCCAGGACCAGGCCGGACGCCTGCTCTCCGCGGCGCTGCCCGAGGGCGCTGCAGGCCCGGCGACGCTGCGGGACCACGCGATCCTCGAGGTTCTCTACGCGACCGGCCTACGGGTCGGCGAACTCGTCGCACTCGATCTCGGCGACCTGGACGTCGACCGTCGTCTGCTTCGTGCCATGGGGAAGGGCGCGAAGCAGCGCACCGTTCCGTACGGGGTCCCCGCCGCCGACGCGCTCGACTCGTGGCTGGCCGAAGGCCGCCCCGCGCTGGTCTGCGAGCGGAGCGGGGCCGCGCTGTTCCTCGGCGCTCGCGGCGGGCGGCTCGGGCAGCGCGCGGTGCGCGAGACGGTGCATCGGGGGATCGCCGCACTGGGCGACGTACCCCAGATGGGACCCCACGGACTGCGGCACAGCGCCGCGACCCACCTGGTGGAGGGCGGGGCAGACCTGCGCAGCGTGCAGGAACTGCTCGGTCACGCCGCCCTGACCTCCACCCAGCTGTACACCCACGTTTCCGTCGAGCGACTGCGGGCCACCTATGAACAAGCTCATCCACGTGCCTGAGCAGCAGAGCGCCGTGGCCGTCGCGGACCGCGAGGCCAGCCGCCTCGAGGACCTGTGGCGCACCTACAAGCTGGACAACGACGATGCGCTGCGCGAGCGGCTGATCTTGCACTACGCACCGCTGGTCAAGTACGTCGCGGGGCGGATGGGCTCGGGTCTGCCGCGCAACGTCGACTTGGCCGACTGCATGTCCGTCGGCGTGTTCGGGCTCATCGACGCCATCGAGAAGTTCGACCCGGAGCGCGGCATCGCCTTCGAGCCCTACGCGATCTCGCGCATCCGCGGTGCGATCCTCGACGAGCTCCGAGCGCAAGACTGGATCCCGCGCTCGGTTCGAGCCCGCGCCAAGGACGTGCAGCGCGCCTGGTCCGAGCTCGAGAACAAGCTGGGCCGCAGCCCGTCCGAGCCGGAGCTGGCCGAGGAACTCGGGCTGAGCGCCGCCGCGCTGCACAAGCTGTTCGGACAGCTCGCCGCGGTGAACGTGCTTGCGCTGGACGAACTGCTCGGCAGCACCGCGCAGAATCCCGACGCGATCAATCTCGGGGAGACCCTCGCCGACCTCGACGCTCCGGACCCGGCGCACGTCGTCGAGTCCGCCGAGGTGCGCCGCCTGCTGGTCGAGGCGCTCGGCACGCTGGGAGAGCGGGAGCAGACCCTGGTGCGGCTCTACTACTTCGAGGGCTTCACCCTCGCCGAGATCGGCTCCGTCCTCGGTGTGACGGAATCTCGCGTCTGCCAGATGCACACGAAGGCGGTGCTGGCGCTGCGCGCCCGACTGCGCTGATGCCATGTTCGCTTCGCTCAACAGACTCAATCGGCTCGGAAGACTCGAGGGACTCGTTCCTCGCCCCTCGTTTCTTCTCTCGCCTCAATCGTCTGTAGGATGCCCGAGGCGATCTCCACAGGGGGTCGTACTTCGCACGTCCTCCGGCACGCCGGTGTGCGCGATCTCGGTTAGTTCTCATGGAGCTACCACGCGCCCAGGACGTCAGGGCGTCGGCCATACGGCCGGCGCGACAACCGAGAAATGAGAGAACACCCATGGCCGTCGTCACGATGCGCCAGCTGCTCGAGAGCGGTGTCCACTTCGGACACCAGACTCGTCGCTGGAACCCCAAGATGAAGCGCTACATCTTCACCGAGCGCAATGGCATCTACATCATCGATCTGCAGCAGTCGCTGTCCTACATCGACCGCGCGTTCGAGTTCGTCAAGGCCACCGTGGCCCACGGCGGCACCGTGCTGTTCATCGGCACCAAAAAGCAGGCCCAGGAGGCCATCGCCGAGCAGGCCACCCGCGTGGGCATGCCGTACGTCAACCAGCGTTGGCTCGGCGGCATGCTCACCAACTTCACCACCGTGCACAAGCGCCTGCAGCGCCTCAAGGAGCTCGAACTCCTCGACTTCGACGACGTGCCCGGCTCGGGCATGACCAAGAAGGAACTTCTCGGTCTGCAGCGCGAGAAGGAGAAGCTGGAGAAGACGCTCGGCGGCATCCGGGACATGGCTCGCGTTCCGAGCGCCGTGTGGATCGTCGACACCAAGAAGGAGCACATCGCCGTCGGCGAGGCCCGCAAGCTGGGCATCCCGGTCGTCGCGATCCTCGACACCAACTGCGACCCGGACGAGGTCGACTACAAGATTCCCGGCAACGACGACGCGATCCGGTCGATCAACCTGCTCACGCGGGTGCTCGCCGACGCCGTCGCGGAGGGTTTGATGGCCCGCTCCGGGCAGAACCGCGCCGACGAGAAGCCGGTTGCGGGCCAGGTCGCGGGCGACGAACCGCTTGCCGAGTGGGAGCGCGACCTGCTCGCGCCCACCGAGGTCGCGGCCGAGGTTCCGGCGGCAGAGGCCCCCGCGGCCGAGGTTCCGGCGGCAGAGGCCCCTGCGGCCGAGGTTCCGGCGGCAGAGGCCCCTGCGGCCGAGGTTCCGGCGGCAGAGGCCCCCGCGGCCGACGCCTAATCGGCAACGCTCCACGTACTGCACGAGACGACGACAGAGGACAAAGAGACATGGCCGACTTCACCGCGGCGGACGTCAAGAAGCTCCGGGACCTGACCGGTGCCGGAATGATGGACTGCAAGAAGGCGCTCGAGGAGACCAGCGGGTCCTTCGACGAGGCCGTGGACCTGCTCCGCACCAAGGGTGCGGCGAAGGCCGCCAAGCGCAGCGCCGAGCGCACCGCCAACGCGGGCCTCATCGCCGCGTCCGGCAACGCCGTGGTCGAGCTCAACTCCGAGACCGACTTCGTCGCCAAGAACGAGCAGTTCCAGGCCCTCGCGGACGAGATCGTCGCGCACGCGGACTCCGCGGGCATCGGCGATCGCGAGGCTCTTCTCGAGGCGACCCTCCCGAGCGGCAAGACCGTTCGGGAGGCCATCGACGGCGCCAGCGCCGTCATCGGCGAGAAGCTCGACCTCGGGCAGGTCGCCCGCTTCGAGGGACAGGTGGAGATCTACCTGCACCGCAAGAGCAAGGACCTCCCGCCGGCCGTCGGCGTGCTGGTCTCCTACGACGGAGCCGACGCCGGCGCCGCTCGTGGCGCGGCGCTGCAGATCGCGTCGATGAAGCCGCTGTACGTGACCCGCGACCAGGTTCCGGCCGAGATCGTGGAGCACGAGCGCAAGATCGCCGAGGCGACCGCTCGCGAGGAGGGCAAGCCCGAGGCGGCGCTGCCCAAGATCACCGAGGGCCGCGTGACCGGCTTCTACAAGGACGTCGTCCTGCTCGAGCAGAGCTCGGTCACGGACAGCAAGAAGAGCGTCAAGGCCGTGCTGGACGAGGCGGGCGTGACGGTCAAGGCGTTCGCGCGCCTGTCGGTCGGCGGCGCGTAGGCGCTCGCCGGCACGATCAGTTCACCGAGGACAACAGGAGGGACGTACCCGCGTGGAGTCGCAAGCCAATTCCCCGGGTACGTTCCGCCGCGTCATGCTCAAGCTCTCCGGCGAGGTGCTCGCCGGAGAGAAGGGAATCGGCCTCGATCCGGAGGTCGTTCAGCTGATTGCCCGTCAGGTTGCCGACGCGTCTCGGGAAACCGGCGTTCAGATCGCCGTCGTGATCGGCGGTGGGAACTTCTTCCGGGGCCAGGAGCTTTCGCAGGCCGGCATGGACCGGGGCCGCGCGGACTACATGGGCATGCTCGGCACCGTCATGAACTGCCTGGCGATGCAGGACTTCATCGAGAAGCAGGGCGTCGAGACGCGGGTGCAGACCGCGATCACGATGGGCCAGGTCGCCGAGCCCTACATTCCCCGCCGCGCGGTGCGCCACCTGGAGAAGGGCCGCGTGGTCATCTTCGGCGCCGGCCTCGGCGCGCCGTTCTTCTCCACCGACACCACGGCCGCGCAACGGGCGCTCGAGGTCGGTTGCCAGGCTGTACTGATGGGCAAGCAGGGCGTCGACGGCGTCTACGACGCCGACCCCAAGACCAACCCGGACGCGGTCCGCTTCGACTCGCTCAGCTACTCCGAGTTCCTGACCCGCGGCCTCAAGGTTGCCGACGCAACCTCGATCGCCCTGTGCCGGGACAACAACCTGCCGCTGGTCGTTTTCGACCTGATGGGCGAGGGCAACATCGGCCGCGCCGTGCGTGGCGAGAAGATCGGCACAGTCATCGGCGCCGAGGTCTAGGAGTCTCACGATGATCGACGATGTCCTGCTCGAGGCCGAAGAAAAGATGGAGAAGGCTCTCGAGGTCGCGAAGGAGGACTTCGCGGCGATCCGCACCGGGCGTGCGAACCCGGCGATGTTCTCCAAGATCATGGTCGACTACTACGGAACGCTTACCCCGGTGAACCAGCTGGCCGGCTTCGCGACGCCGGAAGCGCGGATGGTCATCGTCACGCCGTACGACAAGAGTGCGCTGGGTGCGATCGAGCGGGCGATCAGGGACTCCGACCTCGGCGTGAACCCCGGCAACGACGGCACGATCATTCGCGTCGCGCTGCCGGTGCTGACCGAGGAGCGCCGCAAGGAGTACATCAAGGTGGCGCGGCACAAGGCCGAGGACGCGCGCGTCTCCATCCGCAACATCCGGCGGCACGCCAAGGACACCCTGGAAAAGATGATCAAGGACAAGGAGTCCGGCGAGGACGACGTGAAGCGTGCGGAGAAGCACCTCGACGAGGTGACGCACAAGCACGTGGTCGGCGTGGACGACCTTCTGAAGCACAAGGAAGCCGAACTGCTCGAGGTCTGAGCCGGTGGCCTCGTTGACCACTCCATCGACGTCTGCCGCGTCCCCTGGCCGAGCCGGCCGGAATCTGCCCGCCGCCATCGGGGTGGGCGTGGGCCTCGGCGGCGCCGTGATCGGCACCCTGATCGTTGGCCCGGGCGCGTTCGTCGTGCTGGTCTCGATCGCCGCGCTGATCGCGTGCTGGGAGATCGGCACGGCGCTGCGCACCAAGAAGATCGCGGTGCCCCAGGTCCCGCTGGCGATCGGTGCGGTGGCCATGCCGGTCGCTGCGTGGCAGGGCGGTACCGAGTCCCTGCTGGTCGCGCTCGCGCTGACGGCGGCCGGCGTCGTCGCCTGGCGCCTGACGGATGGGCCGGCCGGCTTTGCCGCCGACGTCTCGGCAGGAGTGTTCGTCGCGGTCTACGTGCCGTTCCTCGCCGGCTTCACGATCCTGATGGACGTATCCGAGGACGGCGCGCATCGCGTCGCGACCTACGTGGTCCTCGTGGTCTGCAACGACGTGGGCGGATACGCCGCGGGCGTGTTGTTCGGGAAGCATCCGATGGCGCCGCGGATCAGCCCGAAGAAGTCCTGGGAGGGCATGGCCGGCTCGCTGTTCGCCTGCGCCGTCGGCGGGGCGCTCTGTGTGGCGCTGCTCCTGGACGAGAACTGGTGGGCCGGCGCCCTGCTCGGGCTCGCGATGGCGGTGGCCGCCACGTTGGGGGACCTGGGGGAGTCCGTGCTCAAGCGCGACATCGGGGTGAAGGACATGGGCACCCTGCTTCCCGGCCACGGCGGTCTGATGGACCGGATGGACTCGCTCCTGGTGGCCGCGCCCGTCGCCTGGCTGCTCCTCGAGTGGATCTCATCCTGAGTTCCTGAGAGATGCACCCGGCCTAATCTGAGAATCCTCAGCAGTCACAGTGATGCACACAGGAACTGCACAGTGCGCAGACCCGGCATCGCGGTGGGGTCCACATCCACGGCAGTGGTGGCCGTAACCGCCTCTGACCTGCAGGTTTACGCTTCTTCCGGCGCGACGTACCGGTGAGCGATCCGGTTTCACCTGCCCGCCAGTAACGCCCATATGGGGGGTCAGAGACCCCCAGACGTTCCTTGACCCTAAGAATTCTGGGCATATTCTTATCTCGCGAGTGATGAAAGCCATGAAGCCCGCAGAACGACTCAAGTTCCTCCTGAATTTCGGTCGACGTGGCGATGAGGCTCAAAGCGTCCGACCGATTCCCTCCTCGAGGCCGTCCCGCTTCGAGAACCCAATTAAGGAGTTCCCAAGTGACGCGCTGGAACAAGAACGTCGTGAAGGTGATCCCCGTGGTCGCCTCTGCGGCTCTCGTCCTCGCTGCCTGTGGCAGCGACGGCGACAGCTCCCCGGTTGCGCAGCAGCCGGCCGCTGACGTCCCCGCCGCGGCTGCCCCCGAGGCTGCTGCAGAAGAGGCCCCCGCTGCCGAGGCCGCTCCGGCCAAGGACGCCGCCACCGAAGAGGCGCCCGCCGCCGAGGCTGCTGTCTCCGCGCCGAAGGCCGCCGCCGCGAAGGCCGACAAGGCCGCCGCTGCCCCCAAGGCTGAGAAGGCCGCGAAGACCGACGCCGCCAAGCCGGCCAAGGCCACCAAGAAGGCCGCCAACAACGCTCCTGCGGGTTCCGCCGAGGCGCTGACCGAGGTTATCGACACCGAGTCCGCGTCCGAGAAGGCCGCGAACCAGAAGATCTACGACGAGAAGAACGGCGCCACCGAGGTCGGTGTCACCAAGGACTCGATCAAGCTCGG
>JBQTKD010000132.1:0-4546 GCA_052386455.1 Sporichthyaceae bacterium
CGCCTTCGACGCCCGCGGCGTCTGCTCCCACCGCCGAGGCAAACCCGCCACGGGGAGTCCAGAGGTCGCGCAGCATCCAGTCGGCCGTCTCGTTCGCCACGCGGTGGGCGAGCTCCGAGCCGGTGGCCCGCCACCAGTGCGCGTAGACGCGGACGAGCAACGCGTTGTCGGCGAGCATCTTTTCGAAGTGGGGCACCGTCCACGCAACGTCGACGGCGTAGCGGGCAAACCCACCGCCGAGTTGGTCGTAGACGCCACCGCGGGCCATGGCCTCGCAGGCGCGGTCCACCAGGCCCAGGGCGCTGCGCGAGCCGGTCCGGGCGTGGTGGCGCAGCAGGAACATCAGCGTTCCGGCCAGCGGGAACTTGGGACTGCCGCCGAAGCCGCCGTGCCGCACGTCCTCGTGGGCGCAGAGGATCGTGACCACGCGGGCCAGCAGCGCCTCGTCCGGCGGTGCTCCGAGGGTGGCCACCCGCGAACGCTCGGCAAGCTCGGCGACGAGCCGCATGGCGTCGGTCTCCACCGAGACCCTGTTGGACGCCCAGTCCCCCGCGACCGTCTCGAGGACCTGGCGCAGCGCGTCGGGGGCGAAGTACGTGCCGCAGAAGAAGGGCTCGGCGGCCGGGGTGGCGAAGACGGTCGTCGGCCAGCCGCCGCGGCCGGTACTCGCCTGCGTGGCCTCGAAGTAGACGGCGTCCACGTCGGGCCGTTGCTCGCGATCGACCAAGACGGCGACGAAGTGCTCGTTCAGGTAGGCCGCAACACCGGAGTCCGCGAAGGACTCCCTCGCCATCACCCGACACCAGTGGGACGCGGAATAGCCGACGGAGACGAGAACCGGCACGTTGCGGCCGCGCGCCTCGGCGAAGGCCTCGGGGCACCAGGGCCACCAGTCCACCGGACTGTTCTGATGCTCGATCAGAAATGGACTGGTCGCGTCCGCCAGCCGGTTCGTCACCTCAGCCCGCTCCCTCCGGAGGCTTCGCGCCCTTCTTCTCTCGAGCATGCCGGGTTACGTCGACGCGGCCAAGGTGCCTGCGCATCGACAGCACCAGCGCGAGCACGACCAGGCCCATCACAACGAAGAACGCAAGCCCGATCACGCCGGCCTCGACCTTGCTGGAGTCGACCGGGGTGGCGGACGGCGACGGGGTGTTGGCCGAAAGCCACTCGACCACGACCTCGATCATGCGCGTACCGATTCCCGGATGCCGGCGAAGAGGTCGTCCTCGGGCAGCACGGTGTCGACGACGGACCTCGCCAGTTCGAAGTCCTCGGTGCCCCACACCTCCCGCTGCAGGTCCATCGGCACCTTGAACCAGAAGCCGTCCGGGTCCACCTGGGTGGCGTGCGCGATCAGCGCCGCGTCCCGCAACTCGAAGTACTCCCCGCACGGCACGCGGGTGGTGACCTTGCGAGGCTCGCGGTCGTTCCAGCGGTCGAGCCACTGCGCGTAGGGCGATTCCAGACCGCGGGCCAGCATCGCCTCGTGCAACGCGACCATCCGCTCCTTGGAGAACGCCACGTCGTAGTAGAGCTTGAGCGGTTGCCACGGCTCGCCCGAGTCCGGGTACCGCTCGGGGTCGCCGGCGGCCTCGAACGCGGCGACCGAGATCCGATGCGTCTGGAGGTGGTCCGGGTGTGGGTACCCGCCCTCCTCGTTGTACGTCGTGATCACGTGCGGACGGAACTCGCGGACCACCTTGACCAGGGCCTCTGCGGCCTTCTCGACCGGCAGGGCGCCGAAGCAGTCTTCCGGAAGCGGCGGTAGCGGGTCGCCCTCGGGCAGTCCCGAGTCCACGAAGCCGAGCCAGGCCTGCTGCACGCCGAGGATCAGGCGCGCGGCCTCCATCTCGGCCGCGCGGATGGCATGGATGTTCTCGGCGACCGTGGGGTCCTCGGCCAGCTTCGGGTTCAGCACCGAGCCCCGCTCGCCGCCGGTGCAGGTCACCACCAGTACCTCGACGCCGTTGCGGGCGTACATGGCCATCGTGGCCGCGCCCTTGCTGGACTCGTCGTCCGGGTGGGCGTGCACCGCCATCAGCCGCAGTCGTTCGGTGTTCTCGGCCGGCACCGCCACGTTCCGTTCCCCTATCAGCGTCGTACCCGCTCGCGGCCCGTCCGCACCAGGACCAACCACGCGACCCCCGTGTGTGTTCCGCCCGCGACGTCCTTGGGCAGGAAAGCCCTCGGTTGTTACCCTACGGGCTTGCCTTTACCGAGGAGTGCTGCAGTGACTCAGTCCCCGACCGGCCCCGTCACCTGGTTGACCCAGGACGCCTACGACCGGCTGCAGTCGGAGCTGGACGAGCTCTCCGGGCCCGGCCGCATCTGGCTGGCCAAGAAGATCGAGGCCGCCCGCGAAGAGGGCGACCTCAAGGAGAACGGCGGATACCACGCCGCCAAGGACGAGCAGGGCAAGCAGGAGGCCCGCATCCGCCAGCTCACGCAGCTGCTGCAGAACGCCCAGGTGGGCGAGGCGCCGGCGAACAACGACGGCACCGTCGGCCTCGGCATGGTCGTGACCGTCAGCTTCGGCGACGGAGACACCGAGACGTTCCTGCTCGGCTCCCGCGAGGTGAAGCCCGACGACAGGGACGCGTACTCGGAGCGGTCCCCGCTCGGTGCCGCCGTCCTCGGCAAGCGCCCGGGCGAAACGGCGTCCTACGCGCTGCCCAGCGGCGCCGCGGTGAAGGTCACCGTGGTGTCCGCCAAGCCGTTCACGGGCTGAGCGGACACCCTCGGCGAAGGGCTACGGTCGTCGCGGCGCCCGGCACGAGTACCGGGTCTCCCCGCAGACCAGCGGGTACTCCTCGTAGTGGCGGCCGCCGTAGCGGTACCCGCCGCGCTGCCCGCCGTAGTAGTCGTCGCCGTCCTCGTAGTAGCCGTAGTCGTCGTCGTAATACCCGTCGTCGTGGTAGCGGCTCCAGCCCTGGTAGGGCTTGCCGTCGCAGTACCACGTGCCGCTGTAGTTCTGCACGCAGCGGTCCGCGGACGCCGCGTTGGCGTCGGCAGGCGTGACGACGAAGGCGAGTGCCGCCACGACGCCGACGGCGGCTGCAGCGCGAGTGACGATGCCCATGGGGTCCCCGTTCTTGCAGAGTCGGCCCCCCGGCGCACTCTGCCCAGTTTCGCACCGGCCATCCCGACCCATCCGTCCACCTTGATCACGAACGTGTCCGCTTTGGCACAACTCGTCCCAAGTTTTCGCTAGGTTCGCGCGCATGACCCCCGACCGCGTCGCCGAACTGCTCGGCCGGACCGCGCCGTTCGCCGGGCTGGCGCCCGAGCCGCTGGCGGTGTTGGCCGGCGTCGCCTCGGTCCGCTCCTACAGGCGGGGGCAGTACATCTTCGGCCAGGAGGATCCGGGCGACGCGATGTTCGTCCTCGCCTCCGGCTCGGTGAAGGTTCAGGTGGGCTCGCCCGACGGCGCCGAGGTTCTGTTCTGCACGCTGGGCGCGGGCGACTGCTTCGGCGAACTGTCCTTCCTGGACGGCCGGCCGCGGTCCGCGTCGGTGCTGACGGTGGAGGCCACGCAGGCCATCGCGTTGACGCGGGCCGCGCTGGACTCGGTGCTGGACACGCAGCCGGCCATCGCCCGCTCGCTGCTGGTGTACCTGACGGACATGGTGCGGCGCCTGTCCGAACAGGCGGCCGACCTCGTCTTCCTGGACCTCGAGGGGCGCCTGGCCAAGTGCCTGGATCGGCTGGCCGAGGACAAGGGAATCGTGGAGCCCGCCGGCATTCGGCTGGACCTCAACATCACCCAGTCCGACTTGGCCAGCATGGTCGGCGCCTCGCGGCCGAGCGTGAACCAGGCGCTGCAGTCGTTCAACAGGCGCGGCTTCGTTCGGACCGAAGGTCGTTCGATCCTCATCGTGGACCCCGTCGCCCTGCGCCGCCGCTACCAGCGCTAACGACCGATCGCCCGCATGCGTTGGACACAGGCGATGGCGGCGACGGCGGTCAGCCCGATCGACCACACCACGGTGAGCAGCACCGGGTGCTGGGCCGGGAACGAGTCGGGGTCCGCGAACGGGTTGGGGTTGCCGAACATGGCCCGCGCGGCGGCCGCCACGGAGGACACCGGGTTCCACTCGGCGAACTGCTCCAGCCCCACCGGCATGCTCGCGGGCGGCACGAAGGCACTGGACACGAAGGTGATCGGGAACAGCCACAGCATCGGCAGGCTCTGCGCGACCTCGACGCTCTTGGCCGCCAATCCCAGCCATGCCCCGATCCAGCTCATCGCGAACCCGAACAGCGCCAGCAGGCCAAAGCCCGCCACGGCGCGGGCGACGCCGTCGGAGATGCGCCACCCCACGGCCAATCCGCAGGCCACCATGACGACGATCGAGACCGACAGTCGGACGAGGTCGCCCATCGTGCGGCCGATCAGGATCGCCGCCGGGTGGATCGGCATGCTGCGAAAGCGGTCCATCAGGCCGAGCTTCATGTCGTAGGCGATGCCCAGGGCCGTCGGGAACGTGGTGAACGCGACGGCCTGCGCGAACACGCCGGCCATCAGGAAGTCTCGGTAGTCCGC
>JBQTKD010000133.1:0-1525 GCA_052386455.1 Sporichthyaceae bacterium
TCGGACACCGTCGAGGCCTTCCGGACTGGTTGCTTGGTCGCTACCGATCCTTGAAGGCCTCGTCCCGTTTCCGGCTCAAGCTGCGCTACTCGGCGAGTCCCGCCCCCACCTCAGCTCTGAAGAGCCAAGCAGGCCATCGTCGACGGCAACGAACTGCAGACGAATCTGATTTTCCGTCAGCTCCGCAACACGGCGCGCACGGCCAAGAACAGCGTCAGCGACGAGGTCGTCCGCATCCTCGCGGCGGGTGGCGAGTTCGCCGACGTAGCCGACCTGGTCGCGGGCGAACGCGGGGCCACCGTTTTGGCCACCGGCGATCTCAACGCCGGCATCTGGTGGGTGGGTCAGAGCCGCGGGCTCGTGCACGACATCCCGACCTGCGGCGAGCTGATTTCCCGCACCGTTGCCGAGGCGGAAGCGATGATCGCCCACCTCGCCGGCCTTCGGAGCTGACCGCAGCCGGTCGTCTGCCGCGCGTCCGGACCCCCGACCCCATGAACCGTGAGGAGTGCAGCCATGCGCGAAATTAAGCTCGAACTCGCCGACGACGCCATCCGCCTGTCGGTCCGCTGTTGGCTCCCCGACACCGACCCCACGCGGATCGTGCTCCTGGCACACGGCTACGGCGAACACTCCGGCCGGTATCGCCACGTCGCCGAACGCCTGACCGCCGATGGCGCGGTGGTCTACGCGCCGGATCATCGTGGACACGGAGAGAGTGCGGGAGAACCAGCGCTCGTTGTAGACGTAGACGCCCTGGCCCACGACCTCGAGCGCGTGGCGACGGCCGCCTGCCAGTCGCATCCGGGCCTGCCCCTGGCCGTGGTCGGGCACTCGATGGGCGGGCTGGTCGCAACCAGATACGCCCAGATCTATCCCGACATCGCGGCTCTGGCGCTGTCCGGCCCGGCGATCGGCGGCAATCCCGCCATCCGGGCTCTGCTCGACCTGGATCCGCTCCCGGAAATCCCCATCGATCCGTCCATCCTGTCGCGCGACCCCGCGGTAGGCGAGTCCTACGCCGCAGACCCGCTGGTCTGGCACGGCCCGTTCCGACGGGAGACGCTCGTCGGCATCTTCGCGGGAGTCGACCTCGTGGCCGAGGGCGCGGCGCTCGACGTGCCCGTCCTGTGGATGCACGGCGAAGAGGACGCGTTGGCACCCCTCGAAGCAACCCGCGCGGCCGCCCATCGCTCTCTCGGCACCCAGCTGACGACCCGGATCTATTCCGGCGCCCGCCACGAGATCTTCCACGAGACGAACAGCAAAGAGGTCCTCGACGACCTCGCGCTGTTCCTCGCGGCCTCCACCTAGAGGGAGCCAGGTGCTCAACGAAGCCTCGACGGTCCAAGCCGACGACACTCGATGCTCGCGGCGTCGGTTCTCCTGGCTTTGACACCCCGAATTCCAGGCACCGTCGCAACGCGGAGGGTGAGGACTGCAGGGTAGGCGCCGGTGGGACGAACGGCCAGAGGCTGTTGCAGACCCTCAGCGCAGGGTGTCGCGGATCAATGCGCTGATCGGT
>JBQTKD010000134.1:0-26629 GCA_052386455.1 Sporichthyaceae bacterium
ACCGCCCCGCGGGGCCCGAACAGGGCCTGTGGAACGGGAAACGGCGCGCCATCGGACCCTTCGACGACCCGTCGAGACAGGTCACGGCCCGTCACGCTCCAATTGCGCCTTGATCAGCGCTTCCCTAGCGCATTTCCCTTCGCGGGACGGTCTCGTGACCGTTCCGTGAATTCGTGCTGTCCCCGGTAAAGCGCGAGAATTGTTGATCACTCCACGTAATTTTGCGATTACAGAGCGAAATCGCGATTCATTCGCGATCTTGATGACAGATGGCACTACCGACCCCTATTGGCCCTGCGCAAAAGTTAGGTGTCAGGTAAAGGGCGAACGGCGCAAGACCGAGAGGTCGTGCTATTCGCCGACACACGGATCCGTCACTTCACTCGGGAGCATCCCATGGGCTTTCTCACTGGTCTTCTTGCCGCACTCGTCACGCCGATCCCGCTGCTCGGCGGCATTCTGGCCGGCCTGCTGAACCTCGTCGGCGCGCTGGTCTAAGTACAGCCTGTCTCGTCGTTTACACCACGACGAAAAGCAGTAGCGGGCCCCACCGTAATCCGGTGGGGCCCGCATTGTTTTTGGGGGGAAGTGCTACAGCCAGCCGGAGTCCCGGCCGATGCGAATCGCCTCGATTCGATTGCGCGCCCCGAGTTTGGCGTTGATGCGCGACAGATAGTTGCGCACGGTGCCGTCGGACAGCGAGAGGCGTGCGGCCAGTTCCTTCACCGAGTGGCCGTGCGCCGCATGCCGCAGCAGATCCAGCTCGCGCAGCGTGAGCGTGGCGTTGTCCCGGGTCATCGTGGCGGACGCGAAGCGGGGGTCGACGACCACCTCGCCGGTCATCACGCGCCGGATGCTCTCCACGAGCACCGAGGACACCGAGTGCTTGCTCACGAGGCCGTCGGCGTGTGCCGCCCAGCTGCGGACCTGGGGCTCGGGCAGGTAGTGCTCGGTGAGCGCGATGATGCGGCACGTCGGTGCGCCCCGGCGCAGCGGCAGACACAGGCCGGAGGGGTCGACGAGGCTGCTGTCGATGTCCACCAGCGCGATGTCGGCCCGCGTGCGGTTGGCCGCGGCGGCCACGTCGACGTCGCTCATGAGCGTCGCCACCACCTGCATGTCCCGCTCGAGCGAGAGCAGGGTGTGCAGTGCGGCGGCGTACAGGGCCCGACGTTCGGAGATGAGAACGCGAACGGTCCGCGGAGGCAGCGTCATTTGGGCACGATCACGATCTGCACGGTGGTGGAGCCGTCGGCCGCGTCCTGGCCGTCGGCGTACACCCGGGTGCCGGGCGGGATCTCGCTCATCGACACGCCCTTGAGCACCATGGTGCCCTCGGCGAGGGTCGCCTTGCGTTCGATGCCCTTGTCGTCCTTGATCGTGAACTCGTTGCCGTTGACCGAGACCAGTTCGCCCTTGAGCTTGGCGCGGGCCAGCAGCGGATTCTCGCCGGGCACGGCCGGCGCGGCGGGCGGTGCCGCGGCACCGCCACCGGCTCCCGCCGCCGCGGCGGCGAGCGCGGCCGCGGGACCCGTGGGCGGGCGGATCATGCCCTTGTCGTTCCGCTTCTGGGCCATGACGCCCGCCCCGAAGGCCAGCACGACCGCCAGCCCGACGGCGAGGGCCTTGGTCGAGGCGGGGCCTCGGCCCTTCGGCATGGGCATGTCGTCCGGGTCGTCCTCCGGCGCGATCGTCGCGACACCGCCAGGCTGCGGATGCATGGGCGGAGCGCCCGGGGGCTGGTGAGCCGGGCCGAACGGCGACTGGCCCGGATCGATAGGCGAGGTCATGGCTGGTCCTTACTCGTAGCGCAGGGCGTCGATCGGGCGCAGGTCGGCGGCTCGGCTGGCCGGGTACAGGCCGAAGACCAGGCCCGTGACCAGGGAGACGCCCAAAGAGAGGTAGATCGAGTACGGGGCGATCACCGGCTCCACTCCGGCGATCCTGAACTGCGTGGCGACGAAGCCGGCCATGACGCCCATGACGCCGCCGGCCAGGGAGAGGAACACGGCCTCGCCCAGGAACTGTCCGACGATGTCTTTTCGGTCGGCGCCGATGGCTTTTCGGATGCCGATCTCGCGCGTTCGTTCGGTGACCGAGACCAGCATGATGTTCATGACGCCGATGCCGCCGACGAGCAGCGAGATGCCCGCCACGGCGGCCAGCAGGATCGTGAGCGTGCGGTTCGAGTCCGCGGACACGTCGAGGACGGAACTGGCGTTGAAGACGATGAAGTCCGCGTTGAGCGGCGTGACGCCGTGACGTGCCAGCAGGATGCGGGTGACCTCCTGCTGGGCCAGCGGAACGGTCTCCGGCGTGGTCGCCTTGACGGCGATGCCGCTGATGGGGCCGAAGCCGCTGGGGGAGTATCCGTACAGGGCGTCGTTGACGGCGGTGCCGTTGGCGACGATGCGGTTGTCGAGGTCCTGCTGGCCGCTGTAGCCCTTGCCCTCGAGGATGCCGACGACGGTGAAGGCCGAACCGTTGACCTTGATCTGCTCGCCGACGAGGGCGTTGGGGTTCCGGCCGCCGAGGTTGTTGGCCACCGTCTTGCCGATCACCATCACGCGCGCGTGCGCGGTGTACTCGGCGTCGGTGAACTTGCGCCCCACCGCGACGCGGCTCTCGTCGATCTCGAGGAAGTCCGGGGTGGAGCCGATCAGCAGTGCGGCGACGCCCGACTCCGAGCCGTAGCTCAACTGCAGGTTCTGCATGAGCGTGCCGGGTGAGACCAGGTCGACGTTCGGAGCGGCGGCCTTGTCCGTCAGGGCCTCGGCGTCCTCGAAGGTCAGGACCGCCTTGCGGGTCTGGGTGCCGACGACGGAGGGAGACGGAAGGCCGAGCGTGCGGCGGATCTGCGCACCGATGCTGTTGCCGCCGCGGCCGGTCGGCGCGTCGGGCAGCACGAACAGCGTGTTCGAGCCGAGCCGGTTGATGGACTTCTGCACGTCGCGCGAGGAGCCCGTGCCGACCGCCACCAGCGTGATGACCGAGGCAACGCCGATGAGGATCATGAGCGTCGTCAGCATCGAGCGCATCTTGTTGGCGACGATGCCCCGGAGGGCGAAGCGAAGGCTCTCGGCGAGTCTCACGGTGCCCACCTCAAAATGACCACCTCTCCGGCTGCGCGGGCGGTTCGGCCGGCGGCGGGGGAGGCGCCGGCATCGGTGCGGGTGCGGTTGCCACGGCCGGCGCGGGCGGAGCCGCGGGCGCGGGAGCAGGAGCCGGGACGGCGGCGGGAGCAGGAGCCGGGGCGTAGCCGGTCGGCTTTGCCGAGGTGATGTGCTCCGTCAGCCGGATCGAACGATCCCGGTACGGGTTCTGCAGATCGGAGATGATCCGGCCGTCGCGCATGCGAACGACGCGCTGGGCGCGGGCGCCGACCTCGTCCTCGTGGGTGATGACCATGATCGTGCGGCCGGAGGCCGACAGGTCGTCGAAGAGGTTCAGCACGTCCTCGGTACTGGTCGAGTCCAGCGCCCCCGTCGGCTCGTCGGCGAGCAGCAGAACAGGGTCGGTGACGATCGCGCGGGCGACCGCGACGCGCTGCTGCTGACCACCGGAGAGCTGGGAGGGCAGGTGGTCGATGCGGTTGCCCAGCCCCACGCGCTCCAGGGCCTCCTTGGCCCGGCGGCGACGTTCCCGCCGCCCGACGTGCGCGTAGATCAACGGCAGTTCGACGTTGTCCAGGGCAGTCGTACGGGGGATCAGATTGAAGCTCTGGAAGATGAATCCGATCTTCCGGTTGCGGATGACCGAGAGCTGGTGCTCGTCGAGCCGACGCACGTCCACGCCGTCGATGCGGAACTGGCCGGCACTCGGAGCGTCCAGGCAGCCGACGATGTTCATCAACGTCGACTTGCCCGAACCCGAGGCGCCCATGATGGCGATGTACTCGCCGACCCCGACGGTGAGATCCACGTGCGCGATGGCGTGCACCACCGACTCCCCGGAGCCATACGTCTTGCGGATGCTCTCCAGGGCAACGGCGGGCCGCGCGCCCTCTGGACTCATCATCCGCCTCCGGCACCCCGGCCGCGGCTCGGCAGACCCGAGCCTCGGCCTGCGCCGCTGCCGGTGCCGGGCAGGATCACGACGTCTCCGGCGCGCAGCAGCGGGCTGGTGACCTCGGTGGTCTGGTCGCCGACGAGTCCCGGCGTCACGGGAATCTTCATGTCCTGGTCCTGACCGGGCCGGCGGACCTGCAGAAGGCTCTGGTCCCCGGCTCGAATGATGGCCGCGTTTGGTACCGACAGTACGTTCTGCCGGTCCGCCGTGACGATCTGCACCGAGGCCGACTGGCCGAGTCGTTCCGGCGTCGGCTCGAGTTCGAGCTTGACGTTGTACTGAACGACGTTGTTGACGACGTTCTCCTGCAGGTCGATCTCCTGCACCTTGGCCTTGATGGCCGAGCCGGTGGCCGGGAACACCACGTTGGCCGGCTGGCCGACCTTGATCTTGCCGATGTCCGCCTCGTTGACCGCGGCGGTCACGTACTTGGTGGTCAGGTCGGCCAGGATCACGAAACCGGCCTGGGTCGCCGCCTTGCGGTTCTCCGCCGAGCCGGGACCGGCCGGCACGACCGAGGAGCTGGTCGTACCGCGGACCGCACCGACCGGGGTTTCCCCGACGCCACCGGCGATGTCGACGACGGTCGCCTCGAACGGAGCCCGCAGGACGGTGTTCGCCAGCGCCACGCGGGCGTCGGCGATCGTCGCGAGTGCGTCGGCGATCTGCGCCTTCGCCGCGGCGCGCTCGCTGGCCCGGCCGCCCTGCGCGTTGACCTTGGCCTGAGCACGGGCGATGTGCAGCTGGCGGGCGGCCAGCGTGGCCTGGTGCCGAGTGTTGCGCAGCGCCTGGTTCGCGTCGGTCAGCGCGGAGCTCGCGCCCACCTCTGCCTGGACCAGGCCGTTGCGTGCCGAGTCCACCGCGGAGGAGGAGTTGACGGCCGTGATGGAGCGAGAACGCTGGCGCTGGTTGGTCTCGGAGTTCTGCGGGTCGCCCGGTGCCGGCGGCACGCTGGCCGTCGAGGCGCGGGTGCCCTGCTCGGCGGCCTGCGTCTGACGCGTGATCTGCCGGTGCGAACGGTCGAAGGACTCCGAGGCGCTGCCGACGAGGCGGCCCTGCTCGGACGCGACCGCGCGGCGCTTCTCCCGCGCGTTGGACACGGCGAGCTGGGCGTTGCCCAGCTGCTGGATCGCGAACGCGATGTTGGCGCGGTCCAGCTCGGCCTCTTGGGCCGTCTGGCCCTCGGTGGCGGCGAGCAGCTGCGCCTGCGCCGCCTTGAGGGCGGCCTTCGCGTGCCTCAGCTGGTTCTTCGCCAGCCGATCGTCGACCGAGGCGATCTGCTGCCCCGGCTTGATCGTGTCGCCGACCTTCACGTCGACCGACTGCACCACGCCGGGCTGGCCCTGGAAGGGCAAACCGACGGTGCGCGGCGCGTTCAAGTTGCCGGTGGTGTTCACAGTCGACGACACGGGTCCCTGCACGACCATGGCGGTTTGCTCCGGTGTTACGGGTGCATCCGGGTCCTTGATCTGCAACACCGCGCCGACGGCTGCTGCGAGCAGCACCAGCGCGAGACCGGTGTTGACGACAACGGTCTTTCGCCTCATTTCCCCACCCCTGGAGTCTTGCTTTCGCGAAATCACTGGCGGACGGACGTTGCCTCGCGGACACCCGATGCAACGCTTAGAACACTAAGAGTGATCAGCTAAGGGGGTCGTACGGCGTCGTACACCTTTGGGTCAAATCGCGCGAAATGTCATCTTCCGAAGTGGCCGGGCCACGTGGCGTAGGGGATGCGTTCGATCTCCCGCGCGGTTGGCGGATCGCCCCACTCGTTCGCGCCGAGCCGAGAGAGGGGGCGCAGGAGCTCGACCTCGGGGCGGCCGTCGCGAAGTACCGCGGCGTCCACGACGGCGTGCACCACGCGGCCGAGGACGAGCGTCGAGTCCCCCAGAAGGACCGTGGAGTGGAGGACGCACTCGAGCGCGACGGGGGACTCGGCCACCCGCGGGGGAGTCACGCGTTCGGCGGGTTCCCGGGTCAGGCCGACTGCGTCGAACTCCGAGACGTCGGGCGGAAAGTCCGTTCCCGTGGCGTTGACCTGCTCGAACAGCCACTCCGGGCACAGGTTGACCACGAACTCGCCGGTTTCCTCGACGTTGCGCAGGGAGTCCTTGCGGCCCACCGAGGTGAATTGGACGATCGGCGGCCGCACGCAGCTGACCGTGAAGAAGGAGTGCGGCGCCAGGTTGTCGACGCCCGAGCTCGAGCGGGTGGAGACCCAGGCGATCGGCCGTGGCACGACCACGGAGGTGAGGAACTTGTAGAAGAACGGATGCGGCTGATCGGGGTCCACGGCGGTGCGCACGATGTCATCGTAGATCGCCAGGTTCGTCCGTTTCGGGGGTCAAGTTTTGCGCCGGACGGGTGTGAGGTGCGCTAACGGGCAGTCCCCGGAACTAGTACCCGGGGCACACTCGTTCGGTAGTCAGGCACTGAAGAGAAGGTCTCATTGGGCGAGCACGGCAAGCGGGCGGTTCCGCATGCACACGGCGGCCGGGCGGCCAAGGCCCCCGCGGCCCGGTCGTGGCGTTGGGGTCCGCTGACGGCGGAAACGGCCATCGTGCTCGGCGTTGCCGGGGCGATCGTCGCCGGTGCCTTCTTCATGGACGCCGTGCGCCCGACCAACGAGCGGACCAACACCACCGTCGGCAAGGACACCGTCGAGGTGCACCAGCTGGGCAAGGGCGGCATCAAGCCCGGCCCGGTCCAGCCGCGGGTCATCGCGCCCCCGAAGCCGGTCGTGGCACCCACCGCCACCAGCCTGCCGACGCCGCTTCCCAAGCCGGTCAAGACGGCCACGGCGGTTCCGACCGTCGCGCCCACGCAGGAGGCGCCCGTCGGCGGGGGCGGGCCCCTTCTCGGCGGCGGCGGCGGATCCGACCCCACCACAAAGCCGTGTGGGCTGCTGGGGCTCGCCAAGTGCCCCAAGGAGGACGACACCACCTCCCCGAGCGACGGTCCCGGACCGGGCAGCACATCCACTCCCGCGCCCGAAACGGACACCGGATCCGGCGACACCGACGAGAACCCCTCGGCGTCTCTGCCCCGCTGACGACACTGCTTCCCTCCCGTCGGGGGCATGCCCGGTTGGAGTTCCTCGGAAACCGGACAGGCTTGCGTCGTTGTAGTTTCGGGTAGCCCGCGCTCTGCGCACTCGAAACTGCACAGGAGTCGACATCTGCCATGCGTGACCTCCTGGACTGGGCTCGCGGGGACGGCCTGGAGATCGTGCTGGTCGTGCTCGGGGTGCTGCTGGTCTCCCGGGCGGTCGGCGCCGTCGGACGGCTCGTCGGCACGCGGTTGAACGTCGGCAGCGGCGCCGACGGCGAAACGGGCCTGGCCGAGCGCTCCAAGCACCGCCAATCCGTTGCCCAGGTGCTGATCTGGACCGCGAACGTCTTGGTGTTCAGCGTCGCCGCGGTGCGCATCGTGAACCTGCTCGGGTTCTCCATCACCGGCCTGGTGGCGCCGGCCGCGGTGCTCGGCGTCGCGCTCGGCTTCGGCGCGCAGCGGGTCGTGCAGGACCTGCTCGCCGGGTTCTTCATCATCACCGAGCGGCAGTACGGACTCGGCGACACGATCCGCATCTCGGACATGGGCTCGCCCACCGGGGTCTCCGGCACGGTGGAGGAGATCTCGCTGCGCATCACTCGCATTCGCACCACCGAGGGCGAACTGGTGATGATCCCCAACGGTCAGCTGGTCCAGGTGACCAACCTGTCGCGCGACTGGGCGCGCGCCGTCGTCGACATCGCCATCCCGCCCACCGCCGACGTCGGCGAGGCGCTGCGGGTCATCCGCGAGGCGTGCACTGCGGCGTACGCCGACGACAAGATGCGCGGCCTGCTCACCGAACCGCCGGTGGTCGTCGGCGTCGACAAGGTGACGGTCACTCAGGTGACGATCCGAATCTGGGCGCCCACCCGCCCCGGTTCGCAGTACGACACCGGCCGTGCGCTGCGCGGGCGCATCCTCGTGGCCCTGCACCGCGAGGGCATCAATCTGCGCACCGAGTACTTGCCCACCCAGGACCCGCTGGGGCAGACGTGAGCCCCCTGCGCCTGCCTCGGACGCTGTTCGGCGGCCGTATGCGCACCTCGACGGCTTTCCTGGCCCTCGCGTTCGTCGCGGTCCTGCTGCTCTGGTACGGCGTGCGGCCCGACCCGGAGACCGTCACCGAAGAGGTCGTGCGCGTCACCCGGACGGTCGAGAAGAAGAAGCCGGCGAAGGAGGAGGAGCGCGAACCTGCCGAGGTGGTGCGGCCCCGGACAACCGCCACGCCAACCCCTTCGGTTACGCCGAAGGCGACCAAGACCGCCGCCCCGCGTCCGCCCCGCACGGCGACGCCAACGCCGTCCGAAGCGACGGACCTGCTGCCTCCGCCTTCCGAGGAACCCGCCGAGCCCGAGGCGTCTCCGCCGCCGAAGGGCGGGGGACTGTTCGACTTCCAGCGTCCGGACAAGTCCGAGCCCACGACCGATTCGCCGACCGAACCGGGGGACTGAATGGTCACGCTCGCGCAGGTCGTCGCGCTGATCGAGGCGCTGCCGGAGGTCGGCGCCCAAGGGCTTCTTCACGATCCCGCGCTTCGACAACTACCCGGGCATCCTGATCGAGCTGCGCCTGGCCTCCCGCAAGGCCGTCGCCGAGGCCGTCGAGGACGCGTGGCTGTGCTGCGCCCCGGCGCGCCTGGTGGCGGAGTACCGCGCGCGCTAGTCGACGGTGCGGCCGTGGTCGTCGGCGACCACCCGGGCTTGGGCCATCCCACCCGTCCCACGGTGCTAAGGTTTCCCCCGCCTCCACGGAGGCTTCGCGCGAGTGGCGGAATGGCAGACGCGCTAGCTTGAGGTGCTAGTGCCCTCCGGGGCATGGGGGTTCAAGTCCCCCCTCGCGCACGCACCGAAAATGGCCCCTGACCTGCGCAAACGGGTCAGGGGCTTTCTCGTGGAAGATCGTTGGGGAACAAGCTGGGGAACATCCTCGCGTCGAGGCCGTCGATCTGAGGCCCCGTCGCGCGCACAGGTGAGCAGGATCTGGTGCGCTGCGGGGGTGCGGTGATGGCGTCGATTCACGAGCGCGGCCGCCGGGACGGCGTGGCCTACCAGGTGCGCTGGCGCCAGGACGGCCGATGGCAGTCGGACACGTTCGGAACCAGGCGGCAGGCTGTCCGGTTCCAGTGCGACGTCGAGGACGCCGGCAATCGGTGGCCCGACGGTTGGGTACCGGGTTACGGCTACCGCGCGGCGCCCGCCGAAGAAGATGCGCCGGCCCAGGACGAAGCATCGAATGCGGATTTCGCCGACGTTGCCGAGAGGTACCTGCTAACCCGAAACTCGGTGTCGAGCTATCAGCTCACCAGGTACCGCGCGATGGTCGCGCGGTTGGAGGAGCACTTCCCGCTGATCGTCGATGTCGACGACGAGTCGGTCGCGCGGTGGGTGCGGGCGAGCCAAGACGCCGGGGTGGCCGCGAAGACGATCAAGAACTACCACGGCCTGCTGCACGGCATCTGCGGTCACGCCGTGCGAAAAGGCCTGCTGCCGGCCAATCCGTGCGTACTCAGCCGGCTGCCGCGGGTGTCCGCCTTCGACGCCGACGGCGAACCGATCGCGTGCTTCTTGGAGCCGAGGGAGTTCGCGTTGATCGCCGACGCGATGTGCTCGCTGAACGCCTACGAATTCCGGCCGAACCGCGGGCCGGGAGAGCGGCGGGCTCCGTCGCAGATCGACACGTGCGGAGTCGCCTACCGGGAGGACCGCGACCTCATCGAGCTCGCCGTTCACACGGGCCTGCGGTGGGGCGAGATCTCGGCGCTGCGAGCCGGGGACGTCGACCTGGAGCGAAGGCTCGTTTCGGTGAAGCGGGCATGGAAGCGCGACGGTGAACTCAAGTGGGTGATCGGCGCACCCAAGACCCAACGGTCGCGCCGGACGATCTCGCTCTCGAAAAACTTGGTCGAGCTCGTCCGTCCCTACGTTGCGAACAAGCCGGCCGATCGGTACCTGTTCGTGAACGCGTTCGGCGAACCTCTACGACAGCCCGTCTTCTACGTGTACCGATGGCAGCGCGCCGTCGAGCTGGCCCAAAAGCGAGGCCTGAAGAAGCAGCCTCGCTTCCACGATCTGAGGCACACTCACGTGGCCTGGCTGATCGCCGCGGGCACGCCGCTGCCGAAGATCCAGCAGCGGCTGGGGCACGAGTCCATCAAGACGACCATCGACGTCTACGGCGGCCTTCTGGCCGCAACCGACGACCAGGTCGACACCGCAATCGACGACCTGCTCGGTCCCACCGGACCAACCCGAACTCTGCGGCTCGTGGGCGGTTCGGCAAGCATCCCGGCAATCGACCTGGACGACGGTGCAGCTCCAACGAGGAAGGGACCCGCATGATCCCGCTGTACACGACGACCGCAGCAGCAGAGGTACTGAACGTGTCCGCCGGTTGGCTGCGCGAGCAAGTACGCCTGCGGCAGGTCCCGCATACCGTGATCGGGAACCGCGTTCGCTTCACCGAGCACCACCTCGAGGAAATCGTCGCTGACGGCCAACGGCGCCCGGCGCCGGACCAACCTGCGGCCAGCAGCCCCACGGGGCGGCGCATCCGCCGCCACCCGGCGATAGATCGGGTGCCAGCGCAGACGCGACGACTTGGCTCATAACCCAGAGGTCACAGGTTCAAATCCTGTCCCCGCTACTTAGAAACAGCAGGTCAGAGCCATGATCACCTTCGAATGATCGTGGCCCTTGATCGGTTTGTGGGCAGTTTGTAGGCAGATTCGCGCGACACGCCGTAATGGACCCCGGCGGACGGCGCCGGACGGGATTCTTTGAGTCGTGGCTCTCCCGACCGACTTCCACCTGCCTCTGCGTGGCTGGCTGAGCTCGCACGGGGTCGAAGGCCTGCGAGATCGCGGGTGTCCTCGTCGTCGGGACGCTCGACGAGCTGCTGCGGTTCTCGGGCGCCTCGCGCCGGCTCGGGCCCGACGAGTGCGAACTCGCGGCGCGAGCCCGCTCGTACGGGAGCGACTACCGGGCAATCCTCTGCGCCGATGACCCGAAGGCGACGAACGTTCGCGGGCCCTCCGGGCGCAGGTGGAGCTTCTGCTGGCGACGTCTGCCGCGTCCTCGGCGAGGCGGGGGTGTCGGCGTATCCGTGGCGAGGGCTGGGCGTCGTGTTCGGCGACGAGATCTTCGCCGACCGCGTCTGCATCGGAGACACCGACAGGCTCTACGAGCTTGCACGTGCCGCTGGCTTCGCGGTCGAGCCGGATTGGGACCCGCCGTCCCTCCGGAGAGCGACTGGTCGTACGGGTCGCAGGCCGTCGTCAGGGCCAACCGGCGGTGTTTGGCCTGGCTACCGCAAGACTGGCGCTCAGGCAGGCGTCGGCACGTTGTGGAGAAGCGATGGGCAAGTCCCCGTTCAGCGGACGCTGGTCAACCTGGACGCGGCGGCCGAGTACCTGGGCATCAGCACCCGCACGGTTCGCAACTGGAACGCCGACGGCCGACTACAGGGGTCCAGGTTGGCGGCAGCGTGCTGCGGGTCGACGTCGCCGATGTGGAAGCTCTCGTCCGGCCGATCCCGACGGTGCGTGACACCACGGATCTGAACTTGCCCTGCGGGTGTGGAAGCCGTCGAGTGACGTGGTTTCAGCGGCGGAGCGGCGCTGTATGCGCCGGTTGTCATGCGCTCCGCTATATTTGCGCTAGCGACAGGGCCCGCCTGCAGCGTCGATGCGCCAGCGCGGTCCCCCGCGTGCTCGGCAGCGCAGAGGACACGGAGTAGCCAACGCCGCAGCGCCGGTCCGTCAGCGCCGGTCGAGACGGCGGCTCAGGCGATCATGGGCAGAACGAGGACGAGGGCCAGCGCCGTCACCGCCAGGGAGATCCAGGCGCACATCTTGCCCAACGCGATCAGGTGCTCGCCGCCCAGCTCACCATCGGATTCGTCGATCTCCCGCTGGGCCTCGGCCGCGAGCATCAGGGTAAGAATCGCTACGAGGCCCCATCCGACCGTGACGGACACGATGCCCGCCGCGAACACGGCCATGGCTTGAGCGGAGGTCCGCTGCGGTGCGCGGTAGGAGTCGTGTGCCCAGTAGGTCTCGGCCGTCTCGATTGGCTTGCCGTCGATGGTGTGCGTCGGTCGCAGTCCAATGGTGGTCACGGGCGTCAGCCTCTCGTCCCCAAGCCGGGTCATTCCCGACGTTTGTGGACATTGGATGGCCAAACGGATGATCCGGTTCCGTCGAGGGGAGGATGACTTTGATCAGCCTCTTGGCCCCCTGCACGAGTCGTTCCGCGAATGCGCTTGCTCTTCGATCAGACGTAGAGCGACTGGACGTAGGCCCGAAGCTGTTCGGGCCTGACCCTGCGCAGGCGTCCGACGCGGACTGTGTCGACGTCGCCTTTGGCGATCAGTTCGAACATCAAACTGCGGCCGATCCCGAGCGCGGCTGCGGCCTCCTCAACCGTGAGCAGCATGCACTCCACGGCCGGCGGCGGGGCCTGTCGGGGTAGCGGGGTCGCCGAAGCGCTGCGTGGCATTGAGTCCTCCTGCGAGACGGGTCCGAGCCGTCGATCGTGCTCGCGTGCGATTGCCGTGACGCTTGCCGCGCCGTGCTCGGCACCGGCGGCGCGGTTGCCAGTCCGATTGCCGTCGGCCCCGCGGAGCGTCGAATGTCGGGAAATTTCCTGAGAAATCAGCCGAACGGTGGAACCGGGAATCCTCCGATCGGGTCCAACCGATCGCCGGGGCGGTCTCGGCACCGAGGGAGTCGAGATGTCGAAGTTCCGTGTCCGCCGCAGCGCCGGTGCGGCCGCCATCGCCTGGGGTGCGGTGGCTCTGGTCGCCGTCGGTGCGCCGGTGGCATCCGCACAGGACAACCCGGTGGGCGACGTGCTCGCTGAGGCCGGTTTTGCGGTCCGCGATCTCGTCGGCGCCAGCGGTGCGGTACCCACGGGCAGGGGAGTCCTCGCGTACAGCGCGGTGCTCACCTTCACACCGGGTAGTTCGACGCCGACCGTGACCGACGTCGTGGTCGGGCAGCGGCCGGTGGACGCCAACGGCACCAGCACCGGTGCGGATCGGATCCTCGCCGACTCCCCGACCGCGACGGACCCGCGGGGGAAGGCCGCTGCGGTCGATTGCGGTTGGCGGGGTCCGAAGCGTCACGGCGTCGAGACCTTCGCGCCGCAGCGCGTCCGAGTCTCGACCGGGCTCGGCACTCTGGATCTGGCGACCGCGTTCGCGCAGGCGCCGAAGACGACGAAGTACGTCGGCGAGCCGCCTCGAACGCAGTGGGTCGGTTGCGCCGCAGGCGGCGCGAAGTTGGCCGACGGGTTCCGGGTGATCCAGGCCGGGGGTGGGGTCGCCTACAAGGACGCGGCGAAGTCGTGGAAGCTCGGTATGGCGTGGGAGAACGGTCCGGCCCCGGCTCGCTACGAGTTGGCGTCGGGTTTCCCGGTCGCCCACGAGAACACCGGTGCGATGGTGGGCTCGGTCCGTCAGAACAAGGGCGGGCAGTTGCTCGGCTCGTTCTCGGCACCGGTGGACACGCCCGCCGAGGGGCTGGAGCGGAACAGTTCGTTCGCCTACTGGCAGGACCCGTGCCTGGACTCGCCGGCCTGCCCGGGCACCGAGGGCAGCCGCGGCTTCCAGGGCGCTACCGCGACCGCGGCGTGGGCCCTGCCCGGTGAAGGCGCGCGGTCGTTCGTCGTCGCCGGCTACGTGCACTACGCCTGCGCGAACCCGACCGACGCCGCGTGCTCCTGACCGCGGCCCGGTCGGCCGATCTCGACCTGGCGCAGCAAGCCCTGCGCCACCGGCCGACCGTAGCCGCGATCGTCGCGGTCGAGGTCTGCATGGTTGCCGCTTTCTGGGGTGAGCCGGTACTGGCGGCGCTGCTCGTGCTCGGCGTCCTTGGGCCGGTGCTGGCCCGGATCGACGTGGTCGAACGCCGGTTGCCATTCACGCTGACCGTCCCGCTGTTCGCCGCCGTCTTGCTGTTGGTTGGCAGCGCCGCGCTGAGCGGTGGGGCGCCAATGGCCCGCGCGGCTGTGTCCGCCGCCGTGTGGGTCGTCTTCTACTGCGCCCTGCACGTAGGCACGCACGGGCGCGGCATGGGCCTGGGCGACGTGGTCCTCGCTCCCACCCTCGGTCTGGTCCTCGGATGGATCGGCTGGGGCGCCTCGATGGTCGGACTCGCCGCGGGATTCGTGGTCGCCGCCTTCGCGGCGGCACTGTTGTGCGCGGTGGGCCGAGGCAGTCGAAGCTCGATGCCGTTCGGTCCGTTCATGCTGGCGGGCGCGTGGCTCGGGGCGGTGTCAGGTCCTGCGATCTGGATCGTCTATCTCGCAGGCGGCGATTGATCACCGCCGGACCGATCTCGACACAGGACTGGACGGAAGTTCAGCCGCTGAGCGGATCGCTCGGGTCGTAGGGGATGGCCGAGCTGATGTGGGGATCGCCCGGATTCCACGCCGCGGCTCGTCGAAGGTGGCGGTCCGCAATCAATTGGACGCGTGCGCCGAGCAGGGACGGGCCGGCGAGGAGGCCGACGTGCGCCGACACCGTCCCGTGGATCGTGGCCAAGGTCCCGCCGTCGACAGTGTCGCGCAGGGTCAGCGTCTCGACGTACTGGTGCTGCGGCCAAAGAGTCTCCGTCGTCACGCTGAACCCTGAGGTGACGGCGACCGTCACGGAGTACATGACGAAGCGGAACGTCGTTCCAGGCACCGGTGGAAGTGCAACCGCCCAAGCTGCTCCAACGCCGAACGGCGGAGTGGACTCCAGCCTACGCGGACCGGTGCCCGGTGGATCGGTCCATGCCGGATGGTCCGCCGCCTCCAGTTCTGCCCACACCGTCTGCCGGTCCCGTGGAAGCACTGCCGATGCCGCCACGGCCCACTGGCGTGCCGAGGCCCGCTGCCCCGGAACCGAGGGATCGCCAGGCGCGGGGTGATGCCTGTTCCGCCATCTCGAGCCGGCCGCTTCAACCGCCCGACCCCAACCGTCGCCCACGTCGTCTCCCTGCGTCGTTCCACGGTTCCGAGAGTTGATCGACTCGGCACTCGCCCAACTTGACCCCGAGCTGCGGCACGGGTCGGCGCCGGGTGCCGATCGGGCGACGAACGGTCGACGTGCTCGTCGCGGCAGCACCGACAGCCGATTGCCAGGCCCGCCGGCAATCGGACTGGCAATCGCTTGACCTGCAGGTTCGCCGATCTCGGCAAGCTTGCCGGCAATCGCCGTTCGCGAACGTCCTCCCATCGCAACCGATGAGGAAGGACCTCGATGACCGCCACCACGACCCAGACCCACCGCAACGTCAACGCCGCAATCGGCACCACCGACGGGCTGTTCGACGCGCTCGTCGACATCCAGGACGAGGGCTGGAACGGCCCGACCGGCCGCGCCGTCCTGGACTACGCCCGCACCGCGATCGTCGCCCGCGCAGTCCGCTCGGCCGGGTTCACCGGAGCCGAGGCGGAGTACGCCGAGGCGACCGGCTGGGCCGCGGCGTGGGAGGCGATGACCTCGCGCCCGATCCGGTCCGCGGAGTCGCCGTGGGGCGTCGTCGCGGCCGCGGTCCGCTCCGCGGTGCTCAACGAGAAGATCGCCGAGACCTACGGCACCGACGCCCGGTCGGCGTGGCGGGTGCACCGGTTCAAGCAGGCCTGCCGGGCCGAGGGCCGCGCGGCCCGCGGCGACTGGACCTCGGTCGCCGACCCGGCTGCGTTGGCTCGCCCGGTCAGCTACACCGCCCTGGTCGATGCCGGCTTCGAGCGGCCCGCCCCGTCCGAGGCGGCGGACACCTCGGGTCGGTGGGTCGAGGAGATCGTCGATCTGCTCGCCCGGCACGGCTGGGAATCCGCGACGGCTCGGGCGGCGGTGCTGCACGTCTCCGAGCACGCCCGGCCGAACCGGGACGGTGGCGCGCCGAAGGCCCACGGGTGGCGGGAGATGGTGTTGGAGCTGGGTTTGCCGGCCTGGCAGGCCCGCCGGGTGACCGTCCTGCTGCTCGGCACGGCGTCGTGGCCGGGACTGGTCGAGCGGATCGCCGTCGACGGACCCGACGCGTTGAACACCCCCGCCGTGCTGGCCGCCGTGCGGGCCACGTGCGTCGAGCAGATGCGCCCGCCGGCGCGGACCGCCCTCGCCGTCGACGCGTTCTGCGGCCGGACCCAAGCCCTCGCCGGGTGAGGCGCACGGGAGGGGACGGAACAACGCACATCGGCCACGTCCCGGGAAATCGTCCGAAAGGTGGAACCGTCCTCATCCGTCCGGCGTCGAAGGATCATCTGAACGGATCACTAGTCCGCGGCTGAACGGAATCGTCCAGGGAATCCAGCACCCACCGCATTCGAAGATATGTTCGAGGCATGGAGCTGGGGTTGCGAGTGGTCAACCAGGTGTCCCCGCAGGGGTCGCCGGTCCGGCCGATGGGACGCATCCCGGTCATCGCACGACTGGTGACCGCCGAGGGAGTCGAACTGCGGCCGGGGGTGGCCATCCGGTGGACGAGTACGCAGGTGATGGTCTGCATCGAGGACCACACCTGCCGTCCGGTCCGGGCCGAGTACCTGTGGTTGGCGCCGGCCGATGTCGTACGGGTGCTGGCGTTGAAGGGCCGGTAAGTCGATCTGGAGGCTCGATGCGCGCACATGAACAGCAGGACGTGCACCGATCGTGCCGCGAAGGGGACCAAGGGATGCACAGCAGCAGTGGAAGTACGCGGGGCCGCGCGATGGCAGCGGGTCTGGGCGCGGCGTTGGCGGGCATGGTGCTGACGGCCTGTGGTTCGGCGCGAAGGTGTCGCTGGAGGCCGTGGATCCCGCAGCCTCTGCCTCGATCCCGTCGCCGGTTTCGACCACGGTGTCGACGCCAACTCCTTCCCCGACACCGACGGCTGAGGACGACAGGGCCGCAGTCCTCAACGCCTACCGCGAGTTCTTCAACCGTCAGGTGGAGATCTCCAACGCCGACCTCGAGCAGTGGCGGTCGATGCTCGAACCGTTTACCGCCGAACCCGCGCTGTCCAGGGCGTTGCAGGGGCTGAAGGTTGCCGCCGACCGAGGTCGTGTCGGTTACGGCGAATCGGTGCTCAACCCCCGGGTGGTCAGCATGCTGCGCGAGGAGTTCGCTGCAGTCGAGGACTGTCAGGACAACAGCAGGATCGGCGAGATGATCGCGGCGACCGGCCAGAAAAAGACCCGCGGTGTCAAGCGGGCCTACGCGATGGTGACCCTGCAGAAGGGCGAGGACGGCGCCTGGCGAGTGACGAACGTGGAGTACCCCGAGCGACCGTGTCCGGCTCGATGAGTCGAGTTGGCGGGCGCTCCGTCCTGGCCGCAGCCGTGATCGTGGTCCCCGTGCTGTCGGCGACCGCAGCCTGGGCCGATGAGGAGCCGATCTCGGTTTCTCGTCACGGCATGGGCTCGGTGGAGGCCGTAGTGGTTGACCGCGGGACGAAACCCTCGATAGACCGCGAACTCAAGCACGCGCCCGCGGTGCGCTGCGTTCAGCAGAAGTCGCCCAACGCGGGTGGCTATGCCACGGACTCGCAGTTCGCGTCGGGTGCCCCGCCGACGGCGGGCGCAGGCGGCTGGGTCGTTCGAACCTGCTCGGACGGGCGGGTCGACACGGCGTGGGTCGAGGACCTTCCGCGCTTCGCCCCGGTCGAGCAGCTCGCCCGCCGGGCGACCAACCGAATGCCACTCCCGCTGCCCGCGCCGAAGTTCAACCCATCGCGTCCATCGAATGCAGGCCCGGCGACGTTGGTCGCGATTCCCACGTGGTTCTGGATCGAGGGGTGGGCGCCGGTCCGCCAGCGCACCCGGGCCGGCGGCGTGTGGGCCGAGGTCGTCGCGACGCCGGTGGAGGCGACGTGGGATCCGGGCGACGGCAGCCCGGTAGTGCGCTGCATCGGGCCGGGCACGGCGTGGACGCCCGAAGCGGCGGAGAGCGCCTGCGAGCACACCTACGTCCGTTCCAGCGCCGGCCAGCCGGCGAACGTCTACACCGCGCGGGTCGACGTGACCTGGCGCGTGACCTGGCGAGGCACCGGTGGACGATCCGGGACGCTGCCGCTGATGCAACGTCAGATGATATTCCCGATCGCGGTCGCCGAACGGCAGACCGTAGTGACGGTAGGGGGACCGCGATGACAACCACGACCCAACCGGCCATCCCCATACAGGGCGGCCAGGCGCAGGGCACGGCACAGCGCCGGCCGCTCCCGACCCGGTCGCGACGGCCGGGACTGATCGCAGCCGCGGTGCTGCTGATCGTCGGCTGCGCACTCACCGGCGCCCTGCTGGTCTCCCGTGCGGGCGACACCAGCGAGGTGCTGGTCGCCACCCGTCCGGTCCCGGCCGGGCACGTCATCGGCGCGGGCGACGTCGGGGTGACGCGGGTCGCCGGTTCGGTGCGGGCCATCGACGCCGGCGACAGCGCGACGGTGATAGGGCGCACCGCTGCGGTCGGTCTGGTCGCCGGGCAGGTTCTGAACCGGGACATGGTCGCGGCTGCGGCGGTCCCGGCGGCGAATCAGGCGATGATCGGCGTCGCGCTGCGGCCCGGTCAGTTCCCCGCCGACGGGCTCGCCATCGGCGACCGTGTGCTCGCCGTGCAGATCCCGGCCGCGAACGACCCGGCCGCGAACGCGGCGAAGGCGTTGACGACGGCCGAGGTCTACGGGCTGCGGACGGACCCGACGAGCAGCACGGACACGTTGGTGACGCTGCTGCTCCCGCTGGATCAGGCGAACCGGGTCATGACCCAGGCCGCGGTCGGGCGCATCGGCCTGGTGAAGGTGGCGGCGGGCTCGTGACGCTGATCGCGATGTTCTCCGACAAGGGCAGCCCCGGCGTCACCACGAGCGCGCTCGCGCTGGCTACGGTGTGGCCGCGCCGGGTTGCGGTGGTCGAACTCGACCCGGCCGGGGGCGACCTCGGCCTGCGCCTGACCGACCACGCCGAGCGGCCCACCCTCGCCGACCAACCGAACCTGTTGACCCTGGCCGCCGCGGCTCGCCGCGAAGGCGCGCCACACGCGTCGCTGGTGTGGACGCACGCGCAGCCGTTGCCGGCCTCGCCGGACGCGTCCGTCGTCACCGGCCTGTCGGCGCCGGAGCAGGCGGCCGGCATGGGCGAGCTGTGGCCGCACATCGCCGACGCGCTGGCCGCTGCAGACGGTGGCGACGTGATTGCAGACCTCGGCCGGATCGGCCACGGCGGTCCGACGCAGCCGGTGCTGGAAGGCGCAGGCGTGCTCGTCGGTGTCGTCCGTGCCGAGCCGGTGGCGATGCTGCGGATGCGCGACCGGATGCGCCACGTCCTCGGCTCGATCCCACGGGCCGACGGGAGGCGGGCCTTCGTCGTCCTGGTGGCCGAGGATCGTCGCGCGGGCGAAGCCGTCGCCGCGATGACGCGGGTGTTCTCCGACGGGGCCGTCTCGGCGCAGGTTGCCGGCGCCATCGTCGTGGACTGCGCGGGTGTCGATGCCCTGCACCGGTCTCAACCGGGACCGCGGCTGGACCGTTCGGTGCTGCTGCGCAGCGCTCGCAGCGTCGCGTCCGCGATCTGCGGCGAACCGCTCGGATCGGTGCCGCAGCCCCGTCGAGGACTGTTGGCGAGGTCGCGATGACGCTCACTCAGATCGACGTCGCCGACCCGGCCGCGGTCCGCCGCCTGCAGGGCGAGGTCGCCCAGCAGCTCGCCGCGGCCGCCCGGCAGGCTCGCGACGGTGGACGACCCGCGTTGGCCGGTGAGGACGAGCGGCAGCACGCCCGTTCCGTGATCGCCGGTGTCGTCGGCGCCGAGGTCGCGCGCCTGCTCGGGGCGGGCCAGAGGCCGCCGTCGGCGCAGGCCGAGGTCGCGCTGGCCGAGGCGATCTTCGCCGGGCTGTATGGCGCGGGACGGCTGCAGGTGCTGCTCGACGACCCGCAGGTGGAGAACGTCGACATCAACGGTTGCGACGAGGTGTTCGTCTCCTACGCCGACGGCCGCCGGGAGCGCGTCGGTCCGGTCGCGGCCAGCGACGCCGAGCTGATCGAGCAGGTTCAGATCCTCGCCAGCTACGCCGGGCTGAACGCCCGCGCGTTCGACGACGCCAACCCGGAACTGGACCTGCGCCTGCCCGACGGCACCCGGCTGTCCGCGGTCCGCCGGGTCACGGCGCGGCCCGCGGTGTCGCTGCGTCGGCACCGCTACCCGATGGTGTTCCTCGCGGACCTGGTAGCGAACGGCACCGTGTCCAGCGAGCTCGCGGCGTTCCTGTCCGCGGCGGTGCGGGCCCGACGCAACGTGATGATCGCTGGGGAGACCGACGCAGGGAAGACCACCCTGCTGCGGGCGCTGGTCAACGAAATCCCTGCGCACGAGCGGATCTGCACGATCGAGAACAGCCTCGAACTCGGCCTGCGGGCGCACCCGGAGCTGCACCCCGACGTCGTGGAACTCGAAGCGTGCCCGGCCAACAGCGAAGGCGTCGGTGCTGTGGCCATGGCGCAGCTCGTGCGGCGCACCCTGCGAATGAACCCGGACCGGGTCATCGTCGGGGAGGTCCTTGGACCCGAGGTCGTCACGATGCTGAACGCGATGAGCCAGGGCAACGACGGGTCGCTGTCCACGATCCACGCCCGCACCCCGCGCGGGGTGTTCGACCGGATCGCCACCTACGCCCGCCAGGCCGTCGAGCGACTCGACCTCGACGCCACCCACCAACTCATCGCCGGCGGCGAAGGCGGCACCGGCGCGCTCGACCTCGTCGTGTTCCTGCGCAAGGCCCGCACCGGCCCCGTCCCGGCACCACGCGACGGCGAAGGCCCGAACACACGCCGCTTCGTGGCCTGCGTGCTGGAGGTCAACGGCTTCGACGGCCGCGTCCAGGCCAGCGAGATCTTCACCCCCGGCCCCGACGGCCGGGCGATTCGCAACGCCATGGTGCCCATCGCCTGCATCGACGCACTCCACGAGGTCGGCTACCGGCCCACCGACTGAACAAGCCAGGCGCCAGATCCGACGCCGGTTCGGGCACCACCACGTCTCGGGGGAGGGACATGGACGCCACCACGCTCGCAGCACTGCCGGTCTTCGCCTGCCTCGGCGGCGCGATCTGGCTGCTACTCGTCGCGCTACTCGCCCCGCCGCAGCGGTCTGCAACACGACTTGTGCTTCGTCGGCGGATTCCGGCTCGCGTGCAGGCGGCCGTCGCCGTCGGGCTCGCGACGGCCGTGCTGACCCGCTGGCCGGTCGCCGCGCTCGCCGCGGCGGCGCTGGTGTGGTGCTGGCCGATGCTCTTCGGCGGTGGGGGAGAGGCCAAGCGCGGCATCGAACGACTCGACGCGCTCGCGTCCTGGACCGAGAGCCTGAAGGACACCATCGCCGGCGCGATCGGCCTGGACGAGGCGATCCCGGCCACCGCGGCCGCGGCGGCCCCGCCGATCCGGCCCGCGGTGCAGCGCCTCGTCGACGGGCTGCGCGCCCGCGAACCGCTGTCCGTCGCGTTGGAGCGCTTCGCCGCCGATCTCGACGACCCGTCCGCCGATCTCGTCGTCGCGGCGCTCATCCTGAACGCCCGACTGCGCGGACCGGGACTGCGCTCGACGCTGGAAGCGCTCGCAACCTCCGCGCGCGACGAGCTGGACCTGCGGCGCAAGGTCGACGCCGGGCGCCGGGCGCTGCGGACCGGGGTGAAGATCATCGTCGGGGTCAGCGTTGGATTCGTCGCCGTGCTCGCCTTGCTCGACTCCGCCTACCTCGACCCCTACGACACCGCCACCGGGCAGGCCGTCCTCGTCGTCGTGGCCGCCGTGTTCGCCGCGGCGTTCGCGTGGCTGCGCACCCTCGGCCGCGACCCCGCCCGCCTCCGACTGCTCGACCAGGCCGCCACGACGAGCGGAGCGGGCCGATGACCGCCGCCGTCCTCGTCTTCGCCGCCTTGGGTGCGGCGGTCGTCGGAGTCGGCGCCTTGCTGGTGCCGCAGCGTCCAGGGCTGCTCGCCGCCATCGGACGGCTCGACGCCGCCCGCAGCCCGACACCCACCGCCTCGACCACCGCGCCGGCGGAAACCTGGTCCGCGCGGCAGGTCCGGCTCGGACAACTGGCCATCAACCGGCTACCCGCCCTCGCCCGGCTGGGCCGTACCCACATCGGCCCGGCCGGGAACCGCACCGCCGATCTCGCGATCACCGGCCGATCCGACGAACTCCTGCTGGGACGTCAGATCCTGACCGGACTCGTCGGCCTGCTCGCGCTCCCGGCACTCGCCGTAGCACTCGCCCCCAGCGGGGTCCGGCTCCCGCTGCCCGTGCTGGCCGTCGGCGCTCCGCTGCTCGGCACCGGGCTGGCGCTGCTGCCGGCGCTGTCGCTGCACCGCGATGCGCAGGAGCGTCGCCGGGAGTTCCGCCATGCGCTGGCCTGCTACCTCGACCTGGTCGCGATGAGCCTGGCCGGTGGCCGCGGCGCACCGCAGGCCCTCGCCGAAACCGCGGCCCTGTCCACGTCCTGGCCGTTCCGGATGCTCGACGACGCCGTCGCGACCGCACGTCTGGCCGCCACCAGCCCGTGGCGGGAATTCGCCGCCCTCGGCCAACGCATCGGCGTCGGGGAACTCGACGAACTTGCCGCCAGCCTCGCGCTGGTCGGCGATCACGGCGCGCGGGTCCGCGAGACCCTCGCCGCCCGCGCCTCGACCCTGCGCCGCCGGGCGTTGACCGACGCCGAGGGCGACGCCGCCCAGGCCGACCAGACCATGCGCATCGCGCAGGTGCTGCTCGCCTTCGGCTTCCTGATCCTCATCGCCTACCCGGCACTCGCCGCCGTCCTGGCGCTGTAACCGAGCAACTGACGCGACATCAGACCGCACACTGGAGGGGAATCCGATGCCCGAACTGACCTACCTGCGAGCCCTGCTCGACACGCTCAGACCCGATCCCGACGACGAGCCCCCGCGCGACGCCGGGGACATCGTCCAGTACGTCGTCATCACCGCGGCGCTGGCCATCGCGGCCGTCGCGATCGTCGCGCTGATCGTCGCGAAGATCACAGGCAAGGCCGCGAGCCTGCAGGTCGAATAGCCATGACCCCGCGACGAACCCACCCACGCGACCGGGCACGCCAGGCACCACGCGATGCCGGGACCAGCACCGTCGAGCTGGCCATCACCATGCCCGCGCTGCTGATCGCCGTCCTCACCGTGATCCAGATCGGGCTGTGGTTCCACACCCGCCACGTCGCGCTCGCCGCCGCCCAGGACGGCGCGCGGATCGCCCGCGCCTACGACGGCACCGAGCACGCCGCCCGAGCGCGGACTCTCGCGAACCTCGACGACCTCGCCCCGACCCTGCTGCGCGACCGCGACGTCGAGATCACCCGCACACCCGAGGAGGCCACCGTGACCGTCCGCGGACGCGCCACCTCGATCCTCGGCATCTTCGCCCTGCCAGTGGTCGGGACCGCCCAGGGACCGGTCGAACGGTTCGTCCCCGGCGGCACCCGGTGACCCGCAGGCCGAACCGGCCCCGTCGGGACGAGGGCAGTGTCGCGGTCGAGGTCGTCCTCGTCGCGCCGCTGCTGATCGCCCTGCTGCTGCTCGTCGCCGGGCTCGGCCGGATCGCGCACACCCGCGGTCAGGTCGACGGCGCCGCCGCCGACGCCGCCCGCACCGCCTCCCTGCACCGCGACCCGGCCCGGGCGAAGCAGGCCGGGACCGACGCCGCCCGCGCCCACCTCGGGCAGCGGGCCTGTCGCGACCTCGACGTCGCCATCGACACCACCGGCTTCCGACCCGGCGGGCAGGTCGTCGCGTCCGTGCGCTGCACCGCATCGCTCGCCGGGCTCGGCCTGTCCGGGCTGCCCGGCACTCGCACGTTCACCGCGACCGCCGTCGCCCCGCTCGACGCCCACCGGAGCCGCTGACCCATGACCGCCACCCAGCCCGAGCCCCGGCCCCGCGACGAGGGGTCGGCGACCCTGTTCGTCGTCGTCCTCGCCGCGGCGCTGCTCGCCGCCGCCGGGCTGGTCGTCGACGGCGGCTATGCGCTGGCCGCCCGGCAGGAAGCCGCGGCCACCGCGGAACAGGCCGCCCGCGCCGGCGCCGATGCCCTTGCCCGCGACGGGCTACGCGGCACCGGTCCGGTGCGCCTGGACCCGGCCGCCGCGTCCGCCGCCGCGCACGCCTACCTCGCCGCCACCGGCCACACCGGGACGGTCACGGTGAGCGGGCAGGCCGTCGGGGTCAGCGTCCGGATCACCCGGCGCACCGCGATCCTCTCCGCCGTTGGGATCGACACCGTGTCCTCCGCCGCGAGCGCCACCGCCGTCGGGCTCAGCGGCATCGACCGCCCCGACCCCGCACTTACCGGCGCCGCCTACGGCACCGGACCGACCGACCCCGACCGTGAGGCCGCGCGATGACCCACCCCAATCCAGACCGCACCACCGGGAAGTCCGCGTCTGAGCTGTGGCGCGGACTCGGTGCCCTCGCCGCCCTGCTCGCCTTGCTGTTCGGGCCGCCGCTGGCGCTGCTGGCCGCGGTCGGCAACCCGGTCCCCGATCAGACCGTCGTCGGCGGGCAGTTCACCGACGCTGCGATCGTCGGCCTGCTCGCCGGGATCGTCTGGCTCGCCTGGGCACAACTCGCGGTCGTCGTCACGGTGGAGGCAGTCGCGGCCGTCCGCGGACACGGCCTTCCTCGCGTCCTGCCCGGCTGCGGGTTCACCCAGCACTTCGCCCGCCGGCTCGTCGTCACCGCCTCGCTGCTGCTGGCCGGGACCGGGCCGCTCGTCGCCGCCACCGCCAGCGCGAGCCCCGCCGTTGCCGCGACCGCCGCGGCGGACTGCCGCACCGAGCCCGTCGCCGCCCCGACGCCGGCGGCCGATACCCCGACTCGGGCGAGCGAACGAGCGACCATCTCGGCTGCCGTCGACACGGCCCTCGGTTCCTTGCCCGCCCTTGCACCGGCCAAGGCAGACGACGAGCAGCTCGGGCCCTGGTACGTGGTGCGCCCATCGAAGGGCCACCACTACGACTCGCTGTGGGACATCGCCGAACGCCACCTCGGCGACGGGCTGCGCTGGCGCGAGATCTACGACCTCAACCGCCACCGGCCCCAGGCCGACGGCCAACGCCTCGAACTCGCCCGGCTCATCCAACCCGGCTGGCGACTGCGCATGCCCGCCGACGCCACGGGCCTCCCTACCGAGCCGGCGACACCAAAGACCAAGGGCGAGGCGACGCCGGGCGTGGCGAACGTCGGACCTGCGAAGGCGGAGGCCGCCGCAACGGTGGCGCAAACAGGCCAGACGCCCGCCGCCACGACGCCGCCGTCGGTCCCGCAGGCACGTCGAGCACCCAGTGGCCCAACCGCGGACCCCGGCGGCGTCGCTGCCCGCAAGTCCTCGGTGCCGATCGGACCGGCGGTCACTGTTCCGCCGCCGACCCTGTCGGCTGGCCCTGTCCTCGCAGCCGATCCAGCTACGGCCGATGCGGCCGCGCACGATGACGACGTTGTCGTCTCGTTCGGCGAGCTGACCCTCGGCCTCGGCGCGGTGGCATGCGCTGGGCTGCTCGCCGAGCTCGCGCGCCGCCGCCGCCGAGCCCAACGCTTCCGCCGCCCCGGCGAAAGGCTGCCCCGACCGAGCGAACCCGCCGCTGCAGCCGAGCGCCAGATCCGGGCCGCGAACGCCGAACTGACCGTCGTTGACCTCCGTGACGCGCTCCGCCTGCTTGCCGAGAACTGCCGCGCGCAGCGGCGGTCCCTGCCCGACGTCCATGCGGTCATCCTCAACGCCACCGCGGCGACGCTTCACCTCGGCGGCAGCGAGGACCCCGTGTCCCCGTTCGTCGCCGGCGCAGAGAACACCTGGCGGCTGGACAGCGACCTGCTCGCGGACGCCGACCGGTCCGACCTCGCCGAGAACGGGATCGACCCCTTCCCGGCGCTGGTCAGCCTCGGTGTCACCGACGACGCCGTCCTGCTGGTCAACCTCGAAGCGGCCGGCACGCTCACCCTCGCCGGATCGCCGACCGACACGACGCCGATGCTGCATGCTCTGATCGCCGAGTTCGGCACCAGCCTGCTCAGCTCGACCGCGCATTTGGTGCTCACCGACTGCCCGCCGCAGCTCGTCGAGATGCTCGACCACGGCCGCGTCACCGTCCTCGGCGGGGACCAGGCCGAGAAGTGGGCGCATGTCCGAGGCCGCGACGTCGCCACGATTTTGCACGTCGCCGACGCCTCGGACCTCGGCCACGCTCGCGTTACCGATGTCGCCGACGACGTCTGGGCCCCGGCCGTCCTCCTGATCGGCGCGAGCGCCGGCGACGCACCGAGTTCGGGACCGGGAATCTCCATCGTCCGGGTGGCCGAGAAGCCTGGCACCGGGTGGGCGCTGCACCGGATCGAGGACGGGTGGGTGCTTAACGGCTCTTCCTACTTGAGGTGGGGGCTGGTCAGTCCGCCGCCGATGAGCAGCATGCGTAGTCGGTAGTTGTCGCGGTTGCGGAAGCCGCGGGCGATGCGCCGGTGCAGTTCGATGAGGCCGTTGATC
>JBQTKD010000135.1:0-12291 GCA_052386455.1 Sporichthyaceae bacterium
AGCCGGGTGCCTCGCTGCGTTGTCGTCGTCGCCGATCCAACAGCGGGATCGGCTCCTTCTCCGCCTTGCGATGCATCCCGGCTGATCACCGCATACACCGCCGCAATTCGCAGACGAACCACTAGGCGGCAGGTTCAGCGGGCCCGGAGCCGCTGGACCACGGCGTCGCCGGCAACGGCCGCGATGGCCTTGGGGTCCCCGCACACCACCAGTTCGTCGCGGGCGCGGGACAGACCCACGTACAGTTTTTCCTTCGCGCGCGCGGCGTCGACGAAGCCGTTCACCGCGAGGACGACGGCGCCGCGCTCCAGTCCCTTGAAGCCCAGAACGTGGCCGTAGAACACCTGCTCGGCGTCCCAGAACGACTGCCAGTACGTGTCCTGTCCGCGGGCCTGGCGCTCGGCCTGTTCCGGGTGCCGGCGGCCGGTGGTGAGCAGGGCGAGGTCGCCGGGCGCCCAGCCGGCGTCGAGCAGTTCCTCGACGGCGTCGTCGGCGGCGCCGAGCGCCTCGTCCTCGGCGCACACGACGAACCGGACCGGCGGGCCGTCGCCGCCGCGGTAGCGCATCCGCATCGGGGCGAGCGGGCCGAAGGACTCCGCGATCGGCACCGTGTTGCGCAGGTTCTCCTCGAGCAGCACCGGCACGAGCGGGACCGGTGGGCCGCCGGAGCGGGCGAACACGCGCTGTCCCTCGTCGACGAAGGCGTACAGCCCGCCGGTTTCCTCGCTGCGCATCCCGGCGAACAGCGCGGGCCACCAGGAGTCGGCGAAGTCCTGCGCCTCGTCGACGACGAAGGCGTCGAAGCGCTTGCCGTCGGCGAGGTCGCGCGCCAGCAGGCACATCTCGGCCGGCAGGCGGTTCTCCCAGTCGCCGTCGTCGTCGGCGCCCGTCGGGCCACCCCACAGTTGGGCCAGACCGTGGAAGGTGCCGACGTACGCGGGCCGTTCCTTGCGCTTGAATCCGGCGGTGCGCCGCGCCAGGTACGCGGCGAGCCCGCGGCTGTAGCAGAGCAGCCCGACGCGCTGCCCCGCCGCGGACAGCCGGCGGGCCTGGTCCACGGCCAGCCACGTCTTCCCCGAGCCGGCGCCACCGCGCACCTCGACCCGGTTCAGTGCCGACAGTGCCCGGAGGATCATGCCCTGAGGCTGCGTCAGAAGATCTGCCTGCGCGGCGCTGTCGGCCACGGCCGCGGCCAGGTCCCGCTGCGGCAGCATCCGGCCCGCGAGGCATTCGACGAGCAGTCCGGCGTCCTCCTCGCCGATCGGATAGGCCCCGGTTTCCTGCGCCATCAGGCCGTCCCAGACCAGACCCGCCGGGTTGTGCTCGAGGTCGTAGCGGTCCAGGACCATCGAGCGACTGCAGTCCGGCATCGCGAACCCGGCCTCGACGCGGGCGTACGGGAAGGCGACGAGATGCCCGAACCGGGCGCCGCGCGAGACCCAGCGGGCGTCCTTGCCGAGGTAGGTCTGCAGCGCGTACTTCGCCCGCCGCGCCTGGGTGACGGGGTCGATGGTGCGGGTGCCGCTCGCGTCGTGCTGGCGCCAGTACTGCCCGTCGAAGGAGACGCTGCCGCCCTTGACCTCGATCACCGCGATCCCGGCGCCGGGCAGCGCGACGATCAGGTCGGCCTCGGAATCGCCGTGCTCGTCGCTGAACCAGCGGTTCGCGATGAGCACGTCGCAGTCGCGCAGGTTCCGGCGCAGCGCGGCCCACACGTCCCGCTCGGCGGCGGAGGCGAACGACGGTTCGGCGGGGACGCAGCGCACCACGCCCCGTAGTCTGCCGGATCGCCTCGCGCGCGAAGGTGCCGACCCGGCGGCCTATTCGACGTCGTCGTAGGACCCAAAGTCGTAGGTGGGCAAGGGAGCGTCCTGAACGTCGGCGACCCAGCCCGCACAGAGAATCGCGCCGAGGTCTCGCCGGACCGCCAGGAACCCAAAGGGGCGATCGATGCGCAGCGAGATGCTCCGCGGGTCGAAGTAGGGCGACATAAACCCGGTGATCATCATCTCGACGGCGGTAGCGGACGCCGCCCGAAATCCCGTCTCGGTGAACGCGGCGACCGCGGCCTGGCGCGCCTGCCCCACGGCGAGCCGGGTCGGCGACAGCTTCGGGAAGTGGTGGACCGAGGGGTCGGTGACGGAACCGAGGCCGAAGACCGCCGGCGACCCCGTCAGATAGTGCTCGTCCGCTAGCTCGAATCGGGGCAGTCGGGTCGTCAACACCGGTTCGGAGCCGTGGTGCACCAACCCGAACTCGACGCCCGGCCCCGCCGCCCCCGGCGACAGTTCGGAGCCGCCTCGATACCGGTGTTGCCCGGTCACCAGATCGACCACGGTGGTCAGTACGTGCACCGCGTGTGCAGTCTCGTGTCCCATGGCGACGAAGACGTCCACGTCCCCGGAACCCTCTACCCGCAGGACCGTGACGGCCGCGTCGTCTTCGCCAACGACCGACACGTCGTCGAGGTCTTCGGTCGATCGGGTGAGACCGGCGATCCGGCGACCCTGCCAGCCTTCGTGCGAGGAGCGGAGGTCGTCGGGCTCGAAGGGCGTCGTCCACGACGTTTCGACCGCCGTCGCGGACAGGAGCAGGACACCACTCGGGCGGTCGAAATCGAGCGGCACGCGCTCGATCAGCCCCCCGGTGGCCTCGGCAACCCACGCATCGAGAACCGCTCGGTCCTCGGGGAGGGACCGGACCTGCGCAGTGCCGACGTGCCGCCGCCACCAGGGATCCAGCACAAACCCCGGTTCGGCCCACACCCCATGCGCCAGCCTCGTCGAGGAACCCTCGCAGAAGGCCGCCTCGAGGGCCGCCGCACCACGCACCGCAGCGACGTCGGTCAACCCAACCGCCGCTCCCAACTCCTGCTCGCCTCGCCCGGTCGCGGCGGCGGCCAAGTACGCAAGACACATCCAGGCGCCCGGGCCGCACAGCACCGTCGAGCGCTCCGAGGCCGCAGCGTCGACGATCCACCGCCGGGTGAGGGCATTGGCGCCCTGAACGGCCGCCCGCAACTCCTCCGGTCCTGCAGCCGGCTCCGCCATGCGCCGCCCGCGAAGCATGCCGAAGAAGCCCTCGTCGACGGCCACCTGCTCCACGCGCGTTGTTCGGACGCCGAGGCCGTACGTCCGGAGCAGGTCGCACAGGCGCGCACCGTCGAGGAGGTCCACGGACGCGCCGTCCGCGCGCTGCGCCTCGGCCCGGGCCTCGTCGGTGAAGGTTCCGGTGCCGATCAGCAGACCCCTGTCGCCACGGCCGGCCATGGCGTCGCGCAGCTCGCGCACGGCGGCGGGTCCCACGGCGTCTGGAATCCGTCGGCACTGCAGGACAACCGCGAAGGAGACCAGGTCGGTGCGGTAGATCCCCACCCCCTCCAGCCCCTCGCCCGATCCTCGGGTGGTCACCGCGACGTCGACGAATCCGGACCGGTCCAACAGCGTCCGCAGCAGTTCCTGGAAGGCATCGGCCGGAAGCTCGGCGAGCGCACCGAGCAGCTGCGTCTGCCAACCGACCTCGTCGCAGTGGGCCATGGGAGACAGTCTCGCCCACCGAGTTCCAGATGTCGGCCGGGCGGTCGGGACATTCTCGAAACACGCGGGCAACGCGTTCGCCTCGTGGGGCGGCAAGAGTGCATCCGTGCCTACGTCGCCTCGCGTTCGCTACGCCGCCGCCCTTCTACTCGCCCTGGGCCTCGCCGCCGGGTGCGGCGGGGGTGGGGACGCCACGCCCGCCGCGCAGGCCTCGCCCAGCGCGCGGGACCTCGCAAAGTACGACGCGTTCGTGCTGGCCAGCGAGATCAACGACGTCGCCGCCGCGGACGTCTACGGGATCAAGTTCAGCCCGTTCAGCATCGATCGCATCACCACGGACAAGGCGATCTCCGCGCTGGGCGCCGACGAGCGGCACGTCATCGTCGCCGCGGCGGACGAGCAGGTGGACAAGCTCGCGGAGGTCACCGGCGCCGGGGAGCTCGCGCCGATCGAGGGGCTCGGCCGACCCATCGGCTACAGCCCCACCATCCGCGACGGCCTCGTGTACTTCGACGACGCCGAGGGCGTCCGCGGAGACAGGTTCCGGTTCTTCACCTTCGACCTGGCCAAGCGGAAGAAGACCCTCGTGTACAGCTCGGCGGAGGACCTCGGCGCACCCAAGCCGATGGCCGACGGGCGTCTGCTGCTCACCGTCGCGGGGAAGAACGGCGAGGACGGCCTGGCGATCCGCGACAAGTCCGGGAAGATCACCGCGCTGCCGACCCTCGGCAAGATCGCCGTCGTGCGGCCGGGCCGGGACTACGTCGCGGTCACCCTGGTCCGCAACAACAAGGACGGGGCATCGCAGGCGCTCCTGCTGTTCAACCCGGAGAACGGCGAGAAGCAGATCATCCCGAACCTGCAGATGGTCGCCTGGAGTCCCGACGGAAGGCAGTTCCTGGCCCGGCGCACGGAGACCCCGACGGAGAGCAGGCTCGTCCTGCTGGACCCGAAGAAGGACCCGGTGGAGCTGGGGACCGTGCCGGAGCTGTCGATCTTCGGCGGGACGTGGGTCCGCGGGAGTCTGCCCGCCTGAGGCATACGTCCAGGGAGGTATGGACGAACGTGGGCGTCGAGCAGCACCATGGGCACGTCGGGTAAATCCGACAATGAGTAGGTTACGGCGTTGGGCGATGCCGGGACCCGCTCTGGAAGTCCTGCTGCACAGCGCAAGTGCCCAGTCGATCCGCCGTGGGCACGCACCGGGTAAATCCGACCCGGTGTAGCGGATCGCCGTGGCACGCCGTCCCCCACACGATCGGAGCCTCGTCATGGATCGATTCCGTCTGCGCGCCCTCGTCCTGCTCGCCACCGCGGGTGCCGCCCTCGTGCTGCCGGTTGGCCCGGCCGTGGCGGACTCCGGCCACGGCGATGCTGCAGGCACCGGCAACATGTGCAGCGTGGCTGGCGCGGTGGCCAGCGCCACCGGCGTGAAGTACGAGCCGACCACCGGCACGTACACGCTGCGCGGCGTCATGGACTGCACGTCGGAGCGCTACCGGCACGCCGAACTCACCGGCACCGGCTCGGGCGTCCTCGGGTGCTTCGGCGGTGCCAGCCAGGCCGTGCTGACCATGGTGTGGAACACCGGCGAGAAGTCCGTCGTCACCCTGCAGACCGGAGACTTCACCTACGGCACCGGCGGCTACGGCAAGGTGACCAAGGGAGCCCTGAAGGGCAGCCACGTCGGCCTGATGTGGGGCCGCGCCGCCGCCGGGGCCGAGGCCCGCTGCGCCCGGGACGCCGTGCACAGCTACCAGTTCGCCGGCGGCATCGGCCTGCACCACCACGGCTGACGCCTCCGGCCGGCCGCGCCCCGCGACGGCGGGACAGCAGGGAAGCCACGGGCGGTGCGGCCTCCCGCCCGTCCGCTACCTCCGGCGTCGCTTCCCCGCTCTGGAACCGACGCGGGGCCGCCGCGCCCGGACCATCCCGCGCCATTATTGATAATGATTGCCGTTATGCTCCATCCTGTCCAGACCGAAACCCATGCCTGGAGGGAAATTCCGATGGAGATCCCCGTGATCGTCGTATCGGCCGTCGACCCGGTGCTGCGCGACACCGCCACTGCCGCGCTGCTGTGCGACCTTCCGTACGCCGTCGTGCTGCGCTACGACGTGCAGGAGGAGACGCTGCACCGGGTGGTCGCGACGAGCGGCGAGCACCTGGCCACCGCCGAGCTGCCGCTCGGGCACTGCCTGACCTGCACGGTCCGCGAAGACCTGCACGCGACGATCGTCGACCTGTACCGCAGCGGCCCGCCCCAGCTCGTGGTCGCTCCCCCGCTGACCATGGACCCGGTACCGATCGCGCACGCCGTGTCCACGGCAGCGGGCCCGGCCGTCCTGGCAAGCTCGCTGGTCGCGTTGGACCCGGCCGACCTCGAGCAGGACCTGCTCGGCGACGACCTCCTCGTCGAGCGCGGCCTGGGGTTCGGCGAGCGAGACCGCCGCTCCGTCGGTGAAGTGATGGCCCGTCAGCTCGAGACGGCCGACCTGCTCGCACTGGCGACGCTGCCCGAGCGCACGCCGCGTTCGCTGCTGGACCACCTCGTCGGCGAGGTCCCCGGCCGCACCCCGTTGCACCTGCTCGGCGCGGAAACGTTCGCCCGCCGCCGCCCGGTGCACTTTCCGCAGACCGGAGACCTGCGCCGCTGCGCACCGACCGGGGCTCCGGACCGCGCGGGCGTGTGGACCTTGGACCTGCACTCGCACCGGCCGCTGCACCCCGAACGCCTCCGGGAGCAGGCCGGGCACCTCGCGGGACCGGGCCTGCGCGGCCGCGGCTACTTCTGGCTCCCGACCCGCCCCGGCGCCCGCTGCGCGTGGGACGGCGCAGGCGGGCAGCTCGCGATCGGCGACCTGGACCGTTGGCCGGGCAGCCCGTCGACGCGGCTGATCGTCACCGGCGTGGGCCGGGACCCTGCACCGGTCGCCGCGGCCTTCGCGACCGCCCTGGTCTCCGACGTCGAACTCGCCGACCTGCGCCGCTGGCGCGACCTGGACGACGGCCTCGACGAGTGGCTCGGCCCGCGCCTCGATCCCGCCCACGACCCCGCCGGCGGCCTCCTGCCCGAGCGTCCGGGGCCGGCCTAGCCGCGCACCACCACCGCGCCGCCCCACCCACCACCGCGCCGCCCCACCCCCGCGCCGCCCCGCCCACCACCGCGCCGCTTCCCTCGCCACGGTGCCGCCAATGGGATCGCAGCGCACCCTTCGGCGGACGCCCGGCATCCACCGTTCGTCCACATCTGCGCCGGCGGGGTCACGGTCGCGGCGAACCCTCCCCGAAATCCCCGGCTGCGGAGGCAACCTGGAATCGGTCGCATTCCGTAGAGGGGAGTGACCGAGGGAGAGGGCACAGGGTGGGGCACGAGGAACGCAGGGTTCGAGATGCGGAGTTCGCGGCCTTCGCGATCCCAGCGCAGCGCAGGCTGCGCCGCGTCGCGTACCTGGTCTGCGGCGACTGGCACCGCGCCGAGGACATCGTGCAGACCGCGTTGGCGAACGTGTACGCCCGATGGGAGCGGATCCGCCGCGAGGAGGGTCCCGAGGGGTACGCGCACCGCGCGGTCGTGAACGCGGCGATCGACGAACGACGCAGGCCCTGGCGGCGGGAACGTCCCCTCGAGTTCCTGCCCGAGCGGGCCGCGCCCGAGGCCGACGGCATCACGCTGAGCGTCCTCGAGGCCTTGGCCACGCTGCCGCCGCGGCAGCGCGCCGTCGTCGTCCTGCGGTTCGTCGAGGACCTCGACGTCGAGCAGACGGCATGCCTGCTCGGCATCTCCCCCGGCACGGTCAAGAGCCAGACCTCGAAGGCCCTGGCGAACCTGCGCGAGCACCTCTCCACCTACGCGAGAAGCGAGAACCGATGAACGACGACGGCGTGATCGACCTCCTGCGCGCGGCCGGCAACGGCGGCGGCGCGAGCGACCTCGGCCCGGTCATGCGCGCGGGCAACAGGATCCGCCGGCGTCGCCGGATTGCGCAGGCGGCGGGTGGCGGGACCGGGCTGGCGGCCGTCGTCGCGCTCGGCCTGTTCGCGACCGGGATCGGCGGCGGGCAGACCGTCGTCGTCGGCCCCGCGGGAGGCGGCCCCGAGCCGGCCGCCAGCGGCGCCGAACTCGCCAAGAAGCAGTCCAGCGGCGACTTCACCCGCGCCGACTACGACGCGAACATCGAACTGATGCTCGCCTACCTCGGCCCCGGCTTCCGCAAGGGTGCCGGCGGCGAGCAGGGCCAGGTGATGCTCGACGAGTTCGGTCCGCTGGCCAAGGAATTGCCCGCCGGGTACAGCGTCGCGGCGCGGCTGTCGGTGTTCCGGGACACCGACTCGGGCGGCTTCTCCTACGCGACGCAGTGCAAGGGCATGTCGGAGAAGGACACCCGGATCGGCGCCTGCACGAACACGACGCTCGACGACGGCCGCGTCGTCGGCGTGCAGGACTACCGGACGATCGGGTTCGAGCGGAAGATCGGCGCCTGGGACGCGACCTTCGCCAGCTACGACCGCGGCCCGGACTGGGTGCGTGTGGAGTTCTACGCGTTCGACACCCGTGAGGCGAAGACGCCCTCAGCCGACCAGCAGGCGGTCATCGCATGGCTCGGCGACTGGACGGATCGGCTGACCAACCTCGCCGCCGCTCCGGCTGTGGCACCGAACCCCGCGGCGAAGGCGGCGGCCAAGGCGACGAGCAACCGGCAGGCGAACCAGGCGCTGCTGCTGAAGCACCTGGGCGCGGACTGGCGCGTGGACGAGGGCGACCACGTCGGCGACGTGATCGCGATCCCCGGCAGCGCGACGGACCGGCAGCTCCCGCAGAGCTTCGAGATCTCCGCCGGGCTCTCGGTCGGCGGCGCGGACCGAGAGCTGGCCGACGTCTGCAAGCCCATGGTCGAGAAGGGCCTGCACGTCGAGGCCTGCACGCCGTTCAAGCTCTCCGACGGGCGCACCGCCTACATCCAGAAGACCTACACGGTGCCCGGCGAGCACAACCCGCCGGCACCGCGCCGCGGCATCTTCAACAGCTCGGACACCCTGACCGTTCTGCTGGACCGGGCCGACGACACGTTCGTCCAGGTCGAGATCAACGTCCGCGACTCCCGCACCACCACCCCGAAGGCCGACCAGAAGCTCGGCGCCGAGTGGCTGGCGGACTGGCGGGACAAGCTGGTCGCGATCGCCGACGACCCGGGAGTCGCGCCGAAGGTCGGCGCGCAGACCGGGCCAGAGGCACCGATCGGCACGACGCGGCACGAGGTGTACCAGGGCTACCTGCAGGAGGCGCTCGGCACGTCGTTCAGCCTGATCGACGGCAAGGTCGTCCTGGAACCCAAGAGCGAGAAGTACAACGAGCTGCCGTTCACGTCCTCGGACGTCACGGGCGAACTCGAGTTCGTCTCGACGTCGCAGTTCGAGGGTGCGTGCAACGCGCGGGCGGGCCTGGAGCCGTGCGAGACGGCAACGCTTCCGGACGGTCGCACCGTCCACTGGCGCACGTGGGCGGACCGCGACTCCTCGGACGGCACCATGCGCGGCGAGTTCGGGATGTATCTGCCGCGCGATGACGGCAACGTCGTGATGGCGGCGCTGACCTTGACGGGGACCAATTCTCCGGAGTCGAAGCGCCGCGAGCTCCAGCTCGCCGTGGTGGCGTGGTTCGAGTCCCTGCGCGAGGCGCTGACCACCGCCGTCACCGACACGCGCATGGGCGCGGACGTGTACCCGAGCCGCTAGCCCGCAGCACAACCCGAGGCGTCCGAACAGGAGTGACGCCGGTACCACGCTCGTTCGGACGCCCGGCGCGGTGGCCTCGGCTACCAGGCGGGGTTGTTGTCGGCCACGTTGTTCTTCGTCAGCCGCTTTTCGCCCCCGCCGTCGAGATCCACCACGTAGATCTCGGAGGCCTTGAACACGGCCTCGAACTCGAAGGCGTTGGGGTCCTGGTCCCGGATGGTCGCGATGGCGAGACGCAGTCCGTCGGGCGAGAACGTGGACTCGTAGCCCTCGTCGATCAGGGTCAGCCCCGTGCCGTCCAGCCGAATCGTCCACACGGTGCCCTCGCCTGCCTTCCGAGGAAAGCGAGTGAAGGAGATGGTTTGGCCGTCCGACGACACCGCCGGAGAGGCGTCGCTCAGGTACGTCTCGTCGTAGGACGTGACGGCCGCGATCCCGGTCCCGTCGGCGTTCATCGAGTACAGCAGCGACCCGTCGGACATGCCGGTTCCGCTCTGCCGAACGACGAGGATGCGGGAGCCGTCGGCGGTGACCACGGGTTCGGAGGAGGAGACCGCCTCGTCCGTCAACTGGCGCAGGCCGGTGCCGTCGGCGTTCATCAGGAAGATCTGCTGCGGCCCCCTGCGGTCCGTGCCCTCCCGCGAGAAGACGATGGACTTTCCGTCCGGGGAGAAGGCCGGCTTGGCGGCGAAGAAGCTTCCCATCGACAGCTTCTTGCGCGCGGTGCCGTCGGCGTTCATCACGTAGACGTGGGAGGCGGCGGCCATGGGCTTGGCGTAGACGAAGACGATGCGCGAGCGGTCGGGCGACCACGACGGGTGGAAGTCGGCTCCCTTGTCTCGGGTCAGCCGCGTCGGGCGCTTGCCGTCGCCGTCCACCGCGTAGATGTCGGTGTTCCCGTTCGTCGACCTGGCGAACAGCAGCCGGCCTTCCTTGGCCTGCGGCGCCGCGGAGGGCGACGCCGTCGCCGGCGGAGGCTCGCTCTGAACGGCCGCGGGAGCCTCCTCGCCACCTCCGCATCCGGCAAGCACCAACGCCGCAACGAGCCCAGCCGCCACTCGAATTCGCATCCGCCGACCCTGCCGGCGGGCGTCGAAAAGTTCTAGGCCCGCGTGTGCAGCAGGAGCAGGGAGCGGTCGCGGACGGAGACGACGGCGCCCGCCTGCACCGGCGGCGCGTCGCTCGGTTCGTCGGTGGTCAGCACGACCTTCCAGTTGCCGCGGCCGGCGGGGATCGTGAACTCGACCGGCTCGTAGTGGGCGTTGACGAGCAGGAGCAGTTTGTCGCGGGAGGTGTCGCCCTCCTCGTCCTCGATCTGGCGGCCGTCCAGCGCCAGCGCGAGGGTCTTCGCGACGGGGTTGTGCCAGTCCGCATCCGACATCGGCGCCCCGTCGGGCCGGTACAGGACCATCTGCGCGGGCTCGCCGCCCATCGTGCGCAGGTATTCGCGCGGGTGCAGGCCGGCGTGCTCCTTCCGCAGCGCGATGGCGGTCTTGGTGAACGCGAGGAGGTCCTCGTCGAGGTTGTCCCAGTCGAACCAGGAGATCTCGCTGTCCTGGCAGTACGCGTTGTTGTTGCCGTGCTGGGTGCGGCCGAACTCGTCGCCGCCGAGCAGCATCGGGACGCCCGCCGACAGCAACAGCGTCGCGAGGTAGTTGCGGCGCATCCGGGCCCGGAGTTCGTTGATGGCCGGGTCGTCGGTGGGTCCCTCGGCGCCGCAGTTCCAGGAGCGGTTGTGCGATTCGCCGTCGCGGGAGTTCTCGCCGTTGGCCTCGTTGTGCTTCTCGTTGTACGCGGTGAGGTCGGCGAGGGTGAACCCGTCGTGCGCGGTCACGAAGTTCACGCTCGCGGTGGGCGTGCGCCGGCCGCTCGAGTACACGTCGCCGCTGCCGGTCAGGCGCAGCGCGAACTCGCCGAGCTCGCCGTCGGCACCGCGCCAGAAGTCGCGGACGCTGTCGCGGTACTTGCCGTTCCACTCCGACCAGCGCGCCGGGAACCCGCCCACCTGGTAGCCCGCGAGGTCCCACGGCTCGGCGATCAGCTTCACCGGCGCGAGCACCGGATCCTGGTGACACAGCGTCAGAAACGCGCTGTGGATGTCTTCTGCGCCGTCCTGGCGGGTCAGGGTGGTCGCAAGGTCGAACCGGAAGCCGTCGACGTGCATCTCCGCGACCCAGTACCGCAGCGAGTCCATGATCAGCTGCAGCGCGATCGGATGCCCGACGTTCAGGCTGTTTCCGGTGCCGGTGGTGTCGTAGTACTTCGACGGGTCGGAGTCGAGCCGGTAGTAGGCGGCGTTGTCCAGGCCCTTGAGCGAGAGCGTCGGGCCGAGGTGGTTGCCCTCGGCGGTGTGGTTGTAGACGACGTCGAGGATCACCTCGAGGCCGGCGGCGTGCAGGGCCTTCACCATCGCCTTGAACTCCGCGACCTGTCCCCCGCCGGTGCCGGCCGCGGCGTAGGAGCCCTGCGGGGCGAGGAAGCCGATGGAGTTGTAGCCCCAGTAGTTGCGCAGCCCCCGGTCCAGGAGGTGGCTATCCTGCACGAACTGGTGGACCGGCAGCAGTTCGACGGCGGTCACGCCGAGGTCCACCAGATGCGACACGATCGCCGGGTGCGCGAGCCCCGCGTAGGTGCCCGCGACGTCCTTGGGCACGTCTGGGTGGCGCATCGAGATGCCCTTGACGTGGGTCTCGTAGACGATCGTGTCGCACATCGGGATCCGCGGCGGGGCGTCGCAACCCCAGTCGAAGGAGCGGTCGGCGACGACGCACTTGGGCATCGCAGACGCGGAGTCGGCGTCGTTGCGTGCGTTGGGGTCGTCGAAGCGGTGGGAGAACACCGCCTCGCTCCACGCGACCTCGCCGTCGATCGCGATCGCGTGCGGGTCGAGCAGCAGCTTGTGCGGGTTGCACCGCTGCCCGCCGGCGGGGTTCCACGGGCCGTGCACGCGCAGCCCGTACCGCGCACCGACCCCGACGCCCGGCACGAACCCGTGGAAGACGTGCCCGGTGCGTTCGGG
>JBQTKD010000136.1:0-13569 GCA_052386455.1 Sporichthyaceae bacterium
CGCCGGCGGTTGCCGTACTCGACGTCGGCGAAACTGGGCTGCAAAGGGTCCATGGCCCCATCTTTTCGCGGCCCGCCGGGCCCAGCCCGCAGACACCCGGGCGCCCGAGAAAATCAGTGCTTCCCTAACTGCTCCGGGCACGATCTCCACCGTGCGGTAGAATCCCCCGTACCGCCCTGGGCCAGTGTCGTCCCGCAGCGTCATCGCGGCCTCGGCTACCGCCTCGGCCGGCCAAGCGCCCACGATGCGCCGTGCGACGAGCGTCCTCGTCGTCGTCCCGCTGTCTCGCACACAGCACTCGCACCCGCCTCGACGGGAGTCGCCATGCCCCAGGGGTTGCCCGCGCCACAGGGCCTCTACCACCCGCGCAACGAGCACGACGCCTGCGGCGTCGCCTTCGTTGCGACGATGACCGGCGTTGCCTCCTACGACGTCGTCAACAAGGCCCTGATCGCCCTGCGCAACCTGGAGCACCGCGGTGCCGCGGGCTCGGACCCGGACTCGGGCGACGGCGCGGGCATCCTCACCCAGGTGCCGGACGCGTTCCTGCGCGACGTCGTGGACTTCGAGCTGCCCGCCGCCGGCAAGTACGCCGTCGGTCCGGCCTTCCTGCCGCTGGACACTGCCGCGCGCGAGACCGCCGAGCGGCGCATCGAGACCATCGCGTTCGAGGAGGGCCTGCGCGTCCTCGGCTGGCGCGACGTGCCGACGACCCCCTCGTTGCTCGGCGAGGCGTCCGGCGCCACGGTGCCGTTCGTCCGCCAGCTCTTCGTCGCCTCGGACGGGTCCGCGAAGGCCGCCTCCTACAAGGGCGCCGACGGCCTGGGCCTCGAGCGCCAGGCGTTCGTGCTCCGCAAGCGCGCCGAACGCGAGGTCGAGATCTACTTCTCCTCGCTGTCCTCGCGGACCCTGGTCTACAAGGGCATGCTCACCACCGGCCAGCTCGAGCCGTTCTACCCGGACCTGTCCGACCGCCGGTACGCCTCGGCGATCGCGCTGGTCCACTCCCGGTTCTCGACCAACACGTTCCCGTCGTGGCCGCTGGCGCACCCGTTCCGGTACGTCGCGCACAACGGCGAGATCAACACGGTCATGGGCAACCGGAACTGGATGCGGGCTCGGGAGTCCCAGCTCGAGTCCGACCTGATCCCGGGCGACCTCGAACGGCTGTTCCCGATCTGTACGCCGGGAGCGAGCGACTCCGCGAGCTTCGACGAGGTCCTGGAACTGCTGCACCTCGGTGGCCGTTCGCTCCCGCACGCGGTGCTGATGATGATTCCGGAGGCGTGGGAGAACAACCCCACGATGGACCCGGCCCGCCGCGCGTTCTACCAGTACCACTCCACGCTCATGGAGCCGTGGGACGGCCCGGCGTCGATCACCTTCACCGACGGCACGGTCGTCGGCGCGGTCCTGGACCGCAACGGACTGCGCCCCTCCCGGTACTGGGTCACCGAAGACGGCTTCGTCGTCATGGCCTCCGAGGTCGGCGTGCTCGACATCGACCCGGCCACCGTGGTCCGCAAGGGCCGACTGCAGCCCGGCCGCATGTTCCTCGTCGACACCGAGCAGCACCGCATCGTCGAGGACGAGGAGATCAAGTCGGGGCTGGCCGCCGAGCACCCGTACGACGAGTGGCTGCACGCCGGTCTGATCTCGCTGTCCTCGTTGCCCGAGCGCGAGCACATCGTGCACACGCACAGCAGCGTGACGCGGCGTCAGCAAACCTTCGGGTACACCGAGGAGGAGCTGCGCGTCATCCTCGCGCCGATGGCCCGCACCGGCGGCGAGCCGCTCGGCTCGATGGGCACCGACTCCCCGATCGCCGTGCTGTCGGGCAAACCGCGCCTGCTGTTCGACTACTTCACCCAACTGTTCGCGCAGGTCACCAACCCGCCGCTGGACGCGATCCGCGAGGAGCTCGTCACCTCGCTGGGCACCGCGATCGGTCCGGAGTCGAACCTGCTGACCACCGGCCCGGCGCACTGCCGGCAGGTGGGCCTGCCGTTCCCGGTGCTGGACAACGACCAGCTCGGCAAGATCCTCCACATCAACGCCGACGGCGACAAGCCGGGCCTCAAGGCCGTGAACATCACGGGCCTCTACGAGGTCGACGGCGGGGGAGAGGCCCTCGCCACGCGCCTGGACGAGATCTGCGCGCAGGTCTCGGCGGCGATCGCCGAGGGCGCCCGCATCATCGTGCTGTCGGACCGACACTCCGACTCCGAGCACGCGCCGATCCCGTCGCTGCTGCTGACCGGCGCCGTGCACCACCACCTGATCCGGGAGAAGACCCGCACGCAGGTCGGTCTGGTGGTCGAGGCCGGCGACGTCCGCGAGGTCCACCACGTCGCCCTGCTCGTCGGGTTCGGCGCCTCGGCGGTCAACCCGTACCTGGCGATGGAGTCCGTCGAGGACCTCGCCAACGCGGGCGTGCTGATCGAGCTCGAAGCCGAGAAGGCCGTCTACAACCTGGTGAAGGCGCTCGGCAAGGGCGTCCTCAAGGTGATGTCGAAGATGGGCGTCTCGACGGTCGCGTCGTACCACGGTGCGCAGATCTTCGAGGCGATCGGCCTGTCGCAGGAGCTCGTCGACAGGTACTTCACCGGCACCACGTCGCAGCTCGGCGGCATCGGGCTGGACGTCGTCGCCGAAGAGGTCGCGCTGCGCCACCGGCAGGCGTTTCCGCCGAGCGGCATCCCGCAGGCGCACCGCACGCTGGCGATCGGCGGCGAGTACCAGTGGCGCCGCGAGGGCGAGCCGCACCTGTTCGACCCGGACACGGTGTTCCGCCTGCAGCACGCCACGCGCAACCGCCGCTTCGACATCTTCAAGCAGTACACCGAGCGCGTGGACTCCCAGGCCAAGCGCCTGATGACCCTGCGCGGGCTGTTCGAGCTCAAGGAGGGCCTGCGCCCGCCGGTGCCGATCGACGAGGTCGAGCCGGCCTCGGAGATCATGAAGCGCTTCAACACCGGCGCGATGTCGTACGGCTCCATTTCGCAGGAGGCGCACGAGACCCTCGCGATCGCGATGAACCGCATCGGCGGTCGGTCGAACACGGGCGAGGGCGGCGAGGACGTCGAGCGCCTCTACGACCCGGAGCGCCGCTCCGCGGTCAAGCAGGTCGCCTCGGGTCGCTTCGGCGTCACCGCGGAGTACCTGACGAACTCCGACGACATCCAGATCAAGATGGCGCAGGGCGCGAAGCCCGGCGAGGGCGGCCAGCTGCCCGGCGCGAAGGTGTACCCGTGGGTTGCGAAGACCCGGCACTCCACGCCCGGCGTCGGCCTGATCTCCCCGCCGCCGCACCACGACATCTACTCGATCGAGGACCTCGCGCAGCTCATCCACGACCTCAAGAACGCGAACCCATCGGCCCGCATCCACGTGAAGCTGGTCGCCGAGGTCGGCGTCGGGACGGTTGCCGCGGGCGTTTCGAAGGCGCACGCGGACGTCGTCCTGATCTCGGGTCACGACGGCGGCACCGGCGCCTCGCCGCTCACCTCGCTCAAGCACGCGGGCGCGCCGTGGGAGCTCGGCCTGGCCGAGACCCAGCAGACCCTGCTGCTCAACGGGCTGCGGGACCGGATCGTCGTGCAGACCGACGGCCAGCTCAAGACCGGTCGGGACGTCGTGATCGCCGCGCTGCTCGGTGCGGAGGAGTTCGGCTTCGCCACCGCCCCGCTGGTCGTGTCCGGCTGCATCATGATGCGCGTCTGCCACCTGGACACCTGCCCGGTCGGCGTCGCGACGCAGAACCCGGTGCTGCGTTCGCGGTACAGCGGCAAGGCCGAGTTCGTCGTCACCTTCTTCGAGTACATCGCCGAAGAGGTGCGGGAGCTGCTGGCGAGGCTCGGCTTCCGCAGCATCGAAGAGGCGGTCGGCCAGGCGGACCTCATCGACGTCTCGGCCGCGGTCTCGCACTGGAAGGCGTCGGGTCTGGACCTGTCGCCGATCCTGCACATGCCCGAACTGCCCGACGGCGCGGTCCGCTACTGCATCGGCGAGCAGGACCACGGCCTGGACAAGGCGCTGGACAACGAGCTCATCGCGCTGTGCCGCGACGCCATCGAGACCAAGGCCCCGGTCCGGGCAAGCGTGCCGATCCGCAACGTCAACCGGACCGTGGGCACCATGCTGGGTCACGAAGTGACGAAGCGTCACCGTGGCGCCGGCCTGCCCGACGGCACCATCGACATCACGTTCACCGGGTCCGCGGGGCAGTCCTTCGGCGCCTTCGTCCCCGCCGGCATCACGCTGCGGCTCGAGGGCGACGCGAACGACTACGTCGGCAAGGGACTGTCCGGTGGGCGCATCGTCGTCCGGCCGGACCGCTCGGCCACCTTCGCGCCCGAGCACCACGTGATCGCCGGCAACACGATCGGCTACGGCGCGACCAACGGCGAGATCTACCTGCGCGGCCACGCCGGCGAACGCTTCTGCGTCCGCAACTCCGGCGCCACCGCGATCGTCGAGGGCGTGGGCGATCACGCGTGCGAGTACATGACCGGCGGGCGAGTGATCGTGCTCGGCCCCACCGGGCGCAACGTCGGTGCCGGCATGTCCGGCGGCATCGCGTACGTGCTCGACCTCGACACCGCCAAGGTCAACACGGAGATGGTCGACCTCGACCCGCTCTCCGAGGAAGACCGCGAGTTTCTGCTGACGTTCGTGACCCGCCACGGCGAGGAGACGGGCTCCGGCGTCGCCGCGGCCCTGCTTGCCGACTGGGCGGCGAACGTGGAGCGGTTCGGCAAGGTCATGCCCAAGGACTACAAGCGCGTGCTGGCGGCCCAGGCCTCGGCGGCTGCGGAGGGTCTGGACACCGAGGCGACCCTGCGTCGCGTCATGGAGAGCGCGAGCTGATGGCAGACCCCCGTGGATTCCTGAAGTACGGCCGCGAGGTCGCCGGTCGTCGTCCCGTCGAGGAGCGCCTCAAGGACTGGAACGAGGTCTACCCCGAGGACGGCGTCGGTCGGGCGCTGCTGCCGATCATCAAGGCCCAGGCCGGGCGCTGCATGGACTGCGGCATTCCGTTCTGCCACTCGGGTTGCCCGCTGGGCAACCTGATCCCGGAGTGGAACGACCTCGTCTGGCGCGGGGACTGGAAAGAGGCCATCGAGCGACTGCACGCCACGAACAACTTCCCGGAGTTCACCGGGCGGCTGTGCCCGGCGCCGTGCGAGCCGGCGTGCGTGCTGGGCATCAACCAGGACCCGGTCACGATCAAGAACGTCGAGGTTTCGATCATCGACCGCGCCTGGGACTCCGGGTGGGTCAACCCGCAGCCCCCGGACCGCCTTTCCGGCAAGACCATCGCGGTCATCGGGTCGGGCCCGGCGGGCCTCGCAGCCGCGCAGCAGCTCACCCGCGTCGGGCACACCGTGGCCGTGTACGAGCGCGCGGACCGCATCGGCGGCCTCATGCGGTACGGGATCCCCGAGTTCAAGATGGAGAAGCGGTACCTGGACCGCCGGCTGCGCCAGATGAAGGCGGAGGGCACCAAGTTTCGCCCGGGCGTCGACGTCGGTGGGCCGGATCTGACGGCGGCTCAGCTGCAGAAGCGGTACGACGCGATCGTGCTCGCGATGGGCGCCACCGCGTGGCGCGATCTGCCCGTGCCCGGCCGCGAACTCGCCGGCATCCACCAGGCGATGGAGTTCCTCCCGCAGAGCAACAAGGTCTGCGAGGGCGACACTGTCGAGGGCCAGATTCTCGCCACCGGCAAGCACGTCATCGTCATCGGCGGCGGCGACACCGGTGCGGACTGCATCGGCACCTCGCACCGCCACGGCGCCCTGTCCGTGACGAGCCTCGAGATCATGCCCCAGCCGCCGGAGGACCGTCCGGCCGCGCAGCCGTGGCCGACGTACCCGATGGTCATGCGCACCGCCTCGGCCCACGAGGAGGGCGGGGAGCGGGTCTACTCGGTGTCCACCAAACACTTCCTCGGCACCGAGGACGGCCGGGTCCGGGCGCTGGTGCTGTGCGAGGTGCGCTTCGTCGACGGGAGGTTCGAGGAGGTCCCCGGCACCGAACGGGAGATCCCCGCGGACCTGGTGCTGCTGGCGATGGGCTTCGTCGGCCCCGAGAAGGGCGCGCTGCTCACCGATCTCGGCGTCGAGTACGACGCTCGCGGCAACGTCGCGCGCGACGAGACCTACGCGACCAACGTGGAGGGCGTCTTCGTCGCCGGCGACGCCGGCCGTGGCCAGTCGCTTATCGTGTGGGCGATCGCCGAGGGCCGTGCCTGCGCCGCCGCGGTGGACCGGTACCTCACCGGCTTCACCAACCTCCCGGCCCCGATCCCGCCGTCCGCCCGGCCGCTCGTCGTCTAGCCGTCCGCTGCCCGCGAGCCGGCTACCCGAGCGCCTTGGGGTCTTCGGGGGAGGGCGGCACGAGGAACGTCAGTTGGGCGTGCCAGCCCTCCGAACTCTCGACGATTCCACGGGTGCGCAGGCAGGGATTCGGTCTGTGCGCGAGGGGCGATCGAGGGCGGGGACGACCCGCACGCGGGCGGGAGATGGCGAGGAGGTGAACGGCTTGCGCGCGCGGCTCGCCGGTATCGCGGCCGACACACAGGCCTGCTGTACTCGCCCACAGCGGAGGCACGAGGAGGACGACGCATGACCGCGACGGCGGGTGTGAGCGGGATCGAAGAACTGCGCGCGGCGGTTCGCGGCCAGGTGTGCGCAGCGGGGGACCTCGGCTACGACGACGCCCGCCGGGTCTGGAACGCGCAGATCGACCGGCACCCGGCCCGCGTCGTCTACTGCCTCGACGCCGAGGACGTGTCCGCGACCGTTCGCTGGGCCCGGGCGGCCGGTCTCGGCCTGACGGTTCGTGGGGGAGCACACAACGCGTCGGGTTCGGCGGTGTTCGACGGCGAGGTGATGATCAACCTCGCCCGGTGCAACGCCGTCGAGATCGACGCCGCGGCGCGGATCGCCCGGGTCGGCGGAGGTGCTCTGCTCGGCCAGTTCGATGCGGCGGCACAGGAGCACGGCCTGGCGACGCCGGCGGGAGTCGTCTCGCACACCGGTGTCGGTGGGCTGACGCTGGGCGGCGGGCTCGGCTGGCTGTCCCGCGACCACGGCCTGACCGTCGACAACCTGCTCGGTGCCGAGGTCGTGCTGGCCGACGGCTCCATCGTCCGCGCCGACGCCACCGAGCATCCGGACCTGTTCTGGGCGCTGAAGGGCGGCGGCGGCAACTTCGGCGTGGTCACGCAGTTCGAGTTTCGACTGCACCCCGTCGGGCCGATCGTGCACTTCGGCATGCTGTTCTGGGGGCTGGAGAACGCGGCGGTGGGCCTGCGCGCGTGCCGCGAACTCGCGCACGACCTGCCGCCGGGCTTCGGCTTCATCCTCGCCGGCCTCAACGCCCCGCCTGCTCCGTTCGTGCCGCAGGAGCACCACTTCACCCCCGGCTTCGCCGCGATGCTCGTCGGCTTCTCCGACCCCGAGGGCCACGCCGAGCACGTCGAGCGCCTGCGCGAGGAGTGCCCGCCGCTGTTCGACCTGCTGACCCCGATGCCGTACCTGGCGCTGCAGTCGATGTTCGACGAGCCCAACGCGTGGGGAAGCTACGTCTACGAGAAGGGCACCTCGCTGCCCGAACTCACCGACGAGGCCGTCGAGATCCTGCTGGACCGGCTGCCCAGGCGCGCCGCACCGACGTCGGTGCTGATGCTCTACCTGATGGACGGCGCCTACTGCGAACCGGCCGAGGACGCCACCGCCTTCGGCGGTCTGAGGCAGCGTCACTGGGCCACGTTCGTCGTCGGACTCAACCACACCGCCGCCACCTGGACGGCCGAGCGAGAGTGGGTGCGCGGCACGTACGACGCCCTGCTGCCGCACGCGATGGGCGTCGGGTCGTACGTGAACTCGATGGCCGAGGCGGACCTGGACGCCGTGCGGGCCGCCTACGGCCACAACTACGAGCGGCTCGGCCGAATCAAGGCGACCTACGACCCGGCGAACGTGTTCAAGCGCAATGCCAACATCGCTCCGGCGGGTTGAGTCTCATCCCACAGCGCATTTCGGCTATCGGACACCTTCGGGCAACGCGGGCCTGATTAGGGTCGATGCATGCGCCGCGCGAAGATCGTCGTCACCCTGGGGCCCGCCACCGACAGCGAAGACGCGGTCCGCGCGCTCGTCGGGGTCGGGATGGACATCGCGCGGCTGAACCTCAGCCACGGATCGCACGCCGAGCACGAAGTCCGGTACGCGCGGGTCCGCGCCGCCTCGGACGCCGCCGGCCGCGCCGTGGGCATTCTCGTGGACCTGCAGGGCCCGAAGATCCGCGTCGGAAAGTTCGCGCAACCCGGCACGGAACTGCTTCCGGGCCAGGAGTTCACGATCACCACCCGCGACGTGCCCGGCACCAACCAGATCGTCTCGACGTCCTACGCGGGCCTGCCCGGGGACGTGAAGCCGGGCGACCGGATCCTCGTCGACGACGGGCGGCTGAGCCTGGAGGTGCTCGCGGTCGAGGCAACGGAGGTGAAGACCCGCGTGCTCGACGGCGGCCCGATCTCCAACCACAAGGGCCTGAACCTGCCCGGCGTCGCGGTGAGCGTGCCGGCCCTGTCCGAGAAGGACATCGAAGACTTGCGCTGGGCGCTGCACCTGCGCGCCGACATGATCGCGCTGTCCTTCGTTCGCGACGCCCGCGACGTCGAGCTGGTCCACGCGATCATGGACGAAGAGGGCGTGCGGCTGCCCGTGATCGCGAAGATCGAGAAGCCGCAGGCGGTGGAGAACCTCGACGAGATCATCGACGCCTTCGACGGCCTGATGGTCGCGCGCGGCGACCTCGGCGTGGAGCTGCCGCTGGAGGACGTTCCGCTGGTGCAGAAGCGGGCGATCTGGCGCACCCGGCTGAAGGCCAAGCCGGTCATCGTCGCGACGCAGATGCTCGACTCGATGATCGAAGAGCCGCGCCCCACGCGCGCCGAAACCTCCGACGTCGCCAACGCGGTCCTCGACGGCGCGGACGCCGTGATGCTCTCGGGCGAAACCAGCGTCGGCCGGTACCCCCTGGTGGCGCTGTCCACGATGAGCCGCATCGCCGAGGCCGTCGAGGACGACACGCTCACCTATCTCGCGCCGGACATGGGCCCGCCGCAGACGCAGGGCGCGGCCATCGCCCGCGCGGCCGCCGAGGTCGGCGCCGCCGTCGGGGCGAAGTTCCTGGTCGCGTTCACGCAGAGCGGGGACACCGCACGCCGGCTGGCCCGGCACCGCTCCCCGATCCCGCTGCTCGCCTTCACCCCGGAGGGCGCAGTGCGCAACCAGCTCGCGCTGAGCTGGGGCGTGGAGACCTTCCTCGTCCCGAGCGTCGGGCACACCGACGAGATGGTCCGTCAGGTCGACGAGGCGATGCTGGCGCTCGGCCGCTGCAAGGAGGGCGACAAGGTCGTCATCGTTGCCGGGAGCCCGCCCGGGATCGTCGGCGGCACGAACGCCATGCGCGTGCACCGCATCGGCGACGCGGTCCACCTGCGCCACCCCGCCTATATCGACTGAGCGCTTGCCGGTCCCGCGCGACCGGCCCCATCCTGAGGCGTGGACGGTTGTCAGCAGTGCGGCGCCGCGGCGCCCATGGCCGACGACGTGCTCTGCAGCGGGTGCGCGGGCCCCGTGCAGGTGTCCTGGGGGATCGCCCACGCGCGCGGAGCCCAGCGCCGCGAGGACGTCCGCTGGGACGGCCGGCGGCGCACCGTCGAAACCGTCGCGATCGACGTGGACTTCCTGTAACACGTCGCTTGTAGGGTGCCGGACGTGGACGACATCCTGCCGCTGTGCGCGGATCTGCCGGTCGGTCGCTTCGCGCCGGGCGAGACGCTGATGACCGAGGGCTCGCCCTCCGGCGCCATCTACGTGCTCGTCTCGGGCACGGTTGGTATCGAGGTCGGCGGCGTCCTGGTCAAGCGGGTGTCCGATCCCGGGGCCTTCCTCGGGGAGATCTCCGTGCTGCTGGGCACCGTGCACTCCGCCCGGGTGTACGCGATCGACGACGTCGTCACGAGAGTGCTGCCCGCTACGGAGGCGTTGGACAATCCCGCGCTGCTGCTGGGCATGGCCCGGCTGCTCGCGGCCCGGCTGCAGTCCATGACGGGCTACCTCGCGGACCTGCGCCACCAGTACAGCGACTCCGAGACCCATCTGGGCCTGATGGCCGAGGTGCTCTCCGAGTTGCAGTCCGTACGCCCGAGCGGCGCCTCGCTCGGGTCGAACCGCGAGGACCAACCCGACTACTGAGCAGAGCGCAGGTCGTGGTCCTCCGAGCCCATCATCGAGGTCCACCGCGCCAAGCCCCCGTCCAGATCCAGCTCGACGAACGTCGGGACCGGGCCCGTCTGCTTGCCGGGGTTGAACACCCACGTGTCGCCGATGCTGTCCACCCACGAACCGTCCGGCGCGAACGGCGCCTGGTGGATGTGGCCGCACAGCACCGCGTCCGGGCGCCACTTGTCGATCCACTCGGCGACCACCGGATCGCCGAAGTGCCGCGCACCGGTCCAGGACAGCAGCGACTCCGGCGGGGAGTGGTAGACCCACACCCAGTGCGCGGCGTCGCCCCGATCCACCTCGGCCAGAAACGCCTCGGACTCCGCGCGGGCGGCGGGTCCGTCCCACCAGGGCAGCACGGTGATCAGCGCACTGCCGACGCGCGTCGAGTGGCCGTCCACCACCACGCCCGCGGCGCTCAGTTCGGCCTGCCAGTCTGCGGTCTTTTCGCCGGCCCCATTGGTCGAATTCAGGTCGTGGTTGCCCGAGCAGACGATCACCGTGGTGCGCTCGGCGAGCCGCCGCAGGGTGGCGCGCATCGCGGCGATCTGCGCGTCCACCGAGACCGGCGCCGCGACGCTCAGCAGGTCTCCGGCGAGCACGATCGCCTCGTACTCGCCCGCTCGCGAGCTCAGCCAGTCGAACTGACGCAGCGTGTAGTGCAGGTCCGACACGAGCAGGAGATTCATCAAGCGTCCCTCGGCAGGAGGAGCAGCGACCGTCTCGGTGGCGACCGTATCGGTTCGATGTTTCGCGATCGGTCGTCGAGCCGACAATTCGTCGGCTGCGACCGTGCATAGGATCGAACGTGTCCTCCGAGCGGACCTTCGACCCGTACGTGCCGCGGGGAGTCCTGCGCCATCTCGCGCGCGAGCCGTTCGACCCCGTGCGGATCGTCGATGGCAGCATGCTCTTCGCCGACCTGTCCGGCTTCACCAAGCTCTCGGAGAAGCTCCAGCGCCGCGGCCCCGAGGGCGCGGAACTGCTCGTCGGAACGGTCAACGGCGTCTTCGCCTCGTTGCTGCGCGTTGCCTACGACAACGACGGCAGCCTCATCAAATTCGGTGGCGACGCGCTCCTGCTGTTCTTCGAAGGGCCGCGCCACGCCGAGCGGGCCGCGCGTTCGGCGTTCCGCATGCGGGAACGACTGCGGACGGTGGGAAAGATCGACGTCGCCGGGGTGCGCGGCGTCCTGCGCATGACCGTCGGGGTGCACTCGGACACGTTCCACTTCTTCCTCGTCGGGGAGTCGCATCTGGAGCACCTGGTACTCGGTCCCGGCGCCACCGGGACCGTCGAGACCGAGGGACTGGCCGAGAACGGGCAGATCGTGGTGTCCGCGCAAACCGCCGCGCTCCTTCCGTCCAAGTGCATCGGAGCCAGCGTCGGTCCGGCGTTCCTGCTGCGCTCCGTGCCGGTCGAGGAAGACATCGCGTACATGGAACCGCTGGTCCTTCCGCCGACCGAACGGGTGGCGCGCTGCCTGTCCACCGCGGTGCGCGCGCACGTCACGGGCGGCGCCTCGGCCGCCGAGCATCGCCGATCGTGCGTCGCCTTCCTGCAGTTCAAGGGAACCAACGCGATCCTGGCGAAGGAGGGCCCGGCGGCAACCGCTGCGGCGCTGCACGAACTCGTCGTGGACGTACAGCGCGCCGCGGACCGGCACGAGGTGTGCTTTCTGGACTCGGACATCGACGCCGATGGCGGGAAACTGCTGCTGACGGCGGGCGCTCCGCGAGTGGTCGGCGACGACGAGGAGCGCATGCTCCTGACGCTTCGTCAGATCGTCGAGGGCGAGCGGCGGCTCCCGATTCGCATCGGGGTGAACCGCGGCCCCACCTTCACCGGTGAGCTCGGCCCGCCCTACCGCCGGTCCTACATCGTGATGGGCGACACCACGAACCTCGCGGCCCGCGTCATGGGCAAATCGACGATGGGTCAGCTCTGGGCCACGCCGGGAATCCTGGAGCGGTCGGCGACGAAGTTCGACACGGTCGAACTGGAGCCCTTCGCCGCGAAGGGCAAGGCCAAGCTCGTCCAGGCGTACGCGGTGGGCCCCCCGCTGCGCCACGCCGTCGCCGCTCCCGCCGCGCACGCACTTCCGCTGATCGGGCGGGACTCCGAGCTTGCCGAACTGGCCGAGGTGGTGGCCGGGGCACGCGAGGCGCGCGGTGGTCTCGTCGAGCTCAACGGCGCGTCCGGCGTCGGCAAGACCAGACTGCTCGAGGAGCTACAGGCCCCGGGCGTTCGCCGGATTTCCGTGGCCTGCGAGGCGCACCTTTCCACCGTGCCCTACTCCCTCTGGCACGGCCTGCTGCGCAGACTCCTCGGGCTGGCGTGGGCCGACGACACCGACACGGTGATCGCCACCCTGCGCGCCCGAGCGCAGGAATTGGCCCTGGCCGAGGACCTGCCCCTGCTCGGCGACGTACTCGGCGTCGAACTGCCGGCCACCGAGCGCAGCGCCGCCCTGCTGCCGCAGTTTCGCGCGGCGCGGACCCAGGAGGCGGTTCTCGCGCTGCTCACCCCCGAGCGGATGGTGCCCACGCTGCTCGAGGTCGACGGTGCGCATCTGATCGACGAGGCCTCGGCCGGCCTCCTGGGCGCGTTCGCGCCGCACCTGCCCACGTCCAACTGGGTCGTGCTGCTGGTGCAACGTGCCGGGCACGGCCACAGGATCGCGCCGCCGCATCGCCGGATCGCCGTCGATGCCCTGCCCGCCGAGGCCGCCCGCGCCCTGGCCCACGCCGCCACGGACGCGACCCCGCTGCCCCCGAGGCGCGTTGCCGAGGCGGTGGCCCGTTCTGGAGGCAACCCGCAGTTCCTCCTCGACCTGCTGGCGGCGTCCGGCACGGACCTGCCGGACTCGGCACAGGCAGCGGCGATGGCGCAGATCGACGCGCTGGCTCCGGGGGACCGGCTGCTGGTGCGTCGAGCCAGCCCGCTCGGCTCGACGTTCTCGCCGGAGCTGGCGGCGGCGGTCCTGGGCGAGGGCCTGGCCTGGGACCGAGTCGCCTCCGTCGTGGCGCGCACCCCGGACGGGCACCTGCGCTTCGTTCGCGCGACGCTGCGCGAGGCCGCCTACGCCGCGGTGCCGTGGGCCGAGCGCCGAGCGTTGCACGCCCGGGTCGCACAGGCCCTCGAAGCCGGAGCCGGCGGGCCCGTCGACCCGGGCGTGCTCGCCGAGCCCTCCCGCCGTGCCGGCCGGCACGACCGCGCCTTCCCCCTGGCCCGGCCGGCTGCCGCCCGGGCCCTCGCGCGCGCC
>JBQTKD010000137.1:0-5119 GCA_052386455.1 Sporichthyaceae bacterium
GGGGGGGCACCCCACCCCCCCATGCAAAGGCGTCTACCGAGAGCGCCCTCCACACCCCCCGTACCGCGGCCCGGCCGGGCCCCGGGGGTCCCCGGGCCCGCGGTCGCGCGGAACAATGTCGCGCATGGATCTGGAAAGCGTCGAATTCGAGACCGGCCCCAACCCCACCTGGTCCGTGATCCTGCTGCACGGGCTGGGCGACAGCGGGGACGGCTGGGCGCCGGTCGCCCCGGAGTTGGTGCGCCCGGAATGGCCCGCCGTGCGCTTCGTGTTCCCGCACGCGCCGGTCGCGCCGGTGACCATCAACGGCGGCATGCGGATGCGGTCGTGGTACGACATCCTCTCCCTCGAGGACATCGACAAACGCGCGGACGCCGAAGGCCTGATCGCGTCCGCGGCCGCCGTCGAGGCGCTCATCGAACGGGAGGCCGCGCGCGGCGTGCCGCGTTCGCGCGTCGTGCTCGCCGGGTTCTCGCAGGGCGGCGCGGTGGCGATGACCCTGCTCCTGCGCAACGCCGCTCCGCTCGCCGGCGTCGTCGTGCTGTCGACGTACCTGCCGATGTCCGAACGCCTGCTCGCCGAGGCGCCGGAGGCCGAGTCGCTCCCGCCCGTCTTCGGTGCCCACGGCTCCATGGACCCCGTCGTCCCCTACCGCGCGGGCGAACTCGCCGCGAAGCAACTGCAGAGCCGCGGGCACGACGTCGAATGGCACTCCTACCCGATGGGCCACGAGGCGTGCCTGGAGGAGTTCAATGCGTTGGGAGCGTGGCTCGGGAAGCGGTTCGCCGAGGCCTGAGCGGGTCGAATCCGGCGAATCGGGCGCCCTGCCCGTCCGTCGTGACGTGTACTTCCGGGTAGGAGGTGCAGATGGGCGGCAGACGGCTGGCAACGGGCGGCGTGGGCACCGCGCTCGGTGCGCTGTTGCTCGGCGCGGTCGCCGTCGCGGCACCGAGCACGCCTCGCGAGGAACCGATCGTCCCCGCAGGCGACGCGCCGCCGCCGGAGGCGGACTTCTCCTACGTCGTGTTTCGCAAGGTGTTCCACCGGACTCCCGACCCGCACGCACCGCTTGCGATCCCCGTCCGGGCTCGCGACCTGCTGCGGTGCAAGGGGGCGGACAAGCCGTTTGCGGCCGAGCACCCGGAGGGGACCGCCGCGGAGACCCCGGAGCGGACGCTCACCGTCTTCGCTCGCGGCGTCGCCGAAAAGTGGGCAAGGAGCGTGCCCGTGAACTACTGGCGGCCCGCCGGCACGTCACCCGCCGAGCGGCTGTACGTCCTGCGCCTGCACGACCGGGTACGCGCCGCGGTCGTCCTCGCCGACGGCGGCGGCGGCTGGACGATCCGCAGCTTCGCCGCGTGCGCGGAGGAACTCCCCCTCAAGTACACCCGCGGCGACGTGCCGATCTGGGAGGACACCTCCGGTCGGCCCGCCGATCCAGCGCTGGTCGGCACCTACATCGGAAGCGGCCACTGCAGCTACCAGGGGACCGTCACCCTCACCCTGGACGGCGGCACCTCGGATCTGACTCCCGGCCGCCAGGTCTTCGTCCGCGACCCGCAGGGCCTGCTCGCCACGGCGTGGGTGCGCTACGGCAGGCCCAACGGCGCGTACCGCGGCTGGGCCGAGGCCTACCGCGGCTTCGACGCGAACGCCGTACTGCCCGCAGACGCCGTCGACACCGGCTTCCGCCGCGACACCGTCGCGCTCTGGTCGACGGCCGACGCGGCCTACCTCGTCGGTCCCGACCGCACCGAGCGATGGCCCGCAGTCGGCGAGGGCCCCGCCTGCATGTAGAGCGTTACGCGCCTAGTTGCCGGCCCGAGCGGCCCCCGAGGTTGCGGCCGAGGTCCGCCCGCGTGCCCGAGGCCCGGCCGTGGGCGAAGCCGCTGCCGCTGAGCTGGCGCCGGCGAGCGTTCCCGAGCCTCGGGTAGTGCTGCTGCACCGCCTGTGCCACCTCCGCGCTGCGGTCGGCGAGGACCAACGCGACGCACCGTCCGGCGCCGTTGTCGGCCGTGTGCTCGGCGAGCAGTTCGGCCTCGCGAAGGCGGGCCCCGACGGCGGCGGCGAACCCGGCGAGCCACGATCGACGGAAGGCGCGCAGGTCCTCCCCCGGCGCAGCGGCGCCCGCGTCCCGCACCAGCCCGATGGCCGCCTGGACCAGCAGGGAGGTGTACAGCAACTCGACGCGGGCCAGGTCCGCCTCGTGGCCGAACAGGTGCAGGCTCCACTCCCTCTCCCCGGACGGCCCGGACCGCTCCCGCTGCACGCACTGGCACCGCAGCGCCAACGCAACCTTCGCGAGCAGCTGGCACTTGTCCCGGGCGTACGGGGCCTCGACCGCGATCACCCGGTCTCCCACGATCCGCTGCGACTGCGGCATCCGCTCCGCGAGCAGCGCCATGTCCACCCCGTACTTGGCGATGAGGGTGGCCGCCATCTCGTTGAGCGCCTCCGCCTCGTGCGGCGGACAGCTCGGATGCTCGGCCTTCGCCAGGATCTTGCGGATCTTCTCGAGCTTTTCCTCCACGACATCTCCCCGTGTCGTCGACCTGCACTATCCGGACCCTAGGCGGGAGGGCCGACAGTTCCGGCGGTGCGTCGGCCATCGAGCAGAAAACCCGCGGGAGTGGCGCCCGACGGCCGCAATCCGCGCCTCGTTCGTCGCTTCTCTGCTCTGCGGCCGCCACCTGCCCGGCTTCGAGCCCCCGCTGTTGTTCGTGCTGACGCAGGAGAGCTAACCGCGCATGTCCATGGCGCGCGCCCACTCGGGGTGCAGCGCGACGCGGACCTGGGCCGGTGGCGGCGCAATGCCGTTGATGAACTCGGCGGCGCGTGCGGCGCCCAGCATTCGGGCCGCGGCCGCGGCGTACTCCGGGAGGATGCCGTCGGTCGGCGTCACGGTGACCGAGCCGCGGATCTGCAGGCCGTAGTGCGGGAACGACTCGCTGTCGATGGACACGGCGACGCGTGTGCCGGTCGACACGTGGCGCAGCTTCGGCGAGCCGGGGAACACTCCGAACACGACGTCGGTGCCGGTCCAGTGGAACCAGAGCGGGACCACGCGCGGCCCGTCCGGTGTCGTGTACGCGAAGCGGGCGGGAATTGCGGAAGCGAGCAGTTCGGCGCCGACACGAGAGTGCAGGACGGCGAGATCGCCGGGAGAGTGGGTCACGGCGGCATCTTGCCGGCAGCCGCGACCCACCCGGGCGGGGCCAGTTTCCCGGCACCCTGTCTGACGCTGTGTCAGTTTCTTAGGGCGGCTTCCAGCGCCGTCGCGTCGAAGACCGTCGACGACGGCAGTTGTTGGCCGCCGAGCACCACGGAGGGCGTGCCGGTGTTGCCGTCGCGGCTGGCCTGGTCGTCGATCCGGCGGGCCCACGCGGCATACGTCTGGTCCTGCACGGCCGCCACCCACGCCGGGTCGGTCAGGCCGATGCCCTTGCCCAGCGCGATCAGGTCGGCGATCGTGTAGCCGCCGGTGTGCTCCTCGGGCTGGTGGGCGAACATCGCCGCGCGCAGGTCGGCGAAACGCCCCGCGTCCTGCGCCGCGCCCAGCGCTGCGACCGCGCGCACGCTTTCGGGGCCGAGGAAGCTGCGCATCCGGTACTCGACTCGCACCTTTCCGTCGGCGACGGCCTTCTTCAGCGCGCTACCGGAGGACTCCTCGAACTGCCTGCAGACGGGGCACTGCGGGTCCTCGTACACGACGACGGTCTTCGGCGCAGCGGCCGAGCCAACGACGATCCCCCCGCCCGCCGTGACTCCGGCGGGGATGCGCTGCGGCACCCCGGGGGCGGTGGCCGCTGCCACGGCGACGGCCGACCCGGAACCGACGAGCAGCGCCGCGGCAACGCCGAGGCTCAGCCGGCGACGCATCGCGGCGTGCCGCGCACGCGCGTTCTGGGCGCGGACGGTGGCGGTGCGGGCGGGCAGCGACGGGTCCGGCGCGGCCGGCTGTTTCGGATCGAGTCCGAGCCGCGACCGCCCGACAAGCGCGACTGCGACCGCTAGCGCGAACAGTGCGACGTCGCGGACGATTTCCCCGGTGTAGTGGGGATTGTCGGTCGGTCCGCCGCCGCCGAAGCAGCCACAGTCGATCTGCAGGCCGCGGGCCGCGGCGCTGGCGATGCCGACGGTGAACACCGCGAGCAGGCCGGCGGCGACGGCGGCGGCGAGTCGCAGCGCGATGCCCAACACCAGTGCGGCGGCGAGGACCAGCTCGAACGCGGGCAGGCCGCGGCCGACGAGGGTCTCGAGTCCCTCGGGCAGCAGTTCGTAGGCGCGAACGGCGCGCACGCTGGCCGCGGGATCGGCGATCTTGGCCAGGCCCGCGACGGCGAACACGCCGCCGAGGACGAGGCGGCCACCGGTGGCGAACCAGCCGAGGGCGGGGTGGTCGAGCCGCCGCGCACGCGGCGCGGTCGGTGCAACTGCAGGGTGCAGGACAGTACTCATCGGGTCTCCTTCGTCGGCCCGATGAGCACCGATGCACGGTGCTTTTGTGAGCTCGCAAGCTCGCTCATTGAGGTCTCCACGAGGGTTCGAGGCGCCAGGCCCCGAGCGGGGACCTACGCCGTACCGAGAACCGCCGCGCCGAACGGTGCGACGGGCCGAGCGCCGAAGACGACGGCGCGCGGCGGACCCCGGCGGGGGCGCCGACGAACGGGCAGGAGACCGTGGCGCTGCACGCGGCCCGGCGCTGCGGGCACGACGGCGGCGGCAGAGCCGACGGGAGCAACGAACTGACGAACCATCAGGAAGACGCGCAGCACCCGCCACGGGCGCAGGAGCTCGCCCAGGAGGCCGAGCGCGTCGCCGAGCCCGTCGAGGCTGCGGCGGCTGCCGTGCATCGCGAAGGCGAGCAGGAGGCAGGCCAGCATCTGTCCGGCGAAGAGGGCCCACCCGGCTTGGGCGGTGAGCGCGCCGAGGAGGCCGCTCTGGGTCCGTTCGCCGGGCGGGCAGCAGGTCAGGCCGGCCGGGGTGAGGCTCATCGGCCGGCCCGAGGCGAGCCCGACCGCCACCTGGGTACCGATCTGGCCGAGGTCGGGCCGCCCCGCGAGGCTGGTAGGGCGCGGGGGCCGCGCGGGCCGCGGCCCGAGAAGGAGGGCGGGCCACC
>JBQTKD010000138.1:0-13383 GCA_052386455.1 Sporichthyaceae bacterium
CCACAGCCTCGCCGAACCGGCGCCGGCATCAAGGCCCTCCGGCCGCTACGCGGTCGGGCTACGCCCGAGCCTTGACCCCGACGCCTCAGTTCAGCGCGCCCAGATCCGGCGGGAGAAGCCAGAAACAATGGAGACCCGGCTGTTGACCCGGCCCCGCTCCTTCAGGGATGACACGGCTGGCGCATTCGATCACTCGAGCCGGCTGCGGGCGGCAGAATCGACGGCGTGGAGAGCGTGATCGCGACGACTAGCGTGCAAGCCGACGTCCCGCTGGGCCCGTTCACCACGTTCCGCGTCGGCGGACCGGCGGCTCGCCTCGTCGAGGTCGACAACGCCGCGGACGTCGCTGCACTCACCGCAGAGTGCGACCGCACCGGCGAACCGCTCCTGATTCTCGCGGGCGGCTCCAACCTCCTGATCTCCGACGACGGCTTCGCCGGCACCGTCCTGCGACTCGTCGGCAAGGGCCGCGAGGTCCGAGCCGACGGCGACGACGTGCTCGTCACGATCGCTGCGGGCGAGAACTGGGACGACTTCGTCGCGTGGAGCGTCGCCGAAGGCCTCGGCGGCATCGAGGCGCTCTCCGGCATCCCCGGCTCCGCCGGCGCCACCCCCATCCAAAACGTCGGCGCCTACGGCCAGGAGGTCGCCGACGTTGTCACCGCCGTCGATGTCTGGGACCGCGATGCCCGGACGGCCAGGACGCTCGACCCCGCCGGTTGCCAGTTCGCGTACCGCGACAGCCTCTTCAAGCAGACCGGCCGCTACGTCGTCACCGGTGTGACATTCCGCCTCAACAGAGGTGGCGAGAGCGCCCCCGTCCGCTACGCCGAACTCGCCCGAAGCCTCGGCGTGCAAGCGGGGGAGACCGCCCCGGTCCACGACGTCCGCGACACCGTGCTCGGCCTGCGTCGTAGCAAGGGCATGGTCCTCGACGTCGCCGATCACGACACCTGGAGCGCCGGGTCTTTCTTCACCAACCCCATCCTCAGCAACGCGATCGCCGCCGCGGTCCTGCCCGACGACGCGCCGCGCTACCCGGCAGGCGAAGGTCTGCTCAAGACGTCGGCGGCCTGGTTGATCGAGCACGCCGGCTTCGGCAAGGGTTACGGTGCGGACCTCAACGGGGGCCGAGCCACCCTGTCCACCAAGCACACGCTGGCGCTGACCAACAGGGGGACGGCCTCGGCCGGAGACCTCGTCGCCCTCGCCCGCGCGGTCCGCGCCGGGGTGCTCGAGCGCTTTGGCATCGAGCTCCACCACGAGCCGGTGCTCGTAGGTCTAACCCTCTAGCGCCAGCCGGTCACTCCACGCAATCGCCATTGGCGCTGTACAGCGCTGCGTGCGACTTTCGCGTCCGATTTGCCCGGCTTGTCTCGCAGGCAGCGCTGTACAGCGCTCCGTGCGAGGCGTTAACCGGCGGGGCCGTCCAGCCAGGACACGATCCGGGCCCGCAGAGCTGCCTTCACCGACTCCGGCGCCAACGAGGCCTCGACGGAGTCGCGCGCGAACGCGGCGAGGTCGGCGTCGGAGAAGCCGTGGACCTCGCGTGCCATCCGGTACTGCGGGACCAGCCGGGACGCGAACAGGAGCGGATCGTCGGCCCCCAGCGCGATCGGCACCCCTGCCGCCCGCAACTCTCGCAGCGGGACCGCCGCCGGCGACGCGGCCACGCCCAACGCCACGTTCGACGTCGGGCAGACCTCCAGCGTGACCCGCGCGACGACCAGCTCCTCGAGCACCCTCGGATCCTCGACCACCCGCACCCCGTGCCCGATCCGATGCGCCCGCAGCTGCCGCAGACAGTCCCGCACCTCCTGCGGCCCGCCGAGCTCACCCCCGTGCGGCACGGCCGCCAGCCCGCCGCCACGGGCGATCTGAAAGGCCCGTTCGAAGTCGCGGGCCCTGCCACGACGCTCGTCTGCGCACAGCCCGAACCCGACCACTCCGGCCCCGGCGTAGCGAATCGCCAGCCGGGCCAGGGTTCGCGCATCGAATTCGTGCCGCGTCCGATTGGCCGAGATCACCAACCCGATCCCGAGGCCCGTGGCCGCGCTGGCCTGCCGCACCGCGTCCAGGATCAGCTCGACCGTCGGCGTCAGGCCCCCGAGGAACTTCGCGTAGGAACTCGGGTCCACCTGCAGTTCCAGCCAGCCCGAGCCCTCCGCGACGTCGTCCTGGGCCGCCTCGAGCACCAGCCGACGGATGTCGGCCTCGGTCCGAACCACCGCGCGAGCGCTGTCGTAGAGCCGCTGGAACCGAAACCATCCGCGTTCGTCGGTGGCCTCCAGGTCCAGTGGCTCGCTGCGGCGCAACGCGTCGGGCAGCCGGATGCCGTGCAGGTCCGCGAGCTCGAGGAGCGTCGCGTGCCGCATGGACCCGGTGAAGTGCAGGTGCAGATGGGCCTTCGGCAGCGCGACGAGGTCGCGCACCCCGGTCCTACTGGGCTTCGCCGAGGAGCTTGGCAATCCGGGTGACGCCTTCGACGAGCGGATCGTCGCCCAGTGCGTAGGACAGGCGCAGATAGCCCGGCGTCCCGAACGCCTCGCCCGGAACCACCGCGACCTCCGACTCGGCCAGGATCAGCTCGGCCAGGGCGGCTGAGGACGCGGGCCGCTGCCCGCGGATCTCCTTGCCGAGGACGCCTGCCACCGATGGGTACGCGTAGAACGCGCCCTGCGGCTCCGGGCACACCACGCCGGGGATTTCCGACAGCATCTTGACCATGGTGAGCCGTCGGCGGTCGAAGGCCTCGCGCATCGTCGCCACCGCCGAGAGGTCCCCGGTCACGGCGGCCAGCGCGGCCCGCTGGGACACGTTCGCGACGTTCGAGGTGGCGTGCGACTGCAGGTTCACCGCGCCCTGCACGACGTCGGCCGGCCCGATGAGCCATCCCACGCGCCAGCCGGTCATCGCGTACGTCTTCGCGACGCCGTTCAGCACCACACAGCGGTCCGCAAGCTCCGGAACCTCGACCGGAATCGAGGAGAAGGTCGCGCCGCCGTAGACCAGGTGCTCGTAGATCTCGTCCGTGACCACCCAGAGGCCGTGTTCGAGAGCCCAATGGCCGATCTCGCGGACCTGCTCGGGGGTGTACACGGCCCCGGTCGGGTTCGACGGCGAACAGAACAGAAGGATCTTCGTCTTCGGGGTGCGCGCGGCCTCGAGTTGGTCGACGGTCACCAGGTAGCCCTGGGTCTCGTCGGCCACGACGTCCACCGGCACGCCGCCGGCCAGGCGGATCGCCTCCGGGTAGGTGGTCCAGTACGGGGCGGGCAACAGCACCTCGTCGCCCGGGTCCAGCAGCGTGGCGAACGTCGAGTAGACCGCCTGCTTGCCGCCGTTCGTGATCACGACCTGGGCCGCCGACACCGCGTAGCCGGAGTCCCGCGCGGTCTTCGCGGCGATGGCCTCCTTGAGCTCCGGCAGCCCGCCGGCCGGGGTGTAGCGGTGGTTCTTCGGCTCCCGGCACGCGGCGATCGCCGCCTCGACGATGTAGCCGGGCGTCGGAAAGTCCGGCTCGCCGGCCCCGAATCCGATCACCGGTCTGCCCGCCGCCTGCAACGCCTTGGCCTTGGCGTCCACGGCCAGAGTTGCGGATTCGGCGATGCCGGCGATGCGGGCGGAGATGCGTGGCTGAGTCGTCATGGGCCCCATCGTTTCATTTCCGTGGGGTCTGGTTCGACGGACGAGCGTCGTGCCGCCTAGACTCACCCCTCGACGGTTCGGTGCACCCTCTGCATCGGCCCGTCCGACGCTGCACACCTCTGGGTGCGGCGCCGCCAAGGGTCGTAGCTCAATTGGTAGAGTTCCGGTCTCCAAAACCGGCGGTTGGGGGTTCGAGTCCCTCCGGCCCTGCAGGCCTCGTATCTACGAGAACCAGGTGAGGATTTTGACGGACACCCGCGAGATCGCGGAACACGAAGGCCCGGCGAAGAAGCCCGCCGGCAATCGCGTGGCGCGCATCGGGCTGTACTACCGGCAGGTCGTTGCCGAGTTGCGCAAGGTCATCTGGCCGACCCGCAACGAGCTCATCAACTACACCTGGGTCGTGCTGATCTTCGTCGCGATCATGATCGCGTTCGTTTCGACGGCCGACTACCTGTTCAGCAAGGCCGTTCTGGAGATCTTCGGCTAGCCGAACCGCTCGGACCCCTCGGTCCCGGTTGTCGGGAGTCGTGCCCTAAGCATCAAGGAAGGCTGTGTCGCCGTGTCCGAATCGCCCCTGTTCACCGACTCCGGCGTAGACCCGGACGTCGAGGCGGCGGACGCGAGCGCCGAGAGCCCGGCCGAGGCCGAGTTCGCCGAGGCTCCCGCGGAAGAAGCGCCGGAGGCGCCCGTAGCCGAGGCCGACACCCCGGACGAAGATGCGGACCCGGTCGAGGAGTTCCGCGCCGCGCTGCTCAAGGCCCCCGGGGACTGGTACGTCGTCCACTCGTACGCGGGGTACGAGAACCGCGTGAAGGCGAACCTGGAGAACCGCACGGCCTCGCTGAACATGGAGGACTACATCTTCCAGGTGGAGGTCCCCCAGGAAGACGTCGTCGAGTTCAAGAACGGCCAGCGCAAGAACGTTCGGCGCAACAAGTTCCCGGGCTACGTCCTGGTCCGCATGGACCTGACCGACGAGTCCTGGTCGGCCGTGCGCCACACGCCGGGCGTGACCGGCTTCGTGGGTCACACGCACGAGCCCTCTCCGCTCACGCTCGACGAGGTCATGAAGATCCTCGCGCCCGAGCCGGCGAAGAAGGAGGGCGCCAAGGGCGCCGCTCCCGCCGAGATCAAGGTGCTCGACTTCGGCCCCGGAGACTCCGTCACCGTCATCGACGGCCCGTTCGCCACGCTCCAGGCCACCATCCACGAGATCAACGCCGAGGCCCAGAAGCTCAAGTGCCTCGTCGAGATCTTCGGCCGGGAGACCTCCGTCGAGCTCTCCTTCAACCAGATCCAGAAGAACTGACGCTCGCCGCCTCGGTTACCCTCGTCTGGTGAGAGCCCTCATTCTCGAGGTCCCCGAGTCGATGCTCGCCGAGCGTCGGCGTCTCGGCTTGGACGTCCGCGACGAGATGTGGGACGGGGAGCTGCACATGGTGCCGCCGCACAAGGACGCCCATCAGGGGCTGGGCATGGATTTCCTCGCCGCCGTGCTCCCTGCCGCAAAGGCGGCGGGCTTGGTGTGCCGGTACGAGACCGGGCTGTTCCGCGGCGACCACGACTTCCGAGTGCCCGACCTACAGTTCCGCCGTACCGATCAGGGCTCCGAACGCGGCTCGGAGGGCGCCGAGCTGGTTGTGGAGATTCGCTCGCCCGAGGACGAGACCTACCGGAAACTGCCCTTCTACGCCGCCCTCGGCGTACGCGAGGTGCTCGTGCTGCACCCCGACGACCGCCGAGCAGAACTGTTCCGCCTGATCGACGGCGAACTGCGCCCCGTCAGCGCAGCCGGGGACGGACTGCACTGCGAAACGCTCGATGTCTACCTGGACACCGTCGACGGAATGCTGCGCATCCGCTGGGCCGAGGGCTCCGTCGACATCTGAACGTCGGAAGGGTGCCGCCATCGACGGTCTCTTCGCGAGCCTGCAGGCGACCAACCATGTGATCGACGCCGCGGCGCTGAGGTTTTGGTGTCTCGTCGAGATCTTCGACGGGGAGATCTCCGTCGATGTCTCCTTTAAACCATGTGCACAGGAACTCGAGCTTCCTGTCGCCCGGCACGGGGATTTGCCGGAGCGGGCGGTCCTCTTCGCGTTGGCACACGTCGGCCAGGGGCCGCCCGATCATCCAGTGCACGTACTGCCGAGATCCGACCTTCGCCCAAGTTTGTAGCCGGGCGACCGGTCCCAAACCGATCAGCTGAAGGTCAGCTGACTGATGATCACGGACTCGAAACTGGTCGCGCTCGCCACTGCCTGGACTCGGTCGGCTGGGACACCGTTGAACACCGTCATGGTGAGCGACGTTCCGGGCACCAGGCCGTCAACCGGGACGGCCTCCTGGTAGATCGGCGGTTCGCCGGGCGCGGATCGTGCGAGGAGCGTGGCCTCGAAGCTGTGTGGTTCGGCCGCGTTGTTGGTGAACGTCACCTGCATCGTGCCGAACCGTCCGTCGGGGCTGGGCTGGAACGGGCCGAACGTTGTAGAGATCGCTGAGGCCACTACTTCGGTCGGTACTTGGCCACGAATCATCAATCGTCCGGAGGCTGGATCGGTTACCAGGGTCGAATCCTTGGACCCTCCGCCGCCCAAAAGTACCTGGCTCGCGGCAAAGCCGCCGATCGCGAGAACGAGGGCAACGCCCGTGGTGACCAATCCGCGACGCGATAGGAAGCGCGCGCCGAGCCGCGATCCGCGCGGGGCTGCCGTCGGTGCGGTGGTCGGTGAAGGCAGGAACGTGGTCTGGGTGGCTCCGGCGGCCGATGCGCTTGGAGCGGTGCTCGGCACGGAACCCGGAGGCGGCACGGGCACAACGGCAAGCGGCACCCACTCCCAGCGGGACGCCTCCCCGTCCGCACTGACGACGTGCCAGGAGCCGGAGGTCCCGTCTGGTGACGGCGGTTGATCGTCGGGGCGCCAGTCTTGACGCGATGCGCCGTCCGGTCCCACGCCGATCACCCACCGGCCGCCCTGCTCGCTCATGTCTGTGCCCTTCGCTGAGCCGTGGCTTCGCGCGCCCGTCGGACTGACTGAGCGTCACTCGGATTTGACGGCTTCCCGACGGGAACTTAGCGTAGCCACGCCTAATAAAGCCGAGCCTTACCTTATCTGGGTATCGGTACATGGGCGAATCCTCCGGAGCGCCGCCCTGCCGCGACCCGGTGGACAGAGCGACCGTGCAGGGCTCAACTCACCACGCGAGAGGCGCCATGCTGCTCAACACACTGCGGTCCCGGAGGCCCACCGGCCGCCGCCGCAAGCCCTCCGATCAGGGCTTCACCCTCGTCGAACTGCTCGTGGTCATTACGATCCTCGGCATTCTCGCCGCCGTCGTCATCGCCGCTGTCTCCGGTATCGGCGACAAGGGCGAGGACTCCGCCCGCAAAACCGACGCCACCATCCAGGCCACCGCCCAGGAGGCGTACTGCTCCTCGGAGAACGGCGGCAAGTTCGAGGATCCCCTGATCCTGCAGCGCGAGGGCTTCTTGTCCAGCGCCTCCGGGTACACCGACGTGGAGTTGAACCGCTCCGCGAACACCGAAAACTGCGAGGGCACCAGTTTCGCGATCTTCTCCCCGAAGAAGACCGAGTACCCGGTCACCGTCACGGGCTGCCACGGCACCCGCACCACCTTCGAGACCGCGCCCCCGGCGAAGCCGATCGCGCTGACCCAGAGCGCCCACGAATTGTTCGCCCACCTCGGCCTCACCGGCAACGCCAAGGTTCCCTATGTCCAGAACGCGTGGCTGCGCCCGGTCGAGCACCGCGTGACCATGCAGCGCGACTTTGAGCGCAACCCAGGATCGGACCCTGCCGGTGTGGATCCGCTGTCGCCGGGCTACCAATTCCTGCCGCCACCGGCATCCGCGCGCCACGTGGTCACCCTGCCCTCCCTGACGCTGCAAGACATCGACTTCGCGTTCACTGATCGCCCGGAATGGCTGCCGCGGGTGATCGACGACGCGTACAACGCGACCCGCGGTGGCACCAGCGCTGACTACACCGAGGCCCAGGCGATCGCCAGCAAGCCAGGCGGTCTGAAGACCTATGTCGGTTTCGCCCACGGCGGCTGCTCGGTGGTGCTCGACAAGAACTTCCAAGGTGAACCCCTGCCGCGCACCTCTCTGGAGGGGATCTTCGCCGACATCCGCAACATCGGCATCATCTTCGACAAGCAGCAGGAGGCGGCCGACCTGATCGCCGAGTTGAAGGCCAACGTCGCCAAATCCCTGTTCAAGGCCGGCCCCGGCGCCGGCCTGCGCGTCGCCGTGCTGCGAACCACCAACAGCAACTTCAGCGGGACCGGCGTAGCCGGGCTTCAGGCGAGCCTGGGCAGCAACGCCGCCGCCGGGTACATCAACCTGGCCGGTGGAGTAAACGTCTTCGGCGCCGACTTCACCGATGGGATCTCTCGGAAGTTCATCACCGCGCAGGAGTTGGTCGACGCCCGACCCGACATCATCGTCATCGGGAGCGCCCTCACGGGGCCCAGGGGCGACACGATCGTCCAAGAGGACTGCGGTGGCGCGTACACCAGTGTTGCGAATTTCGTGGGCGCGGCCAACCTGGCGCTCATCCCGGCGTTCGCCAACTTCCGGATCGTTTGCGGTGGAGGTGCGGCCAGCAATCCCTCGGCTAGCGGGGCGGTCTCCTTCATCGACCGGATCGCCAACGAGTTGGCCCTCGGCGCGACCTTCTCCCGGGATGCACTGCCCTCGATGCTGACGGTCCCGTGACCGAGCCCGCCCCGATTGCCCTTGCGGCCTGACGATGGATCGCGAGGCCGGGCCCGTCGAGTCGGCGGGCCCGGCCTCGCTCGTAGGTGCCGGTGGCGCACGGAGGCCAGCGGGCGTGCGAGAATGCCAGGCTGCACCCGTAGGTTCACCCGAGAGAAGTGGCTCATGCCTCCGAAGAAGAAACTGGCAGCGATCATCAAGCTGCAGATCAAGGCCGGTGTCGCGACCCCGGCGCCGCCGGTTGGTCCCGCGCTCGGTCAGCACGGCGTCAACATCATGGAGTTCTGCAAGGCGTACAACGCGGCGACCGAGTCGCAGCGCGGCGACATCGTTCCGGTGGAGATCTCGGTCTACGAAGACCGTTCCTTCACCTTCGTCACGAAGACCCCGCCGGCCGCTCGCCTGATCCTCAAGGCCGCCGGTGTGGAGAAGGGTTCTGGCGAGCCGCACAAGACCAAGGTCGCCAAGCTCACCAAGGACCAGGTCCGCGCCATCGCCGAGACCAAGATGGTCGACCTCAACGCGAACGACATCGACGCCGCGACGAAGATCATCGCCGGCACCGCCCGCTCGATGGGCATCACCGTCGAGAGCTAGTAGCAACAGATCCACGTGGTAGGGCCGCGCGCGGCCCGTCGACCACACTCTTCGTAGCAACCAGGAGACAGCAGTGAAGCGCAGCAAGGCCTACCGCTCCGTCGTCGGCGAGATCGACCAGGACAAGCTCTACGCACCGCTCGACGCGGTGCGCCTGGCGAAGGCGACCTCCAAGACCAAGTTCGACGCCACCGTCGAGGTCGCGTTCCGCCTCGGGGTCGACCCCCGCAAGGCCGACCAGATGGTCCGTGGCACCGTCAACCTTCCGCACGGCACGGGCAAGACCGCCCGCGTCGTGGTGCTCGCAACGGGTGAGCGAGCCGCCGAGGCCGAGGCCGCCGGCGCGGACTACGTGGGTGCCGACGACCTGCTCGAGCGCATCTCGAAGGGCTGGCTGGACTTCGACGCCGTGGTCGCCACCCCGGACCTCATGGGCAAGGTCGGCCGCCTCGGCCGCGTGCTCGGCCCGCGTGGCCTGATGCCGAACCCGAAGACCGGCACGGTCACCAACGAGGTTGGCAAGGCCGTCACCGAGATCAAGGGCGGCAAGATCGAGTTCCGCGTGGACAAGCACTCGAACCTGCACTTCATCATCGGGAAGGCCTCCTTCTCCGACGTCGCGCTGGTCGAGAACTACGCCGCGGCGCTCGAAGAGGTGCTGCGGCTCAAGCCGTCGGCCGCCAAGGGCCGGTACCTGAAGAAGGCCAACTTCGCCACGACCATGGGCCCGAGCATCCCGGTCGACACCAACAAGACCCGCAACCTCACCGAGGAGACCGTCGACGACACGGTGTAGCTCCTCCTTCGCCACCACGAAGCCCGGCCCATGCGGCCGGGCTTCGTGCGTTGTGAGCCGGCCGAAGCCCGTCGCCATCCTCCGTTCGGCGACGCGCCGTGGCCGAAAGGTCCATCGGTAGGGCCCCCTTCCGGGTGTTGTCTGGAACCGAGAGGTTCACGCCACGTCCGGGGGAGCAGCCATGGTCGACCACAGTCGCGAGGCCTACAGCGCAGCCGGAGGCGACGGCGCGCTCGTCGCCATGCTCCTCGGGATCATCGTGCTGGGCCTGCTGGCGGGCATCGCCCTGTTCGGCTTCGCCGGCGCCTAGGTCGCGTCGCTTTGACCCTGCGGTGCCGCTGCCCGTAGGCTGAGATCAGCCGAAGACCGCAGGTCGTCACCCTTGGGTGACCGAAGGCCCCTTACCGGGCGGCCCGCGCAGGTTGCGCCAGGCGCTCGCGTCTGGCACGGGTACGGAGCAATTCGTTCTCGTGGGTTTTCACGCCCCAGCCTGTGCTGGGGCGTTCGTCTTTTTGGAGCCTCCGCGGTGCCTGCACCCGCACGTTGTTGAGAGGAGGCTCGATGGCCCGGCCCGACAAGGCTGCCTCGGTCGCTGACATGACCGAGCAGTTCCGCTCGTCGAACGCTGCCGTGCTCACCGAGTACCGCGGCCTCACGGTCGCGCAGCTCAAGGCGTTGCGCCGCTCCCTGGCGGGCAACGCCGAGTACTACGTCACCAAGAACACCCTGGCCAAGATCGCGGCTCGCGAGGCCGGGGTCGACGCGTTCGAAACGCTGCTCAAGGGCCCGTCCGCCATCGCCTTCGTCAAGGGCGACGCCGTCGAGGTTGCGAAGAGCCTGCGCGAGTTCGGCAAGGCGCACCCGCTGCTCGTCATCAAGGGTGGCGTGCTGGACGGCAAGGCCCTCACGGCCGCCGAGGTGGGCAAGCTCGCCGATCTCGAGTCCCGCGAGGTTCTGCTGGCCAAGCTCGCGGGCGCTATGAAGGCCTCGCTCTCCGGCGCGGCCGCGCTGTTCCAGGCGCCGCTGAGCAACGCCGCCCGCACGATCGACGCCCTCCGGGCGAAGGTCGAGGCGACAGGTGGCGCTGCCGCCGCCGCCCCCGCTGCCGAGGCTCCGGCCGAGGACGCTGCACCCGCCGCGGAGGAGGCGTCGGCCGAGGCCGTCGCCGAGGACGCGGTTGCCGCCGAGGCCCCCGTGGCCGAGGCCCCTGCAGAAGAAGCACCTGCAGAAGAAGCACCTGCCGAGTAGGCGCCAACCGGCGCACCTGGCGCCAACTCCGTATTCGCGTACCGACAAGGAAGGACCGCCGACCATGGCGAAGATCAGCACCGACGACCTCCTCGAGGCGTTCAAGGAGATGACCCTCATCGAGCTCTCCGAGTTCGTGAAGAGCTTCGAGGAGACCTTCGACGTCAAGGCCGCCGCCCCGGTTGCCATCGCGGCCGCCGGCGGCCCGGCTGCCCCGGCTGCCGAAGAAGCTGCCGAGCAGGACGAGTTCGACGTCGTCCTCGAGGGCGCCGGCGACAAGAAGATCCAGGTCATCAAGGAGGTGCGCGCGCTCACCAACCTGGGCCTCAAGGAGGCCAAGGACCTGGTCGACGGCACTCCCTCCAAGGTTCTGGAGAAGGTCAACAAGGAGACCGCGGAGAAGGCCAAGGCCCAGCTCGAGGCCGCGGGCGCCACGATCACCCTCAAGTAGTCTCGGCCCCACGGCCTGCGAAGGCGGTCACCCAGCGGGGTGACCGCCTTCGTTGTGTAGTGAAATAGGCAGAGCCGTAGGATCCCTTCACCGCGAGGGAGGAGCGTCCAACGGTGGGCGTCGAAATTCGCATCGAGGGGCTCACCAAGAGCTTCGGATCCCAGGTGATCTGGCAGGACGTCTCCTTCACCATTCCCGCGGGCGAGATCTCGGCCATGCTCGGGCCGTCGGGCACCGGCAAGTCCGTTCTGCTCAAGGCACTCGTTGGCCTGCTGCGCCCGGACGAGGGCTCGGTGACGGTCGAGGGCCGGGACATCTGTGGCCTGAAGGAGAAGGACCTGTTCGAGGTCCGCAAACTGTTCGGCGTCCTGTTCCAGGACGGCGCGCTGTTCGGCTCGATGAACCTCTACGACAATGTGGCGTTCCCGCTGCGCGAGCACACGCGCAAGACCGAGAAGGAAATCCGCTCCATCGTGATGGAGAAGATGGAGCTCGTCGGACTGATCGGGGCGGAGGACAAGTTGCCCGGCCAGCTCTCCGGCGGCATGCGCAAGCGCGCCGGCCTGGCCCGCGCGCTGGTACTCGACCCGCAGATCATCCTGGCCGACGAGCCGGACTCGGGTCTGGACCCGGTGCGCACCGCGCTGCTGAACCAGCTGATGGTCGACCTCAACCAGCGCATCGACGCGACGATCCTGATCGTCACCCACGACGTGAACACGGCGCGGACCGTGCCGGACAACATCGGGCTGCTGTACCACCGCAAGCTCGCCATGTTTGGGCCGCGGGAGATGCTGCTCAGCTCGCAGGAACCGGTGGTGCGGCAGTTTCTCAACGCCCAGCGAGTCGGCCCGATCGGCATGGTGGAGGAGAAGGACGCCGACGCCCTCGAAGCCGAAAAGGACCTCGATCTCCCAGCGCTGCCAGGCATTCCGCTACAGATGCTGCCGAGCAACGGCGTGCCGCGTACGTCACAGCGCACGCCAGGGCGCTGGTGCAAGGAGAACGGCGTCACGCCGCCCGAAGGCTCCTTCGCTGCGGACCCGATGCACCGCGCCGAGGTCTTCGGCACCTGGGTAGTTGCGGCAGATCAGGCACCCTGACCTGCGCGAAGTGCTTGACTCGCCGCCCCCGTACCCCCATCCTTCCGGTACGTCCTGAAGAGCGGGGGCTCGTAGGACCCGCAGCCCTGCAGCCACGTGCCTTGTAAGCACTGTGGCCGGGGCACTTGCCAGCGGTTGGCCCTGTGGCTACACTGCCCGTTTGCGCACCCCTCAACCACCCGTCATTTGACACGGGTGGTTCGTGCTGCGCACGGAAAGAATTGGTTCGGCTCGCAAGCTCGCCGCAGCGCTCGCTGATCGGCTCGCAAGCTCGCCGAACTAGCCCTAGCGAGCCATTCGGAAGGACCACTGTTGGCCGCCTCGCGCACGCCGTCCACCGCCCCCCGCCGCATCTCCTTCGCAAAGATCCGTGAACCACTCGAGGTCCCGAACCTCCTCGCTCTGCAGGTTGACTCGTTCGACTGGCTGCTCGGAAACGAGCGCTGGCGGGCTCGAGTCGAAGCCGCTCTCTCCACGAAACTGGACGTGCCGGACCAGTCCGGTCTGGAGGAGATCTTCGAGGAGATCTCCCCGATCGAAGACTTCTCCGGCTCGATGTCGCTGACGTTCCGCGTCCACCGTTTCGAGCCGGCGAAGAACTCGATCGACGAGTGCAAGGAGCGGGACTTCACCTACTCCGCGCCGTTGTTCGTGACGGCCTAGTTCACGAACAACGAGACCGGCGAGATCAAGAGCCAGACCGTCTTCATGGGCGACTTCCCGCTGATGACGGACAAGGGCACCTTCATCATCAACGGCACCGAGCGCGTGGTCGTCTCGCAGCTCGTGCGTTCGC
>JBQTKD010000139.1:0-4532 GCA_052386455.1 Sporichthyaceae bacterium
GAGCCAAACGCGCCGGCATGCACTGGACCATCCGCGGACTCGACCCCGTCCTGGCCCTACGCACCCTGCACCAGTCCGGCCGAGACCAACTCCTCTGGCCCACACCACAAACCTGACGCACACCCGACGAGAACTGTCGCCGACCTGTGAGAGGTTGGGCTCCCGACCAGCATGAGGTTCCCTGTCGATGCCCACCCGAACCACGACGGTAACCCCGTCGGCAGCGAGACTTACCGAGTCCCTGCGCGACATCGGATACGACTTCCCCAGCGCCGTCGCGGACTTGGTGGACAACAGCATCGCCGCCGGGGCGACCCGCGTCGAAGTCGTCGTCGAGTTCGACGGCGCCGACTCGCGGGTGTTCATCGTCGACGACGGCGTGGGCATGTCCGCGAACCAACTCGTCGAGGCGCTTCGGTTCGGATCGCGCCGCGCGTACGCGAAGGGTGAGCTCGGCCGGTACGGCCTCGGCCTCAAAACAGCGTCCCTGTCGCAGTGCCGGAGGCTATCGGTGCTGAGTCGGCGCGCCCCTACCGCCTGCCGGATCACCGGGCGATCTCTCGATCTTGACCTCAACGTCAAGTTCGACGACTGGCTCGTAGTCGATCCCGGGAAGTCCGCAACGGTTGCGCGCGCCCAGGAGTGGCTCTCGGACGCACCTGGCACCGTCGTCGTCTGGGAGGCGCTGGATCGAGTTCTGCCGGAAAAGAACGTCGATGGCGGATGGGCGCGCCGACGGCTCGACGGCCTTCGCCGCAAGACGATCGAGCACTTGGCGATGGTGTTCCATCGCTATTTGGAGGGGCTCCCCGACGGTCGCACAGTGACACTGCTCGTCAACGGCGAGAAAGTCCGGCCTTGGAACCCCTTCGCACTCGACGAGCCAGGCACTAACGCCCGGCCAGTCCAGCGGTTCGAGCTCGTGCACGGACGCGGCGTCGGGTACGCGACGTTGCGCGGATACCTGCTCCCAGCGCGTGATCGGTTCAGCACCCACACGGAGTTCGAGCGCCTCGCCGGTCCGTTGAAGTGGAACCGGCAGCAGGGCCTCTACGTCTACCGGGCGGACCGGTTGGTCCAGTGGGGCGGGTGGGCGGGGCTGCGGGCGATCGACGAGCACACCAAGCTCGCGCGGGCGGCGCTGGAGTTCGACACCGATTTGGACGAGTGCTTCAACATCAACGTCGCGAAGATGCGCGTGACGCTGCCGGCCCAGCTGCGCCAAGGTCTGGAGCGCGCCGTCAACGAACTGTGCGTGCTCGCCAACGACAGCTACCGCAAGGCCTCCCCTGCGCGGGGGCGCCGCACACCAGAGGCTCCAGCACTGCACACTCGGGCCGCGCTGGGCCTAGACGCGGGGCTAGCGCTGCGCGCGGCGGCCATGGACGCCGGCGAGCTCGAGGCGTTCCGGCGGATCGTCGCGGCGTTGAAGGCCGAGGATCCCGAGATCGCAGAGAGCCTGGGGCTCTGACGGGCGGCTCAGAACAGCCCTTCGTTCGCTGGGGGTAGCCCCTGCCGCTGGCAGCCGGCGAGGAGGGGGCACTCGGGACAGCTCGGGTCACGCGGCGTGCACAGGGAGTTGGCCAGTTCGACGAGCGCCTTGTGCGCGGCACGCGCACCTGAACCGCCGCCGATCATGCGAGCGATCGCCATGCGGCCGTCGGAAAGCTTGTTCCTGGCGTTGACCTCGTTGGCGAAATAGCGCTCGGCGACGCGGAGCACACCCTTGGTGACTAGCACGGGCTCTTCGGAGTGGTCCTCGTCCTCCGACGGAACGGCAAGCACCGCGAGGTCGGCGACCGCGGATCCCACTTCGGCCAGTGTGGATCCGTCGAAGTCGTCGGAGTCGAAGAGGTCCGGCCGCTCGATGAGCCGGGCGCCGATCACTTTGAGCGCTGCGGCCTTGTGGCCGCGGCCGATCTGTTCCGCCATCGCGTACATCTCGGCCTCGTAGGCCGCAGAGGAAGGGTCGCCGGGTCGTGCACAGCGGCTGATCGCGCTCCAGACCGCGCGGACCTGGCGAGCCTGGGCCTTGTCGAGGAGGGTCTCGCCACACACGACCTGCCATCGGCTCGTGGCCTCGAGCCACGGCAGGATCCTGGGCGGGTTCGCGCGGTACCACCCCGCGAGAGTCGCCGAGATCGCCGTCGTGTTCGTCGTCTCGCGCTCCGCGACGGCCAGGCTCTTCAGGATCGCGCCGCCGATGCGTTCGCCCAGGCGCGGCGGGACCGCGTTGCCGATCTGGCGGAACGCCGCCGACGGGGGCCCGGCGAAGCGGAAGTGGTCCGGGAAGGTCTGAATCCTCGCGGCCTCGCGAACCGTGAGGGTGCGGTTCTGCTGCGGGTGGATGTACCAGTAGCCGTCCTTGGCGATGTGCGCGGTGATCGTCCGGGAGTAGTCGTCCCAGGAAAGGCGCTTGTACTTGTCGTCGAAGATGTCCTCGCGATAGCGCTTGAACTCATCCGGGAGATCCGAGTAGCGAGTGGACGAGGTCATGTACTCGAACGCGCGCGCGTCGTCCTCGCGGACGGGGCGCGTGATGTGGTCGAACAGCTTGTGCCGGTCCGCCGCCACCACCCCACTACGCATTTCCGTCTGGAACGGAGTGGGACTGTCCGGCTCGGGGTAATGCGCCCACCCGGCCGCACCGCCGTCCGGTCGCCAGCCGCCTGCCACCTCGGGCAGGTCGCCGATGGCCGAGCGGACGTAGACAGGGGTTTCGTCGGGTGGGGGCCAATCGAATCGGATGCCGTCCCGGAGGGCCACCAAGACGAGCCGCTGACGGAACTGCGGCACGCCGTACCGGAAAGTCTCGACGACCCGTTCCTCCACGGCGTACCCGATCCTTTCGAGCTCCTCGACCATCGCACGGAGGATGAACATCTCCCGGTCCAGCGTCATGTCCGGGACGTTCTCCATGAGCACGGCGCGCGGCCGCGCGAGCCGGACAACCTCTAGAAACGAGCGCCAGAGATCCCGTTTGCCGTCGTTCGGGTCGGCGTAGCCGTTCCGAATGAGGTGACGCGCCTTGGACCGGCCCGCCTTGGAGAAAGGCTGGCATGGGGGACCGCCGGCCAAGAGATCGACGCCCGCCTCGCGCATCAGGCGGGCAACGCCGGCGATGCTCTCTTGGTCGCCCATGTCCCAGTCGAGGGCTAGGCCGCCGAAGTGGTGGCGGTGCGTCTCGACAGCCTCGGCGTCGCGATCGGCCGAGAGCACGACGCGGAAACCGGCCTGCTCAAGCCCGAGGCTCAATCCCCCGGCGCCGGCGAAGAGGTCGGCAGCGAGCGGCGTGCCAGCGGCACGCAGCCGCTCGGTCAAGCCGAGGAACTGACCCTCATCCTCGCAATGGTCCGGGTGCGGATCCAGCCGCACGAAAGGCCCTCGAACGAGCTTGACGCCGTACCCGCCCCGCTTCGATTCGGCCACCGCTTCTCCCCTGCTCGCGCCGAATCGTACCCACCTCTACCGACATCTCCTGCGTTTCCCGCTGCCGACGCCAGTTCTCGAATGCCGGTACCCCCCGTACTCTCCGTTCCATGTCGCGCATCTCCAACGTCGTCTACGGGTACGTCGAAGACCACGACAGCTTCGCGATCTACGAGCTCGGCGAGGCACTCGAGCTGTCCGCCGAATGGCGCGCCATCTACGCCTGCAGCACCGTGGCCGAGTTCCTCGCACTGCAGCCGACGCTGCGCCGGAACTTCTTCGAGTACAACGAAGCGGACTTCGAGGACATGACCGACCCGTTCGACCCGCGGCAGCTGCCGGGCGTCGGAGACGGCGACTGGCCGCCCATGGCCACGGCCAACGCGCTCGAGCTGTTCGACGTCAAGGGTCCGATCGTCGCGGACCTGCGAGCCGAGGCGGGCGCGACCATCGAGGACACCACGCTCAACGGCTGGTATCTGCACATCGCGAAGGATCGGGAGTCGGACCTGCTCGCGGTGCTGACCCGCCACGGCATCGCCGCCACGCGCGACGACGAGTTCGTCGCCCTGACGCTGGTCCCGTACCGGTAGTCGGCTGCCGCCGGCGGCGCCCCGGCCATCACCCGCCCGTCCGGCGGACCGCCCGCCTCAAGGTCGAGGCTTCGAGCGCCGATCCCTTCTGCACGTGCCACGAGGCGACCAGGAGGTGCATCGGTGTCGGAACTGCGCATCGAACTCATGCAGAAGTTCGCGGTCGAACTGCGGGTGTCCGCTCCCTGCCTGACCGAGCACGAGATCGCGCTGATCTCCTGGGCGCGCGCCGGCCTCGGCACCCTGACCTGCCTCGATCCCGCTCCGCTTCCCACCCAGCGCGGCCGGCACCGCGCCGGCGAGGAAAGCGGCGGATCCGACGAGGCGGCGGTGCTCGGCCCGGCGAACGCCTGGGCGCGTCCGGCCTACGCCGGGCAACGCGGCTAGTGGTCCGCCTGCGAATTGATCTGGCAGCGTCTGCGGCGCCAGCCGGGTGCCTCGCTGCGTTGTCGTCGTCGCCGATCCAACAGCGGGATCGGCTCCTTCTCCGCCTTGCGATGCATCCCGGCT
>JBQTKD010000140.1:0-4470 GCA_052386455.1 Sporichthyaceae bacterium
CTGGCCGCCCTGCCGGTCGCGGTGCGGACGAGAGTGCTGCGTGCCGCGGCCGTCGCAGCGGGCTGCCCCGCCGGAACGCTGGCGCTGGCGCACGTCGAGGCCGTCGAGAGGTTGGTAACGGACTGGCGCGGGCAGACGGCGATACACCTGCCCGGCGGGGTAACGGCGTCCAGGCGGTGTGCGATTCTCGTCCTGGAATCCCCTCGAGGAATGAGCGCACGCACATGAACGCCGACGACCTCGGGGAGGATCTCGGGAAGGTGCTGGTCACCTCCGAGGAGATCGTCGCCCGCACCGCGGAGCTCGCAGCCGAGATCGACGCCGACTACGCGGGCAAGGACCTGCTGCTCGTCGGCGTGCTCAAGGGCGCCGTGATGGTCATGGCCGACCTCGCTCGCGCGCTGGCCCACCCCGTCGAGATGGACTGGATGGCGGTGTCCTCGTACGGCTCGGGGACCAAGTCCTCCGGGGTGGTGCGGATCCTGAAGGACCTCGACCTGGACCTCGCCGGCCGCCACGTGCTGGTCGTCGAGGACATCATCGACTCCGGGCTTACGCTGTCCTGGCTGCTGGCCAACCTGTCCTCGCGCGGGCCCGCGAGCCTCGAGGTCATGACGATGCTGCGCAAGCCCGAGGCCAGCAAGATCGACGTCGAGGTGAAGTACCTCGGCTTCGACATCCCGAACGAATTCGTCGTCGGCTACGGCCTGGACTACGCGGAGAAGTACCGCAACCTGCCGTTCGTTGCGACCCTGGCACCGCATGCCTACGGGTGAAGCGAACGCGACGTGTAGTCGACCGGTCGCGGAGCGCGCAATGATCGAGTACAGATAGGCCACAGGTACGGACTCTCCCCGGCCGTTCACCAGCTAGATCCGGTACCTTCGAAGTTCCAAATCTGCTGGCAGGAAGGACGAGGCTTTCCGCCTCGCATCGATGGACTTCAAGCGCTATCTGCGCGGCCCGGTGATGTGGATTCTCGTCGCCGTGATCGCCGTGATCCTGCTGTCGCGCGTCTTCGACGCCGCCAACGGATACGAGAAGGTCGACACCGCCACCGTCATCTCCGCGATCGAGGAGAACAAGGTCCAAAAGGCCTCGTTGGTGGGTGGGTCGCAGCAGAAGATCCGCGTCACCCTGATCGAGAAGGCCGCGGGCGGGAAGACCCAGAAGCTTCAGGCGTCCTTCATCCAGGGCCAGGGCGACGACCTCGCGGCGCTGCTGCAGCGCAAGTCCGTCGAGGGCGCGATCCCGGACAAGTACAACATCGACAACCCGCGGCAGAACCTGTTCGTCTCGCTGCTGGTGACGCTGCTGCCGTTCGTCCTGATCGTGCTCGTGTTCCTGTTCCTGATGAACCACATGCAGGGCGGCGGTTCGCGCGTCATGCAGTTCGGCAAGTCCAAGGCGAAGCTGATCTCCAAGGACACGCCGAAGACCACCTTCGCCGACGTCGCCGGCGCCAACGAGGCCGTCCAAGAACTCCACGAGATCAAGGAGTTCCTGGAGGCCCCGGGCAAGTTCCAGGCGATGGGCGCCAAGATCCCGAAGGGCGTGCTGCTCTACGGCCCGCCCGGAACCGGCAAGACCCTCCTCGCGCGCGCCGTCGCCGGCGAGGCGGGCGTGCCGTTCTACTCGATCTCCGGATCGGACTTCGTCGAGATGTTCGTCGGCGTGGGCGCCTCCCGCGTGCGCGACCTGTTCGAGCAGGCCAAGGCGAACGCCCCGGCGATCGTGTTCGTCGACGAGATCGACGCCGTCGGCCGCCACCGTGGCGCGGGCCTCGGCGGTGGGCACGACGAGCGCGAGCAGACGCTCAACCAGCTGCTCGTCGAGATGGACGGCTTCGACGTGAAGGGCGGCGTCATTCTGATCGCCGCGACGAACCGGCCGGACATCCTCGACCCGGCGCTGCTGCGCCCGGGCCGCTTCGACCGCCAGATCGCCGTCGAGCGCCCGGACCTCGCCGGCCGCCACGACATTCTCAAGGTGCACGCGCGCGGCAAGCCGATCGAGCCCGACGTCGATCTGATGAGCATCGCTCGCCGTACGCCCGGCTTCACCGGTGCGGACCTGGCCAACGTGCTCAACGAGGCCGCGCTGCTGACGGCTCGTCAGGACGGCAAGCTCATCACCTACCAGGCGCTGGACGAGGCCATCGACCGCGTCGTTGCGGGGCCGCAGAAGACCTCTCGTCTCATGAACGAGAAGGAGAAGAAGATCACCGCGTACCACGAGGGTGGACACGCGCTGGTCGCCGCGGCGCTGCCGAACACCGACCCGGTCCACAAGATCACGATCCTGTCCCGCGGCCGGGCGCTGGGCTACACGATGGTCCTGCCGGACGAGGACAAGTACTCCACCACTCGCAACGAGATGCTCGACCAGCTCGCGTACATGATGGGCGGCCGCGCCGCGGAGGAGCTGATCTTCCACGACCCGACCACCGGTGCCGCGAACGACATCGAGAAGGCCACCGGCCTGGCGCGCGCGATGGTCACGCAGTACGGCATGACAGAGCGTCTCGGTGCGATCAAGCTGGGCCAGGACAACGGCGAGGTCTTCCTCGGCCGGGACATGGGCCACCAGCGCGACTACTCCGAGCAGGTCGCCTCGATCGTGGACGAAGAGGTGAAGAAGTTCATCGAGACCGCGCACAACGAGGCGTTCGCGATCCTGGTGGACAACCGCGACGTTCTCGACCGCCTCGTTCTCGAGCTCCTGGAGAAGGAGACGCTGAACAAGGCCGAGATCGCCGCGATCTTCCACGACATCCGCCGCCGTCCGAACCGGCCGGCCTGGACGGGTTCGGACATCCGCATCCCGTCGAACCTGCCGCCGGTGCAGACGAAGAAGGAGATCGCGCTGGCGAACGGGCAGACCGAGGAGGCGGTGGACTTCGGGAAGAGCATTCCCGAGGACAACCGCCCGTCCTACGAGCCCGACCCGCGCAACTACCCCGGCGGTCGGCCGCTCTTCGACCCTCCGCCCACGGCGTGATCGCTTGCCTCTCGACGGGCCCTCGGAGTTCGCTCCGGGGGCCCGTTGCGTTGCCGGTGACGATCGGTTGCGGTGGGGTGTCGGTTCGGTCGGGTCTCGCCCGGTGCGCCCTATGGTGGAAGCAGCCCGTTGAACGTCCCCAGTCACCGGAGGAGCGCACGTGAGCCGCCCGCTCGGGAGCAGGTATCGGGTCGGTGCGCCGATCGGCAGCGGAGGTCCCGGCGAGGTCTTTCTCGGCGAGGACGAGCTCGGCGAGATCTACGCGATCAAGGTGCTGCGGCCGGACCTGGCGCGCGACGCCGACATGGTCGCCCAGTTCGCGTTCGAGCGCGGACGGCTGCAGCGGCTGCGCGGCAACCATCTGGTCCCGGTGCACGACGTGGTCATCGAGGGCGACGTCCTGGCCGTCGTCATGGAGATGGTGCCGGGTGGGAACCTGCGGGCCGCGCTCGCGAACGGGGCGCTGCCCCCGGCCGAGGTGTCGCGGATCGGCGCCGCGATGGCGAAGGGCCTGGCCGACATCCATGCGATGGGCATGGCGCACGGCGACCTGAAGCCGCAGAACGTGCTGCTCGACGAGCGGTTCAAGCCGCCCAAGCCGCGGCTGACCGACGCGCTGCTCGCCTACCCGCCGCACGCGCGGCCGGACAGCCTCCCGTACCTGGCGCCGGAACGGTGGCAGGGCGCAACGCCCGCGCGCGCCGGCGACATGTACGCACTCGGCATGGTGCTCTACGAACTCGCCTGCGGCGTGCCCGCGTATGCGGGCGACCCCGCGGACCTCGCCCAGTCCCACCTCGACCACGGGCCCGGCCGGCCGGTGGGGGTGCCGGACGGGCTCTGGGCGCTGATCGTCGAACTGACCGCGCGGGATCCCATGCGCCGGCCGTTCTCCTCGTCGCTGATCGCCGAGCGGCTCGAGGAGTTGGCTGCCTCGACTGCGGGGATGGCAGCGGCGCCCTCGCTGCGTACCCCGCCGCCGCCAGTCCCGCTGATCGCACCGCCGGCTGCGGCGCCCCCGCCACCGCCTGCGGCACCTGCCTCTGCGTCCGACGCGACTGCGGCCCTTCCGCCGATCGTCGCGCCGGCGCCCGCGCCGCCGCCGGCTCCTGCTCCCGCCTGGGCTTCGGACACGACCGCCGCCTTCCCGCCCGTCGCGGCTTCGAACCCGGCCGCCGCCCCGGCGCCGGCCAAGGCCCCGTCGTGGGAGGACGCGGTGGCTGCGGCCGCCACGCCGGCTCCGGTGCTTGCCTCCTCGTCCTACCGGCGTTCGGGGGAGCGTCGCCGCACCTACGTCGCGGCGGGCGTGCTCGCGCTGCTGCTCGGCGCGGGTGCCGTGTGGGCCGTGATGAACACCGGCGGCGAAACAACTGCAGTCGAGCCGGTGACCCCGCAGGTGATCCTGCCCGTCGTCACCCCGACCCCCTCGGAGACGCCGAGCTTCGATCCCTTCGCCACGGCCAGCCCGAC
>JBQTKD010000141.1:0-10745 GCA_052386455.1 Sporichthyaceae bacterium
AGCGTGACGGGCCGTGACCTGTCTCGACGGGTCGTCGAAGGGTCCGATGGCGCGCCGTTTCCCGTTCCACAGGCCCTGTTCGGGCCCCGCGGGGCGGTTCCGGGCAGGGCGCTGCCCTGCCGTCACCCCATGAGAGCGACGGCGCGGGCACGCATCAACCAGTTCGCGGAGGCGAACAGGACGTGCAGGTGGTTGCGGTTCTTCGCGAGCCCGCGGTAGCGGGTCTTGGTGAAACCGAAGTCGCGCTTGAGGATCAGGAACGGGTGTTCGACCTTGGCCCGCACCGAGGCCTTGCGCGACTCCTCGGCCCGGTCCGGTGCGGCCATCGCCTTCAACTTCCCCTTGCGCGCGGCGACCCGCCACCGGATCTTCGAGCGGTGCTCGTCCTCGGCGACCTCGGGCCGTTTCTCGGCCCCCTGGTAGCCGGCGTCGGCGTAGACGACCTCGTCGTCCTCACGGACCAGGTCGGCGACCTCGTCGAGGTCGTGCACGTTCGCGGCGGTCGCGCTCATCGAGTGGACGTACCCGGTACCGGCGTCGACACCGATGTGGGCCTTCATCCCGAAGTACCACTGGTTGCCCTTCTTCGTCTGGCACATCTCCGGATCGCGCGCCCCGGCGGCGTTCTTCGTCGAGGACGGCGCGGCGACGATGGTGGCGTCCACGATCGAGCCCCCGCGCATGATCCAACCCCGCTCGGCGAAGATCTCGTTCTGCGACTCGAACAGCTTGCGGCCCAGTTCGTGGCGCTCCATCAGGTGCCGGAAGTGCAGCAGCGTGGTGGCATCGGGCACCTGCTCGGAGGCGAAGTCCAGGCGCACGAACCGGCGCATCGCGTGGGAGTCGCAGATCGCGTCCTCCACCCCCTCGTCCGAGAGGGAGAACCACACCTGCAGCAGGTACATCCGCAGCATCGTCTCCAGCGCCCGGGGTTTGCGGCCCTTCTTCCCCGAGTAGTAGAACGGCTCGATCAGGCCCACCCAACTCGACCACGGGATCGCGGCGTCCATCGCGGTCAGGAACTGCTCGCGTCGAGAAACCCGCCGGCGGTTGCCGTACTCGACGTCGGCGAAACTGGGCTGCAAAGGGTCCATGGCCCCATCTTTTCGCGGCCCGCCGGGCCCAGCCCGCAGACACCCGGGCGCCCGAGAAAATCAGTGCTTCCTTAGATAACGACGCCGTCCAGGCGGATGGTGCGCAGCAGGAGGCGGGCGGCGTCCGCTCCGGACTCTTCGGCGATGTTCAACGCCGTCGGGACGTCGAGGTCGTCGAGCAGCGCGGCGACGACGGCGTCCGGGGCCGAACTGGTCGAGGACGGGCGGCCGGCGGCGGAGTAGAGACGGTCCAGCCGCGCCTCGGCCGCGACCAGACCGGCGGGCTCGAACTCCCACGGGTCCGCCCAGCGACGGTCGAGCACCAGCAGGCGGATCGCCGCCGCCCGATGCTCGCGCAGCAGGTCGCTCACCAACACCAGATTGCCCGTCGACTTGGCCATTTTGGCGCCGTTGATGCCCACGGTGCCGACGGCGAGGCGCCCGCGTGCGAGGTGCGTGATGCGCGACGCGGCCTCGCCCAGCGCCAGCTGGTAGGCGTGGTGGGGGTACACGAGGTCTGCGCCGCCGGCGAGCACGTCGAAGCCGGGGCCGAGGTGCGCATGGGCCATGGCGGCGCATTCGGCGTGCCAGCCCGGCCGCCCCCAGCCCCACGGGCTCGGCCACGCGGGATGCCGCTCGTCCGAGGGGCGCCAGACCGGAATGTCGAACGGGTCCTCGCGCAGCGGGTCGTCCGGATCGTCGCCGTACTCGCGGGAGAGCCGCAGCGCGTCCTCGCGGGAGACGCCGAACTCGTCGGGGACCGCCGCGCCGCGGAAGTAGACGTGGCCCTCGCGGACGTAGGCCTTCTTGTAGGCCAGGAGTGCGGAGGCCAGGGCGATGACGTGGGCGACATGGTGGCGGGCGCGGGGTTCGTGATCGGGACGACGCACCTGCAGGGCGTTCATGTCCTGCTCGAACAGGTACTCCTGGCTGAGCGCGAACTCGTCGTAGTGCCGCCCGTGGGCGGCGGCCGCGTTGGTCAGTACGTCGTCCACGTCGGTGACGTTGCGACAGGTGAGCACGTCGACGCCGGTCAGGCGCATCGCGATCGCGCAGACGTCGGCCCAGAGAAAGGTGGCCGCGTGCCCGAGGTGGGTGACGTCGTAGGGCGTGATGCCGCAGACGTAGATACGTCCGGGGGAGAGCAACGGAAGCCGCACTCCGCCCAACAGCAGCTGACGATGGCCGACGGGTCTGGCGCCGTGCACCCGGCCGTCGAGCCCGACGACGCCCGATCCCAACTTCGCGATCCCCGACACAAAGCCATCATGCCGCACGCCGAGCGAGCGCGACGAGCGAGGAACGAGTGAGGAGCCCGAGCGATCAACGGCGCTGCGTCGTTACGATCTGTGCGCCCTTGTTGGGGCACTGAGGAGGTCTAGGCGTGATCGCGGAACGCGACGGCGGCGGAATGGCCGAGGGCGGCAAGGTCCGACCCATTACGTACTACGGCGATCCCGTCTTGCACCGACCCTGCGCCACCGTCCCCGCGGACTACCCCGAGCTGAAGGCGCTGGTCGCGGACATGTTCGCGAGCATGTACGCCGCCGACGGGGTGGGCCTGGCGGCCAACCAGATCGGGGTCGGGCTGCGCGTCTTCGTGGTCGACTGCCCGGACGAGGACAACCGGGACGTCGTCGCGGTCGTGGTGAACCCCGAGCTGCACCTGCCAGGAGATCGGGACCTGCACGAGGCCACCGAGGGCTGCCTTTCCGTGCCGGGCGCGCACAGCGTCCTCGCCCGCTGCCGGGAGGCCCGGGTGACCGGGACCGGTCTGAACGGCGAGCCGGTGGAGATCGCCGGTACCGGACTGCTCGCCCGCTGCCTGCAGCACGAGTTCGACCACCTGGCCGGAACCGTCTACGTGGACCGCCTCGGCCGCCGTGCCCGCAAGGCCGCGCTGTCGGAGGCGGACTTCAGCCGGGCGTAGCCGGACCCACAGGAGCCCCACAGCGGACCAATAGACACGCGGTCCACAATGGGCTCATGGCGGGAGAAGCCGACGGATCGCGCGGCCAGCTGAAGCGAGCGGACGGCAGTGCCGTGCGCGTCCTCGTCGTCGACGACGAGCCGAGCCTGACCGACCTGCTCTCGATGGCCCTGCGCTACGAGGGCTGGGACATCAAGACGGCGCCCGACGGCGCCTCGGCGATCAAGACCGCACGGGAGTTCCGTCCGGACGCCGTCGTCCTGGACGTGATGCTCCCGGACATCGACGGGCTGGAGCTGCTGCGTCGGCTGCGGTCGGAGGCGCCCGACATCCCGGTCCTCTTTCTGACCGCCAAGAACGACGTTGCCGACCGCATCGCCGGCCTCACCGCCGGCGGCGACGACTACGTGACCAAGCCGTTCAGCCTCGCAGAGGTCGTCGCTCGGCTGCGTGGCCTGGTCCGGCGCACCCGCGTGGCCGCAGGCCCGGCGGACGCGATGCTCGTCGTCGGCGATCTGACACTGGACGAGGACAGCCACGAGGTGCGCCGGGGCGGCGCGGAGATCTCGCTGACCGCCACCGAGTACGAGCTCCTGCGCTACCTGATGCGCAATCCGCGCCGGGTCCTCTCGAAGGCGCAGATTCTCGACCGGGTGTGGAACTACGACTTCGGTGGCCAGGCCAACGTCGTCGAGCTCTACATCTCCTACCTGCGCAAGAAGATCGACGCCGGTCGCGAACCCATGATCCACACCCTGCGCGGCGCGGGCTACCTCATCAAGCCCGCCGACAGGTGACGGTCGCGGCGGAGCCGGAGCCGCCGTCGGCGCGGGCCCGCCTCGCCGCGTACTGGGCGCGCTGGGGAGTTCCGGCGTGGACGCTGCGCACCCGGCTCGTCGCCGTGACCGTCGCGATGCTCGCGGCGGTGAGCCTGGTCGTCGGGGTCGTCAGCACGGTTGCGCTGCGCAGCTACCTGCTCGGGCAGCTGGACGGGCAGGTCACCGCAGCGTCGCTGCGGTCCCTGCGGTTCGTCCAGGATCCTCGCCAGGACGTGCAGACCTTCATCCGTTCCGGTCAGCCGCCGGGCACGGTGATCGGTCGTGTCCGCAACGGCTCGGTGGTACGCGACGGTGCGCTGGTCCTCATGACCGGAGAGATCGGCGGCATCACCGGCGACGTCACCGTGCTGGCCTCGATCCCGGCCGATCTGGAGAACCACACCCGCGACCTCGGCGGCTCCCTGGGCACCTATCGGCTTCGGGCTGCGCAGATCGGCGACGGCTCGATCATCGTGACCGGTCTTCCGGTCAAGGGCGTCAAGGACACGGTGTTCCGGCTCGCGCTGATCGTCACCGCGGTCTCGGTCCTCGGCCTGCTGCTGGCCGCCGCCGCGGCCGCGGCGATCGTCCGGCTGACGCTGCGTCCGCTGCGCCGCGTGGCGGCCACCGCCCAACAGGTCTCGACGATGCCGTTGGAGAGCGGCGAGGTCGCGCTCGCCGTACGAGTGCCGGAGTCCTACACCGATCCGCGTACCGAGGTGGGCCAGGTGGGAGCCGCGCTGAACGCGATGCTCGGCCACATCGACGAAGCACTGACGGCCCGTCAGGAAAGTGAGACACGGGTTCGGCAGTTCGTCGCCGACGCCTCGCACGAACTGCGCACCCCGCTGGCCGCGATTCGTGGCTACGCCGAACTTTCGCGGCGCAGCACGTCCGAGATCCCCGAGGACGTCGCACACGCGCTCGGCCGAGTGGAGTCCCAGGCGGTGCGGATGACCGGGCTCGTCGAGGACCTGCTCCTGCTCGCCAGCCTGGACTCGGGCCGACCGGTCGACCAGGTACCGGTGGACCTGTCGATCCTGCTGGTGGGTGCGCTGAGCGACGCGAACGCCGCCGGCCCCGCGCACGTCTGGCGCCTCGACCTTCCCGACGAGCCGGTGGAGGTCCTCGGCGAAGCCGCCCGGCTCACCCAGGTCGCCGTCAACTTGCTGGCGAACGCGCGGGCGCACACGCCGCCGGGCACGACCGTGCAGGCGAAACTGGCGGTGCAGGGCAACCACGCGGTGCTGACCGTCGCAGACAACGGCCCGGGCATTCCGGCGGCGTTGCAGCCGGAGGTGTTCGAACGGTTCGCGCGGGGCGATTCGTCGCGGTCGCGCGCCGCCGGCAGCACGGGGCTCGGTCTGTCGATCGTGGCCGCGGTAGTTGCCGCGCACCAGGGGTCGGTCTCGGTGGCGAGCCGTCCGGGTTGGACCGAGTTCACCGTTCGCCTGCCGAGGCTCGTCGAGTCCTGACGGACCTCTCGAGTCGCGCGTTACTCACACGGACGCGTCCGTCCGGGCGATCGTGAACGTGCATTCCGCACCGATGTGACGGTGCGGCACGGCGGTTCGAGCCGATCGGTATGGGCGGCGTGGGCCGGAATGCCCGATTTTTCCCACAGCCGCTCTGCCCCGATCCGCACCAGACGCGTCTCTTTGTCCGATTTGCGCTGGGGATCGGTGGCCGTCGCGGCGGCCACTCTGCCTACTGGTGGGGCTTCTCAAGATCCATCCACACTGACCAAACGCGCGCTGGGAACGGCGGCGCTTGGGGGATGACTCGCTCGCCCGCTGGGTGAGGAGCGAAGGGGGCTGTGGTGGACGCAACGAACTCTCGGACGCTGCCGGGTGTACCGCCGGCGCGCACTGGTGTGGCGCCCGCTCAGGCGGCCCGCCCGCTGCAGGCGCCCGCCCGCACGCCGGACGAAGGTGTGGTCGTCGGGCTGCGCCAGCCCGAGAACCGCCCGGTCAACACGGTGCGCGTGGTGCTCGCGGAGAACCTCGCTCTCTACGGTGGGGCCCTGGTCGCGCTGCTGTCCTACGAGCGCGACATCCAGGTCGTCGCTTCCCTGCGCACCGACGCCGACGTCGTCGGCGCCGTGCAGCGGACGCGCGCCGACGTCGCCATCATCGACGTCGACGCCGCCGGCCGCGACGGCTACGCCGTCTCCCGCCAACTGCACCAGGTTTCCCCGCGCACCAAGGTTCTCGTGCTGACCGCGGGAGTGACCCCGGGCGCGTTGCGCCGCGCGCTCGAGGCGCACGCGCAGGGCATCATCGACAAGGACGCCCCCGCGTCCTGGCTCGCGGAAAGCATCCGCCGCGTCGCCAACGGCGAGCGGGTCGTGGACCCGAAGCTCGCGATCGCCGCGCTCGAGTCCGACGGCCACAGCCTCACCGACCGTGAGCTCGAGGTGCTGCGCCGCGCCGCCGAGGGCGAGTCCGTCCGCGAGATCGCCTCGAAGCTCTGCCTCTCCGACGGCACCGTGCGCAACTACCTGTCGAAGATCATCGGCAAGCTCGGCGCCCGCAACCGGATCGACGCGATCCGCATCGTCCGCGACAGCGGCTGGCTGTAGCAGAGCTAGCTCGCCTTGGCTGGAGCGAAGGTCTCCAACAGGGTCAGCGCCCGATCCATCGAGGCCCCGGGGTCTGCGTCCAGGACGCCGACCTCGGGGTCGAAGTTGAGGTCCAGGAACAGCTCGGTCAGCCCTGCCGCCGCGTACCGCTCGATGTCCTCGGCGATCTCCTCCAGGGTTCCGCACAGCGGGCGCCGGCCCGGACCCGACGGAGCGTCGCGCAGGAGCGTCACGCCGCGGCTGACCTTCCGTAGGTCCTTCGGGTCGCGGCCGGCTTCCTCGGCGTAGCGGTCGAGCCGGCCGAGCACGTCGACGATGGTGTCCAGGGGCATGTTGCCGCCGAGATAGCCCTGGTACTTCGCGGCCCGGCGAAGTCCGGCGTCGGCGTAACCGCCGATCAGCAGTGGCGGGTGCGGGCGCTGGACCGGCGCGGGGAGCATCTGCGACCGAGGCAGTTCCACGAACTCGCCGGAGAACTCGCAGCCCTCGCCGCGCCAGACGGCGACCATCGCTTCGAGGTACTCCTCGAAGCGGGCGCCGCGGCGGGCGAAGTCGACGCCTGCCGCCTGGAACTCGTCCTTCGACCAGCCGAGCGAAACGCCGACGTCGAGGCGACCGCCGCAGAGCAGGTCGAGGGTCGTCAACTGCTTGGCCAGCAGGACGGGCCGCATGATCGGCAGCATGATGCTGGCCGTGCCGATGCGGATCCGACTGGTCAGTGCCGCCACGTAGGCCAGCGGCAGGACCGGGTCGACCATCGAACGGAACGGCGCCGGCCAGGGTGCACCGGGCGTCGCGTAGTAGTCGTTCTGCGGCTCGTCCGGGTACAGGATGCGCTGGGCCGTCCAGAGCGAGGCCCAGCCGAGTTCCTCGGCGGAGGTGGCGATCGCCGCCTGGTTCGCCGGAGTCGCCCAGCTACCGGCGTACGGGAGGCCGAATCCGAGCCGCATGGGCTCGGACTCTAGTAGCCGAGGGTCGCGAGGACTTCGCCGGCGATCGCCGTCTGGCCGAGCAGGTTCGGGTGCAGGGCCGCGGCCGCGGTGTCCGGCACGAAGCCCTCGATCCACTTCACGCCGACCATCTCGCAGGGGCCGTGCCCGATGGAGGGGGTGTAGGTGTCGACGTACTGCGCGCCTCGGGTGTCCGCCGCCCAGGCGAGCATCGAGTTCAGCCGCTGCTGGATGTCTCGCAGGTACGCGACGTCGGAGTCGGCGATCGGGATCTGCGGGAAGCAGCCGGTGCCGCCGTAGGGCGCGACCACCGGGTATCCCACGACGAGCACCTTGGCCAACGGCGCTCGCTCCTTGATCACGCCCAGCGCCTCCTCGAGCCGGACCGCGACCCGGTCGATGCGCTGCACCAACACGTCGCGGTCGTCCGCGTTCCAGCCGTCGACGCACGTGGTCTTGGCGTCGAGCGACTTTGCGCAGCGCTGCATCAGCCCGGACAGGCCGAGGTCGTTGCCGCCGATGCCGACGGTGACGAGCGTGGTGTCCACGGTGATCGCGTCCAGCTGCGGATTGTTGCCGCCGCCGATCACGGACTGGGGCTCGAAGAGGTTGTCCGAGGTGGCGCCGCCACAGCTCCGGTCGACGAACTCGGCTACGCGCAGCGCGGCCGCGACCTGGCGCGGGTAGTTGTTCTGCGTCCGGTAGCACCCGACCGGCAGGCCCACCGGCATCCCCGTCAAGGGCGAGGAGGTGAACGAGTCGCCGAGCGCGACGTACCGGCCGCCCACGGGCGGCGTCGTCTGGGCGGCGCTCGCCGAGCCGGATCCCGCCACGGGCGCAAGCGACAGCGCCACGGCAGCCAGAGCGGCTGCGAGACGGCCGGAAGCTGGGGCCACTCGGAACTCCATCGGCGGGAGGGACGTGACTGTCATCATACGTTTCGAGCAGAAAATTCCCGACCCAGATTGTGACCAAGTTCGCTCTAATAGTGGCGAGGGCTCGCAGCCGCGCAGACACAGCGATTCCAGAAGGACGGCTCCGTGACGCAGGCCGGCCGCGACGCCGCCATGAAGCAGGCGATTTCCGCCGCGTTCGACAACTCCGCGGACAGCTACGAGCAGGTGGGGGTCGACTTCTTCTCCCGGTTCGGGGCCGATCTCGTCCGCCTGGCCGCGCCGGCGCCGGGCGCGTCCGCGTTGGACCTGGGGTGCGGCCGGGGGCACGTCCTTTTTCCGCTGGCCGAGGCGGTGGGTCCCACCGGACGGGTGGTGGCCACGGACCTGTCGCCGCGGATGGTCGAGCTGTGCGGCGCCGAGGCCACAGCGCGCGGCCTCGCCCACGTCCAGGTGGCGGTGGGGGACGCCGGGGAGCCGGCGTTCGCCCGCGGGGCCTTCGACGTGGTCACCGCCGGGATGGTCATGTTCTTCGTCCCGGACCCGCGCGCGGCGCTGCGGAACGTCGCCGCCGTGCTGCGGCCGGGCGGCAGGTTTGCGATGAGCTCGTTCGGGCCCTCGGACGCCAAGTTCGCGGAGAGCATGGCCATCCTCTACCGCCACCGCGTGGGCGAGCCGTGGGAGGACAACCCCGACAAGCCGTTCGACACCGTCGAGTCGATCGCCGAACTGGTGGCGGGCGCGGGCTTCTCCGACGTCGAGGTCGAGGAGGTCGAGCACGAGATCGCGTTCGAATCGGCCGAGCACTACTGGGCGTGGGTCGGCTCGCACGGCGGGCGGATCATGATCGACGAGGTGGGTCCGGAGCGGCTGCCCGCAGCGAAGGCCGAGGTGTTCGCGATGCTCGCCGGCCACGCCGACGCCGCCGGCGGGCTGCGGCACCACGCCATCGCGAGGTACGCGATCGCGCGCCGTCCCTAGGATTGCCCGATGTCGTCCGACCGCATCGTCCGTCCGGCCCCGATCAGCGGCTTCCCGGAATGGCTGCCCGAGGTTCGTCTGGCCGAGCAGAACTGGATCGATCGGATCCGGGCCACCTACGAGCGGTACGGGTTCTGCTCGGTGGAGACCCCGTCGGTAGAGGCTCTCGACGTTCTGCTCGCCAAGGGCGAGACCTCCAAGGAGATCTACACGCTCTCGCGTCTGCAGGCCGAGCCCGGTGAATCCTCCGACGCGCGACTGGCTCTGCACTTCGACCTGACGGTGCCGCTCGCCCGGTACGTCGCACAGCACTTCAACGACCTGGTCTTCCCCTTCAAGCGGTACGCGATGCAGCGGTCCTGGCGTGGCGAGCGCCCCCAGGAGGGCCGCTTCCGCGAGTTCACCCAGTGCGACATCGACGTCATCAACGTCGATGCCGTCCCACTGCACTTCGACGCCGAGATCCCGCGGATCGTCGCCGAGGCGCTGCTCGACCTCGACGTCGGGCCGTTCGCGATCGGGATCAACAACCGCAAGGTGCTGCAGGGCTTCTACACCGGCCTTGGGATTGCGGAGGTGGCCGAGGTTCTTCGAATCGTCGACAAGCTGGACAAGATCGGCGCGGACGCCGTCGGAAAGCTGCTCGGCGCGGAGCTGGGGCTGACGGACACTCAGATCTCGGCGTGCCTCGAGCTCGCGCAGGTCCGCGGCGGCGCGTCGGTCGTCGACCGGGTGGCCGGGCTCGGTTCGTCGGGCGAGTTGCTCGAGACGGGCCTCGAGGAGCTGTCCTTCGTGATGAACGAGCTCGCCGACCTGCCCGAGGGCCTCGTCGTCGCCGATCTGTCCATCGCCCGCGGCCTGGACTACTACACCGGGACGGTCTACGAGGGCCGCTTCCTCGACGCCCCGGGTTTCGGGTCGATCTGCGGCGGTGGCCGGTACGACAACCTGGCGGGGGAGTACATCCGCAAGCACCTGCCGGGCGTGGGCATGACGCTCGGACTTTCGCGGATCTTCGCCAAGTTCGTCGCCGAGGGCCGGTTCGACGGCGGCCCGAAGTCCCCCGCCGACGTGCTGGTGGTGATCCCGTCGGGCGAACGCCGGGCGCTCGCCATGGCCACGGCCCGGCAGCTTCGTTCCCGTGGCCTGAAGGTCGAGGCCTACCACGACGCCGCGAAGGTGGGTAAGCAGATCGCCTACGCCTCGAAGAAGCTGATCCCGAACGTGTGGTTCCCGCCCTTCGACGACTCCAAGCCGCACGAGGTCAAGGACATGCGCACCGGCGAGCAAACCCCCGCCGACCCCACCACATGGCTCCCCGCCTAGTTGTCAAGAGTCGGGGCGCACGACAGCCGAAATGGTTGCTCCGATGGGTGGTTTGTCCCGTTTTGTGGAGCCGTTTCGGCTGATGTGATGAAGGAGCGGGGCCTCCGCTCCTGGTGAGCCCCCGGCGGATGCTGGGGGTGCTCATCTCGACCGATCGAGGAGGCCCCTTGTG
>JBQTKD010000142.1:0-25627 GCA_052386455.1 Sporichthyaceae bacterium
GTACGACATCTACACCGGTATTTAAAACCCTCGGGATCCCCGGCACGATTGAACTGAACCGGTAAGCCGAAGCTTCGCCCCGGGGGACCTCGCGCCACCGGGGCGAAGCGCTTTTCGGTCGCTCAAAAACGTGACGTCCGATCAGAAGTGACCCATAGGGCACATCTGATCGGACGTCAGCGCGATTGTGGGTGCGTCAGCGAGCGAGACCGGGAGCCGGGAACTGGGCGGTGAGGTCCAGAACCTCCTTGCGCACCCGCGCGATGGTGTCCTCGTCCTCGCGGACGATCGCGTTCACGACCTCGTCGAACCAGCCCGCGATCGCGTCCATCTCGGCCGCGCCCATGCCGCGCGAGGTGATGGCCGGAGTGCCGATCCGGATGCCCGACGGGTCGAACGGCTTGCGAGTGTCGAACGGGACGGTGTTGTAGTTCGTCTCCAGACCCGCCCGGTCCAGGGCCTGCGCGGCGGGCTTGCCCGCGACGCCCTTGTTGGTGAGGTCGATCAACACCAGATGGTTGTCCGTGCCGCCCGAGGCCAGGTCGAACCCGCGGACCAGCAGACCCTCGGCAAGCGCCTTCGCGTTCGCGACGACGTTGGCCGCGTAGGTCTTGAAGTCCGGCGTCGAGGCTTCCTTGAGCGCCACTGCGATGCCGGCAGTGGTGTGGTTGTGCGGTCCACCCTGCAGGCCGGGGAACACGGCCTTGTCGATCGCCTTGGCGTGCTCGGCGTTGCACATGAGCATGGCGCCGCGCGGACCGCGCAGCGTCTTGTGGGTAGTCGTCGAGATGACGTCGGCGTGCCCGACCGGGGACGGGTGCGCTCCACCGGCCACGAGACCGGAGATGTGCGCGACGTCCGCGACGAGAATGGCGTCGATCTCCTTGGCGATGGAGGCGAAGGCGGGGAAGTCGATCTGGCGGGGGACCGCGGTGCCGCCGCAGAAGATCAGCTTCGGCCGCTCGGCCAGGGCGATGTCGCGGACCTGGTCCATGTCGATGCGGCCGGTGTCCTGGCGGACCTCGTACCGGACGGGGGTGAACCAGGTGCCGGTGGCCGAGACCGACCAGCCGTGGGTGAGGTGCCCGCCCATCGGCAGCGCCATGCCGAGCACCTTCTCGCCCGGCTTGAGGAAGGCGAGGTAGACCGCGAGGTTGGCCGGCGATCCGGAGTACGGCTGGACGTTCGCGTGGTCCACGCCGAACAGTGCCTTGGCGCGGTCCACCGCGAGCGTCTCGACCTGGTCGATGATCTGCTGACCCTCGTAGTACCGCTTGCCCGCGTACCCCTCGGAGTACTTGTTCGTCAGCACGGTCCCGGTGGCCTCGAGGACCGCACGGGAGACGTAGTTCTCCGACGGGATGAGCTTGATCGTGTCCGCCTGGCGCTGCTCTTCGGCGGCGATCAGAGCGGCGATGTCCGGGTCGGCGATGCTGAGCGCGGGATCGATGGTCATGAACCGTCCTCCAGGCGAGGTCTGTCAGAACCCAGGCGCACGGTCCCGTCGTGTAAAGCTTCCCGGCGGTCGATTCCGCCCCAATGGCGCCAGTCGCACGTACGGCGCCATTATCCAGTACGTGACCGAGACCTCCGCAGGCGTCCGCGCCGCCACTCCGGCCGATCGCGACGCGCTGGTGCGCACGCTGGCGGCGGCGTTCTGGACCGACCCCACGTTCGTCTGGTGGATCCCCGATCCCGACCGCCGCCGGGTGCTGGCGCCGGAGTTCTTCCAGATCGCCGTGGAGTACTGCCTGCCCTTCGGCGAGGTCTACACCGCGGGACCGGCCGGGGCCGTGTGGCTCCCGCCCGGCGCAGGGATCGACGAGGCAGTCGGGGAGCGGTTCGCCGTCGCTGCGCAGGAGTCCGTGGACCGACTGCTGCAGATCGTCGAGGCGGTGGAGGCGGTCCACCCGAAGGAGCCGCACGCCTACCTCTGGCTGCTGGGCGCCGAACCGGACGCGCAGGGCCGCGGGCTGGGCTCGGCGCTGCTTCGCGCCGTGCTGGAGCGCTGCGACCGCGAGGGGACCCCGGCGTACCTGGAGGCCAGCAACGAGAACAACCGGCGCCTGTACCTGCGGCACGGGTTCGTGGACTGCGCCGAGATCCTGCTGCCCGACGGGCCGCGGATGTTCCCCATGTGGCGCGAACCCCAGCCGGCGGGCTAGGCCGCCGCACGCTGCGAGAATGGGGGAGTCATGCCTGCACCGGGAGAGCTCCTCTTCGTCGCGCCGCGCCGCGCCAAGCCGCCGCGGCACCTCGCCGACCTCTCCGTGGCGGACCGCAAGCAGGCCGTCGCCGAACTCGGCGAGAAGCCGTTCCGGGCCGGTCAGCTGTCCCGGCACTACTTCGTGCACCACACCGACGGCGCCGACGGCTGGACCGACATCCCCGCGGCCGCGCGCGGCAGGCTGGCCGACGCCCTGTTCCCGGCTCTGCTGACGCACGCGCGCGTGCAGACGTGCGACGCGGGCACCACCCGCAAGACCCTCTGGAAGCTCTTCGACGGCGCGCTCGTCGAGAGCGTCGTCATGCGCTACCCGGACCGGATCACCGTGTGCGTCTCCTCGCAGGCCGGGTGCGGCATGAACTGCCCGTTCTGCGCCACCGGGCAGGCCGGACTCACCCGCAACTTGTCCGCCGCCGAGATCGTCGAGCAGGTCGTCGCCGCCGCCCGAGCCGTCGACCGCGGCGAGGTGTCGGGTGGCGCCGGGCGCATCTCGAACATCGTCTTCATGGGCATGGGCGAACCCCTGGCGAACTGGACGGCCGTCTCCGGCGCGCTCAGCCGCCTCGTCGACCCGCAGCCGGACGGGATGGGCATCTCCCGGCGCTCCATCGTCGTCTCGACCGTCGGCCTGGTGCCGGGGATCGAGAAGCTCGCCGCCTCGGGCTTCGGGGTCACCCTGGCGCTGTCCCTGCACGCACCGGACGACGAACTGCGCGACACCCTGGTGCCGGTGAACACCCGGTGGAAGGTCGGCGAGGTCCTGGGGACGGCGCACGAGTACTTCGTACGGACGGGGCGGCGCGTCTCCATCGAGTACGCGCTGATCCGCGACGTCAACGACCAGGCGGAGCGCGCCGCCCTGCTCGGTCGGCTGCTCGCCGAAGCCGGCGGAAAGCTTGGCGCAGGCTGGGCGCACGTCAACCTGATCCCGTTGAATCCGACTCCGGGATCGAAGTGGACGGCGTCGCGGGACAGGGACGAGAAGGCTTTCGTTAGACGACTGGAGGGTGCCGGCGTGCCGGTCACCGTCCGCGACACCCGCGGCCGCGAGATCGACGGCGCCTGCGGGCAGTTGGCCGCGAGCGATGCGGGGGAGCGTTGATGGGGCCCGAGGACCTGCCTGCCTACTCCGATCTGATTCTGCCCGTGCTTCGAGCCGTCGACTCGCTGGGAGGCTCGGCAACAGCCGGCGAGATCGTTGAGCAGGTACTCTCCGCTCTCGACCCGTCCGACGAGGCGCTTGCGGTCACCTTCCCCAACCGTCCTACCCAGTCCGTGCTGGTGGACCGCATCATGTGGGCTCGCTCGTACGCGAAGCTCATCGGAGGCTTGGAAAGTCCCAAGCGGGCGGTGTTCCTGCTCACGGCGCTCGGCAAGGATCTGTTGTCGCTGCCGGAGGATGAAGGACTTCGCCGGACCTACGAACTCGACCGCGAGTTCCGGCGAAACCGTCCGCAACGGAGAAAGTCACCGTCCCCCGGTCCCGAACCGCTGGATCTGGAGGACCCAAGCAGTCAGGGTCCGCCAGACGATGACGGCCTGCCCACGCCAGTCGTTCGCTGGCAGGACGACCTGCTTGCTCGCCTCCATCGCTTGGCCAAGTCGGAGGACTTCGAGGACTTCGTCATGTTCCTTCTCCGCCAGTACGACATGCGACTGGAGCGTGTTGGCAAGGCCGGAGATCGGGGAGTGGACGGCATCGGGTTCGCCCCGATCAATGCCGTGATGTCCTCGCGGATCGCCGTGCAGGTGAAGCAGTACGACCCGACCGGCAAGCCGATCTCCCGGGAAGCGGTATCGCTGTTTCAGAACGACGCGAAGAAGCGGGGAGCCGAGCGAGCGATCTTCGTGACGCTCGGGAGGTTCTCGAAGGCTGCGAAGGAAGAGGCGGTCAGCGGCACTCCGACCGTGGACCTCGTCGACGGTGAGCGACTCGCGGAACTGGTTCTCGAACGCAGACTGGGAGTCTCTCTGCAGCCGGTGGTGGACCCGGCGTGGTTCGACCGATTCGATTCGAGTAGCGGCTAGCCGATTCGGTTGCGCCACTTCCGAGGGTGCCGCCGGTCGTGGTGCACCGCCACGACGATCAGTACGTCGTCGTCGACGAGGTAGACGATGCTGAACGGCCAGGTGCCGGCGAAGTGCCGGCGACGGACGTTCTCCCCGATTCCAGCGACCTCGAGGAGCCGCGGGACTGCCGGATCGCGATCCGCGGCCTCCACGGTGCTCCAGAAGGCGACTACGAAGTCTGCGCCGAGGCCGGGACTTTGCCCGTCGTACCAATCGCGAGCTTCGCGTAGGTCCTCGTATGCCGCAGCCAAGAAGCGGATCCGGTGACTCCGGCTCACTGGTCGAGTAGGTCCCGGACTTCGGCTTCGGTCAGCATCGTCGCAGTGCCTTGGCGGAACTCCTCGATGCGCCGAACGGCCTCGGCGTTCCACTCGGATGCGACGTCGCGGGGTTCGCCGTCCGCGGTGGGGTCTGCGCTCTCGAGCAGTTGGCGACCCAGTTCGCGCCGCATCGGCTCGGGTAGCCTCATGGTGGCGTCGAGAATTTCGGCGGGTACGGCCATGGCTCGATGGTAGGCCGAGCGAGCCGGTTTGCGGGAGGACGAATCGTTCGGGGGAGTCCGGTGAAGGTCGTGCGGGCGTGAAGGACATGAACGAGGCCATCGGCCGGCACGTCACCGGCTGGTTCGGGAGCCGGTACGTGTACGCCGTCGACCCGCCGGTCGACCTCGCGGAGCGGGTGCCGGGACTGCAGGTGCTCGAGGTTGCGCCGGGGCCGATGCTCGACCTGTACAGCTACGTGACCATCGGCTGTTGGGAGGCGGTGGAGAGCCTCGGGGTGGGGACCGAGTTCGTGTTTTCGGCGCGCCAGGCCGACGCCGCGCACGTCGAGGCCATCGCGATGGCGGCCGTCGCGCACTGCGCGACGCCCGACACCCGGCTGGATCGCGGCTCGATCGTGCCGCTCGGGCGGCCGTGGCTGCCGGGGTCGACGTGCGACCGGCTGCTGGTCACGCTGCCCTACCCGTACGGGCCGAAGTTCGAGTACGTGCGGTGGCGGAAGTTCACCGCTCGCCTGCTGTGGCTGATGCCGATCTCGGCGCTCGAGGCGGCCTTTGTCGCCGCCGACGGAGTCGATGCCTTCGAGGCGCGCATGGAGGCACTGCAGATTTCGTTCACCGATCCAGCGCGCCCCTCGGTGGTCTGACGCGCAGCGCAGAGAGAGGATGCCTCTCATGGGTGCATACAGCGAAGCGTTCGAGCGCAGCCTGGCCGACCCGCGCGCGTTCTGGGCGGAGGCGGCCCACGCCATCGACTGGATCACCGTGCCGACGCACGTGCTCGACGATTCCGCGGCGCCGTTCGTCCGCTGGTTTCCGGACGGGTCGCTGAACACCTGCCACAACGCGCTGGACCGGCACGTCGCCGCCGGTCGCGGCGAGCAGGCGGCGCTGATCTACGACTCGCCCATGACCGGCACGCAGCGGCGGTACAGCTACCGGGAGTTGCTCGAGCTCGTGACGCACTTCGCCGGAGTGCTGCGCGCCCAGGGCGTCGGCAAGGGCGACCGCGTCGTGATCTACATGCCGATGGTCCCCGAGGCCGTCGTCGCGATGCTCGCCTGCGCTCGGCTCGGCGCCGTGCACTCGGTCGTGTTCGGCGGCTTCGCACCGCGCGAGCTCGCCGACCGGATCGACGACGCCCAACCGGTCGTGATCGTCGCCGGTTCCTGCGGCCTGGAGCCGACCAGGATCGTCGAGTACAAGCCCATGCTCGACGCCGCGATCGAGCTGGCGGTGCACAAGCCCCGCGCCTGCGTGATCCTGCAGCGGGAGCAGGCGCCGTGCGCGCTCGGTCCGCGCGACGTCGACTGGAATCTCGCGATGTCCGCCTCCGACCCGGTGACCGAGTGCGTCCCGGTCGCGGCCACCGATCCGCTGTACATCCTCTACACCTCGGGCACCACGGGCCGCCCGAAGGGCATCGTCCGCGACAACGGCGGGCACGCCGTCGCGCTGCTGTGGAGCATGACGAACGTCTTCGACGTCGCGCCCGGCGAGGTCTGGTGGAGCGCCTCGGACGTCGGGTGGGTCGTCGGGCACTCCTACATCGTCTACGCGCCGCTGCTGCTCGGCGCGACGACCGTGATGTACGAGGGGAAGCCCGTCGGAACCCCGGACGCGGGGGCCTTCTGGCGCGTGATCGCCGAGCACGGGGTCGTCGGGCTGTTCACCGCGCCCACGGCCTTCCGCGCCATCAAGAAGGAGGACCCCGAGGCGAAGCTGCTCGCCTCCTACGACCTGTCGAGGTTCCGCAACCTCTTTCTCGCGGGCGAACGCCTCGATCCGGACACGTACGCGTGGGCGACCGAGAAGCTCGGCGTCCCGGTCGTCGACAACTGGTGGCAGACCGAGACGGGGTGGCCGATCGTCGCGAACCTCCGCGGCCTGGAGCCGATGCCCATCAAGGCGGGCTCCCCGACGGTGCCCGTCCCGGGGTGGGACATCCAGGTCCTGGACTCCGACGGCAACCGCTGCGCGCCCGGCGTCGAGGGCGCGATCTGCATCAAGCTGCCCATGCCGCCGGGCGCCCTGCCGACGCTCTGGAACGACGACGAACGCTTCCAGAGTTCGTATCTGACGGCCTATCAGGGCTGGTACCTGTCCGGCGACGGCGGCTACGTCGACGACGACGGCTACGTCTACGTGCTCGGCCGCACCGACGACGTCATCAACGTCGCCGGGCACCGGCTCTCCACCGGCTCCATGGAGGCCGTGCTCGCCAAGCACCCCGCCGTGGCCGAGTGCGCGGTGATCGGCGTCCTCGACGCCCTCAAGGGCCAGGTGCCGCGCGGCCTGGTCGTCCTCAAGGCCGGCGTGACCACGCCGCCGGAGCAGGTGTGCGCCGAACTCGTCGCCTCGATCCGGGCGGAGGTCGGCGCCGTCGCGGCGTTCAAGCGGGCCGACGTGGTCCCGGCGCTGCCCAAGACCCGCTCGGGCAAGATCCTGCGCAAGACCATGCGCGGCATCGCCGACGGCCGCGACGAGCCGATCCCCTCGACCATCGAGGACGCCTCGGTCCTCGATCGGCTTCGCCCGATCCTGACCGGCGCAGACTGAGGCCGACCTCACGTCGCCGGCACGGAATGCCCGGCGGGGTGCGGTTGTCCAATAGAGCATCGCGCCCGCCCGGGGGCGAGTGATCCGAAGGACGAGCGCCATGGCCGAGTTGGCTCCGAACGAAGCGCGAGTAGTCGACGCCGCCCCCAAGCAGCTCTACATCGGCGGCGAGTGGCGCGACGCGTCGGCCGGCAAGACCTTCGCCGTCGAGGACCCGTCCACCGAGCAGGTGCTCTGCGAGGTCGCCGACGGCAACCCCGGCGACGCGCTGTCCGCCCTGCAGGCGGCCGCCAAGGCCGGCCCGGTCTGGGCGCACACCCCGCCCCGCGAACGCGCCGAGGTCCTGCGCGCCGCCTACGAGGCCACCGTGGCCGCGAAGGAGGACTTGGCGCTGCTCATGACCCTCGAGCAGGGCAAGCCGTTGTCCGAGGCACTGGCCGAGGTCACCTACGCCGCCGAGTTCTTCCGCTGGTTCGCCGAGGAGGCCGTCCGCATCGGCGGCGGCTTCACCCGCAGCCCCGACGGCAAGGCGCGCCTGCTCACGATGAAGCAGCCCGTCGGGCCGTGCCTGTTCATCACCCCGTGGAACCTGCCGCTGGCCATGGGCACCCGCAAGCTCGCCCCGGCCATCGCCGCCGGCTGCACCTCGGTCATCAAGCCCGCCGAGCAGACGCCGCTGACGATGCTGGCGCTCACTCAGATCCTGCACGACGTGGGCCTGCCGGCCGGCGTCGTCAACGTGCTGCCCACCAACGACGCCGCCGCCGCGATGAACCCCCTGCTGAGCGACCCGCGCCTGCGCAAGCTGTCCTTCACCGGCTCCACCCCGACCGGCCGGTTCCTCCTCGGCCGGGCCGCGGAGCAGGTGCTGCGCGTGTCGATGGAGCTCGGCGGCAACGCCCCGTTCCTCGTCTTCCACGACGCCGACATGGACAAGGCCGTCGACGGCGCGATGCTCGCCAAGATGCGCTTCACCGGCCAGGCGTGCACCGCCGCGAACCGCTTCCTCGTCGACGGCCGCGTCGTCGAGGAGTTCGGGCAGCGTCTCGCCGACGCGATGGGTGCGCTCGTCCTCGGCCGCGGCACCGACCCGGCCACCACCGCGGGCCCGCTCATCGACCGGGCAGCCGTGGACAAGGTGCAGTCGCTCGTCGACGACGCCGTCGCGAAGGGCGCCAAGGTCCTCACCGGCGGCAAGCCCCGTGCCGGCGCCGGGTACTTCTACGAGCCCACCGTGCTGATCGACGTGCCCGACGGCGCGCGCCTGCTCAACGAAGAGGTCTTCGGGCCCGTCGCCCCGATCCGATCCTTCGCCTACGACGCGGAGGCCATCGCGGAGGCCAACAACACCGAGTTCGGCCTGGTGTCCTACGCCTTCACGACCGACCTCGAGCGCGCGATGCGCGTGGCCGAGGGGCTGGAGTCCGGCATGGTCGGCATCAACCAGGGCCTCGTGTCCAACCCGGCGGCCCCGTTCGGGGGCATGAAGCAGTCCGGCCTCGGCCGCGAAGGCGGCCGCGAGGGGATCGAGGAGTTCCTCGAGACCAAGTACGTGGCGCTGCCGGGTTAATCCGCGTGGGGCAAGCTTGGGGCCCATGGCGACCCATCACGAGATCGAGCGCAAGTACGAGGCCACCAACGCCGACCGGCTGCCGCCGTGGCCGGAGTTGGTGCCCGGACCCGACGTGCGGCGCGACGAGCAGCTGCTGATCGCCGCGTACTTCGACACCGCCTCCCACGCCCTGCTCGGCTCGAAGATCACGATGCGGCACCGCAGTGGGGACGACGAGGCCGGCTGGCACCTCAAGCTGCCCGCGGGGCTGGACGCGCGCAAGGAGATCCAGGTGGAGGCGCCGATCGACGCCGGGCCGCCGGCGGAGTTCCTGGACATCACCGCCTCCGTCCGCGACGGCGCCGAGCTCGCGCAGATCGCGACGCTGACCACGCACCGCACCCTGCACCGCTGGTACGGGCCGGCCGGCGGGCATCTGCTGTCGGCAACGGACGACGCCGTGCTCGCGGAGATCCCCGGCCGGCCGCCGAAGAAGTGGCGCGAGCTCGAGGTGGAGCTCGGCGAGGCGGGCGACCTTGCGCTGCTCGACGAGGTCGAGAAGGCGTTGGGGGAGTACGGCGTGCTCCGCTCGGACTCGCCGTCCAAGCTCGCCCGGGCGTTCGGAGACTGAAAAACGACGACGGGACCGCCAGCCCACCGGCGGCCCCTTCGTCGCCCTACGCCCTCTCCGGAGTTGCGCCCTACGCCTTCTTGGGAGCGAGGTCTGCACACGCCAGCTTCGGCGGCGTGGCCTCGTCCTTCTTGGCGCCGGGGGCGCGCTTGAGGTGGATGACCATCGACTTCGCGTCGCTGGTCACCGGCTGGGCGACCTTGCCCCTGCCGGTGCCCTTGGTCCCGGTCACCTCGACGTCGGACACCCAGAGTTCGTTCGGCGGCTTCGCCGCGCCGGCGTAGTCGAACATGAAGTGCTTGCCGGCGGCGTCCTCCGAGCACGCCTGCTTGTGCACGTGGACGACGTAGACCGCCTTCGGGTCCAGGCCGGTGGCGGAGATGCTCGCCGTCGAGTCCTTCTTCGTCACGACCATGGTCGCGGTGCCGGCGATCTTCTTCGTGCCCTTCGGCGCGACGTCCAGCAGCGCGAACGTGCCCGTCCAGGTGCCGGGCTTCAGGGCGGCGGCGGCTTCGGCCGTGGGCGTCGGGCTCGGGGTGGACTCGGCGGCGGTGTTGCCGTCCTCGTCGTCGCCGCAGGCGGTGAGGGCAAGGCTGAGTGCGAGGAGGGGCACGGCGGCGCGCAGGCGGGCGGTTCGATTCATTGCGGTCCCTTTCGATACGTGTCCTGTTCTGCCCACCCTCACCCCCATATGGGTGTCGCGGCGGCAGCCGGGGCGCGTCGCGGCCAAGCCGTGATCTGCCGTGAACGTTTCGACTCGTTCCTGCGTCTTGGCTGCGAACGATCGACATCGGGGGATGCTGTGAACATGAAGTGGATGGGCGCTCTGGCGCTGACGTCGGTGCTCGCCGGGTGCGGCGGGTCGACCACCGTCGTGGCGGAGGGGGACGGCGGCGGCGTCGGCGCAGGCAAGCCGTCCGCGGCGGACCGGCCGACCGGGGAGTGGCGCACGACCTCGATCGACCAGGCCGACGGTGCCGCGATCGAGGGCGTGCAGCCGGAGGCGTTCAACCTCCGCTTCTTCGACGACGGGCGTGTCATGGCCCAGGCCCGGTGCAACTCCCTCAGCGGCCAGTACCGCATCGAGAACGGCCGCTTCCGCGTCGACGACTTGGCGCAGACCGAGATGGGCTGCCCCGGCGAGAACCGGCACGAAGAGGACACCTGGATCGGGGCGTTCCTGACCTCCAGCCCCGCCTACGCCTTCGACGGCACGCGGATCACGCTGGACACCGACGCGATCCGGGTGGCGCTCAAGCCGCGCGAGGAGGTTGTCCCGAACAAGCCGCTGGGCGGCACCCGATGGGAGCTCACCCACCTGACCGACGGCCCGGCCCCCGGCGCGCCCGCCGACCCGAACGCGGCGGTCAGCGCATCGATGGCTCCGCCGCAGACGCACCTGCAGTTCGGCGTGGGCCTTTCGCGCGAGGCCGCCGCCGTCCCCGACGCCCCGTCCGGTTCGCCGCCCTCGGGGACGTTGAAGGGCCGGTCGGGCTGTGTGGACTTCTTCGCCCGGGCCGAGCTGGTCTCCTCCGCGGCGTCGGGCAAGGCCGGCGAGGAAACGCTGCGGTTCGGACCGCTGAGCGTCGACGACTCGCAGTGCAAGGCCGGGCGCACCGCCGGGGTCGACAGCGTGCTGGCCGTGCTGCAGGGCGACGTGATCGCCAGGATCGTCGTCGGCACCCTGACCCTGACGCACGCGTCCGGCAGGGGCATGCAGTTGAGCGCGGCCGACTGACGCGTCGATTTTGTCGGTGCCGGTCCGTACCGTGTTCGCCATGGTTGAACTTCCCGAGATCGAGGCTCGCCTCGTCAAGGTCGAGTCGCGGTTGGAAGAGGTCGCGGCGGACGCCGCGGCTGCCCGCCACTTGGCCGCCGCGCACGACCGCGACCTCGCCGACCTCGGCATCAAGGTCGACGCGAACCGGATCGCCATCAATGCGCTCGGTGAGCAGACCGCCGCCCGCTTCGACCGTCTCGACGCCCGCTTCGAGCGTCTCGACGCGCGGGTCGACAGCCTGGAGGGCGAGATGCGCGCGGGATTCGCCGAGATGCGCGGCAAGTTCGACCAGGTGGCGGGCGGCTTCGAGGTGATCGGCGGCAAGCTCGACGAGCTCATCGAACGGGACAGTGGAGGCGGCGCCCAGCCAGAGGCCTGAAGCGATAGAGAGAATGCAGGGGTGAAGGCGCTTCTCTGTCTCGGTGCGGCCCTGGTGGTGTTCGGTGGCGTTGCCGGGTGCGGCGGCGGCGACTCCGGGGCGCAGGCCGGTGCGGAACTTGCAGGGGACTGGCGGTCGACGTCGGTGGAGCAGGCCGCGCCCCCGCCGGCGCCGCAGGTGGCCGCGAAGCAGGTGAAGCTCCTGTTGCTGCCCAGCGGCCGGATGGTCGCCTCCGCCCGCTGCAACGCGCTCAGCGGTACGTACAGGGTCGACGGCGGCCGCCTCGTCGTCGGCGAAGCGGCCATTACCGAGTTGGGGTGCGCAGACCCGGAGCGGCACCACGAGGACGTGTGGCTCACCGCGTTCCTCGCGGCTCGGCCGAAGCTGGCGCAGACCTCCGACGGTTTGGACCTGCGGACCGACGCCACCCGGATCCGGCTCTCGCCGCGCGCGCTCGTCTCGCCGGACCGATCGCTGGAGAACACGCGGTGGAAGCTGACGAGCGTGACCTTCCCGCCCACGACCGCGACGGGCGCACCGGACGCCTCGGTCGGGACCGCGCCGCCGCTGAGCCAGACCGAACTGACCTTCGCCGACGGCACCGTCCGCGGGTCGACCGGCTGCGCGTCCTTCTCCGGACCGGCGCAGGTCTCCGGCGGCGAAGTCGTCGTGGGCGAACTGACCGTTGCCCGCTCGAACTGCGTGGCGGGCGTGGACAACGACCTCGAAGTCGTCGCCGTCGTGCTGAACGGGAAGGTGTCCGCCCGGATCGTCGAGAGCTCGCTGACGCTCGTCGGCCCCTCGCGGCACGGCCTCACCTTCGAGGCGGATGCCGCCACGCCCTCGCCCACCCCCTGAAGCGACCGGGGCGGCGGGGGATGGAGTGGAGAATGACCGGGTGAATGCCCCCCGCGACGTCGTGATCCTCGGGTCCACCGGGTCGATCGGCACGCAGGCGCTGGACGTGATCCGGCGCAACCCGGACCGGTTCCGGGTCGTCGGGCTGGGCGCCGGCGGTGGGAACGTCGGGCTGCTCGCGGGCCAGGCCGCCGAGTTCGCCGTCGAGACGGTCGCGGTGGCCGACGCCTCCGTCGCGCTCGACCTGGCGGTCCCCAAGGTGCTGGCGGGGCCCGACGCGTTGACCGAGCTGGCCGCGCTGCCGTGCGACGTCGTGCTGAACGGCATCACCGGCTCGGTCGGGCTGCGGCCCACGCTCGCCGCGCTCGAGGCGGGCACCGTGCTCGCGCTGGCGAACAAGGAGTCGCTGATCGTCGGCGGGCCCCTGGTGACCGCGGCGGCCAGGCCGGGGCAGATCGTCGCCGTCGACTCCGAGCACTCCGCGCTTGCGCAGTGCCTGCGGTCCGGACGGGCCGAGGAGGTCGCGCGGCTGGTGCTGACCGCCAGCGGCGGACCGTTCCGCGGGAAGACCCGCGCGGACCTGGCCGGCGTCACCCCCGAGCAGGCGCTCGCGCACCCCACCTGGGCCATGGGGCCGGTGGTCACCGTCAACTCGGCGACGCTGATGAACAAGGGCCTGGAGCTCATCGAGGCCCACCTGCTCTTCGGCCTGGACCTGGACCGCATCGACGTCGTGGTGCACCCGCAGTCGATCGTCCACTCGATGGTCACGTTCGTGGACGGCTCCACGATCGCCCAGGCCAGCCCCCCGGACATGCGCCTGCCCATCGCGCACGCCCTGGCCTGGCCCGAACGGGTTCCCGGCGCCGCACCGGCCTGCGACTTCGCCGCCCCGGCCGCCTGGACCTTCGAGCCGCTGGACGCCGTCACCTTCCCGGCCGTGGAACTCGCCCGGGAGTGCGGAAAGGCCGGCGGGACCAAACCGGCGGTCTTCAACGCCGCGAACGAGGAGTGCGTGGCCGCCTTCCTGAGCGGGACCTTGGAGTTCCTGGCGATCGTGGACACGGTGGCGGAGATCGTCGGGCACCATGAGAACACCGCGTCACCAACTCTCGACGATGTGTTGTCGGCCGAGTCCTGGGCACGCGAGCAGGCGCGACGTAGGGTGGCGAGTTGAGCGGTCGTAGTAGGGGTCGTAGTAGGGGGAGCCTCGAGGTGACGGTGTGCTGACGCTGATCGGCATTCTGCTGTTCGTTTTTCTCTTGATGCTGTCGATCGCGATCCACGAGTTCGGGCACCTGCTGACCGCCAAGGCGTACGGCATGAAGGCCACCGAGTACTTCATCGGGTTCGGGCCCAAGCTCTGGTCGTTCCGCCGCGGCGAGACCGAGTACGGCTTCAAGGCCATCCCCGCCGGCGGGTACGTCAAGATCGTCGGGATGACCGACATCGAGGTCGTCGAGGAGAAGGACGCCCACCGCGCCTTCTACAAGTTCTCCTGCCCCAAGCGCCTCGTGGTGCTCTCGGCCGGCTCGATCTCGCACATGCTCATCGCGATCGTGCTGTTCTTCATCGTGCTCGTCGGATTCGGCCGGACCGTCGCCGACACCACCGTCGGCAACGTCTCCGAGTGCGTCCCGGCGCAGGGCTCCACCGCGCCGTGCGGCCCGAACGACCCGGCCTCGCCCGCGAAGGCGGCCGGGCTGCAGAAGGGCGACCGGGTGCTCGCGGTCGGCGGCACGCCGATCGAGAAGTGGGCGGACGCGACCCGCGCCATCCGCGCGAACGGCGCCGGCCCGCTGGACATTCTGGTCGAGCGCAACGGGCAGCAGGTCACCGTCACCCCGACCCTGGTTACGCGCGAGCGCGCCGACCTCGACGACCCGAGCAAGAAGGTCGCCGTCGGCGTCATCGGCGTCGAGCCCGGCTACAAGACGGACCGCGCCGATCCGATCGGCGGCGCCTGGGACTCCGTCGAGCTCATCGGCACCGTGGTCAAGGCCAGCGTCGAGGCCATGGTGAACATCCCGGAGAAGATCCCGAACCTCGTCGAGTCCATCGGCGGCGGCGAGCGGGACAAGGAGGGGCTCGTCGGCGTCGTCGGCGCCGCCCGCGTCTCGGGCGAACTGCTCTCGCTGCCGGACGAGACGCTCAAGGACCGGGTCGCGATGGTCCTGCTGAACGTCGCCGCGCTCAACGTCTTCATCGGCCTGTTCAACGCGCTGCCGCTGCTGCCACTCGACGGTGGCCACATGGCCGTCGTGAGCTACGAAACCGGCCGGCGCCGGATCTTCAAGAAGCTCGGCAAGGCCGATCCGGGCCGCGTCGACATGAACAAGCTGCTGCCACTGGCCTACGGGTTCCTCGTGCTGGTGATCGGCCTCACCGTCCTGCTCGTCGTCGCGGACGTGGTCAACCCCATCACCATCAGCTGACCCGGGACACTGTCGCCATGACCGTCGGACTTGGCATGCCCGCCCTGCCCCCGCCCACCGTCGCCAAGCGGCGGGTGTCGCGCCAGATCAAGGTCGGGTCGGTGCTCGTCGGCGGGGACGCGCCCGTCTCGGTGCAGTCCATGTGCACCACCCCGACGACCGACGTCAACGCGACGCTGCAGCAGATCGCCGAGCTGACCGCGGCGGGCTGCCAGATCGTCCGCGTGGCGGTGCCGAGCCAGGACGACTGCGAGGCGCTGCCGGCGATCGCGAAGAAGTCCCCCATCCCGGTGATCGCCGACATCCACTTCCAGCCGAAGTACGTGTTCGCGGCCATCGACGCCGGCTGCGCCGCGGTGCGCGTGAACCCGGGCAACATCAAGAAATTCGACGACAAGGTCGGCGAGATCGCCCGCGCCGCGAAGGACGCCGGGGTCTCGATCCGGATCGGCGTCAACGCCGGCTCGCTGGACCCGCGCCTGCTGCAGAAGTACGGCCGTCCCACCTCCGACGCGCTGGTCGAATCCGCGCTGTGGGAGGCGTCGCTGTTCACCGAGCACGACTTCCACGACTTCAAGATCTCGGTGAAGCACAACGACCCGGTCGTCATGATCGACGCCTACCGCAAGCTCGCGGCCGCGTGCGATCACCCGCTGCACCTCGGCGTCACCGAGGCCGGCCCCGCGTTTCAGGGCACGATCAAGTCCGCCGTCGCGTTCGGCGCGCTGCTGTCCGAGGGCATCGGAGACACGATCCGGGTCTCGCTGTCCGCGCCTCCGGTCGAAGAGGTCAAGGTCGGCAACCAGATCCTGGAGTCGCTGAACCTGAAGGAACGCGGCCTGGAGATCGTGTCCTGCCCGTCCTGCGGGCGCGCCCAGGTGGACGTCTACACCCTCGCCGAACAGGTCACCGCCGGGCTCGAGGGCATGGACGTCCCGCTGCGCGTCGCCGTCATGGGCTGCGTCGTGAACGGTCCCGGCGAGGCGCGGGAGGCCGACCTCGGCGTCGCGTCCGGCAACGGCAAGGGGCAGATCTTCGTGAAGGGCGAGGTCATCAAGACCGTCGCCGAGTCGCAGATCGTCGAGACCTTGATCGAAGAGGCCATGCGCCTGGCCGAGGAGATGGCCGCCGCCGGCGTCGCGTCCGGCGAGCCGACGATCTCCGTCTCCTAGCCGCGCGCCCCCACGGCGCCGATAGTGCACTCCGGGTACGCGGATCGGCCTGCACGCGTGCCTAGACTGCACTATCGGCGCAGGTAGGGCCCGGTCGCAGGGAGGTAGGTCCGTGCTCGACACCCTTCCGGTGCGCGTGCTCGGGGCGGCGGATCTGGCCGAGGCGACGCGAATCGCCGCCCTGGACCCCGTGGTCAACGTGTTCGTGCTGTCGCGGCTGCAGAGCGGCGGCGCGCGCGTGGGCGGCGAGTTGTGGGGGCACCAGCGAGACGGCCGGCTGCGATCGCTGTGCTGGCTCGGAGCGAACGTCGTCCCGGTGCAGGCGGACGCCGAGGCGATCGCCGCGTTCGCCGACCGCGCCAGAAGGCTGCCGCGGCGCTGCTCGTCGATCGTCGGCCGGGCCGAGCACGTCCTGCCGCTCTGGCACGCGCTGGCGCCCACCTGGGGCCCGGCCCGCGACGTCCGGGCCCGCCAGCCGATGCTCGTCATCGACCGGGCCACCCCGTTGCCCGAGGCGGACCCCGAGGTGCGGGTGGTTCGGCGCGACGAACTCGAGTGGGTGCTGCCGGCCTGCGTCGCCATGTTCACCGAAGAGGTCGGGATCTCGCCCGCCGCCGGCGACGGCGGCGCGCTCTACCGGGCACGGGTCCAGGAGCTCGTGGACGCCCGCCGCGCGTACGCGCGCATCGAGAACGGCGAGGTGCTCTTCAAGGCCGAGATCGGGTCCGCCACCGCCGGGGTGTGCCAGATCCAGGGCGTGTGGGTCAATCCGCGATACCGCGGGCGCGGCCTGGCGGTGCCGGGCATGGCCGCCGTGGTGGAGCTGGCCCGCCGGGAGGTGGCGCCCACGGTGAGCCTGTACGTCAACGACTACAACCTCGCGGCGCTGGCCACCTACCGCCGCGTCGGGTTCCGCGTCGTCGACACGTTCAGCTCCGTTCTCTTCTGAGTGGGCCGTGGTGCGCATCGAACCGCTCGATCTGCTGGCGACGGCCGCGGCGAGCGGCGCCGTGCAGGCCGCGGCACTCGGCCCGCTTCCGCGCGACCGGTTCGCGGTCCTGGCCCGGCACGCGAGCTATCCCGGCTTCGCGGCCTTCGGCGCCTACGCCGGCGACCGGCTCGTCGGGTACTGCTACGGAACGGACTGCCACCCGGGGCAGTGGTGGTTCGACCAGATCCGCTCGGGCCTGTGCAACGCCGGGCACCGGCCGTGGACGGTGGACGCGCACGCGGTCACCGAACTGCACGTGCTGCCCGCCTACCAGGGCCGCGGCTACGGGTTCGCGCTCCTGCAGCGACTGCTCGCCGGGACGGCGCTGCCGATCGCGCTGCTGTCGACGTACGACACCGCCTCCCCGGCCCGCGCGCTGTACCGCCGGTGCGGTTTCGTCGATCTGGTCGTCGATTTCCGATTCGGCCTGACCGCGCAGCCGTTCTCGCTCATGGGTGCCAGATTGCCGTTGCGTCTCGAAGGCGCGGGGGCGCGCGATATCCCCGACGCGAGCCTCGAACAGTCCTAGTCTGGGAACAGTGGATCTCGTAGGGCAGCTGGGGGAGCATTGATGAACAGCCGCGACGCAAAGGCGATGCTGGGTTTGCTGTGGTTCGCCGCGGCCGCCCTCGGCGTGCTGATCGGCGCCGTCTCCCTGATCAACTCCGACGACCCGAACAGTCGGCTGCTGGCGGTACTGCTGATTCTGGGCTGCCTTCCGTTCGGCCTGATGCGGCCGTCGGTGCCGTGGCTCTGGTCCCTCGTCGTCGCGTGGCCCACCGTCGTGCTCGGCATCATCAACGTCGGTTGGGTGAGTGCTCTGCTGCTGATCCCGGCCGTCGTCGGCAGCTACCTCGGCGACTGGATCGCCACCTGGTGGGCCGAGGCGCACCCGAAGACCGGCACCGCCCGTGGCGCCGCCGCTGCGCCACTTCGCGAGGAGCGCGCCGCCGACGGCACGCACGTGGCCGACGACGGGCTGCCGCCGGCGATGCCCGAGCGTTGGTCCAGCAACCTTCCAGACGGTCGCTGAGGGGGAACCCGCAGCGTTGTTCGTTCGTCCCACCTAGAGGCGACGAACGGGGGGAACCGATGCGCCGCGCTTTGCTTGCAACCGTCCTGGCGGTTGCCGCCTGCACTGCACTGCCTGCGATCCAGCACGCGACCGCCGCGTCCATGGCGTCGCCCGGCTCGCGCGGGCACGACATTTCGCACCCGCAGTGCAACCTTCCGAAGCCGGCGGGCGGCGTCTTCGCCATCGTCGGCGTGAACAAGGGCAAGGCGTTCACCGTCAACCCGTGCCTGGCCGATCAGTACGCCTGGGCGGACAGGCGCAAGCACGACGCCGGCGTCTACGTGAACACCGGCAACCCGGGGCCGAAGAGCACGAACTACTGGTCCAAGAAGGGCGCCAAGGATCCCGCGAAGTGCGTCGACGCGAAGTCGACCACCGACCCGGGCTGCGCCTACAACTACGGCTGGCACGCCGCCGAGTACGCCTACAAGGCCGCGCGGGCGGCCGGCGTCTCGAAGAACCGCACCTGGTGGCTGGACGTCGAGACCATGAACAGCTGGGTCGGCAACGGCATCGCCAACGCCGCAGACCTCCAGGGCGCCTTCGACTACCTGCGATCCAAGGACGTCAAAGAGGTCGGGATCTACTCCACCGACTACCAGTGGCGCACGATCACCGGCGGGTACCACGCGTCGACCGCGGCCAGGTACCGCGCGGCGTGGGCGACGTTCTTCACCCCGAAGCACGCCATGGAGAAGGCGCCGCTGTGGCAGGCGGGCGTGGCGAAGCAGACCCGCAACGGCGTCGAAATGACCGGGCTCGAGGTTGCCAGGGAACGCTGCCGGATCAGCTTCACCGGCGCGCCCGTTCGCTACGGACAGTTCGTGGTCGACGGACTCGACCACAACCTGGTCTGCGACCTCCCGAAGGCCACCGACGACCCGTGTCGTGCACTGGCCCCGATTCCGGCGGGCTACACGGCGCGGTTCGGCACGGACGGTGCGGATCGGCTTGTCGGGTCGAGCAAGCGGGAGATTCTCTACGGCGGTGCCGGCGCGGACATCCTCGAGGGCAGGGACGGCAACGACATCCTCTGCGGCGGTGCCGGCAACGACGACCTGCGCGGCGGTGACGACGACGATCTGCTGTACGGCGGAGCGGGCGACGACATCCTGAGCGGCGGAAGCGGCCGCGACACGATGTTCGGCGAGGCGGGTACCGACGAGCTCTACGGCGGCTCGGGCTCGGACAGGTGCTCGGTCGAATCCGACCAACCGCTCAAGGCTTGCCTGACGTAGCGTCAGGTTGATGCGCGCGTGCCCGAATATCCCCGATAGCGCACTTGGGGTACGCGGACCAGACCATCGGCGTACCCCGAGTGCACTATCGGCGCAGAGATGTGGGCCGGTTGTCAGGCGGTGGGCGTGGCGGTGGGGCTCGGCTTGGCGGGGGTGGGCAGGCCGGGGAGAGTGGGCGGCGTACCGCGCCAGTAGGTCTCGCGCACCGCGGCGTCCTGCAGGGCTCGGGCTGCGAACTCCCGGTGCCCGAGATCGCCCGCCTCGACAAGTGCGCCGAGCGACAGAGCCGCCTCGCGCTCGGTGTCCGCGGCCAGTCGCGTGGCCGCTGCCGGGGTGCTCACCTCGAACGGCAACGTGTAGGCCAGTGCGGCTTCGACGGGCGTTGCGCCGGCCGCCACCACCAAGCCGCGCAGTTGGTCGCGGCGCGCTCGGTGCACGTCGAACGCGTTCAACGCCGCGCGCTTGGCCGGGCCGCTGGTCTGTGCGGCGATCACCCCGTACCCGTAGACAGACGCGTGTTCGGTGGCCAGCACCTGCTGCAGTGCGTCGAGCGCGCTCATGCGGCCCCTCCCGTCAAGCCACGCACAACCGATTCGTGAGCGGCCTCCGCCGCACCGATGGCCGCCAGCAGGCGGGCCAGTTCGCCGGAGCGGAGCCCGGCACACTGCTCGATCCGCTTCGCCGCCGCGCTCTTCTCGGCGGAGGCCAGTCTCTTCAACACGGCGTCCCGGCCCTCCGGAACGGCCGGGCTCGGGCTGGGGCTCGCGTCGACCGGGGTCTGCCCGCCCAAGGCCACGAGGTGGGCGGAGTGCGCCGCGCGCAGCGGAGCCAGGTCCTTCGCCAGCTCGGGGCGCGCGGCCAGCGCGGTGTCGTACTCCGCGATCAGCGCCGCCTTCTCGGCCCGCACGGTGTCCAGGGTGGGCCGGTCCGGGTCGTTCGGTGTGACGTCCGGGGCCTGGCCCGACGGCGGCGGAGAGCCGTCCGAGCAGCCGGCCAGTGCCGCCAGCGCGAGCCCGCCGGCGAGGACGGTGCGGCGGGTGAGGGGCTGCACGAACACCGGTTGAAACTACCGCGGAGCCGCCGCGGGATTCGGCACCCCGCGCGGTGCCACTAAGGTTGGCTCCAAGCGTGCTGCGCGAAATTCAACAGCTTGGGTTGGGAGGTGCTCCGGAATGGCTGCGAGCGCCGAAGCCCAGCAGGTCCGCGCCGTTCTCGAACCGCTGCTCGCCGAGTCTGGCGTCGATCTGGAACAGGTCGAGGTCGCACCGGCAGGCCGCCGTCGCGTGTTGCGGATCGTCGTCGACAGAGACGGCGGGATCGACCTGGACGCGGTGGCGGACGTCAGCCGCGCCGCCGGGGCCGCACTGGACGAGGCCGGGACGATGGGGGACACGCCGTACGTGCTGGAGGTGACCAGCCCGGGCGTGGATCGGCCGCTCGTGCGGCCCGCCCACTGGCGGCGAGCCGCGAACCGGTTGGTCCGGTCCGTGCTGAAGGACGGATCGGTGGTGGTGGGCAGAGTCCACGCCGCCGACGAAACCGGGGCGGATCTCCTGGTCGGCGAGAAGGGGGAGCCACGGCGGCTCGAGTTCGCCGAGGTCTCCCGAGCCCAGGTACAGATCGAATTTTCTGCAAGCGTCGAGGACGACGAGTAAGCCGACGAACGAAGGAAGGTGCGCGAATGGACATCGACATGAGCGCCCTGCGGGCGTTGGAGCGGGAGAAGCAGATCTCCGCGGGACTACTCGTCGAGGCGATCGAGGCCGCACTGCTGATCGCGTACCACAAGACCGAGGGTGCCGCCCAGCATGCGCGAGTGAACCTGGACCAGCAGACCGGCCACGTCGTGGTACTCGCGAAGGAGTTCGACGAAGAGGGCAACCTGCTGGCCGAGTTCGACGACACGCCGACCGGCTTCGGGCGCATTGCCGCGACCACGGCGAAGCAGGTCATCCTGCAGCGGTTGCGCGACGCCGAGGACGAGGTCACCTACGGGGAGTACCTCGGGCGCGAGGGCGACATCGTCTCCGGCGTCATCCAGCAGGGTCGGGACCCCAAGGCGGTGCTCGTCGACCTCGGCAAGGTGGAGGCGATCCTTCCGCCGCAGGAGCAGGTGCCCGGCGAGGACTACGCGCACGGCTCCCGCATCAAGTGCTACGTGGTGGGGGTCAAGAAGGGCATGAAGGGTCCGTCGGTGACCCTGTCCCGCACGCACCCGAACCTGGTGCGTCGCCTGTTCGCCCTCGAGGTGCCCGAGATCGCCGACGGCACCGTGGAGATCGCCGGCATCGCGCGCGAGGCCGGGCACCGGACGAAGATCGCGGTCCGCTCCACGCGGGCGGGCGTGAACGCAAAGGGTGCCTGCATCGGCCCCATGGGCGCCCGGGTGCGCAACGTGATGAGCGAACTGCACGGCGAGAAGATCGACATCGTCGACTGGTCCGACGACCCGGCCGAGCTGGTGGCGCACGCGCTGTCCCCGGCGCGGGTCAGCAGCGTCGAGGTCGTCGACCTGGCAGCTCGCGCCGCCCGCGTGATCGTGCCGGACTACCAGCTGTCCCTGGCGATCGGCAAAGAGGGCCAGAACGCCCGCCTGGCGGCGCGGTTGACCGGGTGGCGAATCGACATTCGCCCCGACACCGAGGTACCGAGCGAGCGCGGGGCGGACGCACCCCCTGCGGAATGAGTAGACTGACGCCGGTTGGTCCTGCGGGACCGAGTGTTGGCGTGTCTGGACCACAGCGAACGTGCGTGGGCTGCCGCAAACGCTGCGGTGTCGCGGACCTGCTGAGAGTGGTCGAGGTCGACGGAACGGTCGTCCCCGATCCTCGGCGAAGGTTGCCGGGACGCGGAGCGTCGCTGCATCCGAACGTCGAATGTTTGACCCTCGCCCTGCGTCGCAAGGCGTTCCCGCGGGCCCTTCGGGTCTCGGGGCCGCTGGAGACCACGGTGCTGGAGCAGTACCTGTCAGCCGTATCGGAAGCGGGTGGATTGCGATGAGCGTGCGATGAGCACTCAGCGATGAGCACCAAGCGATGAGCACCAACACCAGCTAGCGGTCCGAGGCTGCCCCGGACCTGAAGGAGAACAGTGGCCAAGGTCCGGGTCTACGAACTCGCCAAAGAGTTCGGCGTAGAGAGCAAGGTCGTCATGGCCAAGCTCCAAGAACTGGGAGAATTTGTTCGTTCCGCGTCCTCGACGATCGAGGCGCCGGTTGTACGCAAGCTGAAGGACGCCTTCCCGGACGCCGCGCCGCCGCCCAAGCGTGCCCCGCGGCCTGCCCCGGCTCCGCCGCCCGCGGCTGCGCCGAGCCCGGTGGAGGCTGCGCCCGCGGTTGTGGCGCCTGCGGCTCCGGCTGCGCCGGTGGCCCCGCCCGCTCCTGCTCCGGCGGCTGCGGCCCCGGCTCCGATGGCTCCGCCCCCGCCCGATCCGGCGGCGCCGGTCGATCAGCCCGCCGCGGCGGCCGCTCCAGCTTCGGTTGCACCGCCGCCGGCACCCGCTCCGGCGCCCGACGCCGGTGGCGCGGGTCCGCGTCCAGGTCCGCGTCCGGCGGGTCCGCGCCCGGGCAACAACCCCTTCACGTCCGGATCCGCCTCGGGCATGGCCCGTCCGGCTCCGCGCACGCCGCGCCCGGGTGGTCCCGGCGGTCCCGGTGGTCCGGGTGGCCCCGCGGGTGGCCCCGGTGCGCCGGCGGGTCCCGGTGGGCCGCGTCCCGCACCTGCGGGCGGTCCTCGTCCGGGTGGTCCGCGTCCCGGTGCGCCCAGCCCCGGCGGCATGGGCGGTCGTCCCGGTGGGCCGGGCGGTCCACGTCCGGGCGCGCCCGGTGCACGTCCCGGCATGGGTGGCGGTCCGCCGCGTCCCGGTGGTGGCCCCGGTGGTCCCGGCGGTCGTCCCGGCGGCGGTGGCTTCGGTGCCCGCCCCGGCGGTGGCGGTGGCGGCGGTGGCTTTGGTGCCCGGCCCGGTGGTGGCCCCGGCGCTCCCGGTGGTGGCGGCGGCGGTGGCTTCGCCGGTCGTCCGGGTGGCGGCGGTCCCGGTGGTGGCGGCGGCGCTCGTGGGCGCGGTGGCACCGCGGGTGCGTTCGGTCGCCCCGGTGGTCGGCCGGCCAAGGGCCGCAAGTCCAAGAAGCAGCGTCGTCAAGAGTTCGACAACATGCAGGCTCCGTCGATCGGCGGCGTCTCGCTGCCGCGCGGTCAGGGCCAGACGGTCCGCCTTTCGCGGGGCGCTTCGCTGACCGATTTCGCGGAGAAGATCGGCGCCAACCCGGCCTCGCTCGTCGCCGTGATGATGCACCTCGGCGAGATGGTGACGGCCACTCAGTCCGTCGGCGACGAGACCTTCGAGCTGCTGGCGCAGGAGCTCAACGTCGTCCTGGAGATCGTGTCTCCGGAGGACGAGGACCGCGAGCTGCTGGAGACCTTCGGCCTCTCGCACGGCGAGGACGAGGGCGGCGAGGACGACCTGGTCATCCGTCCGCCGGTCGTGACCGTCATGGGTCACGTCGACCACGGCAAGACCAAGCTCCTGGACGCCATCCGCAACACGAACGTCATGGGCGGCGAGGCCGGTGGCATCACCCAGCACATCGGTGCATACCAGGTCATCGCCCACCCGGGCGAGGATCGGGAACGGGCGATCACCTTCATCGACACCCCGGGTCACGAGGCCTTCACCTCGATGCGAGCACGGGGTGCGCAGGTCACCGACATCGCGGTCCTCGTGGTGGCGGCCGACGACGGTGTGAAGCCCCAGACCATCGAGGCGCTGAACCACGCGCAGGCGGCGAACGTGCCGATCGTCGTGGCGGTCAACAAGATCGACAAGGAGGGCGCGGACCCGGCGAAGGTCCGTGGCCAGCTCACCGAGTACGGCCTCGTCGCCGAGGAGTACGGCGGCGAGACCATGTTCATCGACGTGTCCGCCAAGCAGGGCATCAACATCGACGGCCTGCTCGACGCGATCGTGCTGACCGCCGACGCGGCTCTGGACCTGCGGGCCAACCCGGTCCAGGACGCGCAGGGCGTGGCCATCGAGGCGCACCTGGACCGCGGCCGCGGCCCGGTGGCGACGGTGCTCGTCCAGCGCGGCACCCTGCGGGCCGGCGACTCGATCGTCTGTGGCGACGCCTTCGGACGCGTCCGGGCGATGCTCGACGAGCACGGCGACACCATCGACGAGGCGGGTCCGTCCCGTCCGGTCATGGTGCTCGGTCTGACCTCGGTGCCCGGCGCCGGCGACAACTTCCTCGTCGTCAGCGAAGACCGGGTGGCCCGTCAGATCGCCGAGCGGCGCGAGGCGCGCGAGCGCAACGCCCTGCTCGCCCGGCAGCGCAAGCCGCGAGTGGCGCTGGAGAACATCCAGGAGGCGCTCGCCGCCGGTCAGCGCGACGAGCTGCTGCTCATCCTCAAGGGCGACGTGTCCGGTTCGGTCGAGGCCCTCGAGGACGCGCTGTACAAGATCGAGGTCCCGAACGAGGAAGTGCACCTGCGGGTCATCCACCGCGGCGTCGGTGCGATCACCGAGTCCGACGTGACCCTGGCGTCGGCCTCCTCGGCGATCATCATCGGTTTCAACGTCCGGGCCGAGGGCAAGTCCCGCGAGCTCGCCGACCGCGAGGGCGTCGAGATCCGGTACTACTCGGTCATCTACCAGGCGCTGGAGGAGATCGAGGCGGCCCTCACCGGCATGCTCAAGCCCGAGTTCGAAGAGGTGCAGCTTGGCACCGCCGAGGTACGCGCCACGTTCTCCTCGTCGAAGTTCGGCACGATCGCGGGTTGCCTGGTGCGCAGCGGAACCATCCGTCGTGGCACCAAGGCTCGCCTGATCCGCGACGGGGCGGTGGTCGCTCCGAGCCTGACGATCGACTCGCTGCGCCGGGAGAAGGACGACGCCACCGAGGTCCGCGAGGGCTTCGAGTGCGGTATCAACCTCGGGAACTTCAACGACATCAAGGTCGACGACGTGATCGAGACCTTCGAGTTGCGCGAGAAGCCCCGCAGCTAGGCCCTTGCGTCCGAAGAAGTGGTCGCGATAGCGGCCCCTTCTTCGGACGCAACGGCCGAGCTGCGGGGGGTCGCCCGCAACTCGAAGGTCTCGATCACGGCGGCGCCCTTGTTGTCGGTGAAGTTCCCGAGGGTGATACCGCACGCGAAGCCCTCGCGGGC
>JBQTKD010000143.1:0-16130 GCA_052386455.1 Sporichthyaceae bacterium
ACGACCCGGCCGGACGCGGCGGTCCTACCCCCGGGGGCCTTTCGCCCCGGGGTGGTCGGACGCAACGGGGTTGTTAGTTGGCGGAGACGTCCGCGGCCTTGCGCAGCACGGTGCGGCCGAGTTCGACCTGGGTGTCGAGCACGGTCTTGGTCAGGTCGAACCACACGTCGAGGATCTTCTTCGGCTCGGGGAGCAGGGCGGTGGCGGTCTCGAAGGCGCTGCCGGGGAGCTCGGTCGCCTTGTCGACAGCCTCGTTGAACCGGGTGAAGCCGGTGTGGGCGGCGTCTTGGGTCTTGCGCACGCCGTTCAGCACGGTGTCGGCGGTGTCCTTGACGATCTGGGTGGCGGTGGACATTGCGGGGACTCCTCGTCTCGGGGCTGCTAGATATATGTAGCGCTCTGCTAGATATGAAACGCAGACGGTGCTAGGTATGTCAAGCAGTCGCCCGTAGGCTGTGTCGTGTGACCGATCACTGGGGCCGGCAAATGGAGACGCTGGGCTCCTACATCCGCGCCCAGCGGCAGCTGGCGAACCTGTCGTTGCGCCAGCTCGCGGACATGGCGTCGGTCTCCAACCCGTACCTGAGCCAGGTCGAGCGGGGGATGCACCAGCCCTCGATGCGGGTGCTGAAGTCGATCGCCGAGGCGCTCGGCGTTTCCGCCGAGACGCTGCTGGCCCGGGCGGGGATGCTGTCCGAGGAGCCGCCGGCCGCCGCGGGAGACAACCCCGTCGAGGCGGCGATTCACGCGGACCGCGCGCTGACGGACGAGGGCAAGGCCATGCTCGTCACCCTGTATCGGACGCTCGCCGCGCGCTGACGTTCCGTCAGAAAGCTCTACGGCCACCGGTGGTCGACGAGGTCGTCGCCGCTCGGTGAACTTTGGGCGATCGGTGGCGACGGGGGCTGTCTCGTGGCCCGAGCCGATGGCAGCGTCGGCATTGTCTCCCACCGATCGAAGGGCAGTGCCGTGTTCCGTGTCGAGGTTCTCGAGGTCGTCGTCCGCGAGCCCAGCGTCCTCGTCGAGGCGCACGACCTCTTGGCGCCGCCGGTGGTGAGCGACGAGGGCGACCTGTGGTCGGCCGACGCCGCGGGGAACCCGGAGATGCTGCTCGCCGAGCACGGCGAGTGGTGGGCCGCGCGGGTCGTCGATCTCGGCACCGGGGCCTCGACGCTGATTCCCGCCTTGCGTCGTGCGACGGTCGCTCTATCCTGACTGCAAGTCAGATCGACCCCCACCCGCCGAGCGGTGCAGCTGCCCGCCCTCGGCCTGCTCGTCGTCGCCGGATCCGTGGCCCTGCCGGCCGCACCGGCCCTCGCCGCGCCTGCGGACGGAAACCAGTACCGGCGCCACGTCCGCACGATCGCCGCCACCACCGCAGACGGCCGGATCGTCATGGCGACCATCGGTTCGCGGGTTACCCCGCAGGAGGCCGCCGGCATCGCCGCCGGACTCGGCATGACCGACGCGATCAACCTCGACGGCGGCGGCTCCTCGGCCATGGCCGTCCGCGGCCGGCTGGTCAACAGATCCGGTGCCGAGCGCGCCGGCGCCGACGCGCTGGTGTGGCAGGTCGCCGGCTCCGGCGGTGCCGGCAAGGGCGTCGGTGCCCGCAAGCCCCCCAAGGTGAAGGCCGCCCCGGTGTCGTCGCAGTGGTGGGTCTGGAACGGCTGAGCCCGCTCGCTACGGTGGGCGCGTGAGCGTTGCGGATCGCCTGATCGAAGCCGGCATCACCGTGCCCGAGCTGCGGGAGCCCGCCGGTCTGTACCGGCCGGCCGTGCAGGCCGGAGAGTTGCTCTACCTCTCCGGCGCCGGGCCCGCGCTGCCCAACGGCAGGTGGGTGAAGGGCAAGGTCGGCGCGGACCTCGACCTCGAGGGCGCCAACCACGCCGCGTGGATGGCAGGTCTCCAACTGCTGGCCGCGATGCAGGCGGAACTCGGCGACCTGGATCGCGTGGTCGCAGTGGTCAAGCTGTTCGGCATGGTCAACGTGGCGCCGGGCTTCAACACGATCCCCGCCGTGATCGACGGCTGCTCGCAGGTGCTGATCGCGGCCCTCGGCGAAGCCGGCCGCGGCGCCCGCACGGCCGTGGGCGTTGCCGAGCTGCCCTTCAACATCGCCGTCGAGGTCGAGGCCGTGGTGCAGGTCCGCGACTGAGGCTTTGTCCCCGGCGTCGGTTGTGGCCGGTTCGTCGAGGCGTCAGGATCGGCGCATGTACGAGATCGTCGTTGCGCCCTTCGGGGACTCCTTCGAGTGCGCCGAGGACGAGACGATCCTCGCCGCGGCGCTGCGCGAGCATCGATTCCTCCGCTACGGCTGCAAGCACGGCGGCTGCGGGACCTGCAAGGTGCAGCTTGTGGAGGGCGAGGTGGAACTGAACACCTCTGCCTACGCGCTGCAGCCGAGCGAACGCGACCGGGGGACGATCCTGGTCTGCCAGAGCTATCCGCTCGACGACTGCGAGATCGACGCGACCGCAATGAACCTCGACCACGAGGAGTACCTGGCCGGCGACGGCACGCTCGCGATGGACGCGACCCTGGCGGCCGTCGAGCACCTGACCGCCGACATCTGCCGCGTCCGCCTGGACCTCCCGGTCCCGATGCCGTTCGTGGCGGGGCAGTTCGTCAACGTCGTCGTTCCCGGCACCGACCTGGTGCGCACGTACTCGATGGCCAACGGCTCCGCGGACCCGCACCGCATCGACCTGATCTGCCGGCTGCTTCCGGGTGGCGCCTTCTCCGACTTTCTTCGCAGCGCACCTACGCCGGGCACCGCCGTCGGCCTCAGCGGTCCGTACGGGATGTTGCGCATCCGGCTCTCGCACCGGGCGATCGTGATGGTCGCGGGCGGCTCGGGCCTTGCGCCGCTGCTGTCGATGCTCGCCGATCTGGCGCGGGCCGGCTCGAAGCGCGAGATCGCCCTGGTGTTCGGGGCGCGGACGCCCGCCGACCTGTACCTGCTCGACGAGATCGCGTCGCTGAGTTCGGACCTGCCCGGCCTGACGTTCGTGCCGGTGGTGCAGGAACCCGACGCGGCGTGGACCGGAGCCGTGGGAGTGGTCACCGACGTGCTCGGCGAGCGAGCGGACTGGGACGCCACCGACGCCTACCTGTGCGGTCCGCCGGGGATGATCGACGCCGCCACGGCCCTGCTCGTGGCCCGCGGCGTACGCGAGCAGAACGTCTACTTCGACGCGTTCGTGCCCACGGGCACCTTGTCCACCGTGGCCAACGCCGGTGGGCAAACTTTCTCCGCTGCGGGGTAGTGGCGCAGGTCACTTCGGAGGAAGGTGGGCATCGCCCCTACGCCGCTGTGGAGGAACCCGGATGCCCTCGCTCATCGAGACGCACGAACGCGTGAAAGACGTCGCCTGGAACCCCACCTACGTCGACCGCCAGCCTCGGTATCCGACCCGCTACAAACTGCCGAGCAAGACCAAGGACCCGTTCCGGACGCTGGTGCGCGAGTACCTGACGATGGAGCAGGAGAAGGACGACCGGCAGTACGGCGGCTTCGAGGACGTGCTGTCCCGGACGGCCTCGGTGAAGGACGCCAACCTCGGCTGGCTCGAGGGCATGAAGCTCGCGCTGCCGATCGTCGTGTACGCCGAATACGGCGCGGAGAAGTGCCAGTCGATGCTCGTCGACACCATCGACAACGCCGAACTGCGCCAGGGCTACCTGGCGCAGGCGATGGACGAGCGCCGCCACCTCAACCAGCAGATGTACCTGCTGCGCTACATGACCAAGAACGTGCAGGAGCCGTGGGGCTTCGACCGCGGCATGAAGCTGCGCGGGGACAACCTGTTCGCGCGCGCGGGCCGCGTGTGCTTCGACAACTTCTACGTCAACGACCCGATCGAGTGCGCGATCAGCCTGCAGGTCGTCGGCGAGACCGCGTACACCAACCCGCTGTTCGTCGCCCTCACCCAGGCCGCGGCGGCCAACGGCGACCACGCGACGCCGGGGGTGTTCCTGTCCATCCAGTCCGACGAGGCCCGGCACATGGCCAACGGATACTCGACGCTGGCCGCCGTGCTCTCCGAGCCGGACAACCTGCCGATGCTGCAGACGGACCTCGACCGCTCGTTCTGGCGCCAGCACGTGTTCCTCGACCCGCTGGTCGGCGTGCTGTTCGACTACTTCGGCGGCGGCGCGATGAAGAAGGGCTACGGCAAGTTCTGGCAGGAGTGGGTGGCCGACGACTGGGTCGGCAACTACATCGGCACCCTCGAACCGTTCGGCCTGCAGGTGCCCAAGTACTTCGGTCACGCCGCCGAGCGGATGAAGTGGTCCGTGCACACCGCGGCGATGGTCGCGGCCGCGTCCTGGCCGCTGCACTACTGGCGTTGGCCGACCATGACGCCCCGTCACATGGAGTGGATGGAGGAGCAGTACCCGGGCTGGTACGACATCTACGGCTTCTTCTGGGAGGCCCACGCGGCCATGGAGGACCCGGGCATGGAGATGATCGGGATCCAGGCGTTGAGCGAGCGGCCGTACTTCTGCCGCACCTGTGCGCTGCCGACGATCTTTCCGCGCATCGACGAGTCCACCCAGCGGGTGCGCCGGTACGCCGGGCGCAACCACGCGTTCTGCTCGGCGCCGTGCGAGGAGATCTTCTGCCAGCAGCCCGAACGGTACGAGCACTCGATGCTGTGGGACGAGATGTGGGACGGCACCTCCTGCGAGGAGCTCGTCCGCACCCGCGACCTGCTGCGCGACGACGGCAAGACGCTCATCGCGCAGCCGCACACCAAGCCCGACGCCCCGCTGTGGACGATCGACGACCTGGCGCGCACCGGGTTCGGCATCACCAACCCGGTGGCGGACGTCAAGGACGCACCGGAGCTGTTCAAGCAGGCCGACGGAACCCTGGCGCTGGCGGTCGCATCGTGAGCAAGGTCGCCTCGGGCCCGCCGCGCGACTTCACCTACATCAACTCCCGCAAGCGCAGGCCGTCGGAGTACGAGGCGGTGAACCTGCACGTCCAGCCGAAGCTGGGCAACTGGTGGGACCCGTGCAATTCGTATCTCCGCACGCCGGAGGGGCGCCCGGCGTTCATCGAGGAGTCCACGGCGCTGCGCCATCCGGACTGGCACGACTTCCGCGACCCGTCGTCGCTGTGGCAGCGGCCGTACATGAAGATGCAGGCCGAGCAGGAGCGGGCGATCGGGCGCCTGACGGAGGACGTCTCGCCGACTCTCGTGCGGGACATCGACGCCGCGTGGCGCTCCACGATGCTCGCCGAGCACTACGCGGTGTGGTCCTTCGTCGAGTGGGGCCTGTTCCGGGGCATGTTCTCCGCCTCGCGCGAGGGACTGTCGGACACCGTCGTCGCCTCGATGCTGTTCGAAACCTTCGACCGGGCACGGCATTCCCAAGACATCGTGCACTGGTTGTTGGCGTTGGAGGAGAACGTTCCCGGCCTGTCCGGCGTCGGCGCCAAGGACGTCTGGCTGAGCGATCCCCGCTACCAGCCGATGCGCGAACTGGTCGAGCGGATCGCGTGGGGGACGCCGGACTGGTGCGAGGTGATCGTCGCGACGAACCTCTGCTTCGACCCGATCGTCTCCGAGCTCGGCGTGCACCGCCTGATCGGCCGCAACGCCCCGCGCAACGGCGACGTGGTGTCGAAGTTGATCGTCGCCTCCGTGGAACGCGACCGGCGCCGGGACGCGGACTGGACCGCGGAACTCGTCCGCATGGTCACCGCGGACGACGTCCCCGAGGCCGCCGCGAACTGGATGCATCTCAACGAGTGGGTCGCCAAGTGGACGCCGCCGGCGCTGGCGGCCGCCGAGGGCCTGCGTTCGCTGTACGACCTGGTCCCGGAGTCGTTCGACGACGCGCTCGCCGACGTGCTCGACGCGCACCGACTCGTGCTCGAGGAGCTCAAGCTCGGCGGTTCGCTGTGACCTCCCTCGACCACGCGACGACGCTGGTGATGATGAAGGGCTCGGACACCGACGCGACCCTCGACGCGATCCGCCTGTCCGGCCAGGACGTCACCATCGAGGACGAGGGCCCGTACTGGAAGCTCCACGGGCGCGGCGACATCCACGTGGACCTCGCGGAGGTGGCCGAAGAACTCGGCGCCCCGATTCCGATGTCCCGGTGGCTGGTGTCCATGTCCTCGTTCGTGGGCTACGTCGACACCGGCGAAGCCCACTTCACCGTCCGCGCCTCCCGCAGCGACGCCATCGACCGCGACGGCTGAGCAGCACCCTTGCAACGTGGGTGACGGGTGAGGCGGTGAAATCGCCTCACCCGTTTCCTTAGTTCTCTCCAGCCTGCAGCCCGCAGAAATTGTCGGACGCCCGGCCTACCATCGTCGGCATGACGAGCGGAACTCCCGGCGAATCGCCTCGCGACATCGAGGCGCGCGTGGCGATCGTCGAGCGGGAGATCGCGCGCCTGCGCGAAGAGGTGCTCGCCGCTCAATCGCAGGCAACGGCGGCGGCAACCGACGCGGCAGCGGCTCGCACCCTGGCGTCCGGGGCCGACCGCGACGTGTCCGAGGTTCGCGCCGAGCTGCGTGCCCACCTGTCCGCCCTCAACGCGCTGCGGGAGACCCAACGCGAGATGGGTCAGCAGATTCGCGAACTGGACCAGCGGGTGGAAACCGGTTTCGCCGAGGTCAACGCCAACTTCGCCGCAGTCGACGCGAACTTCGCAGAGGTTACGGCGAAGTTCGCGATCGTCGGAGAGGGCATCGCACACATCACGGCACTGCTCGAGAGACGCGAAGAGCCTGGCTGAGCGAACCTGTCACGTTCTCCGTGGCCGGGGCGACCCTCCTCAGCACCTCTGGGTGTTGGCCGGGTGCACTGGGAAGAAGACGCTGGGCGTTGCGGTCGGCACGGGCTCGGGGCTTGGGCCCAGGGCCGGATTGCGGAGGCAGCGGGACCCGAGCGGCTCCTTGAGCCGGACCGTGTGTTCGGTGAACCGCTGCGCGGCCGTGCACGGGCCGAACGAGAAGCGGTAGACGACCGAGATGGCGACCTCGGCGGCGGTTTCGGCTGCGGAGACTCGTTTGAAGTCGTCGCAGTCGCCGTGGCTCACACGAACGACAACGTCGTTGCCGCGCACGTCGGCGACGGTCCACCCGGTGGCCACGGTCTTCCCCGAACCGCCGCACGCCGCGAGCGCGCTCGTCCCAACGAGCGCCAGCCGCGCCAGCCGCACGCGTGCCACCGGCCCAGGCTAAGCCGGCGCGGCCAGGAGGAACGCTGGACCGAAGTCTGCCGAGCGCACGGCTTTGCGATCGGGTGTTGATCCGCTCGCCGAACCCCGTAGAACCCGGGGGTTCGCCGTAGGTCCGCGGCTGACCGTCGGCCGAGCCGCACGATCGGAACACCAGGGGCCGGCAGGACACCCATCGGCTCCACCAGGTGTGGCTGTCCGGCTAGGCCTTCGCGGAGACCTACCAGCCGCGGGAGCGCCATTCGGCGAGCGAGGGGCGCTCGGCGCCGAGGGTGGTGTCGCCGCCGTGGCCGGGGTAGACCCAGGTCTCGTCGGGGAGGGCGAAGAGCTTGGTTTCGACGTCGTCGATGAGGTGGGAGAAGCTCTTGCCGTCGCCGAAGGTGTTGCCGACGCCGCCGGGGAAGAGGCAGTCGCCGGTGAAGAGGTGGGGGTGGCCGGCGGGGTCGTCGTAGAGCAGGGCGATGGAGCCGGGGGTGTGGCCGACGATGTGGATGGCCTTGAGGGAGATCCGGCCGAAGGAGATCTCGGCGCCGTCCTCCACGAGGTCGTCGGTGGGGACGGGGATGCCCTCGGCGTCGAGGCGGTGGGCGGTGGTGCGGGCGCCGGTGGCGCGGGCGACCTCGCCGAGCGCCTGCCAGTGGTCGTAGTGCTGATGGGTCGTCACAATGCGTTCGAGCGGGCTGGTGAGCATGCCCAGCAGCGTCGAGGCGTCGTTGGCCGCGTCGATCAGCAACTGCTCGCCGGTGTCCCGGCAGCGCAGCAGGTAGCAGTTGTTGTCCATCGGCCCGACGGAGACCTTGGTGACGATCAGGCCCGCCAACTCCCGAACGTCCGGAGTGCCGCCGACGTGGACCTTGCCCGTGTAGGTGCTCATGACCTCAGTCTCCCAGAAGGGTCGGGTCCCAGCTCAGCGGCTCCCGCGGCTGGTACCGGCAGTACAGGCCGGTCACCAGAGATCGGTCGAGGTGGGCCCCCAGTTCCGGCAGTTCGGCGGCGATGCGCCCGACGGCGTCGCGCAGCCGCGCCGCGACGGCCTTGCGGGCCCGCTCCGCCGCCTCGCCGCCCAGCGGGCGTACCCGGCCGCCCAGCCCGGCCGCGACGCGCAGCTCGGTCTGCAACGCCGCGCGTTCGAGGTCGAGGCGGACCAGGCCGGCCTCGTCGCGGCGATGCGCCGCGCGTTTCTCGTCCTCGTCGATCTGGGCGAGCCGGGCGCGGTAGGCCGCGAGTGCTCGCTGGTCGAGCACGGGTGCGGCGGCCGAGGCGGTGCGGGCCAACGCCGGGTCGGGGGAGGCCAGGTCCAGGACGTGGACGTCCACGCCCGGCCGGGCCACCAGAACGGCGAGATCCGCGAGGCCCTTGACGTGCCGCAGCCGGGCCAGGGCGGTGCCGTGCCGCACGCTCCACAGGGCCCCCTCGCGGCGCAGACTCGCATCCGCGGCGGGGGGCGCGGCGGGGACCTCGCGCAGGGCGTCGCGGGCCTGCGCGACGCCGGAGGAGAGCGGCGTCAACGCGCCGCGGCCGGCGGCGGCGTCCCAGGCCGTGGCGCCGAGGCGGGCACGTCCGCGTTCGCGCGCCGCGGCGCACTCGACGGCGAGGTGGGACGGCCCGTGTTCGGCGCGCGCGCCGCGGATGCGCTCGCACATGCCGACGAGCCCGGCAGCGGCCTCGTCTCGTCCCGCGTCGACGAGCAGCAGCGCGGCAAGCTCGGCCGCGTCGGCCAGGTAGCTCCGGCCGCCGGTTCGGACGAGCAGGGCCAGCAGTTCGACGGCGAGGTCGCGGGCGTGGCGGGCGTCGCCCACCAGCACCCGGGTGGTGGTGGCCGCGACCAGTGCCATCGCCTCGACGGTCGTCCAGCCCAGGCGACGAGCCCGGACGATCGCCTCGTCGGCCAACGATCTGGCTCGCAGCGCGTCGCCGTCGCGCGCCAGATGCGGGGCCAGGGCCGCGGCGGAGTGGGCGGTGGCGACGTCGCACTCCCACCCGATCGCCAGGCTCCGCTCGAAGTGGGCCACCGCGTCCGCCCGCTCGCCGCGCGCCAGGCACACCCAGCCCAGCAGGCGCTCGGAATAGCTCGCCAGCACCGACCCGCGGGCCGCCCAGGCGGCCAGACCGGCGCGCCCCGCGGCGTGCGCCGCGGCCAGGTCCCGGCGGGCCAACGCGGACTCGGCGATCGCGTAGTACGCCGACCCGACCATGAGGGCGTCGTCGGAATCCAGCGCCTCGCGCAGCGCCGTCTGCAGGGTCGCGGTCGATCGCTCGAGGTCCACGTCCTCGCCGAAGACGAGGAAGAACGCGAGTCCGACCAACGCGAACTGCCGGGCCCGGCCGGACCGGCCCGCGGTCGCGGCGACCGCCCACTCCAGCCAGGCACGCGCCTCCAGCCGCGAGCAGAACAGCCAGTGCATCCACAGGGCCGCGGCGATGTGCACGACGGCGTCGGCGTCGCCGTCCTCGACGCCGACGAGCAGGGCGGTCCGGAAGTTGTGCTCCTCCTCCGTTGCGCGTGCCGCCCACCCGTCGACGGTCCACCACAGGTCGCCGTCGCGGCCGAGCCAGTCCCGGGCCAGTCCGGCGAAGTGCGCCGCATGCCGCATCCGCGTCGGGCCGAGTTCGCCGGACTCGGCGAGCCGTTCGAGGTAGTACTCGCGCACGGTCTCCAACAGGCGGTAGCGCGCCGTTTCCCCGCTCGGCGCGACCGCGACGAGGGACTTGTCGACAAGCCGGGACACCAGATCGAGCACGTCGCAGGGGTGCGTCTCGGGGCGACCGGCCACCGCCTCGGCGGCGGCGAGATCGAAGGTGGAACCGAACACGGCGAGGCGTCGCAGCACGATCCGCTCGGGCTCCGCGAGCAGTTCGTCGCTCCAGTCCATCGCGGCCCGCAGCGTGCGGTGGCGCGTTTCCACACCCGGTGCGTTGCCTCGCAGGAGGGCGAAGCGATCGTCGAGCCGGTCGGCGATCTGACGGGCACTCAGCACGCGGAGGCGCGCGGCGGCGAGTTCGATCGCCAGCGGGATTCCGTCGAGCCGCCAACAGATCCGGGCCACCGCGGCGGCGTTGGTCTCGTCGAGCCGGAAGGACGGCTGCGCGGCCCGGGCTCGTTCGCAGAACAGCGCCACCGCGCCGAACTCGCCCAGCGCGTCGGGCGCCGCGACCGACTCGGGTGGCAGGCCCAACGGCGGAATCGGCCACGCGGTTTCGCCGGCGACGCCCAGCACCTCCCGGCTCGTGGCCAGCACCCGCACGTGCGGGCAGCGGCGCAGCAGGGTGGCGACGAACGCCGCGACCGCCTCGACGAGGTGTTCGCAGTTGTCCAGGACGAGCAGCAGGCGGCGGTCGCTCAGGCCCACGTGCAACTGCTGCTCGAGCAGCGGCCCCGGCGGCGCGGCGACGTCGAGCCCGAGCGCGGCGACCACGGCCGCGGCGACCATCACCGGATCGGTCACCGGCGCGAGTTCCACGAAGCACACGCCGTCCGGACGACTCGCCGCGACGGACTCGGCGCACGCCACCGCCAGCCGGGTCTTCCCGGCTCCGCCGGGCCCGGCGAGGGTCAGCAGGCGAGTGCGCCCGAGCAGATCGACCACCTCGGCCAGTTCCGCGGCCCGGCCGAGGAACGCCGTCGCCGGCGCGGGCGGGAGGCCGGCCGGGTGCGCGCGGTGCGACGGCGCAGGCGCGTGGTCGGCCGGGGTGTCGGGCATGCCGGGGATCATGCCGGTCCCGCCGGGCGGGGGCCGGCCCCTACCGGGGAATCGGCCGGCCCCGATCGTGGGTCCCGCGGGACCGGCGCAGCGCGCCGGCACTCGCATCAGGGGAACTGGAACAGCGTGGTGAGTTCGCCGGCGAGTTCCGGGCGGGGACCCGACGCCGCCAGCAGGCCCAGCGCGATCGCGGCCGACTGCTCCAGACGCCCGGACACGACGAGCAGCAGGGCGATCGGGTCGGCGTCGATCGCGCAGTCCACGGGACCGCTGCCGGGCGCCTCGAACCGGCAGTGCCCGTCGACCAACCGGAAGCGGAGGACCGGCCCGCCGCGCAGCGCGATCTCGTAGGTCAGGTCGCGCCCGGCGAGCTGTGTCGTCGACACCAGGGTGTCGAAGAACGGGGCGTAGCCGAACAGCACCAGTTGGGCGTGGCCGGGGTCGATCGGCCACGGGACGCCGAGCGTGGCGGCGAGGTCGTACCCGTGCAGGATCAACTCGCCGAGTTCCAGCCCGGCGAGGTTCACGACCGGGACGGGCAGGTCCGGCGTCCAGTAGACCTCGTCGGTCGCGGCGCGGCCGGCGGCGGCGACGCCGAACGACGTCACGGCGTCGGCGATCAGGTCCGCGATCGCCGGGAGGCGCTGTTCGGGGATCGCGGCGATGAACCGGTCGTTGTCCGCGGCGATGCCCGCGCGGGAGAGCAGGTCGGTGCGGATCATCGGTTTGCCGAGCGTCAGGTCGGCGTGGATGGTCGTGTCGGTGACCACGTGCACGGCCGCCTCGCGGACCGTCCACGCCGAGCCGACGACGGCCCGGCCGGGATCCGGTGCGGCGCGCACCAGCGCGGCGGTGCGGGCGCCGACCTCTTCGATGGCCGAGCAGATGGCGGTGTAGGTGCCGTCGAGGTCCATGCAGTGCCCTCTCAGTTCGTCGCGTAGTCGGCGGTGCGGGGTTCGGCCGGGGTCGCCATGCCGAAGGCGGCGCGGGTGAAGAAGGCGGCGCCGAAGCCGCCGAGTCCGGCCTGGGCGGCCAGCGGGTCGATCCCGTCGGCGAACACCTTCGTACAGTCCACCGCGACCCGGTCGCGCTGCGCGGGCCCGGGGTGGGTCAGGGCGTCGAGGGCGACGGCGTAGGCGACGGCGTCGTAGGTCAACTGGGCGTGCTCGACGACCCGGCCGGGGCAGTAGTCCTGTACCCGGAGATTGGCCGCTCCGGCCAACTCGGAGCTCGCCGCCCACGGGTCGCCGGCCCCGAGCCGGAAGGCCAGTTCGTCGGTGCCGCTGTAGACCACCGTGTACGAGACGGCGCCCGGGGTCGGGTCGCCCTCGTTGAGCGCCGCCAGGAACGCCGAGTCCGGCCGCACCTGCCACGCGGCGGGCACGCACCCCGGTCCGCAGGCGAGGTCCGCCGCGGTGGAGCCGAGGTTCGGCGCGCCCAACAGGACCGCGTCGTCCACCGCCGCACGCACGTCGGGCCACCACCGCAGCGCCCATCGCAACTCCAGGGCGCCCTTGCTGAACGTGACCACGTCGACGCTGAGCGAGCGCGACGAGCGAGGAACGAGTGAGGAGCCCGAGCGATTGGGGATGCTGCCGGCTCGCTTGGCCGCGATCGCGCGGACGGCGGACACCACGTACTCGGCAGCGGCCTGGACGTCCCCGGTGGCGTGGGCGGGCAGGTCCACCAGGCAGACCTTTTCGCCGCGCGCCTTCAGCAGCGGAAGGTAGTTCGCCGACCAGGCCTCCGCGGCGGTCTGCGCGATGCCGTGCACCAGCAGGATCGGATCGCGGGGTCCGTCGACGCCGTCGGGGCAGTCGAGGGCGGCGCTCGCATCGCGGGCGTCGACGCGGAGCATGGGGCCCGAGCCGGCGTGCGCCGCACCGGGGATCGTCAGGATCGTTGCGACGGCAAGCAGCGCAGCCAGGGATGTCGGGGTTCGCACGGGGATCTCCGTCGCTTGGCGTTTCGGCAGTCGCTGCCTAGGCGCCAGGCGAGATCTGGCAATTGCCAGATCTCAGGCCCAGGCGGGCACTCGGGGGAGTTCTTCGGCGGTGTGGCTGAGGTCCTCGCCGTTGCTGCGCCCGGTCAGCCAGGCGAGCAGGCTGGTGCGGGGCCCGAACAGGGTGATCGGCGTGCCCTCGCCGACGACGGTCCAGGAGTCCGGGCCCTCGGAGTCGGTGGACTGCAGCTTCACGGCGGGCATGCCCGGCCGGCCGGACATCGCCCGGCTGATCTCGTTGAGGCACGGGGTCACGAACGCCGAGGACCACCGCTCGGGCAGGTAGCCGGTGGCGAGGTCGACGTGGTGGAACTCGACCTCGCGCATGCGTGCGCCCAGCGCCCAGTACGCGGGCACGTTCCGGCCGTTCATCAGGGTCACTTCGTTCGTCCAGCGCTCGTTGCCGAGCTCGCGGGACGCCCAGAGGTACCGGTCCGCCGTCGCGACGAGGTCCGCGACCAGCTCAGGCCCAGGCCGGCTCGAGCCCGCGCCGATGGCCTCGTCGCGGGCGTCCTGGCTCGGGTACATCGGGCGCGGCCTGCCGTCCGCGGCGACCATGATCAGGTTGACCAGGGCCTCGGCGTTGCGGGCGATGTGGGTGACGACGTGCCCCCGGCTCCAGTCCGGCAGGCCCGACGGGGCGCGGAGCGCGGTTTCGTCGAGGCGCTTGACCGCGTCGATCACGCGCTGAGTGCCCAGGTCGATGGCATCCAGGGCACGCCGAACTCCGGCGTCTTCCAGCGTGTTCGGCATGGGGTTCCTCCGCAGCGCAGACGTACGGGCCTCATCGTGACACCCGCGGCCCGTAAACCCGCGGACGTTCGACCGACAATCGGACAAGTCCGGATTTGTCGGGAACCGTTCGGTGGATCTTCGCGTCCTACCTTCGGCGCCGAGGTGGCGCCGAACGGTGGACCCGGAGGTCATCCATGCGCAGGACGGCTCGGCTCGGCGTCGCGGCGATCATGACGGCGGCGGCGTTGGTGGGAACGACGGTGTTTGGCGCCGCGAGCGCCTCGGCGACCGAGAGCCGCGAGGACGGGCTCGGCGAGCTGATCACCCAGTTCCGCACGATGTCCATCGGCGGGCTGATCCGCCTGGACAACGAAACCGGGCGCACCTCGCTGGTGGACGTCGAGATGGTCACCGGCCTGGTCGATCGGGCGGGCGAGCTGATTGGTTCGCTCGCCTCGGTCCCGGTCTCGCTGCCGAAGCGCACCGGCCCGGACATCGGGAAGTTCTCCTGCATCAAGCAGGGCAGCGCCCGCAACTTCCGGGCCTTCGACCCGGCCGAGATTTACTACGACGATCGGCGCGGCGTCCAGCAGTACCAGTTCCGCGTGTACCGCAAGACCGATGCGCGCAGGATGGACCTTGGCGCCAAGTCGACGCAGTACGAGGTGTGCGGGACCGGCGGCATGGACCTGAAGGACGGCCACCGGGCGTTCAAGGCCGGACTCGGGTTCGCCTTCCCGGACGCGAGCAAGACCCATCGGATCGGCTACAAGTGGAAGACGGGCACGACCCCGGCTGACTATTCCCTGTCCATGGGTTTCCAGTTGGGCAACGACAAGACCCCGCTGTCGATCGGCGCCTCGATCAACCAGACCCCCGGCGACAAGCTCACGGGCTCCTTCGACGGCCCCGGCAAGGGCAGTCTGGACCAGTGGAAGCGCAACGGCGTCAACGCATGGTGGCAGGATTCCTGCATATCCGGGTGGTCCCGCTGCAAGCTGCACGCCGACGGTTCCCCGAACTTCCAAGGCACCGTGGCCCACGGTCTGTACGAGTTCCGCCCCGAGGAGGCCGCCAAGGTGACCCACTTCGCCGCCGACAGCTACCTCGACTACGCCTGCCAGGCTCCGTTCGACATGGGCTGCTGACGATGCCGCGACTGGGTTGGTTCGCGGGCGGGCTCGCGTTGACGGCCGTGCTAACCGCGTGCGGTGGGAGCGACACCGCCGGCACGCGGGCCGAATCGCCCCCTGTGTCTGCGGCTCCCGTGGGCAGCTTCGAGCTGTACGTGCTCGCCAGCGCGGAGAACGATCGCCTTTTCGCCGACGTCTACGCGATCACGATGAACCCATTGGCGGTGCATCGGCTCACCGCCGGCAAGCGAGTCTCGACGATGGACGCCACGACCGACCGCGTGGTGGTGGCCGCAGCGGACGGCGACGTGGACCGGCTCGGCTACGTCGCCGACGGCGGGCAGATCGTGGACATTCCGGGTCTGGGACGCCCGCCGGGATACCGGCCGCGTCACGACGAGGGCCGGATCTTGTACTCCGATTTCGTCCTCTCCGGGTCGAAGAAGACCGAGATCAATCGTTTCTTCAGCTTCGATCCGGCCACCGGCAAGCGGACAACACTGCTCAGCAGCCGGAAGGACCTGTTCGGTCCGCTGCCGTTGCCCGGGAAGCTAGTGGGTTACGCGACCGAGGAACGGGGGGCGCCTCGGCTGTTGATCAAGGACGGGAAACGCGAGGTGCGCTCGTTCGACCTGTCGGCGGACACCGGTGACCTGTTCGCGGGCAAGCGGTGGCTGGCAGTCAAGCTTCGAAAGGACGTCGGGGGATTCGACTCGCAATCCGTGGGCTTGGACCTGCTCGACCCCAAGACCGGCGAAACCCGCCACGTCGACGGCTGGCAGCCGATCACGTGGACTCCGGACGGGACCAGGCTTCTCGCCCGTCGCGTCGGTTCCACGACCGACAGCGAACTCGCCCTGCTCGATCCGGACCGCCTTCAGACGGCGCCGGAGACCCTGGGCACGATTCCGAATCTCGCCATCTACAGCGGCGCATGGGTGGAGCGGTCATGAGGGGTTGGATGGCGCGCCGGGCCTCTCGGGGGCGCGTGGCGGTGCTGGTGGCGGCGCTCGCCGTGGTGGGTATCGCCGTGGCGACGGCGGACCGGGGGCCGGGCTTCCGGACGGAGTTCGACTCGATGCGCATCGGCGGGAACCTGGTCCTGGACAACGAAACGGGGCGCACCACGCTGGAGAACATGACGGTCACCACCGGCCGCGTGGACGGCGCGGGCAACCCCGTCGGGCCGTCCACGACGGTGCCCTACCGGCGCTGACGGGCCGAGGGTGTGAGTCATGGACGTGGCGTCCCGGAGTTTGTGCAGGTCATTCCCTAGTCTGATTGTGGGTTTAGCAATCAGCTTTACGATGGGAGTGCCATGGCCAGGGACTACTCGTCGATGACGGTGCG
>JBQTKD010000144.1:0-5845 GCA_052386455.1 Sporichthyaceae bacterium
TGCGTCGCGACGGACTCTCCGCGGTGACGGTACGGGCCGTGGCCACGCAGGCCGGTGTCGCGCCCATGGGCGTCTACAACCGCTTCGGCAGCAAGGACGCGCTCGTCGACGCGCTCCTCATCCGAGGCATCTCCGACTTCCGCGTCTCGGTCCGCCACCGCGGGGAGACCGACCCGTTCGAGCGGCTGCGTAACGGCGGCCTGCGGTACCGGGACTGGGCACTGGCGAATCCGGCGCACTACAAGGCACTGTTCCTCGAGCGCCTCGGCCTCGGATCGCCCGAGGTGGCCCAGCATTCGCTGGCGGCCTTCGAGGAGTTCCTCGACATCGTCGACTACGCCATGGCGGCGGGCGCCCTGCGCAAGGCCAACCTGGCGATGGTCGGCCAGGTGCTCTGGAGCGCGACGCACGGCGCGATCGCGCTGGAACTGGCCGATCTGGTGCTGTGCGAGGACTCCGAGCTGGCGTACACGACCATGCTCGAAGTCCTTCTCGCCGGGTTCGCCCCCTGACCTGACGTAGCGTCAGACCAGAGGGCGAGACTCGCTCGACGGCTACCCGCTACGCGTCGCCGTAGACCCCGGAGAACGTCACCGAGCCGATGCGCATGCCCTGGTTTCCGCCGACGGTGCCCTCGCGGGCGGCGAAGCCCAGGTTGCCGTGGCCGGCGGAGATGGTGATCGAGTAGCGGTTGCCGTCCGTGGTGACCCCGACCTCGGGGGTCAGGGTTCCGGCCCCGATCGGACCGATCGGCTTGGCGGCCTCGCCGAAGGCCTTCGCTCCGTCGTTGAACGCCTTGGCGAAGTCCTCGACGGGGATGTCGCTGCCGCCGAAGGTGAAGCCGCTCTTGTTCTTGTTGTCGCCGGAGTTGAAGTAGGTCATCCGGTAGGTGATGGTCGGCTTCTGGTTCGGCTTGTTGACGACCTGCATGAACGACGAGGCGCTGTCGAAGCCGCTGGCGCCCTCGAGGCCGAAGACGTAGGCACGGCTCGTGCCGGTGTAGACGCCCGTGGCCTTGTCCACCTCGGCCAACGCCGTGCTGCCCACGAGCTGGAAGCCGCCGACGTTCACGACGTCGCCGGTCGCCGAGCCCAAGGTGTCGCTGTCGCACGTGGCCTGCCACTTCGGGCCGTTGCCGTTCGACGGGATGTCCAGGATCTCGTTGCCCGGCGGGAAGTAGTTCCTGACGCCCGGGTCCTTGGCGGACTGGTTCGCCCCCGGCGAGATGTTCGGCGCGGTGTCGCGCATGACGGTCGGGTTGCGGTACCCACCGGAGACGTCGCCGGCGTCCGGCGGAGCGGCGCCGGGGCCGAGCACGCCCTCCTCGGTCTCGCCGCCGAGCCAGTAGCCGGCACCGAGGGTCTCGCAACGGCCCCTTTCCTGTGCGCGGTCGTGAATGAGGTCCACGTAGGAGTGCCCGACGTTGGTGGGCAGGTCGCGCGGGATGTACGCGTACGGCTCGAAGCCGCCCGAACGCAGCGTGAGGATGTAGCTGGAGTCGACGAAGTCGAACGCGCTCGGCGCGGCCACGGCCGAGGTCGGCATCGCCGATGCAACGAGCGCAAACGCTCCAGTAGCGCCGGCGAGCGCGGCGAAGCGCTTGCGAGAACTGCGGAATTCAGTCATGGGTCTGCCCATCGCTCTAAGCCAATAAGGGGACTGGGATACGCCAACAGAATCGGGGTTCATGTCGGTCGCGTTACGAATTATCCGACAAATTTCCCAACAGAAAAGAATGCGATTCGGTACGTCTTCCGTACCATGCCGTATCGAATGCGGGCACTTTCACAGTACGGCGAGGTACAGTGCTGTGGAACGTCGTTCTACATGCCTCGAAGGGAAGCCTCCCGTGCCCGCCGCCCAGATCCCTCCGCCACCGCGCTTCGTCCAGGCCGGCCGCGTGCCGGCCCGCCCCGCCGCGCACCGGCGCAAGCCTGCCGCGCCGCGCATGAACTCGGAGTCGTACTTCCAGGCGGCCTTCGAGATCCTCGCCGAGGCCGGCCCCGAGGGCGTGACGGCCACGAACATGTGCGATCGCCTAGGCGTCACCAAGGGCTCGTTCTACTACCACTTCTACTCGATGCCCGAGTTCGTGGAAGCCTTCGTCGCGTACTGGGAGCACGCCTGGCAGGTGCTGCTCGAGGATTTCGGCCGGGAGCCGGATCCCCTACGCCGTATGGGAATGGTGACCACGGTGGTCGCGGGAATGTCCCACGAGGCGGAGGCGGCGCTGCGCGCCTGGGGACACAGCAACCCGGTCATCGCCGAGGCTCAGCTGCGCATCGACTCCTCGGCCGAGGACCTGACGGGCGCGATGATCGCGCCCTTCGTCGCGCCCGAACTGCTCTCGGTGCACACGGCGCAGCTCATCTCCGTCGGCATCGGTCTGCAGCACCGCAGCCGCCCCGTGGACCGGGAGCTGTACCTGCGCGCCACGATCAACCTGATCGAATTGATCTGCCCCGTCCGCGGAACCGTCGAGAAGGGTCCCGAGGGCGTAGTGGTGGAGTTCCACCCGGTGGACTAACCCCGAACAGCTCGACGCCGCCCCCGCCGCGCACGTTCGCCGCGCCGGGGGCGGCATCGTTTGGTCGTCCACAACGGGGGTCCAGGCCGCCGTGAAACTCGCGATACTCCAGTGTCCGCTGATATCGCAAATCGACCGTGGAGCGACGGTAACCCGGGGCGTTCACGATTCGCAATCTGCCATGGCGGCACGGCATGCATTCCATACCGTCGGGAATTCGAATTCCGTACCGCTGAGAATTCGCCCAGCCGAATGCGACATTTCGTACCTACCGGACGGCACGCTTTCGGGCCTCAAGGCGCGCAGCGGCGGTGCCGAGACTGCAGGAGTCGCATCGCTCGAGGAGGTCACGATGTTCGACCGTCCGCTGATCCCCGCCCAGCGCAAGTCCAGCGAGGGCACGTCCTGGACGTAGCCCGTCCCGGGGCACGGGCATAGATTCGGTGCATGAAGCCGCGCCTGCCCGCCCCCGTCCTGAAAGCCGCGATGCCCCTCGTGCGTCGGGCCGTCCTGCACCCGTCCACTCCCCTGGGGGTGCGGCGCATCTCGGCCGACCTGATCGTGGGAACGGTTCCGTGGCCCCGCGGCACCCGTGTCCGGTGGGGAACGCTGGGCGGGGTCCGCGCCCTGCGCATCGACCCCACGGCCGCCGGCGAGGGCCGCAGCCGGCCAGACACGGCCCCGGACCCGCGCAACGGCGCGATCCTGTACCTGCACGGCGGCGGGTACGTCGTCGGCTCGCCCCGGTCGCACCGCCCCGTCGCCTCTCGGCTGGCGCTGGGCACGGGCCTGCCGGTCCTGGTGCTCGACTACCGGATGGCACCGGAACACCCGCACCCGGCGGCCATCGAAGACGCGGACTCCGCGTGGAAGGCGCTGCGCGCCGGCGGCACGCCCGCCAACCGGATCGTGCTCGCCGGAGACTCCGCCGGCGCCGGCCTCTCGCTGGCCCTGGCGCAGCGGCTCAAGACCCGCGGCGAGCAGCCGCGCTGCCTGGCGCTGAGCATGCCGTTCGTGGACCTGACGGCCAAGGCCGGCTGGCGCGACGAGCCGCCGGGCCGCGACCCGCTGCTCAACCCCCACGACATCGCGGCCTTCGGCGAGCTCTACGCGCCCGACTCTGCCGAGGACCCGGCGGTCTCCCCGGTTCACACCGACCTGTCCGGCCTGCCCCCGATGATCGTGCACACCGCCGGCCTGGACTCGCTGCGCCCCGACGGTCTCGCCCTGGTCGAGGCCGCACGCGCAGCCGGGGTAGTCGTCGACCACACCGACTACCCCGGCTTCTGGCACGTGTTCCACCTGCTGGCCGGCTACATCGCCGCCGGGGACGAGTGCGTCGCGGACCTGGTCGCCTCGATCAACGCCACGCCCTGATCGCTAGGACTCCTTGGACGCCTTGTAGCTCTTGGCGTCCGCGGACTCGAACAGGGACTTCACCTGCTTGAGCCCGCCGGGCGAGGCCTTGTCGACCTGGGCGATGTAGACCTGCCGGGAGGACGGCGAGCCCTGCTTGGAGAAGTCCAGCGGCGGCAACAGGTTGTCGGTGCCGATCGAGGTGCTCGCCTTGAGCGCGGCGTGGATGCCCGCGCGGCTCAGGTCCTTGGCGTCGCACGCCTTCTGCAGAATCTGCTTCCAGATGACGCCGCTGGCGTAGCCGAACTGCACGGTGAAGAAGGGCTTGATGCCGGGGTTCGCCTTCTCGAAGGCGGTCGCGACCTCCTTCGCCTTGGCCTCTGCCGACGCGTAGGGCACGGCACTGGCCGCGACGTACAGGTTGCTCAGCGCCGCCGCGGCCGGGCTGTCCAGCAAGACGGGGAAGAAGACCGGGTTGTTGCCGATCATCGGCACGTTCAACCCGAGACCGACGTTGTTCGCCGCGGCCGAGGCGGTCTGCGCGGGCGAGGTGGTCAAGGCGATCGCCTTCACCCCTTCGCCCTTGAAGCGGGTGACGATGCTCTTCATGTCGGTGTCGGTCGAGGTGATCTTGCCCTCCACCAGCGTCATCTTGTGCTGTTCGGCGAAGTACTTGGACCCCAGCAGGCCGTTGCCCCCGTACTCGCCGTCGATGTAGATGTGCCCGATCTTGTCGCCGGACTTGAGGTCGCCCTTCTCCAGCAGGTAGTTCAGGCCGTTGAGCATCTCGATGTCGTAGCTGGTGCCGACGATCATCACGTAGGGCTGGTCGAGCAGTTCCGAGCTCCACGACACCGCGACGGTACTGACCTTCTTGTCGTTGATGTCCTGCTTCAGCGCGGCGATGACCGGCGACCCGAGGATCTCCAGGAAGCCGGCGACCTTGGGCTCGAGGTCGGGGAACTGGATGGTGGCCTGGTCGGCCTTGTAGCCGTGGTCGACCTGCGAGATCGCGATCTTGCGTCCGCAGACGCCGCCGGCGGCGTTGATCTCGTCGACCCAAATCTTGTGCCCGCCCTGCAGGGTGGTCGCGAAGTCCTTGAACGGTCCGGTCAGGTCGGTCATCACGCCGAGGGTGATGGTGTCCGCGGTGACGCCGGGACCGGTCGTGACACCGTCCTCGCCGGTGCCCTGGCTCGCCTGGTCGTTGTCGTCTCCGCCTCCGCAGGCGGCCAACACGAGGGCCGCGGCCAGTGCGGCGGCCGTCATCCCAGTTCTACGCATTTCAACTCTCCTTTGGCGACACGGGCAATCGGGCGAAGAGCGCCTGGTGCGCCCGGCGGCCGAGGGCGGCAAGTCCACCGGGTTCGAACAGCACGACGAGGATGACCGCGGCCCCGTAGAGGAAGGCGGTGAAGATGACCGGGGTGACCGCGGTCGGACCGGAGCCGAACAGCTCCTTTCCACCGAACCACAGGGTCAGTGCGCCCGGCAGGCCGTTCACCAAAACGGCGCCGGCGATCGCGCCGCCCACCGAGCCGAGCCCGCCGATGAGGATCATGGCGAGAAAGGCGATGGCGACGGTGATGCTCCACGTGCCGACGAACTCGCTCTCGTCGGGCTTGAGCAGGCGGTACCACATCACCGTCATGACGCCCGCCATGCCGGCGAATCCGGAAGAGATCGCGAAGACCTCGGTGCGCACGCGCGGGACCGGAACGCCGAGTGCCGAGGCTGCGGACTCGTTGTCGCGGATGGCGCGCCAGGCCCGTCCCGGCCGATTCCGCACCGCGCCGCGGGCCAAGAAATAGGCGATCACGGTGAACGCGAGAAACAGCCACCAGACCCGTTCCTCGCGGTTCGACGCACGCAGGAACTTGATCCCGAGCAGGTTGAGGTCCGGCACCGGCCGTCCGCTCGCGGTACCGCCGGAAATGGAGGTCCACTGCTGTCCCAGGTAGA
>JBQTKD010000145.1:0-36924 GCA_052386455.1 Sporichthyaceae bacterium
GCGCGGGGCTCGAGCCGCTCCGCGTTGCCGAACGGTGGGGCCGGGGCCGGGGGGCCGCCGTCGGCGCCCACCCAGGTCCTGCCGAACCTGCTCGTCCCGAACTGCTCGCCGCCCGCCTCGTTGCCGCCGTGCAGAACGGCACGCCGCTGCGCGAGGTGGCCGCCAAGCTCGGCCGGCTGGCCGCGCTGGCCGGAGACCGCGACGGTGCCCTGCGCCTCGCGGACCTTGCACTTGCGGACTCCTCCGCGCCGGACCGCGACGTCGCGGTCACCGTGGCCGCCGCCGTGCTCGCCGGCCGTGGCCTGCTGAGCCGCAGCGCCGCCCTGCACCGCTGGTACGTCGAGAGTGCCGGTGGAGCGACTCCCGCGGCCGTGCCCGCGCTGTTGGGCACCGGGGACCTCGCCGGTGCGCGCGCGGCCTTCGCCGGGGCCGGATCGGGCCCGCCGACGTGCGAGGGCGCCACCCAGTCGTTGATCGCCGAGGGCCTGCTGGAGAGCGTGACCGGTGCGCCGAGCGCCGCGCTGTCGATGCTCGCCCGCGCCGCGCGACTGCTCGAACCCATGGGTCGCAGCGTCCTGCTCGCCGACTCCCCCGCCGCGCTGACCGCAGTCGTGGCGCTGAACTGCGCCGAGTTCGACGTGGCCGACTCCGTGCTGACCGGTGCGGCACGCGCCGAGGTCGGCGGGCCGTTCACCTCTGATCGGCATCGGGTCCTGCGGGCCTGGACCGCCATGCAGCGTGGGGATCTGACGCGGGCTCGGGATCTGGCCGCGGCGCCGAGCGGGGTCGCCTTGGAGCCGCGCGAGGAGCTGATGGCCGCGGCGATCGAGGTGGGCATCGCCCGGCGCGACGGCGATCTCGGCGCTCTGCTGCCGGCGTGGCAGCGAGCCCGGCAGGCGATCGTGCGGCACCCCGTCGACCTCTACAGCCTGCAGCCGCTGGGCGAGCTCGCCGTGGCCGCCGCCCGCCTGGAGGAGGAGCGGTGGATCGCGCCGCACCTCGCCGAGGCCTGGGCGATTCTGACCTCGCTGGGGCGTCCGGCGCTGTGGACCACCCCGCTGCACTGGTACGCCGTGCAGGCGGCGGTGATGGCGAACCGGCCCGCCGAGGCACACCCGCACGTGACCGAACTCGAGGCCGCAGCCGGGGTCAACCCGCAGGCCGGTGTCCTGGGGGCCGCCGCAGGGTGCTGGCTCGCGCTGCTCGGCGGCGACGTCGACGCGGCGGAGGTCCAGCGTGCGGCTCGCGCCCTGCACGGCATCGGACACGCCTGGGACGCCTCGCGGCTGGCCGGCCAGGCCGCGGTCCGCGCGAGCGATCGGGCCGACATGACCGTGCTGCTGAGCTGCGCCCGGAGCCTGCGACCGAACGCAACTCCCGTGGCCGAGGACGCCCCCGAGCCCGAACCGCTCGACACGGCGCTGCCGCCGATGGCCGGGCCACGTCGCAGTGCCGAACCTCGGCCGGCCGAGGGCCTGGGCCTGTCCGAGCGGGAGCGCGAGGTGGCGCGGCTGATGGTGGACGGGCTGACCTACAAGGAGATCGGCGCGACGCTGTTCATCTCCGCCAAGACCGTCGAGCACCACATCGCCCGCATCCGACACCGCATCGGCGCCACCACCCGCGGCGAGCTGTTCTCCCGGCTGCGGGCCGATCTGGCGAGCTGACCCATCCGCCGCCGGATGACGTCCCCCAGCCGCGCTTGTCGTACCGCTGGACGGACGACAGGCGTGGTTACCGGATGACATCCGACAACCGGACGCGCGCTTGTCGTCCCTCAGCCGCGCTTGTCGTATCGCTAGGCGGACGATGAGCGGCGCTACCGGATGTCATCCGTTAGCGGGAGGGCGGGCGGGTTAGGTGTCGGGGAGGGTGGCGAGGAGGCCTTCGCAGGAGCGGGCGACGATGCGGGCGGCGTCGGCGACGGCGCGGATGGAGACCGGGTTGTCGGCGCGGCGGCGCCAGCGAGTGAGAGCGTCGAGGGCGGCGGCGCGGAGCTCCGCGGGCGTGGCCTCGGGCTCGAGGCCGAGCCGGTCGGCGGCGCCGTGGCCGAGCCCGCCCAGGATGCGCTCGGCCTCGGTGGTGGCGTCCGGGTCCAGCGGAACACCGCCGCCGCGCAGGCGCCCGAGCAGGGCGAACTCCGCGAACTCGTGGGCACCGGAGGCGATCCGCTCGACCTCGCCGAGCAGCGCCTCGGAACCGTCGGCGGGCACGTCGCGGGCGATCTGCTCGACGAGGGCCAGCACGGAGCGCGCCTTGAGCAGACCGGCCCGCTCGGTGAACAGGGCGCCGAGCGTGCGGACGAGTTCCTGCAGGCCACTGCGGCGGACGAGCTCCGCCGCGAGCGACGGCGCGTCGATGCAGCCCTGCCGGATGAGCGGCAGCGCGGTCCGGACGCCGAACAGGCCAAAGCGCGCAAGGAGCTCGGAACGCACTGCGGGCGAGGGAACTGACGTGACGTCAGGAGGGAAAGGACCCACGAATCGATCGGCCGACAGCAGCATGGAGTCGACGAGCGCCCGGTCGCCGTTGGCCAGCTGCTCCAGCGCCGCGAACTCGTCCTGGCGCAGCGTGCGCCCGGTTTCGGCGAGCAGGCCGGCCACCGGAAGCACGGTCTGGCACAGGGCGCGGACGGTTTCGTCGCTGCGCAGGCGGCGGGCGATCTGGTTCGCCGAGGCGAGCGCGTCGACGCGGCCGGCGCCGATCTCGTCGGCTCGGGAGAGCACGGCGATGGTGTTCACGGGCGAGGCCCCGGAGCCGGAGGTGGCGTGGAAGGTCTGCAGGAAGCCGATGTCGTCGGCGTGCACGTGACGCATCAGATAGACGACCGCGTCGGCCGAGCCCGGGTCGACGCCGGGGCTGGAGGCGCCGCCGTCGAGCAAGAAGTCTTCGGCCCGGTCGGACACGTCGGCCCGCACCGAGGCGATGCCGGGGGTGTCGATGAGCGTCGTGTACGCGAGATCTGCGTAGGGCCAGTCGACGACGATCCGCGCGATCTCGTCGGCCGAGTACCCGTCGAGGTCGAGGTCGAGGCGCCCGCCCGAGCGACGAATCGGCATCTCGCGGGCCGGTCCGGCGGTGGGCTGCAGCAGGATCCGCGGCATCGGGGCGTCTCGATACCAGGTGACGATCCGAGTGCACTCCCCCGCGTCGGTCGGCGCGACCGTCTCGCCGACCAGAGCGTTGAGCAGGGTCGACTTGCCGGCCTTGACCTTGCCGGCGATCGCCACGCGGACCGGGCCGTGCAGGCGATCCGCGGCCATCTCCAGACGGGTGACGACGTCCGGCGAGCCCGCGTACACCGCACCCGCCCGGCGCAGCAGGTCGGTGACCTCGGCCGTGAGGTCGGAACGGGTGAGAGTGGTGGTGGTCATGCCTGCGCCAGAACCTTCGCAACGTTGGGACGGAGATCGCGTGCGCAGCTGCGGACCCGGTCGATCGCGTCGGCGGCGTCGCGGAGCACGGCCGCCCGGGCGGCGCGCTGCGAGGAGTCCACGTTCGCGGCCTCCTCCGAGGCGCGCACCTGCTCGCGCAGCGAGGTCTCGACCTCGGTCGCAACGGTGGTGAAGTGGTCGCGCAACTGGCGGGTCACGTCGCGCAGCAGGTCGCGGGAATCCTTGCCCACGTGGAAAATCACGTCGTCGGCGTACCGGCGGACCGCGTTCTTGGCCTCGTTCTGCCGGCGCTGCAGGAGTCGCTTCTTCTCGTCTCGCACGCTGCGCTGACCGAGCAGGAGGCCGGCGCCGACGGAGAACGGGTTGAGCAGCGCCATGCCGGCGACGGTGGAGAACATGCCGAACATCAGGGTGCCGACGTACCCGCCGCGTACGGCGGTCAGCGTCTGCTCGCCGAGGCCGGGGTCCTCCTCGCCGCCGAGCAGCATCGGCCTGACCTCGGACAGCAGCCGCGATCCGGAGACCAGTTCGAGCTCGGGCAGGTCCAGCCGGCCCTCCTCGGCGAACTGCGCGGCCACCTGCTCGGCGAGCCAGCGGGACCGCTCGTGCGCCCAGACGAAGTTGGCGGACGTCGCCGCCGCGGCCTGTTCCATCACCCACGGCGAGAACTCGACCCAGACCACGGCCGGGTCGCCGAGGAGGTCGATCTCCTCTTCCGCGTTGCGGACGATCTCGCGCATCCGGTCGCGCAGGTCGTAGTCCACGTCCGCGAGGAGGTCGGTGACGCCGTCGGTCAGGATCGCCTGCCAGCGTGCCGACCGGTCGCGCAGGCCCGCGACGCGCGCCTTGGCCTCGTTGAGCTCGCGGATGCGCCGCTCGGTTGCCCGCGGGTTCACCACCGCGGCCAGTTCGGCCTCGACGGTCGCCGCGAGCTGCTCGGTCACGCCCAGCACGGTGTTCGCGACGGCGCGGCGGGTGACCGTCTCGGCGTCGGCGACGATCCCGGTCAGGTGCTCGGTCAGGTCGCCGAAGCCGGATTCGAGGTTCAGCCCGCTGTCGTTGCGGTCCAGCGCCAGCCAGCGAAGGACGGAGGAGACGGGGAGGACCGGGGCGTCGATCCCGGCGTCGGCGAGGTGGCCCTCGTTCAGCGTCCGGATGCGCCGCCACTCCGGATAGAGATCGACCTTGGTCAGGACGCAGGCCAGATTCGGGCAGAGCCGCACCGCGTGCGACAGGAACTCCAGTTCGGCACCGGTGAACTCCTGCGCGGCGTCGGAGACCAGCAGCACCGCGTCGGCCGCGGGCAGCGCCGCCAGCGTCGTGGTCGCGCGGATCGAGCCGAGCCCACCCACGCCGGGGGTGTCGACGAGCTCCAGTCCCGCGGACAGCAGCTTGGACGGAAGCCCCACCTCGATCTGGCTGAGCCCCTGCCGGTTGCCGGGGTTCCCGGACTCGGCGGCGTACTGCGCCAGGTCGTCGACGTGCACCGAGCGCCTGGTGACCGTGGGCGGGAGCGGGTCCCCGTCCGGCCCCATGCGCTCGGACGGCGTCTCGGTCACCAGGGTCACCGAGGGCGTCTCGGCCCAGCGCACCACCGTGGGCACGGAGGTGGCGATGTCGTCGTCGACGGGACACACGTCCGCCCTGACCAGCGCGTTCACGAGCTGGGACTTGCCCTGCTTGAACTCCCCGATCACCAGCACCCGCACCCGGTCGTCGGTGAACCGATCCCGGGTCCGCTGCAGTCGCGCGATGAGGTCGGAACGGTTCTGGGTCAGCGCCAGCGCCATGGCGGCGTCGACCGTGCCGACCAGGTCCTCGGATGCCGCCACGTGTGTCTCCTCTTCCAGTCAACCCATTTCACAGGAGAATTCACCAATCACACCCGCAACACGCCCAAAACATAGGACGGCCCGGCCCTGACTGGCGTATCAGGGCCGGGCCGATCCATTCACCTCGACAGTTCGCGCTGGCGTCGTTGCGCGACCCGCGGGCAGGCGGGTGTCGAGGTGTCCCCCTGGCCGCGCCCCCCCTCGTTTCCCCCTGGGGCGCGCGGCCGGAGCCGTTGCGGGTGCAGCTAGAGCACGTCCACCAGTGGCGCGGACGGGTTCGACAGGACGTTGGTCAGGTCCAGGTCGTGCACCAGGGCGATCGGGCTGGCGTCGCCGAAGATGTCCTGCGCCGGGTTGTTCAGCACGTTGCTCAGGTTCGCCACGTTGAGCACGTTGACGTTGCCGATGTCGACGACGTCCTTGAGCCCGACCAGGCCGCCGACGTGGTCCATGTCGTTGCCCGCGATGCCCTGGCCGAAGACGGCCCCGCCCTGCTCGAAGTTGAAGTCGCGGCCGACGTTGCGGTCGCCGGTGATGTTGTTGCCGTCGTTGTCGGTCGAGTTGTCGGTCCGCTCGCTCCACTGACGGTTGTTGTCGCCCACCACCGGACGCTCGCCGCCGATGGACGTCTGGTCGTTGCCGACCATCGACCTGCCCTGGTCGGCGGAGGCCGACTGCGGACCGCTCGAGGGGCCGGTGACCTCGTCGTTGTCCTGCACCGAGCGGTTGTAGGACTCGTGCGCGTTCTTGTGGTAGCTGTCCTCGATCGTGGTGTCCTCGCGCGGCCCCGGGCCGTGGGAGGCGACGTACTCGCGGGAGTCCTGGACCTTGTGGCTCTCCACGATGTCGCGGATCTGCTCGTGCGGCTCCTTGGCGGAGCTGGTGTCGGCCGGCTCGTAGGGCTTGACCTGCTTGACGCTCGGGTTGTCCAGCAGGAAGGGCCGAGCGTCGCGGATGTCGTCGCCGCAGATGGAGCTCATTCCCGCAGCGGACATGGCCGCCTTCGGGTCGGACTGGAAGGCCTCGCGGGCCGAGCTGTCCTTGAGCAGGGTCGTGATCCAGTCGAGCAGGGAGGTCGCCATCGCCGTTGTCCTTTTCGAAGTGTGTGTCCGGCCCCGGTTCCGGACCGCCTGAGACGAAGTTAGAAGGCGGCGCCCGCGCGCAAATCGGGGAAAAGCCCCCCATCCCCTAGGAGCGTTGGGGGGATGCGACCCAGCCCCGGGAGCGACCGAACCGGGGACAGACGTAAAGCTCTCTTTTCCGTCCCAAGGGCGCGAATCCCTGTGACTTGAGTGTCTGATGTTGCCTGTGCACACGAAAGGGGCAGCTGAGATGCGCACGCAGGGCTATGTATTGGGTGTCGACCTCGGAACCACGTTCACCGCGGCCGCGGTGGCGCGGCCCGGCGAACCGGCGGTTGGCGTACCGCTGGGCAGCCGGTCCGCGGCCACGCCGACGGTCGCGTACCTCGGCGAGGACGGGGAGTTTCTCGTTGGCGAGGCGGCACTGCGGCGAGCGGTGACCGACCCGGACCGGGTGGTGCGGGAGTTCAAGCGCCGGATCGGCGACGAGACTCCGCTCCTGCTCGGGGATTCCGGGGACCGCATCAACGCGCACCGCCTGGCCGCTCTGGTGGTCGCGTGGGTGGTGAACACGGTCAGCACCCGGCAGGGCGAGCGCCCGAGCAGCGTGGTGGTCACCCACCCCGCAGCGTGGGGCGCGCACAAGCAGCAGCTGCTGCGCGGCGCACTCGCGGACGTCGGCGTGCGCGACGTCCTGCTCGTCACCGAGCCGCACGCCGCGGCCGTGGCCTATGCGCAGACCCACGACCTCGAGCCCGGCTCGCGTCTGGCGGTCTACGACCTCGGCGGCGGCACCTTCGACGCCTCGGTGCTGCGCGTGGAGGCCTCCGGCGAGTTCACCGCGCAGGGCCGCCCGATCGGCCTGCCGGACCTCGGCGGCATCGACTTCGACGACGCGGTGCTCGCGCACGTGGTGGACGCCCTCGGCGACGCGGTTGCCGCGCTCGACCCGGGCGACCCGGTCGTGGCCGCCGCTCTGGCACGGCTCCGTCAGGAGTGCGTCGAAGCCAAGGAGGCACTGTCCGCGGACACCGCGACGACGGTGCCGGTGGTGCTCGGCGGCGTGCAGACGAATCTGCGGCTGACGCGCTCGGAGTTCCAGGTGATGATCGAGCCGGCGGTGAACCGCACGCTCGAGGCGCTCGACGCCGCGCTCGCCGAGGCCGACCTCGGGTCCGGGAACCTGGACCACCTGCTGTTGACCGGGGGATCCGCTCGGATTCCGTTCATCACGCAGGTGCTGTCGGCGCATCTGGGCCCGAACGTGTCCCTGGGCCGCGACCTCGACCCGAAGCTGGCCGTGGCGCTCGGCGCCGCGCTGGTCGGCCGACGAGCTCTGGAACCGGTCGCCGCTCCCCCGCCCGCGGAGGCAGACGCGGAGATCACCGTGGAACGTCCCGCGCTGCTGCCGACACAGTCGAGTCCCACTGCGCCCCCGCGGCCCGTGGCCGCGCTGCCCGAGCTCACGACGGCCCCGGCCGGCCGGACCTCTAGGGGTCGAATCCTCGTGGGCGCCGGCGCCCTGGCCCTGACGGGCGTCGTCGGCGCCGCGATGGTCGGCGGGATCGGACTGCCCGAACTGGGCGGCACGCGCAACGCATCCGAACCGGTCCAGGCGCCGGGCACGCACCTGCAGGAGGAACGAACCAAGACGAGCACGGAACCCGCGGAGACGCCGCTCGGTACGGCCGCCGTCCAGCCGGCACCGCAGGCGCCCGCCGCGCGGCAGGCCGCACCGGTCTACCGCCGGGCACCGGCCACGCTCGGGTCGGTGCGACGCGGAACGCCGGCCCGCCCGGCCGAACCTCGCCTGGTCAAGGCGCAGGGCAAGCGCGTCGCGACGCCGCAGCGTCCCGCCGAGCCGGCTGCGGCACCGGCCACGGTCGAGGCCGCACCCGCGGCGCCGGTCGCGCCGGCACCGGCGCCCGCCGCACCGGTTCAGCCCCCCGTCCAGAACCCGGCGCCGGCCGCTCCGCAGGCGGAGGACACCGCCACGGGCGGCACGTCGCTGCAGAACGCGCCGGCCGCACCGGCGCCGGCTCCGCCTGCACCGCGGGCGCGGGGCTTCGCCCCGACCGCTCCGCCGAGCGCGCCCTAGATCAGCTCGACCTGAGACGTCTGCGTCCGGGGGCCCGGCACGACCGGGCCTCCGGACGCCAGGCGGTCCACGATCTCGGCGACCGCCGCCGCGCAGATCCGGGCCGAGCGGGCGTGGGCGAGGTCCGGCCCGGCGATCGGGTCCGGGATCGTGTCCGCGCTCGCCGGCGGCGGCGGGGTCATGCCGCGGCGTGCCCGCGCCATCGCGACCAGCCGCCGGGCGCGGTACACCGGCTCGGCGGGCAGCCCTGCGAGGTCGACGGAACGCGCGAGCCGGGCGAACTCCAGCACGCCGAACGCCGTCGCCAGCGCGGCGGGCTCGAGCCGAACCACCGCCGCACGGTGCTCGGGGGACGCCGTCAGGACCAGATCCGCGGCCGCGAGCATGAACCGGTCCACCTGCCGGGCGCGGAACCGCTCGGCGGGCTCCCCCGCCAGGTTCCAGCCGCCGAGTTCGCCTCGCGTGTGCGGGTGCATGCCGGATCCGACGACGGCGGCGACGCCCGCGCTGGCCACGGTGCACCACGAGTCGGCGCCCCGCTGCGCGAGCAGGTGCCGGGTGAGCGTCTCCGCGAACGGCGACCGGCAGATGTTCCCGGTGCACACGTACAGAACCGAGAAACTCACGAGCTCTCCTTGCAGGGTTCGTCGTCCAGGTGCACGCCCAGCGGTCGAACGAGGGGCTGGTGCAGCACCACCGGAGCGGCCCCGCCACCGTCGGGTTCGCTGAGCTTGAGGACCAGTGTGCGGGCGCGACCCCGCGGAAGCTCGACGTCCACGCCGATCAGGGGATGCCCGCGCTCGCGGCCCCAGGTGCTCAAGGTTCGTTGGCCGTCCAGCGTCGCCGACTGCAGGGTGGCCCCGGCGGTCGCCAGGTAGGAGACGACGACTCGATGGTCGCCCGACGCGACCGGGTAGCCGGGCGAGTCGTGACGCGCCGTCACGAACTCCGAAAGTCCGGCGGGCGCGGCGTTGCGCAACTGCACGGTCACCTCGACCTCGCGACGCGGCCCGCAGCCGATGCGCCGCCAGGTCAGGGCGCGCTCGAGGTAGTAGTCGAGCTTGTTGCCCGCCTCGTTGACGATCGACAGCCCGACGTAGGGGGCCTCGGTCGTCGGGATCGCACCGGCGACGGCGAACTGCTCCAGGATGCGCTGCTCGGATTCCCGCGCGCTCCAGACGAGGAGCCGACGCTCCGCCATTCCCCGCGCTGCCGCCGAGACGAGCCCGCGCGCGTCCACGGTGGGCGAGGTGATCCGGTGCCCGACCGCGAGCTGGATCTCGCCGAGCATCCGCCGGCGGGCCGCGTCGTCGGACAGGCGCGGAAACCGTGCGTAGGCCTCCTGCTGGGTCAGCGCCACGACGTTGTGCGCACCCACCTCGGTGCCGTCGAGCAGCCGGGCCGGGCCCGAGACCGCCAGCAGGTACCCGAGGACGGCCGGGTCCAGCGCGATCACGCCGTCGACCTGCGTGCCGAAGCGCTGCTGCCACATGGTCGACCAGATCCGTGCGGCGTAGGGGAAGTGCGGGCTCAGGTTGGCGTTGACGTACTGGGTTTTCGTGCGGGCGCCCTCGTATGCGTGCTCGTACTCCGCGCCCAGGTCGAGCGACGTGGCGGTCGCGCCGATCAGTACCCGCTCGGGCCGCGGGACACCGAGTGCGATGCGGCCGCGGTGCACCTCGAGCGTCCCGAAGGCTCCCGCCAGTCCGCCGGTGCCGCGCGCCTCGGCGTTGTTCTGATACGCCAACAGGTAGGTCCGCTTGCCCTCGGCGCCCAGCATGGCCGGAAGCACCTGCACCGCCGAGCGGGCGACGTGCACGCGCTGCGCCGCCGCGGTCAGCTCCGTCAGCAAGTCCGCCCGTCCGGCGTCGACCTCCCCGAACAGCGTGTTAGCGGGCAGTGCGGCGATCTCCGCGACCGCCCGGTCCAGCGCCGCGCCGGAGGTGGTCAGCGCCGGCCCGAGGGCCCCGACCGCGGCCAGATCGACGCGGCCTTCGTCGTCGCGGTGCGTCGCGTTCCGGACGTCCGCGGCGGCGGTCAGCAGCTCCGGCAGTGCTGTGGTCGCCATCGTGTCGAGCGACCAACTCACGCCGCGTACGGTGCGCACCGTGTCGTCGACGACCGGGATCCGGGCGGCGATCGCCCACATCGGTCCGGAGGTCCGTTCGCGCGCCTGTCGGAGGTCGTCCGTCAACTGGACCGCGGTGACCCGGGCGGCGTCGAGATCGCCGGCCTCCACCTGGGTCCGCAGGGTCGAGGCGGCGGCCTTGGCCGCCTTGAGGTCGTTGCCGGTGCCGTAGGCGTCCAGGGCGAACCAGGCGCACGCGCCGAGGCCGCCGATCAGGGCGGCGCAGGCGATCGCCCGCCCGGACACTCGACGCGCCACCACCCCGCACCCCCTTGTCTGTCTCGGTGCCAATTGTCCCGAGAATTCGCCCGCGAAGAGGCCCGGTGGCGCGCGGATTGCGCCGAACGGATGAAATTCGAATAGGCCGCAGGCGGCGGTTGTATTGCCTCTCCAGCGTCTTTACCGTCAACGGCGATTGGCCCTTGCCGATCACCCATTCCACGGGAGAAGGAACCCCTGATGAAGATTCGACGGAACGCCTGGGCGGGCGCGGCCCTGCTCGGAGCAGCCGGCCTCCTGGGTGTGGGCACGGCCACGATCGCGACCGCGGCTCCCTACCCGCCGTCCGACTTCTGCCAGATGCAGCTGAGCTACTTCCTCGGCAACAACGAGACCTCGTACTCGTTCCGCGTCTCCGGCTGCGCGCTGCCCAACGAGCTCATCGCGATCGACGCCATCCAGTCGGAGCGGACCGGTCCCGTGCAGATCTCGAGCACGAGCCGCCTCGCCACGGTGCGCGCGGACGCGAACGGCGTGGCCACCGGAGTCGTTCAGCTTCCCAAGGGCAGCGCCTGCGAGATCCGCCTCAAGGCAACCAACCTGACGACCGGTCGCGTCGCCTCCGCGCGCATCTTCGTCGAGCCCTGCAGCACGTTCGACCCCGCGGGCGCTTTCGACGTCGAGGGAAGCGTCGAGGCCGCGAGCGACTCGCTGCTCGGGGCTCGCCCGTCGCTGCTCGAGCCCGGCTCGGAGAAGACGGTGGAGACGTCCGACATCGAGCTACTGTCGGCGCAGGGCAATTCCCCGGAGACCGGTGGAGTCAACGCCGCCACCGCCACCGGTTTGGGCGTCTTCCTCGCCACGGCCGCCGGCGCCGTGGTTGTTTCCCGCCGCCGGAACCACGGCCACTAGTACCGAGAGAAATACCCGGTCGATGCAATGGGCATCGGCCGGGTATTTGTTTTTCCCATGGGGTTGTACCCGGTCAATCGAAGAACAGGCCCTGGCGCGGGACGAAGCCGATGACCTCGGCGGCGCGGGCGACGTCGGCCCAGCTGTAGCTCGGGGCGTCGGCTTGCGCCGAACGCTCGTAGGCGGGGCGAAGGCCGCGGCGTTCGAGTTCGGCGACGAGGTCCGCGGTGCTGCGCGCGACGCCGGAGCCGACGTTGAGGACGTCGTGCGCGCCGCCCGGCAGGTCGGTGCGGGCCGCGAGCACCAGGGCGCGGGCGACCTCGTCGGCGTGCACGTAGTCGCGGTAGAAGTTCTGCCAGCCGGTGAGTCGGATCGGCTGGGCCGGAATCGAGTGGGTCAGGCGCTCGCAGAGCGAGGCGTCCATGCCCGCGCCGTACACGTTGAAGATCCGCAGCGACAGGAACGCCGTGTCCCAGGCGGGTGCGAGTTCGGCGAGGGCGATCTCCGCGTCCAGCTTCGTGCGGCCGTACACCGAGCGGGGGTCGACGTTCTCGTTCTCGCGCGTCGGGGCCAGCGTCTCCTGGTGGTAGACGGCGGAGGTGGAGGAGAACACGAACCGGGCGACGCCGTGCGCGGCGGCGGCGCGGGCGAGGTCGGCGGTGAACCGGACGTTGCGATCGCGGGCCTCCTCCGCGCGGTGTTCGCACCCGCCGCCGGCCAGACCGGCGAGGTGGACGACGGCGTCGGGCCGGACGGCGCCGAGGAGGCGGTCGAGCAGGCTCGGGTTGCCGAACAGGTCGACGGACAGCACCCGCGCGCCGGGACGCGGGACGAGTGGACGCGAGTCCACGGCCAGCACCTCGGCGCGGGACTCGGCCAGCTGCGCCACCACGCGTCCGCCGATCCGCCCGGCCGCACCGGTCACCAGGATCCTCATCGCGCAACCCCTCGCTTTCCCCTGTCCTGCTGGGGAATCCGGCCTTCGGCGGCACGCCGCCGTTCTTCGATGGCGAGCCCCTCGAAGGTCGGGTTCACGCCACCCTCGCCGACCACGCCGGTGGGCAGCAGCACGCAGCGCACGGTCGCGACGAGGATCCGCAGATCCAGGTGCCACGACCGGTTCTCGATGTACCAGAGGTCGTGCTCGATGCGCTGCGCCAGCGTGGACGTGTTTCGGCCGCGCACCTGCGCCCACCCGGTGAGGCCCGGCCGGACCGCGAGGCGGCCCAGCTGACGCTTCGAGTAGTACGGGATGTGCTCCGGCAGCGCGGGACGCGGACCGACGACGCCCATGTCGCCGCGCAGAATGTTCGCGAACTGCGGCAGCTCGTCGAGGCTGAACAGCCGCAGCACCGCGCCAAGCCGGGTCTTGCGCTCGTAGTCCGGCTGGCCGGGGTAGGCCTCCGGGCGCATCGTGCGGAACTTGACGATGGAGAACTCCACCCCGTTCAGGCCGACGCGCTGCTGCCGGAACAGCACCGGGCGTCCCATCGTCAGCGCGACGGAACCGGCCACCAGCAGCAGCAACGGGGCCGCGACGAGCAGGGCGGCGCCGGCCAGGGTTGCGTCGACGATCCGCCGAGCCTCGAGGCGGACCATCACCGCACCGCCGCCGGGCGCCTGCCCACGCAGGTGGCGAGCATGTGCTCGAGGCGGTCGAGGCCGATCTCGGCGCTGAAGCGCTCCTCGAAGCACGCGCGGGCGACGTGGCCCAACCGGGCGAGTTCCTCGCTCGGCATGGCCGCCAGGGCGCGGATGGCGAGGACGGCGGTGCCGACGTCCCCGGGCCGCACCGCGATGCCCGCGCCGGTGGTGTCGATCAGGTGCGCGACGTCGCCGGACGCGTGGGCGAGGATCGGCCGGCCGGCCGCGAGTGCCGCCTGCACCTTGCTCGGCATGGTCGCGCGCAGCAGGGCGGTGTCCTTGAGCGAGACCAGCAGCACGTCCGCCGCGGCGAGGTACCGCCCGATCTCGCCGGCCGGCACGGGGTCGCGGAACTCGACGTTGTCGGCGCGCAGTTCGGCGGCCCGGCGGCGCAGCGCGTCGCGTTCGGTGCCGGAGCCGACGAGCACGAGGCTCGTCTGGGGCACGTGCGCGAACGCCTCGAGCACGGGCGCGAGGCCCTGCACCTCGCCCATGCTCCCTGCGTACACGAACAGGCGTCTGCCCACGGGCAGGCCGAGCGAGGTGCGCAGCGCGTCGTCGCCGGGCCTGCCCGGGTGCAGGTGCGCGTCGTCGATCCAGTTCGGCGTGTAGTGGATGCGATGCGCGGGAACTCCGCGGTCGAGCAACACCTGGCGCATGGACGGCGAGATCACCCCGATGCCCGCGGCTCGTCGATACGTCCAGTCGCAGAAGGTCTCCAGGCCGCGGTGCATGGCCTGCGCAGGCCTGCCGACGACGAAGCCGCTGTCGGTGACGCTGTCCGGCCAGAGGTCCTGGATCAGATGGCACACCGGCGCCCGGTGTGTCCGCCCGGACAGCACGGCGGGCAGGACCGCCGTCGCAGGCCCGTAGTAGGTGAGCCACACGTCGGGCTTCGGCAGCCGGGCCCGGCCGGTGTAGGTCGCCGAACCGGCCCAGCTGAGGTAGTTCGCCATCCGCCGGGCGGGATTGGCGTCGTGGCTGGCGTAGAGCGGGGAGCGGTGCACGGTCACGCGTGCCGAACGGCGGTCCACGCGGTAGCGCTGGAGTGGGTAGCCGTCGTAGAGGACTCCGTGCGGATAGTTCGGGAAGCCGGTGAGCACGTCCACGTCGTGTCCGCGCGCGGCCAGGCCGTCGGCGATCCCGCCGGCGACGTGGCTGGGCTCGGGCGGAAACCACTGGGTGACGAACGCGACCCTCATTGCTCGCCGCCGGTGGCGAGCACGGCCACGCTGCCGCCGTACCGCTGCGGCAGCGGGATCCGGTCGTCGAGGGCGGCGAGGCGCAGGCCCGTCTCCGCGGTGATCTGACGCTTGCTCAGCTTGAGGGCGGCCAGGGCCGCGTAGCGCAGCACCGGCCCGTGGTGGCGCAGCTGCAGGGAGGGGAACTCCTCGGCCAGGGCCGCGATCCGCTGCTGGTCCAGCGGCCGGCAGAACGCGTTCGCCTCGCGCTTGCCCAGCACCTTGGTGCCGATGCCGTGCAGCGCGGTGCGCCACGGTTCGGCGGCGGCGAGCCGCCCGCCGGGAACGAGGACGCGGTTGAACTCGGCGGCGGCGTAGTGGGCGGTCATGTGGTGCAGGCAGCCGCCGGAGTACATGGCGTCGACGGAGTCGTCGCCGAAGGGCAGCTGCTCGGCGACGGCGACGACGCCGGCGAACCGGTCCGCGACACCGAGGCGCTGCGCGAGGCGTCGCCCGAACTCGATCTCGGAGAGCATCGGCGTCACCAGCAGGCTCTGCGCGGCGCCGGCGAGGAGGAACTTCACGGCGGCGATGCCCTTGCCGCCGAGCTGCAGCGTGCGCTTTCCCTCCACGGAGCCGATGTGCTGCAGGCACTCGAGCTGCGCGGCCGCGTCGTACGGCGCGTCGATCCAGGCCGCGCCCCACGGCCCCACTGTGTCCGACGGTCGCCGGGCTCGCGACATGGCGGCCAACCCGGCGGCGGTTCGTTCGAGCGCGTCGTCGTCGCCGGCCGTCGCGTTGTAGAAGGCCATCTCGTCGTAGGCCTCGGCCCACCGCGGATCGCTGAGGTCGGGCGTGGGCGGCTCGGCCGCGAGTGCCTCCGGACCAAGGAGGATCGGAGTGTCCGCGACGATCGGGTACGCGGCGAGGTCGTCGCTGCGCAGCAGCACCCGCTCGGTGACCCCGAACAGGCCACCGACGCGGGTGTGCAGGCCGCCCATGGCCCAATGGGCCGCCACCGCGCTCGTCTCGCGCAGCGGCAGGCGAGTCTGCGGGCAGCGCAGGTCCGTCGTCACGCGTCCTCCCGGGCCGCGACGCTCTGCTCGCTGTCCGAGGCCGTGCGCTGCCGGGGGAACCGGAACGGGCCGGTGTCCTCCATGGCGGCGAACAGGGACGGCGCCGCGAGACTCTGCGCGTACCACTCGCCGTAGATCTCCCAGGCCCGGCGCCGGACGCCGGCGCGCAGTGCGGGCGAGCGCCGCGCGATCTGGTCGAGCCAGGCCGCCGCCGCGACGTCGTGCTCGAAGACCAGACCGGCGCCCGCGGCGAGGTGCCCGGTCCAGAAGGTCGTCGGGGTGGTCGCCACCGGGCAGCCGACGGCGAGGGCCTCGGCGATCACGTGGCCGAAGTTCTCCCCGCGGGTGGGGAACAGCGTCGCGTCTGCGCCGCGGTACGCCTCGGCGACGGCGCCGTGTTCGAGCACGCCCTCGTAGGCGAAACAGATGTTGGCCGGGAGTGCGGCGATCAGGTCCTGGCAGGAGGCCCAGTACGCCTCGTCCTCGACGGGACCGAACAGGTGCACGTCGAGGTTCTCCCGGCACAGGGTCAGCACCTCGAAGAGTCGGCGCACGTCCTTGACTGGAACGATCCGGGTCACGCACACGACGCGCAGCGGGCCGCTCTCGGTGCCGCGGGACGGGCCTGCGTCGGGCGGGCAGGCGTGGTCTGCGGCCGTGACGATGCGGGCGGGGCGCTCGCCGAGCCAGGCACGGAGACTTGCCGCCTCCTCCTGGCTGCTGACGTGCCACATCACGCGGTGGTAGGCCAACGCCCGGCGCAGCACGGCGCCGACGACGCGCTTCTTGAACGACTTCACCGCCAGCGCGCCGGGGTTGAGTTCGCCTCGGGGAGCGACCAGCAGCAACGGCCGACGGCCGCGGCGCAGGAGCAGCGCGGCGAGCGGGAGCAGCGTGAAGACCGGCGACCACAGGCTGTTGAAGTAGACCGCGTCGAAGCGCCGGCTCCCGGCGGTGCGCAGCAGCGCCCAGAGTCCGCGCACCGATCGCGTGTTCAGGTAGTGCACGGCGCAGCCGGCCTCCCGCGCCGCCGCGGCCTGCTCGTCGAGGGTGAACCGCTCGGCGCACCCCAGGTCGCGATCGCGCGTGACGACCTCGAGGGTGTGGTGCGCCGTCTCGAACGGGACCAGGCGGGACAGGGTCCGGACCGCCCCACCGGCACGATACCCGGGGAGGAAGTAGTCCGCGGCTACGAGGACGCGCACGATGCCTTCTCTCCCTCGAGCCGCGCGGCCTGCGCCGGGACGGGCCGCAGACCGGCCCACTGGCCGTGCCGACGTGCCGTGGAGACCAGGAACCGCACGACTCGTTCGCTGGTGTCGGCGATCGCGTAGTCCGCCGGCAGGTTCCAGCCCGCCGCGCCTTGGTGACGCATCGTCAGTTCGACGGCGGCGAGGACGTCGCGCGGGTCGAGCCCGGTCATCACGATGCCGCCGGTGTCCAACGCCTCCGGGCGCTCGATCGAGTCCCGCAGGGTGACCGCCGGGAAGCCGAGGATCGTCGACTCCTCCGAGATCGTGCCGGAGTCCGACAGCACGCACGCCGCACCGAGCTGCAGGCGGTTGTAGTCGTGGAAGCCGAACGGCTCGTGGAACTCCACCCCGGCGGGCAGCGCCTCTGCGCGCAGGGCGGCCAGGCGCTTGCGCGTGCGCGGATGGGTGGACACCAGCACCGGCAGGCCCCAGCGCCGCGCGACGGCGCCCAGGCACTCCAGCAACTGCGCCAACCGCGCCGGGGAGTCGACGTTCTCCTCGCGGTGGGCGCTGACCAGGAAGTATCCGCGCTCGGGAAGGCCGAGCCGTTCCAGCACCCAGGACGCGTCGATGGCCGGCCGATAGTGCTCGAGTACCTCGCGCATCGGCGAGCCGGTGAGCGCGATGCGCTGGGCCGGGCGACCTTCCGCCAGCAGGTTGCGCCGCGCGTGTTCGGTGTAGACGAGGTTGAAGTCGGCGAGGTGGTCGATCACGCGGCGGTTGGTCTCCTCGGGGACGTTCTCGTCCCAGCACCGGTTGCCGGCCTCCAGGTGGTAGACCGGCACGCGCATCCGCTTGGCCATGATGGCCGCGAGGCAGCTGTTGGTGTCGCCGAGGACGAGAAACGCGTCGGGCCGTTCGGTGCGCAGCACGTCCTCGATGCGGATGAGCGTCTCGCCGAGTACGCGGCCGAGCGAGCTCGTGTCCACGCCGAGCAGGTAGTCCGGCCGGCGGATCCCCAGATCGGCGAAGAAGACCTCGTTCAGCGCGAAGTCCCAGTTCTGTCCCGTGTGGACGAGGACGTGGTCCACCACGGCGTCGAGCCGGGCGATCGTGCGGGCCAGCCGGATCAGCTCCGGCCGCGTCCCCACAACCGTCATCACCTTCAACATGTGGTCGCCCTCCCCCGAGACGATGGTGCGGACGCGGCGGGCTGCGCCACCACCCCGTTGACCCGACCGGCGTTGACCCGACCGGCGCGGACGCCCACCGCCAGGACCACGACCACGACGCCGAACAGGAGGCCGCGGAACATGCCGCGCGCGACGAACGTCGACGAGCCGTTCCACACCAGGTCGGCGGTTCCGGCAACGAACGTGGCGGCCAACCCGAGCGTCATCAGCTGCAGCAGCGCGGTGCTCGACACGAGGGGGCGCTGCAGTCCCGCGGCGAGGCGGCGGTCGAGCCAGCGGATCGCCAGGCCCACGACGGCGACCATCGCCACCAGTCCGGCGAGACCGAAGTTGTAGAACCACTCGCCCTGCGCAAGCGCGGCGTAGGACTGCTCGTACGCCCGGGCGCTGGGATTGAAGATCTCCACGAGTTCGGCGCCGAACTGAACCGGCTTGTCCTCCCACAGCGCCCTGGGCACTGGGAGCACCGCGGTGCTGAAGAACGAGGAACCGTGGCCGTGGCCGAACGGCGTTGCGCCCTCGAGCAGGCGGCCGAAGACCTCCAACGGGGTCTCCCACGAGTCCGGGGCGCCGCGGCTGGCCGCGGCCTCCCCGTGTGCTTCGCGGACCATCTCGTGCCGCGTGTGCGCCAACACCGCGAGCAGCGGCGCGGCCCCGACCAGTGTTGCCGCCTTGACCCGGCGGCCGTCGAATCGCCGGCAGAGCACGAGGGCGCAGGCGCAGGCCAGTGCGACCAACTGGAGGCGCCCGTAGCCGCCGAAAAGCGTCGTGGCGTAGACGATCAGCGCGGCCGCCAGGAGCACGAGGCCCAGTTCGTCGACTCGCGCTCCGGGCCGTGCGGCAACGCCGAGCGCGATGGCCAGCACGCCGCAGAATCCCAACGCGTTGTAGACCTCGCGGGCGGCCGGCAGGGTCGCCCACAGCCCCACGCCGACCGACAGCCACACCACGCCCAGCACGATCGCGGCCCGCCAGGCCCGCTCGTCGGTGCGGTCGACCATCGGGTAGTCGACGGGATCGCCCTGCCGTCGCCAGCAGAGAAAGTACATCGCGACGTTGGTCGAGTAGGCCGCCAATGCGGCGTAGAACAGGTAGCCCGGAAGCGCCGCGCCCGCGCGGTGCGCCCAGGACAGCGCGGCCCCGCCGACGAACGCGGCCGAAGCCAGTCCGTACACCCCGGCCGCCGTGATCTGCCCGCCACCGTGGCTCCAGAAGACGGCCACCCCGAACACCACGCCGGCGATGCCGACCAGCACCATGCCCCGGTGGTATCCGACGCCCGGACCGGAGACGCCGACGGCGATCAGGGCCGGAGTCGTCGCCAGTGCCAGGTGTCCGGGCACGTTGACGACCCGCCCGCTCACACTCTTTCCCAGAACGTGTCCGGCGCGGCCGGGTCGAACAGGCAGTGCGTCCAGAACAGCGCGACGACCTCGTCGTCGCCGACGTTGACGAGGTTGTGCACCCAGGTCGTCGGCATGTCGATGGCCACCGGCTCGTCCCCGGAGACCTCGAAGGACACGACCTGCTCGCCGCACACGGGCCGCAGGTTGATCTGCGCCCGGCCGGCCAGCACCACAAAGCGTTCGATCTTGGTCAGGTGGAAGTGGTCGCCCCGGGTGGCGCCCGGCCTGGTGGTGGACACGAAGGTCTGGCCCTGGCCCCCGTGTGCGCGGACCGTTTCCACGAGCCGCCCGCGTTCGTCCGCGTGCGGGGTCAGCCGGATCGGGTAGCGGTCCGGAAAGCCCGCGGACCGCAGGGTGTTGAACACGTCGATCTCGAACGCGGTCGTCAGCGGCGGGAAGTCTCCGGTGCGATAGCACTCGTACTGACGCCGCATCAGGTCGAGGACCCCGGCCACGGTCGCCGGGGTACCGGCGGGGTCGATCCGGCCGGGGCCGGCCTCGAGCGCGTCGATCAGCACGCCGGCGGCGTCCTGCACGTGCAGCAGGTTCAGCTCGCGGTCGGCGACCGCCGGCGTCGCCCCGTCCAGCACGGCGCGGGCGAACGTGGCGACGAAGGAGTTGTAGTGCGGCCGGGCGCCCTCGCCGAAGAGGTTCGGCAGGCGAACGTCCACGAACGGTGCATCGAGCTCGGCGGCGGCCCTGGCCAGCAGAGCGCCGGCGCTCGCTTTGCCTACCCCATAGGGTGTTTCGTTGTCCGCCTGCACGGAGTTCGCGTACACGATCCGCGGGCGCGAACCGGCCTTCCAGGCGGCTTCGGCGACGTCTGCGGCCAGTTCCACGTTCCCTGCGCGGAGTGCGTCGTCCTCGCCTCGGTTGACGCCGGCGACGTGGACGATCGCGTCGGCACCGTCGGCCACGTCGGCGAGATCGGCCCAGTTGCGGCGCGACACCGGCAGCACCTCGTGGCCGGTGAGGGCTCGCAGGCGCACGGCCGTGTGCCGGCCGAGGAAGCCGTCGGCCCCGGTCAGCACGATCCTCATCAGGCTCTCGCCGCTGCCAGGTGCGCGAACTCGGGCAGGGAGAGCAGCAGCTCTTTGGTCTCCGCCACGCCCATCCGGGTCGTGTTCTCCGACGTGTAGTCGTCCTGGTGCACGGTCTCCCGCTCGCCCTGCTCGTAGTAGGCGGCGTAGCGCAGCGAGCGGGCGTCCAACGGGACCCGGAAGTAGTCCCCCTCGTCGACCGAGCGGACCATCTCCTCGCGAGAGAGCAGGGTTTCGTGCAGCTTCTCTCCGTGCCGGGTGCCGAGGACGGTCAGCTCCGGGTCGTCGTGACCGAGCAGGCTGGCCACCGCACGCGCCAGTACCTCCACCGTGCACGCGGGGGCCTTGCGGACGAACAGATCGCCCGGCAGCGCGTGCCCGAAGGCGTGTTCGACGAGGTCCACCGAGGCTTGCAGGGACATCAGGAACCGCGTCATGGTCGGTTCGGTCAGGATCAGCGGACCGCCGGCCGCGAGCTGCTGCACGAAGAGCGGAATCACCGAGCCACGGGAGTACATGACGTTGCCGTAGCGCGTGATCGACACGGTCGTGGCGGAGCTCGGGTTGTTGCGGGCGAAGGCCTGTGCGGTCTTCTCCATCAGCGCCTTGGACATGCCCATGGCGTTGACCGGATAGACGGCCTTGTCGGTGCTCAGGCACACGACCGAGCGGACGCCGGCGGCGGCGGCGGCCTCGATGACGTTGCGGCTGCCCTCGACGTTCGTGCGGACCGCCTGGTCGGGGAAGAACTCGCAGGACGGGACCTGCTTGAGCGCTGCCGCGTGGAAGACGAAGTCTGCGCCGCGCACGGCAATGGCGACGCTGTCGCGGTCCCGCACGTCGCCGAGGAACAGCTTCAGGCGGGGATCGCCGACCCGCCTGCGCATGTCGTCCTGCTTGGCCTCGTCGCGGCTCAGCACGTGGATGGCACCGACGCCCCGGCCGAGCAGGTACTCGACCATCGTGGCGCCGAACGAACCGGTGCCCCCGGTGATGGCAACGGTCGCGCCGGCGACGGCCGGCGCACCCGTGGACTGACGGGGAATCACCGGGCCACCGCCGCCGGCTTCGGATGGGCGGCGTCGACGGACGGCTTGGCGCGCTGCGCGACGATCAGCCCCCGGACCGAACACAGGCGCTGCAAGGTGGCGACCACCTCCGCGTCCACGCGGCCGACGACGGGAAGCCTGGCGGCGGGCAGCGGCGGCACGCCCACGTGCGAGATCAGTTCGTGCAGCGGCCGTGAGTCGATCTCGCCGTCGGCGAAGAGCTCCTCGTGGAGCTTTTCCGCCTCGCGCAGGCCCGTGTAGACGATGTCCACGGTACGTCCGGCCAGCGCCATCATGCGGTGCGCCAGGTCGGCGATGCGCACGGGCTCGCCCATGTCGAGGACCAGGACCTCGCCGTGCCGGCCGATGGCGCCGGCCTGAACGACCAGGCCGCACGCCTCTTGGATGGTCATGAAGAACCGGGTCACGTCCGGGTGGGTGATGGTCAGGGTCGCGCCCATTGCGATCTGTCCGGCGAAGGTGGTCAACACCGAGCCGCGGCTGCCGAGCACGTTGCCGAACCGAACCGACAGATACGGCGCCGCGGAGTCGGCGGGTACTCCGGCCACGAGCCGTTCCCCGATCCGCTTGCTCCAGCCCAGGACGCTGGACGGGTTCGCGGCCTTGTCCGTCGAGATGTTGACGAAGCGTTCGACACGGGCGACCCGGGCGGCCTCGATGACGTTGGCGGTGCCCAGCACGTTGGACTTCCAGGCCTCGAGGGGGTACTGCTCGAGCATCGGCAGGTGCTTGAGCGCCGCGGCGTGGAAGACCACGTGCGGCCGGCGGGCGAGGAAGTGCTCGATCAGCGTGTCGCGGTCCCGGATGCAGGCCAGCAACAGCTGGCGGGAGTCCATCAACGCATCCTGATGGATGCTCAGATAGACCGAGTGCAGCGCAGACTCGTCGTGGTCGAGCATGACCAGCTCGGCCGGACCGAAGGCACGAATCTGGCGGCACAGTTCGGATCCGATGGATCCGCCCGCGCCGGTGACGAGCACGCGCCGGCCCGTCAGATACCCGCCCGCACCGGTCGCGCCGGTGTTGATCGGTTCCCTGTGGAGCAACGCGCCGATCGGAAGGTTGTTCAGGTCTGCCAGGTCCATCCGAGTTTCCCCCGCCGATTGGTGGTGCACGCCTGCGGCAAAGATCGCCTCAGGACTCGCGGTTCCGCTTCTCCGCCATGACCCTGCGCACCAGGCTCATGTCGATCACCACGACGCCGGCGGGAGCGTCTGCGGCGCGCTGAGCCGGAACGGCGGGCTGCTGCAGTTCGGCAGGGTCGGACTCGGCAGGGTCGGACTCGGCGTGGTCGGCAGCCTCCACGACGGACTCGGACTCGCCGTCGAACTCTTCGACGTCCTCGATCTCCTCGACGACGTCCTCTTCATCGGCGGTCTCGGCCTCGTCGGACTGCTCGAGTTCCGCGCCAACCTCGTCGGTGTCGGCGGCTTCGATCTCCTCGACCGCTTCGAACTGGTCCATCTCGTCCATCTCGACGAACTCGACGTCCTCGACGAACTCGACCGTCTCGATCTCCTCGGCGCGCTCGACCGGTTCGACTCGCTCGAACCGAGCCGCACTCTGGGCCGGGACGAGGTGCACACCCGTCGCTGCGGCCGTGGCGGAGGTCTTGGCACCCTTGCTCGGCGCGTAGCCGTAGCCGTAGACGTCCGAGCGCTTGGAACGCGGCGCCATCGAGAACACCATGCCGAAGATCGGGACCGACAGCCGGCGGAGGTTCTCGACCGCGGCCTTGATCTCCTCGGCCCGTGCCCAGCCGTGCCGGGACACGAACACGACGCCGTGGCAGTGCGCCGCGAGCGCGACTCCGTCCGCCACGGGCAGCGTCGGAGCGGAGTCCAGAATCACCACGTCGTAGCGCTCGTTGAGCTCGTCGAGAACGGTGGCCATCTGCGCCGAGGCCAACAGCTCGGACGGGTTCGGCGGAAGGGCGCCGGCACCGAGGAAGTCGAGCAGGCCACCGGCCCACGGTTGGATCGCCGCGTCGAGGTCCGCCTGCCCGGTGAGCACGGTGGTCAGGCCCACCGCGTTCTCCATGCCCATGGCCGCGGCGGCGCGCGGCCACCGCAGGTCGGCCTCGACCAACAGGACTCGGTTTCCCGCCTGCGCGAGGGCGATCGCCAGGTTGCAGGCGGTGGTGGTCTTGCCCTCGTTCGGCACCGCGGAGGTCACGGCGATCAGCTTGTTCGTGTGGTCGAGGTCGACGAAGTCGAGGTTCGTGCGCAGCAGTCGGATGGCCTCGGCCAAGGGGGCACGCGGCTGGTCGTGCACGATCAGCGGGCGCGACTTGACGTGCTGGTCCCACGGCGCGACACCCAGCACCGGGGCGCCGACGAGGTCGGCCAGCGCCGCGGAGGACTTCACGGTCCGGTCCAGGAGGTGACGCGCGACGGCCAGCGCCATGCCGAGCATCAGGCCGATGAACAGGCCCAGGGCCACGGCGGTCTTCTGCTTCGGCCACACGGGGGCCTGCGGCACCTTCGCCTCGTTGATCTGACGGGCAATCACGGAGGACTCGCCGCCTTCGGACCGCTCCACCTCGGTCACGAGTTCGGCGAACGCGGTGGACGCGAGGTTGGCGATGGCCTGCGCCCGCCGCGGCGACGGGTCCGTTGCGGTCACCGTCAACACCACGGTCTCCGGCTTGGCCGCAGCCTTGATGACACCCGGCGCGACGGGCGAGCCCAGCTGGGCCGCCACCTGGTCGCGGACGCGCCGGTCGGTGGCGAGGTCGACGTAGGACTTCATCTTCTGCTCGGAGAGCAGGCTGCCCTGATAGGCCTGGTCGACCTCTGGGCCGACCCCACGGGCGGAGATGAAGAACTTGCTGCCGGCCTCGTACTGCGGGGTGCTGCCGAGGGCAACGGCGCCGCCGGCCCCGAGCCCCAGAGCCAGACCGAGAAAGACCACGATCCACCGCTCGCGTGCGATGGCCAGGTATTCCCTCACGTTCATCGGTCCCCCCAGAGGAATGCGTGCACCCCGCAGACAGTCTGCGCAGTCGTTGCGCGCCCTCAACTGGCGTCGATCATGATCGCCTCGGTGCGGCCTTCACCACCCGATGATCCGTTCGGGGGACCGGGCGGGCTCACCCGAGCGGCGGCAGTTCTGCCCGGAGTCGTCGCGCGTGCGCGAGGCTGCCGGACATGGAGTCGTCGGTCGGCCCGCGCACCGCCCTGACGTGGATCCCCCGGCAGCGGGGCTCGAACTCGAACACCGCCGAGGCCGGCGCCGGGGCCAACTCCCCGATGCGCAGGGACATCCAGGGCCTGCGCGGGGTCGCCATCCTCCTCGTCCTCGGCTACCACCTCTGGCCCTCCGGTGTTCCGGGCGGCTTCGTCGGCGTCGACGTCTTCTTCGTGATCTCCGGCTTTCTGATTACCGGTCAGCTGCTCCGGATGCGGCCCACTGGGCTGCGGGATCTGGCGTCCTTCTGGGAGCGGCGGGTGCGCCGGTTGGCGCCCGCAGGCCTGCTGGTGCTGGCGGTGTGCCTGACCGCGTCGTACGCGATCGGCCCCGACGGCCGGCGCGTCCACACCGGCGCAGAGGTCGCCGCCGCCACGCTGAACCTGGAGAACTGGCTGCTGGCCTACCGCTCCGTGGACTACCTCGCGGCCTCGTCTCCGCCCAGCCCGGTCCAGCACTACTGGTCGCTGTCGATCGAGGAGCAGTTCTACGTTCTCTGGCCGCTGCTGTTCGCGGTTGCCGCACTCCTGACCCTGCGCGTCGGCGCCGCCTACCGCACCGTCGTAGCGGCGGTGCTCGTGCCGGTGGTGGCCGGGTCGTTGGCCCTGACCCTGCTGGGCTCCGGCGTACTGCCCGGCGCGTACTTCCTCACCCCGTTGCGGATCTGGCAGCTCGGAGCGGGCGCGCTGGTGTCGGTGTGGCTGCTCGACCGCCGCCGTGGTCGCGCCGCCGACTGCCGTCGTGCCCGGGCGATCGCGGGTCTCGGCCTGCTGGCCGTCGCCGCGTGTGGATTCGGCCTCGTCGAGGAAACCGGGTGGCCGAACGGCTGGACGCTGGTTCCGGTGCTGGCCGCGACGCTGATCCTCGCCACGGCCGCGCCCACCGACCGCGGGCCCCTGCGCCTGCTCGGATCCCGGCCGATGCAGTACACCGGCCACGTCTCCTATTCCCTCTATCTGTGGCACTGGCCGCTGATCGTGCTGCTGCCCGCGGTGACCGGACGCGGATTGACCAACCCGGACAAGGTCGCGATCGTGTGCGCGAGCTTCGCCCTCGCCGCGCTGACCAAGCGCTACGTCGAGGACCGGTTCCGGCGCCCGTCGACCGCGCCGGGCAACGCCCGCCGTGCGTTCGTTGCGGCCGCCGCCGCCATGGCGGTGCTCGTCGGACTGTGCACGGTGCAGATCCTCGACACCCGCCGCCAGCAGCAGGCCTCCTTCGCCGCGACGGCTTCGGCGCTGCGGTCGGCCGACTGCTTCGGGGCCGCCGCCATGGATCCCGACGGGCAGTGCACGAACCCGGAGGCGGGCACACTCCTGCCCTCCACCCTCGCGGCGAACGCGGACCGGCCACGCATGTGGTCGGACGGCTGCCTGCTGACGGCGCCGTACACCGGACCCGTGTGCCGCACCGGCCCGGCCGACGCGAAGGTCCGCGTGGCACTCGTCGGCAACTCCCGCGGCGGGCACTGGCAGCCGACCCTGCAGGCCATCGCGCAGGAGCGAGGCTGGGCCCTCGCCACGTACACCGCGCAGGGCTGCGCGGCGACCAGCGTCGAGTACCTGTTCCCCACCGCGGCCAAGCGCCAGGCGTGCCTGGAGTGGGGCCGGCGGATCCTGCGCGAGACCACGGGCGGTCAGTTCGACCTCGTCGTGATCTCGCAGTTCACCGGTGGGCTGGCCAAGGGCCTGGTCGACGCCGGCCCCGCCTACCCGCCGCGCACGCACGACCACTGGGTCGCGGGCTACCGGGACTACCTGGCCACCTGGGTGCGGGCCGGGGTCCCGGTGCTCGTCCTGCGCGACGTACCGATGCCGCGGACCACGCTGGCGTCGGTGCCCGACTGCCTGTCCGCGCACCGCTCGAACTTCGCCGCGTGTTCGGGCGCACGCTCGACGTGGGTGCGCCCCGATCCGCTCGTCGAAGCGGCGACGTCCTTGCGTTCCCCGCTGGCGAGCAGCGCCGACCTGACCGACTGGATGTGCGACGCGCAACGGTGCTTCGGCGCGATCGGCACAGTGCCCGTGTACTTCGACTCCACCCACCTCGGCGCCACGTTCGCCACCACCATGGCGCCGGTGGTTGCGCCCTACCTCGACAGCGCGCTGCGCACCCGGAGCTGACCCGATGAACCTCGAACCGGTAGACCTTCTCGCCGCCACGCACACGGCGAGCGTGCCCGCCCAGCGGCGCCCGAGCGCGGACCAGACCGCGCTGAGCGCCGCCGACGTCCGGCGGATCCAGCTCGAGATCCTGCGTACCTTCGACGCGTTCTGCTCCGCGCACAACCTGCGCTACTACCTCGCCTACGGCACGCTGCTCGGCGCCGTGCGCCACGGCGGCTTCATCCCGTGGGACGACGACGTCGACGTGATGATGCCGCGCACCGACTACGAGCGGTTCGTGAGCGCCTTCGCTGCCGAGCCCAACCGTCGCGGCCTGCAGGTGCGGGCCTGCTCGAACACGCCCGGCTGGCCGTATCCCTTCGCCAAGGTCGTCGACCTCACGACGACTCTGCACGAGGGTGTCGGCCTGCCTCCGCTTGGCGTGAACATCGACGTGTTCCCCGTGGACGGGCTGCCGAATCTGGCGCCGCTTCGCTCGTTGGACGGGCGGCTGATCGGCGTGCTGCGCACGCTGCACGCCGCAAAGATGGTGGTCCCGCGCGCCGGCCGAGCACGGGCGCGCGTTCTGCTGGTGCAGCTCGCACAGTCGCTGCTGCGGCCCCTGGCCGCAGACCGGCTGGGAGCGGCCTGGAACCGACGGGCCACGCGCCCCCTGGGACCCAGGACGCGAGCCGTGGGCGTGCGCGTCGGGCCCCACCAGTGGGCGGTGCCGACCGCAGCGCTCGGAGAGCCCGTGCGCGTGCGGTTCGCCGGGCTGGAGTTGGCCGCACCCGCCGACACCGCCCTCGTGCTGCGCACCGTCTACGGCGAGTACATGCAGCTTCCCCTGGAGAACCGGCGCGTCTCCCACCACGTGTTCACCGCGCACCGCGGGCCCTGCTCGGCACTGTTCGATCCGCCGTGCCCGCCGTGAGCGTCGTGTCGGGCGCCCGCGGCCGGGCGCTCGCCGCGCTGACGGACCAGGCGGTCTGCAGCGCGGGGAACTTCGTCGTCCTGCTCGCGGCACTGCACCTGTTGGACCTCGCCGCCGTCGGCGCGTACACGATCGCCTACGGCGCCGCGATGTGGACGCTCGCCGTCGTCCGTCCGCTGGTGCTCGAGCCGGTCATGCTTCGGTTCGCCGCGACGGCTCCGCGCGAGCAGAGCGCCGCCGCCGCAGGGGCGGCCGGTGCGGCGGCGGCGATCGGACTGCTGCTCGCCGCCGCGTGCGCGCTGGCCGCCACGGTGCTGCCCTCGACCGCAGCGGCAGTTGTGCTCGGCGCGGGGCTCGCAATGCCCATGCTGTTGGTGCAGGACGCCTGGCGGTACGCCTTCTTCACCGCGGGGCGCCCGTGGGCCGCCGCTGCGAACGACGCGGTCTGCCTGGCGGCGATCGTCGCTCTGCTGGTGGGCGCCGGGATCCTCGGCGACCCGGGGCCGGGGCTGCTCCTCGCCCTGTGGGGCGCGGGGCTCGGTGTCGGCGCCGTGGCGGGCTGCCGCCAACTGCGGGTCCTGCCCGCCGTCGGGCGGGCGAGTCGAACGCTGCGCGAGCACAGGGATCTCGGCCTGCCGATGGCCGGGGCGGCCCTGGTGGTGCAGGGTGCGAGCCGAGTCGCGCTGATCCTCGTCGGGGCGGCGGCGGGCATGGCGGCGGTCGGTCAGATCTACGCCGCGCTCGCGTTGCTGACGCCGGTCAACGTCCTGCTCCTGGCTGCTCCGATCTTTGCGGTGCCGGAGACGATCCGTCGGCTCGACGCGGGCCGGGTCGTTGCGCGGCAACTCTTCGCGCTGTCCGCCGTACTCGGCGGCGCCGTGCTCGCGTTCGCGCTCGTCACCGCGCTGCTGCCCGACGGCGTCGGCCGGCTCTGGGTGGGCGAGAACTGGGAGCACGCCCGCGCCCTGCTGTGGCCGGTGGCGGTGTGGGCGACCGCCACTGCCGCGTACGTCGGAGCGAAGGTGGCGCTGCAGGCACGATCCCTGGCGACGACGATCGCGCGCCTGAGCCTGGCCCAGGGCGGGCTGCAGATCGCCTGCACCGTGCTCGGGCTCATCCCCTTCGGTGTGACCGGTGCGGCGTGGGGCCTGGCCGGGGGAAGTGTCGTCGCAACCGGGCTGTGGTGGCTGGCCGCGCGGCGCGCACTACCCCGTTCGGGCATCCCGCGGCAGGCGAACTGGGCATGGGGAATGCATCGCCGCGATGTCGTGAATGTTGACTGACTGTCCGTCAGAACCTATCCATATCGGGCATTTGCCACCGGGTCTGCGCTCAAGAAATACCCAAGGACGGTTGCCGTTCGCGATCACTGTGCTGTCATTGATCCGAATCTGAGGAGGATCCGTGGCCTACCGCTTGGGCGTCGAGCTCGGCCGGACGCACACCGTCGCCGTCGCCGTGCCGGACGACGACGCCCCGCGCCCGGTAACCCTCGGCACGGAAGCGCTGGCCATGCCCACCGCCCTGTTCGTCGAGCGGAAGGGCGGCATCTGCTGCGGGCCGAAGGCGCTCGAACTCGGCACGGCCGAGCCGGACCGCCTCCTGCGGGGCATCGTCGAGCGCATCGGCGCTGCGGAGCCCATGACCTTCGGTTCGGGCAAGCACGCCGGCACCCACCACGCGCAGGACATCGCCGCCGCGATCGTCGCGTGGGTCATGGCCCGGGCCGTGGAGGCCGAGGGAGCTCGCCCCACCGAGATCGCCGTCGCGCTGCCCGCGGACCTCTGCGAGCGTCGCACGACCGAGCCGTTGAAGAAGGCGCTGAAGGCCCAGGGCCTCGGCCACGTCCGGCTGGTCCAGGAGTACTTCGCGGCGGGGCGCCTCTACACCTACGCGGTGGCCCCCACCCCCGGACAGCCCTTCGCCACGCTGCACATCGGAGCCAGCGGGGTCCGCGCCGCCGTGCTGCGCGGCGACCTCGACGGGAACGTCTGGCCGCTCGGCGTTCCCGCAGCCCGCGCCGGGATGGGCGGCGACGCGTACGAGACCGCGGTGCTGCGTCGGGTGCTGACCACGATGGGCATGAACGCCGCCCGTGCGGCCTCGGAGCCCTCGGAGGTCAACGCGCTGCGCGCCGCGTGCCGGTGGCTGCGCGAAGACCTGCAGAGCGCCGACTCCTCCGACGTGGCGCTGTCCGTTCGGGGTACCCCGGTTCGTCTCAAGCTCACGCGCGAGCAGTACGACGCCGATGTCGCGGACGCCGTTGCCGCGGGCGTGGACCTCTTGGCGGACGCAGTGGCCGCCGCGGGCGTCAAGCCCACGGACCTCGCCGCGATCATGCTCTGTGGCTCGGCCGTTGCGACTCCGGCCGTCGCGATCGCCGTCGCCGAGCGCTTCGCCGGCGTCGCGCTGATCCGCGAGACCGACCCGTCGCTGACCGTCGCCACCGGTGCCGCCCTCGTGCTTCCCGAGGGCGCCGACACGGAGTCGGACGTTCCCGGCCTCCCGGCCCACGTGCGCGCCGAAGCGGAGGCCAAGGCCGCTGCCGAGGCCGCAGCCGCCGCGGTCGCCGAAGCCAAGGCGAAGGCCAAGGCCGCCGCGGCCGCGCAGGCCAAGGCCAAGGCCGCAGCACCCGTCCCGGCCCGTCCGAAGCCCAACGCGCCGATCCTCGCCACCGTCGAGCCGGTCGTTGCCGAGCCGGTCCCTGCCGTGCCGGTCCCTGCCGAGCCGGTCGTTGCCGAGCCGGTCGTTGCCGAGCCGGTCGCCGAAGCCGAGGCGCAGGTCCCGGCCGAGCCCGCAGCCGTCGCGGAAGCAGCATCCGCGGCCGAGGTCGTGGCCGACGAGCAGGTCATGGAGTCCGCTGCCGAGGCCGCCACAGTCGACGCCCCGCAGACCGAGCCCGACGTGGTCGAAGCCGACCTCGTCGTCGTGCTCGAGGCAGTCGAAGCCGAGCTCCAGGCGCTCGACGCCGAGCCGGAGGCAGCCGCCGAGGCGTTCGAGGCCGAGGCCGAAGGCGAGCAGGCCGCGCTCAAGGCCGCCGCAGAGACGCCGCAGGTGGACGCCGCAGCCGTCGAGGCCGCGTGGATCGTTGAGTACGCGGCCGCGGGCGTCGCAGTCGACACCGGCGAACCGAAGGTCGATACGCCGGCTCCCCAGGCCGAGACCGACGACGTTGCCGAGATCGAGACGGTCGCGGCCGTCGTCGAGGCCGAGCCCGAAGCAGACGTAGAGGCCGTGGTCGAGGAGTCGTCCGCCACGGCTGCGCAGGTCGAGTTCGAAGAGCTCGACGCCGCCCTCGAAGCGGTCGCGGCCGAGGTAGCCGCCGAGGAACGGGTCGAGGCGGACGAGCCTGCAGGGGAGTTCGTGGCCGAGTCCGACCCGATGGACGAGCCCGAGTGGGACGAGCCCGTCGGGGACCCCGCGGTGGCGGCAGCGGACGAGCCCGGCGAGGAGCCGACGGCGCCCGTCGCCCTGCCTGCGGCACGGACCCTTCGTCCCGCCCGCCCGATGCGTCCGACTCCCCCGCCGGCCCCCGCAGCGCCGCCCGCTCGGCGGCCGTCGACTGCTCCGTCGCTGGGGTCGGGTCGCCCGATTCGTTCCGGGGAGCCGAAGGGAGCCCCGCGGCGCAACCAGGCGGAGCTGCTCGGGTTCGACCGCGGCGTCCGTCCCGCGCGCCGGCACACCGAGGGTGCGCTCAGCGTCGTTCCCGGCCGCGAGCTCGGCACCGTCGACGACCTGGTCATCACGCCGGGGCCGCGTCGCGCCGTCCTCCCCGCACCTGCCACGAGCGAGTTCTTCGTGGAGGTCGAGGGCTTCCCGGTGGACGAGCGCACCATGGGCCAGCGCGCCCTGGGCATGCTTTCCCCGGCGCGCATCCTCGTGATCGGCGCCGTCACCACCGCGGTGTACATCGGCTCCAACGCCTGGCTGCACGTCCACTAGAACGCGCTCGACCCTCGCTCCGGTCGAGGTCGAGGTCGAGGTCGCGCGCAGCGCTGTACAGCGCTCCGTGCGACACCATGCCGTCCACGGACGCCGAACTCTCGCCAGCCACGAAGGGGAGTCGTCCCATTCGTCCCTGCGGCCCCAATGGGCTCGGCTTGGGTCGGGACGGACGGCGCCGAAAACACTCGACCCCCCGCCCGGAGGGAGCGAGGGGTCGAGCGCTGCTGGGCGTTTAGGCGCTGCGGGTGGCGGGCAGCTCCGCGCCCTCGAGTTCGATCACCATGGTGTCGTCGTGCATGGTCAGGTCCAGTTCGCCGCCGTTGCCGAGATTGGCGATCCAGGTGGTGACCCAGTCCGGCTCGGCTTCGACCAGCGAGTTCTCGAAGCTGGCGAGCACCGCGGCGGCCGCCTCGAACGCGGCGGCGGTGAGCATGCGCTGCTCGAGCGCCTCGCGCTCCGCCAGCGCCGCACGGGCACGTTCGGCGCGGGCGCGACGAACGATCTCGTCGGCCTCGGCCTTCTCGGCCCGCAGCTGCACGACCTCGCCGCGCAGGGTGGCGGCGTCCTTGCCGATGCGCTCCAGCTGCGTCTGCAGGCCCGTGATGCTGGTCTGCAGCGCGGAGAGCTGCTCGGAGAACAGGTTTTCGTCGCGGCGGCGCATCGATTCGGACAGCGTGATTTCTCGCTGGAATCGGCGCCCGCGGCGCGCACTATTGGCGATCAGGCCGAGGGCGAGGACCCACGAGGCGACGATCGCCATCTGCAGCACCGCGACGGTGCCGTTGACGAGGGCAAGGGCGAGGCCGGCGGTGACCATCGCTCCCAATGTGACGGGAGCGATCAGCGAAACGGCGAGGGACTGGCGGTGGCGACCACGTGTCATGCGATGGAAAGTAACGGTTGTGACTCGTGGTTCTGTTGAGGCGCGCCGAGGTTCAACTCACGCCATGTTGCGCGGCTGCGGGAGACCGGCGCCGTTGGCCGTCGGATCCCCTGGAACGCGACACACGCGTTCCAGGAACAGCGCCGCGCCGACGAGCCCGAGACCGGCCACCGCCGTCGCTCCGCCGTAGGCCGCAATCTCCCCGAAGCCGGGCTCGTCCAGGTTGCCGGTCAGGAACACCGCGTACCCGCCGTACAGACCCGCGACCCCGGCGCCGACCGGGGAGGACGCCCGCGCGAGCACGCCGTACCGAGCGACGGTCAGCGGGTTGAGCGCGGCGGCGTCCGCGCGGCGCTCCCGCCAGGCCCGCAGGCGGGACCGCGTGGTGATCGCGAGCCCGAGCACGATCGCGCAGAACAGGGCGAGTACCAGCGGAGCGGACGGCGGAACCGTCGGCATGCTGCTGCCGCGCCCGTCGACGATCAGCCCGCCGGCCCAGCCCAGGGCGCCGGTCAGTACCGCGACGGCGACCAGCACCTGCCAGCGAGTGGGCTTCAAGGGCGAGTCAGGCGGGGAGTTCGAGGACCACGTCCGCCAGGCGGCGGATCGTGCCCGTGTCCACCGACTGCACGAGGTCCACCAGCTTGCCCTTGGTGACCAGCACGCCCTCGGGATCCATGTCGAACCAGGGCACGAGCACGAATGCCCGCTCGTGGGCGCGGGGGTGCGGCAGGGTGATCGCCGGGTCGTCCAGGACCCGGTCCGCCAGGGCGATGACGTCGATGTCCAGGCGGCGGGGCCCGCGCCGGTCCTCGCCGAGCCGGGCGCGCCCGAAGGCCTCCTCGACGGCGTGGCAGCGCTCGAGCAGCGTCGCGCCGGACATCTCGGTGTCCACGATCAGCACCGCGTTGAAGAACTTCGGGCCGTCGTACTCGGTCTCGGGCAGCGACTCGTAGACCGGGGAGACGCTCAGCCCCCAGATCCCGGGGGCGTCGAGGATGGCGTCGACGGCGTTCTGGAGGTTCGAGGCCCGGTCCCCGGAATTGGTGCCCAGGGACAGCACGGCTCGGCGGATCGGCCGAAGCTGGCCGGTCAGCGTGTCGTCGATCTGGTAGGCCGGGGTGTCATTCACGAGCGACTCCGCGTGATCGTGACCGATACGTCGTCGAAGGGCACTGCGACCGGAGCGGCTGGTTTGTGCACCGTGACCTCGACGTTCTCCACTCGAGGCCGGGCGAGGCACTCTGCGGCGATGCGGTCGGCCAAGGTCTCGATGAGCTTCACCGGTTCTCCCTCGACGAGGGCAACCACTCGGCTGGCCAGCTCCGAGTAGTCGACGGTATCGGCTACGTCGTCGCTGCGCGCAGCCGGGCGGGTGTCGAGCCCCAACCGCACGTCGACGAGGAACGGCTGGCCCACGACCTGCTCCTCCGGCAGGACGCCGTGCCTGCCGAAGCCACGCAGGCCCCGCAGGGCAACCCGGTCGAGCATGAGCGTCAACCTACCCGCCCGGCCGCATCGCAGCACCGCGGAGATGCTGAGAACCCGGGGACCGTCCAGCGACGCAGGTCACACAGGGCTGCTAATCGTCCTCGTCGTCGTCGGTGCCGGCGAGGACCGGGGAGCCGTGCCGGACCCACAGCCGCCAGCCGTCGTCGGTGCGCCGGAACAGGTTCGTGGCGACGCCGCGGGCACCTGCGAACATGGCGGATCCGCTGTCGTCGCCGGAGTCGTCGGCCGCGGTGATGATGTTCTCGACGCAGGTCAGGACGGCCAGGTCGCCGGCGATCTCCAGCTCGACGTCGGTGATGACGAACTGGATGTAGGTCGTGTTCGCCATGATCATCGCCCAGGAGCGGAGCACCTCGTCGCGTCCGCGCAGGGTGGGCCAGCCGGGGTGGACGCAGACCACGGACGCGGCGAGTTCGTCGTCGGCCCAGAGCAGGTCCATGCGATCGAGGTCCCCGGCCTCGAAGGCGGCGTAGAGGTCCTCGTTGAGCTCGACGAGCCGAGCCCGGTCCGCGTCCAGGCTCACGGCGACACCCACCGGCCCCTCCAGGCTCCCGCGACGGCGATGGCGTCCCGGGTCGGCCGCGGCGCGTGGACGCGCACGGCCCAGGCGCCCGCGGCGGCGGCAAGGGCGCTGACCGCGGTGGTGGCGTCCTCCCGGTCGGCGACCGGACGCGGCGTTTCGCCGGCGGCCAACAGTGCCCCCAGGAAGGCCTTGCGGGACGCCCCCACCAGCACGGGGCGGCCCAGCGCCTGCAGTTCGGGCAGCCGGCGCAGCAGCTCCCAGTTGTGCGCCGCGGTCTTGGCGAAGCCGAGGCCCGGGTCGACGATCGTGTGCTCGCGCGCCACTCCGGCGGCCTCCGCCGCGGCCAGGCGCTCGCCGAGTTCGGCGCAGACGTCGGCCACGACGTCGTCGTAGTGCGCGCGGGTGGCCATGTCCGCGCTCGGGCCTCGCCAGTGCATGAGCACGTACGGTACGCGCGCGGCGGCGACGTACGGCAGCATCGCGGGATCGGCGAGCCCTCCGCTCACGTCGTTGACGAGCACCGCCCCGGCGGCCACGGCGGCCTCGGCGACGACGGCGCGGGTGGTGTCGATCGACACCGGGACGCCCGCCGCAACAAGCCCGCGGACGATCGGCAGCACCCGAGCGGTTTCCTCCGCCGGCTCCACTCGACCGGCGCCGGGGCGCGTGGACTCCCCGCCGACGTCGACGAGGTCCGCGCCCTGGGCGTGCAGGCGCCTGCCGAACTCCACGGCGGCCGTGTGGTCCGGGTGCAGGCCCCCGTCGGAGAACGAGTCGGGCGTCGCGTTCAGCACGCCCAGCACCAGGCAGCGATCCGCCGCCGGCAGACCCGGCAGCTCCCAGCGGCTCGGCACGCGTGCAATCCTGCCGGCTCAGAAATCGCGGCGGGCCTGCTCGTGGACTGGCGCGCGGGGGGCGACGATCCGCGTGCCCGCCGCGGCGCGGTTCGCCGGGGCCACCTCGGCGTTCGCGCGCGCGAGATCCGCGTCGACGTCTATCTCGACGGTCCAGTAGTCGCCGGTATCGACGGGCAGCACGCGCATCCCGGCCTCGATCGCGGTCTCGATGGCGCGCTCGAAGTAGTCCCGATCGCAGCAGGCGGCCAGGTGGGAGAGCAGCACCGGCTTGTCGGCCGCGCAGACGTAGTTGACGCCGACGGCCTCGCCCTCGCCACCGCGGACCGTCTTGGACAGCGTCTCGATCAGGCCGTCGGCGGTGCGCGTGTACGCGACCTGCTCCTCGCCCACGGCCGCGGTGTTCACACAGACGAAGGACTCTCCCGCGCCCATCAGCGGGCGCACCCGGGCGAGCAGGCGATGGTCGAAGACGACGTCGCCGTTGATCCACAGCACGCCGCCGGGGCCGGTCGCGCTCAGTCCGCGCAGCAGGCTCTTCGCGGTGTTCGTGCTGTCGTAGCGCTCGTTGTAGGTGAAGGAGAGCCACGGAAAGATCTCCATGATCATTTCCTTCTTGAACCCCACCACCGCCGTGATCCGGGCCGTGGTTCCGAACACCGAGCGGATGCCGTCGATCTGGTGGGCCAGGATCGGCCGTCCACTGGCCAGCGCGGTCAGCGCCCTGGGCATCGGTTGCCCCGGCCGCGTACCCGTCCCGGCGGCCAGGACGACCACCTGGACCGGGTCCGGGGGCGTTCCGTCGTGGACGGTCGACATGCTTGGAGCATCCGCCTCTCCACGCAACGTGACCATGTGGTTACGCCATGCGAGCGGCCGGCTGCCCTAGCGGCGCGGGGAGCTGTCCAGGATCAGGCTCATCGCCTCCGCCCGCGTGCTGGCGCTCTGCTCCAGCAGCCCGCGGACGGCGGAGGTGATGGTGCGCGCGCCGGGCTTGCGGATGCCGCGCATGGTCATGCAGAGGTGCTCGGCCTCGATCACGACGATCGCCCCCTGCGGCTCGAGTACGCGCATCAGGGCGTCGGCGATCTGGGTGGTGAGCCGCTCCTGCACCTGCGGGCGGCGCGCGTAGACCTCGACGAGGCGGGCCAGCTTCGACAGCCCGGTGATCTTGCCCTGCTCGGCGGGGATGTACCCGATGTGCGCGACGCCGTGGAACGGCACCAGGTGGTGCTCGCAGCAGGAGAACATCTCGATGTCGCGGACCAGGATCAGCTCGGTGTGGCCGATGTCGAAGGTCGTGGACAGCACGTCCTCGGCGTTCTGCCACAGCCCGCCGAAGATCTCCGCGTACGCGCGTGCGACCCGCGCCGGCGTCTCGCGCAGGCCGTCGCGGTCCGGGTCCTCGCCGATCGCGAACAGGATCTCCCGCACCGCGGCCTCCACCCGCTTGGGGTCGTAGGGCGGGCGCGCGGCGTCGTCGGGCGGCAGGTGGATGGGACTGACCACC
>JBQTKD010000146.1:0-8864 GCA_052386455.1 Sporichthyaceae bacterium
CTATCAGCGAGACAAGAACAAGCCCAACCCGACAGGGCGGATCAACAACTGGACGCCCATCCTGAACACGCTGACCCTGATCTACGGCGACCGCCTAGGTCTCAACTGAGCCGGCCAGAAACACAGAGTTCCGGACAGTCCCTCTATGACCTAAAGACTGGTGCTGCGACATTCTCCGCGTCGCGAATCGCAAAGATCAGATCGCATCTCCCGCCTGGCTTCCAGAACATTCCCGTGCTCGAGTTGAGAGTGCCATGAAGGCCACCGACTGGAAGCGGCTAGTTACGCCTGCACTCGGCGAGGGTTGGGCGACCTCGAAGGCTCTCGCTTATAAGGTCCCGGTGGGATGGGTGCTTCACGGGCTACTCGCCGAAGACTCGGCAGCCGTCCGTCCCGCGTTCTACTTGTGGAACGTACGGATGCCACTGGTCGTCCCGACCGACGTCGTGGATCTCAGTTGGTCCGAGCGGTTCGGTGGATCCTCCCAATTTTTCGATCCCTCCGCCGATTCGACCCGCGAGGCCCTGGTCCAAGCGGCCAGGAAGGTGGAGCGCGCCAGTTCATCGGCGGCAGACGCAGCACTCGTCGACCCGCCGGGTGGCGGGGAGAACGTCCGTATGCAGGAAGCGAGAGCCTACGGACTTCTTCTGGAGAACAACATGTCCGAGGCCGCTGAGGTTCTTAGAACTGTGATTCGTTACGAGGCCCGCTACCCTTGGGAGAAGGAACTCGTCCAGCGTGCAGAATCCATGCGACTACTAATCTTAGATCGACGGATTGACGAGGCGATCGAGCGAATCGGCGGGTGGCGAGCAGAAACGCTTCACGCCCTCGGGATCGAGTCCAAGCGGCGATCTAAATGAAGGCCTTCGTGCTAAACCGGACCGGGTTCGTGCCGCCTCCATGTTGATTGGCCTTCTATGTTGAGAGTGGGCGCGGTAGGCTGCCTCGTACTCGTTCGGGTGCGCATCGTGAGCTTGCCGTGAAGACGGCGGCGGTTGTTGGGCCAGCCGACCCATCCGGCGGTGGCGTACTCGTCGTCGGCGATCCTCTTGCACGGCCCGGCGTGGGAGACTCCGGACACACCTAATACGTCATCCCGTCCTCGGCCGATGGAACTACGACCGGCCCGGCCGTCCTCGTCCACAACGCGGGCGGCCCGGGGATCCCTCTCGGTTGCGGGCTCCGGGCAGGGGATCGGAGATTCGAAGTCACGGACCATGCTGCCCAACGCATGGCTGAGCGGCGGATCTCGGTAGCGCAGGCCGAGGCCGCGTTGGCTAAGCCTCGGTCCGTGGACGAGTAGCCGCTCGGCGGCCTGTCCACGGCGTGCCGGCACGTGAAAGTGCCCTCCTGGTCGGAAGGATCGGAGTTCTCGAGGCTCTGATCGATTCCGCACAAGAAGGCACTGCCGGTGAAGCTATCGCAGGCGTGGTCGCGACCCGCCGTGGAGTTCGACGAAACCAATCTCGTGTCCTTCGGCGGGCTGGTTCCGGTGTTGGCGCTCGGCGAGCGAGCGGGCCTGTCGGAGCTGGTCGAGGCGCGGTTGTCGTGGCGGTCGAGTCGGGTTGCCTCGGCCACGGCGAACGCACCGGCGAAGCTGACCGCGATCGTCGCGGGCATGGTCGCCGGTGCGGACTGCATCGAGGATCTGGACGCGGTCCGGACCGGCGGGATGTCGCAGCTGTTCGACGGCGTCTACGCCGCGGCCACGCTGGGCCAGTTCCTGCGCGAGTTCACCGGCGGGCACGTGTCCCAACTGGAATCGGTGGCCCGCGCGCATCTGGTCGCCCTGGTGCGCGAGGTCCCGGAACTGCTGCCCGGCCTCGAGACTCGGGCGCTGGTGGACGTGGACTCGTTCCTGCGCCCGGTCTACGGCCACGCGAAGCAGGGCGCCTCCTTCGGGCACACGAAGATCTCCGGAAAGCAGGTGCTGCGCCGGGGCCTGTCCCCGCTGGCGACCACGATCGGCACCGGCACCGGGCCGCCGGTCCTGGCCGGGATCCGGCTGCGCGCCGGGCGGGCGGGCTCGGCGCGCAGGGCCGCGTCCAAGGTCCGCGAGGCGGTGCGCCTGGCCCTCGCGCTGGGTGCCACGAGGGGCAACGTGCTCGTGCGCGGGGACAGCGCCTACGGCAACGCCGCCGTCGCGAACACCGCACGCCGGGAGGGAGCCCGTTTCTCCCTGGGCGTGACCCGCAATCCTGCGGTCGACCGGGCCATTGCGGCGATCGGCGAGGACGCGTGGACTCCCGTGGCCTACCCCGGCGCGATCCTCGATCCGGACACCGGCGCGGTGCTGTCCTCCGACGCGCAGGTGGCCGAAACCCCCTACACGCTGCGGCCCGGAAAGACCGACGAGATCGCGGCGCGACTCGTGGTGCGCCGAGTCCGCGACCGAGCCCGCGACGGCGGCCTGGACACCGCGACCGGGGAACTGTTCCCCGTCTGGCGCCACCACCCCTTCCTCACCGACTCCGACGAGGACACCGCCGCCGCGGACAAGACCCACCGCGACCACGCCGTGATCGAGACCGTGTTCGCCGACCTGATTGACGGGCCCCTGGCGCACATGCCCTCCGGGCGCTTCGCCGCGAACGCCGCCTGGGTCACGGCCGCGGCGATCGCGCACAACCTCGGCCGGGCCGCGGCCGTCGCAGCCGGCGGCAGGCTGGCCAAGGCCCGCGCAGCGACACTGCGCCGCAGGCTGATCGCCGTCCCCGCCCGCCCGGCCCGACCCCAACGCCGGCCGGTCATGCACCTACCCGACGGCTGGCCCTGGGCAGAGGAGTTCAAGGCCCTCTGCACCAAGGTGTTCGGACCGTTCGCGACCGGACCACCGGCCGCGAACGCGTCCTGACCACGCGCCGCGAGGCCCGAACACCGACGAACAGTGGAACGGCTGGACAGACCAGCAGACCCGCCACGCTCCAAGCCAAACCGGCGCGACGCTACGTCAGATCGCGCCGGCGATCAGGCGGGTCCACGGATCGAGGCTAAGCGGCCCTTCCGGTACTTCCACGACGGAGTCTGGAAGAGCGGGTACTACGACCCGGCCACGAAGGTTTTCCTTGGCGTCGTGGAAGGTCGCGGGACGACGGTCATTAACAGAGCGTCCGCGAGGTACATCGACAACCTGAAGGCAGCGCGACCATGAGAGTGACCTACGACCCAGAATCCAATGCCGCCTACCTCTATCTCGCGGACACCATCGGACCCGGCGGGGTCGACAAGACCTATCCGTGCGATCCGCTCGAGGTTGGGGGCATGATCAACCTCGACTTTGATGACTCGGGCGCTCTTGTGGGCATCGAAGTTCTCGGCGCCAGAACGCTGCTGCCGCCCGAGGTGCTGGCCTTGGCGCGTGAGTAGGGACTCCAAGGCGTCCCCCGCCGCCGGTCGCGGTCTGTCGGCCGCGTTTGTTCTGCTACTGGCAGTGCTGCTCGCGGCGGCCAGCAGTTTGTTCGGCGGCCCGACCGCGGAAGCTCAGGAGTCCGCTGCGGCAGACGGGCAGGCTCCGCTGGCCCGCTACCACCGGCCCAACGAGTTTTCCCTTGCCCAATCAGCGACGCGGCTCGCTGACGCTCAGTTCCCCAACGGCACTGGTGCGACGCCCTTCTGTGCAGAACGGTGGGCGCGCCCCAGCCTGAGCCGGCTAGCCGTCGCGGCGCGCGGGGGCGTCTACGATCCCGCCGTCGGCGTAGTTCACACCTACTACGTCATCCCGACGGGATCCGATGGAGCTACGACCAGCCTTGCTGTGCGCGGACGCGCCCATTGACAGCGCTGAGTACAGCGCCGCCGTGCAGCGCGTCGCACGGAAGATCGACGACGAGTTCGGCACCGAGAGTTGGCGGCCGGTGATCCTGCACGTCGACGACGACTTCCCGCGGTCGCTCGCCGCCTACACCCTCGCCGACGTCATGGTCGTCAACCCGCTGCGCGACGGCATGAACCTGGTGGCCAAGGAGGCCCCGGTGATCTCGGCGCGCAACTGCGCCCTGGTGCTCTCCCGCGAGGCGGGCGCCTTTGACGAGCTCGGCGCGGCCGCGGTCACCGTGAACCCCTACGACGTCACCGGCACGGCGGCGGCGCTCGACGCGGCGCTGCGCCTGAGCCCCGAGGAACGCCAAGAACGCTGCGCCGCACTGGCGGCGGCGGCCGCCGCCTGCCCGCCCGCCAGCTGGTTCCTGGACCAGTTGCGCGCCCTGGAAGCAGTCTGACGGATCGTCAGTACGGGCCGAAGGTTTCTGCCACGGGCGGCCGGGGGGTGCGGCGGCGGTCCAGGCCGGTGTGGCGCTGCGGCGGCGGGGCCTCGGTTTCCGGGGCGTCGCCGGTGTGGGCCATGAGGCGGACCGGCACGGCGTTGCTCTTGGCGGCGCCGGTGATCGGGTCGAGCACGCCGTCGTTGGTGAGCCGGTTGTAGTCCACGCCGGGGCGGGCGGCGGCGATGCGCAGCCGCGCCTGCGGCTCGTCGTGTCCCCAGCCGTGCGGCAGCGAGACCGTGCCGAGCGAGACCTCCTCGGTGACCTGCACGGCCGCGACCACGTGGCCCACGGCCGCAATCACCTTGGCGAGGCCGCCGTCGCGCAGGCCGAGGCGGTGCGCGTCGTCCGGGTGCACCTGCACGGTGCACCGCCGCGCCCCGGACACCATCGCGGGCAGGTTGTGCAGCCACGTGTTGTTGGACCGCAGGTGCCCGCGCCGGACGAGGACGAGCATCGGAGCGTCGTCGGTGTCGAGGTCGGCGCGGATCTCGTGGCCCTGACGCAGCAGCGCGGGCGGTGCGAGATCGACCTTGTGGTCGCCGAGGCGCTCGGCCAGCGCCGGTTCGAGCTCGCCGAAGTCCAGGCCCTGCGGCGAGAACAGCAGGTCCTCGAGGCGCAGCCCGTACGGCCCGGCCTGCAGCAGCAGGTCCAGCATCCGCTCGGGGCCGGCCATGCCGGGCGAGAGCGCCTCCGGGGGCGCGCCGAGCCGCTCGGCCAGACGCAGCGCCACCGCGTCGTCGAATTCGGCGAGGTCGTCGGCGGCCGGCGCGCCCTTCGCGACGAGCGCGATGCGCGCGAGGGTTTCCCACTCCTCGTGCATGCCCAGCGGCAGCGGGAGGACCGCCGGGGAGTAGGCCGCCGTGTTGCGGACCGCGAGGGCGTACCGGTCCAGGTCGTACTGCGCGCGCTCCAGCGGCGAGGGAACGGGCAGCACGATGTCGGCCAGCGCGCTGGTCTCGTTGAGGTAGTAGTCGACGCTGACCATCAGGTCGAGCCGGGTGCGCGCCGCGCGCCAGCGCGGCGAGTTCGGCAGCGAGCGCGCCGGGTTGCCGCCGACGACGATCAGCGCACGCAGCCGGTCGAACTCCGGGGAGTCCATGTGGGCCGCGAGGGTGGCGGCGGGCAGGTCGCCGCCGGGGCCGTCGTTGTCCTCGCCGAGCAGCAGCGTGCCGTGCCCGCCGAGGCGGGCGTGCGCCGGCAGCGGGAACATCGCGCCGCCCGCGCGGTCGAGGTTGCCGGTGAGTGCGTTGAGCACCTCGACGAGCCAGCTGGTGACGGTTCCGGAGCCGTTGGCCAGCGCGCCTGCCCCGGCGTGGACGGCGGCCCGCGGGGCGGCGGCCAGATCCCTTGCCAGGCTGCGAATCGCGTGCGAGTCCAGCCGCGTGCGCCGCGCCACCCGATCCGGCGTGAAGTCGGCTGCGAGCTCCGCCACGTCGGCCAGGCCGCGCGTGGGCACGGGCAGCGCGCCGAGGTCGGTGAGGCCTTCGTCGACGAGGACGTGGATCAGCCCGAGCAACAGCACCGGGTCCGTGCCGGGGCGAATGCGGAGGTGCTCGTCGGCGCCGTCGGCGGTGGCCGAACGGCGCGGGTCGACGACGACGAGACGGCCGCCCCGCCGGCGCAGGGCACGCAGCCGGCCGCGCAGGTCGGGCGCCGTGAGCAGGCCGCCGTGCGAGGTGACCGGGTCCGCGCCGAGCAGCACCAGGTGATCGGTGCGGTCCACGTCCGGGACCGGGATCAGCTGCGGGCTGCCGTACAGCAGGTTCGCGACGGCCAGCTTCGGCGCCAGCTCCGAGCCCGTCGCGGAGAACACGGTGCGGGTGCCGAGCGATTCGACGAGTGCAGGCAGGTACAGCCGCGCGTCGAGGCGGTGCATGGAGCCGCTGCCGCCGTAGACGCCGACCGCGTCCGGTCCGTAGACACCGATCAGCGGGGGCAGGCGGCGCCCGAGCTCGGCCCAGGCCTCGTCCCAGGACACCTCGCGCAGCCGGCCGTCGACGCGGACCATCGGGGTGAGCAGCCGGTCCGGGTCGGTGTGCAGGCTCTTGACCGCGACGCCCTTCGGGCAGATGTACCCCTGGGAGAACACGTCGCCGCGATCGCCGCGCACGTCTTCGACGGTGCCGTCCGGCCCGACTCCGACCAGCAGGCCGCACGCCGCTTCGCAGAGCGGGCACACGAACCGGGCGGAGCGCACGTTCACCGTTCTACAGTCACTGGGCGGCACTGCGCTGCAAGAGCGCCATCAAGATCTCGACCAATTCGCTCGGGTCCGCGGCCAGCATGGCGAACGCGTGCTCGGCCCGGAGCGTCACGGAAGGATCGGGAAGTCCCCGGTGAGGATCACGGTGAGCTTGTCGCTCGGAATGCCGGAGAACGCCGGCCGAATCCGAGAGATCGAGGGGAACGCGGCCATCAGCGCGCGGGCCTGCAGCTCCATCCCCTTCGGGAAGTAGACGGTGGTCGCGGGAACGGCGCCGTGCCAGGTGTCGGTGGCCGGGACCGTCCAGCCCGCGGCGGTCAGCGCCGCCTTCAGCCCGTCGACGCGCTTGGTGTTGTACGTCTGGTTGAACAGGACCACCGGCCCCTTGGCCGCGCCGGCGATCTCCGCCTCGGTGAAGCTGCCCTTGGGGTCCTCGGCCAGCGTCGTCGGGTCGGGCACGCTGCCGCGCGGCACGAGCGGGCCGGGCTCGGCGCCCATGTGGTCGTCGGGTCCGGGCGCCACCGGAATCGGCGCTTCGCCGGCGACGAGCTGCTGGCCGGCCGGCTGCTGCGCGCCCGCCCGCTCGGCTTCGAGTTGCTCGACCCGGTCTACTCGCTGCCCGAACACCAGCAGCAGCGCCCCGATCAGGCCGATGACGGCGAGCGCGGAGACTGCGGACGAACGCAACTGCTTGAACATGGTTCCCCCCACGTTGTCGTGCGCGTGCGCGAAGCCTCGGTTCAGGCCTCCAGGCCGAGGCGGCGAGCCGAACGCTGGCGCTGGCGAGTGCCGCGCAGCCGGCGGAGGCGCTTCACGAGCATCGGGTCGTGCTCGAGAGCCTCGGGCAGGTCGATCAGGGCGTTGAGCACCTGGTAGTACCGCGTGGCCGACATGTCGAACAGCTCGGTGATGGCATTTTCCTTCGCCCCCGCGTACCGCCACCACTGCCGCTCGAAGGCCAGGATTTCGCGGTCCCGCTCACACAGCCCGGACTCGACGGGCTGAACGAGGTCTGGAGCTTCCACGGCGTGCCTCCCGATGGGGCGGTGGCGGACAGGCCGACTCTATGCCCGAAACACAACCGTGTCATTTCGGCTCCCCGAACGGGCGGGACCCAAAAAGCGACGAGGCCCGTCACCGGGTGTGCGGTGACGGGCCTCGTGCGAACCCGGCGGGGGGACCTCCCGCCGAGAGTTGTGGGTGGAACTAGATCGTCGAGCGAGTGCGACGAGCGAGGAACGAGTGAGTAGCCCGAGCGACTAGATCCCAGCGCGACGGCGACGGGTCACCAGGGTGACGCCGGTGCCGGCGGCCGCGAGGCCGGCGCACATGAGCAGCGCGGTCAGGTCCGCGTCGCCACCGGTGTGCGGGAGGGAGGTCTCCTCGAACTTGACCGACGGCTTGCTGTTGCCCTTGTGACCGGTCTCGACCTTGCCACCACCGAGGAGGCCACCGCCGGTGATGCCACCGACGGTGCCGGTGACGGTGCCGAGCAGGCCGTCGACGACCTCGGTCACGCCGAGCGAGTCGACGAGCGGGCCGGCGACCGGGAGGCCGGTGACGACGTCGGTGATGCCACCCTCCTCGAGCAGGCCGGTGACGGTGGAGAGCGGGTCGCCGGCGACGGGCAGGCCGCCGGTCAGGCCATCGACCGGGGAGCCCTTGGTGGCGTCGCCCAGCAGGGGCAGGTCGCCCGTGATGTCGGTGATGGAGCTGATCGCGTCCAGCGGGGACTCGGCGGCGGAGGCCGAGCCGGCGAAGGCGATGGAGAACGGGATGGCGACCGCGGTGATGGCGGCGACGACGGAGAGGCGGCGAACGGACATTGGTGGATCCCCCTTGGAAGTGTCTGATGCCCGGCTCGCAAGCTCGCCGGGTGGTGAAGCCGCCGGTCCGCAACCTGGTGGCCCCCCGGCCTTCCAGATCCGACTTCGTTCGGCGCTTCGTACTGAGCCCTACGGAGCGTTCAGACGGGGGTGCGGAACTCACGGTTCCGGCTCTCTGAGTAATCACTGGACGCTCCGTGACGACTACACCCAGCAATTTCCAAGCGCAGAAGCGGGCGAATCGGGACGCGGCGGGCCGGGCTTTCCGGGGCACGCTCGCACCGAGGCGACAGATGGGACGGATCCCCCACCAGTGCCCGGGTCCGACCGTGTGTGGGCATTCCGGTCCTGCAAGCTTTGCCGCCGCTATACCTACGCTTCGTCATCCTGGGAAATCCGGAGCGGAACGGCGCGCCCGATCGCACGTTCGGCTGTACAGCGCCGCTGGCGGAACCTGTCAACCTGTTTGAGGCACCTTCGGGTCGCTATTACTGAGTTTCCTCCTCGCTCTGGGGCGGCTTGTTGATCCAGGCCGCCGTGGGAAGTTCCGGCGGCGTCGGGGGTTTGCGG
>JBQTKD010000147.1:0-6492 GCA_052386455.1 Sporichthyaceae bacterium
GGATGTGCCGGTCCAACAACGACCGGTAGAGGTCGCGCGTCCGGGCGGCCAGCGGACGCTGCTCCAACCAGCTGTCGGCGTAGGCACCGAACGACAGCGGAGCGGCGGCTTCGGGCTCCTCGACCGACACGGCGATTGGTGAGACCCAGGCGCCCTCGTCGATCTCGACACGTAGCCGTGCCAGTGCCCGGTCGGCGTCGGTGCGGGTCTGGAAACTGGCCGAGCCGCCCGGGGTGTACGCGGTGTACTGCCGACCGTCCGGACCGGTGTAGCGGGCCTGATAGCGCTTCGGCCCGCGCTCCCGGATGCTGCCGAAGCTCGCCTTGCGCCCCTTGGTGTTGCCACCGCCGCGGCGCTCTCCCCGAGCCTGTTCCGTCATGGCCAGATCCCCGCCAGTTCCGATCCTGCCAAACCCCCTCCGGCCAGATTTTGGCCAGATCATCTGGCCAAAAGCGGTTTCTGACGGGGAATGGTGGTCACTCGACCGACATCCATAATCGCAGCTCAGAAGCGGTTTTGGCACTCTGACCAGCAAGATCGATCAACCCGAATTTCAGGTTCGAATCCTGCCGGGGGCACAAGCTCGCCCGGACGCTGTTCGCGGAGAGCACGAACCAAGTCGCTCGTCGTATCTTCGCGCGACCGCGTCGCGCCGGCGGGGGCTTCGCCACCCGCACCCCCCTTCTCCGGGTGAGGCGGGGGCTTCGCCACCGCACCCCTTCTCCGGGTGAGGCGGGGGCTTCGCCACCCGCACCCCCGGCTCCAGGGCTTGAGTGCCTGGCTCGGGCGACCTACTCCCCGGCGCCGCCACCGCCGGGGCGGGCGGCGGGTTGCTCCTCGCGGAAGATGGGGCGCCCGGGTGGATCGAACTCTTCTGCGGGCTCTTCGTCGGGATCGGGATCGGGCTCGTCCGTCGGTTCGTCGGTCGCCTCGTCCGTGGGACTGCCGGACGGCTGCGAACTCGGGGTGTCCTCGGGGAAGGGGAAACCGGGGAAGTTCGGGAAGCCGGGCAGGCCCGTCGGATCGGGCGTCGGTTCGACGGTTGCGGGAGCGGTGTCGATCGGCGTGGGAGTCGGAGTCGCAGTCGGGGTCAGGCCCGGCGCCAGCTTGAAGTTCTCGACCGGCTTCCCGGCCAGCGCGCCCTTCATGAACGTCGTCCACGTCTGCGCGGGGAACCTGCCGCCGAAGAACGTCGGCAGCCCGCCGGCGCCGTCGAGGGAATCCGTGCCGGCGTTCCTGAAGTAGTCGACCGCGGCCACCAGTTGCGGCGTGCACCCGCTGAACCAGGCGGTCAGGTCCTGGTGCGTGCCGGTCTTCCCGGCCGCCGGCCGGCCGAGAGCCCGCGCCTTCTGGCCGGTGCCGTTGGTGACGACGTTCTGCATCGCGCGGAGCACGTCGGAGACCACCGCAGGGTCGTACACCTCCGTCGTCGGCTTCGGAAGCTTGGCGAGGTCCGGGAGCAGCCCGCCGTTCGGGCCGCGGACCTCCTCGACGATGTGCGTCTGCGCGCGGATCCCGCCCGAGCACAGCGTCGCGTAGCTGTTCGCGACCTGCACCGGCGTGAGGGACAGGATGCCGAGCGGCATCAGCGCGTTGTCGAAGAATCCGGGTGCGTCGTTGGGAATCCCGGCGCGCACCATCGCGTCGCGCACCTTCTGCGGCCCGTGCTTGAGCGTCAGGTCGACGAACACGGTGTTGATCGACTCCTGCAGGCCGTACATCAGGTCTTGGGTGTCGCCGTAGCTCATGTTGAACTCGTTGCGCACCGAGTTCGGTTTGCCGTTCGTGGTCCCCGGCAGCCGCAGCGGAGACTTCGAGATGTACCGGGTCGCCAGCGTGTCGCCGTCCTCCAGTCCGGCCGCGATCGCGAACACCTTCATCTGCGAGCCTGGCTGGATCGGATAGGTCGCCGCGTTCACCTGCGCGTACCGGTCCTTGCCCAGGAAGTCCTTGCCGCCGTACATCGCGACGATCCGCCCGGTTCCCGGCTCCACCGCGGCCAGCCCAACGCGCAGGCCCTTGTTCGCCGTCTTCGGGAACTCCTGCTCCACGGCCGCCACCGCGGCGTCCTGCGCCTTCCGGTCCAGCGTGGTGCGAATCCGCAGGCCGCCGTTCTCGATCTGGTCCTTCGTCAGACCGCGCGCCTGCAGTTCCTTCGAGATCGCGCCGAGCAGGTAGCCCTTCTGCCCGCCGAATCGCGTGGCGTCCTTCGCCTGCGCGGGGAACTTCGGGAACTTCTGCTTGGCCCGCAGTTCGGGGCCGAGCGTGCCGGTCTCCACCATGCTGTCCAGCACGTACGCCCAGCGGCCCTTGAGGCGCTCGAGGTCGGACTTCGACGACGGGTCGTAGTTCCCGGGCGACCGAACGATGGACGCCAACACCGCCGACTGAGAGAGCGTCAGATTGTTGACCTCGACGTTGAAGTACGCGTTGGCGGCGGCGGCCACCCCGTACGCGCCGCGCCCCAGGTAGATCGTGTTCAGGTAGTCCTCGAGGATCTGGTCCTTGGACTTCTCCTTGTCGATCTTGATGGAGAGCAGCGCCTCCTTCAGCTTTCGCTGAATCGATCGCTCGGAGGTCAGGTAGTAGTTCTTCACGTACTGCTGGGTGATCGTCGAGCCGCCCTGGGTGGCCCCGCCCCGAAGGTTCACCCACAGTGCGCGCGTGATGCCCTTCGGGGAGACGCCGCTGTCGGTGTAGAAGCCGCGGTTCTCCGCCGCGATCACCGCATCGCGCAGGTGGGTCGGCATCGAGGAGAGCGGCACGATCTTCCGGTTGGTGTCGCCGTACCGGGCGAACGGATTCTTGTCGTCGTCGAGGTAGTAGACCTGCGTGGTCTGCCGCAGCACGTTGGCGTTGGCCGGCGGGATCTCGGTCCGGGCGTACGCCACGAACGCCATCAGGAACATCACGAACACCGCGGCCAGGCCCGCCCAGAGGGCGCGCAACAGGCGGCGCTTGCGGCGCTCCCTCTTGGTCGGCGGCGGCGCCACCACGGTTGTCGCATCGGGGTCCGCCGCAGACGGCCGGAACCAGGAGTCGCCCCCGGCGGACTGGCCCGCACTGGGCTTGGCGCCTGCCTTCTTGGCCGGGGGCCTGCCCCCGCCAGACCCCGCGGCACGCCGGCCGCCGGAACCACGGAACCGATCGAACGGACCAGCCATGCAAACCTCTCCCCGCCCGCACCTGCCCAAGCTCCGAGCCCATTGTGGCCTGAGTGTCGCCGAGGCGACGTTCTGGCCGATCCGGCGGCGGGGCGAGCCTGGGAAATTCCCACGAGCAGGGGCACTATTGCGCCCATGAGGCAGAGCGGACGAGCCGGAGTGTGCGGCGGTCTCGTCGTGCTGCTCCTCGCCGCGTGCGGTCAGCCCACGGTCGTACCGGCCGGATCGGCTGGGCTGGAGGTTCCCGCCGAGCCCCGGGCTGCGCAGGCCAAACCGAAGGCGCCGCCGGTCGCGCAGCCTGCCGCCAAGGCGGCGAAGCCGTCGAGCAAGGCCGTTCCGGCGAAGAAGCAGGCGGCGGCACCGGCGGCAGAGCAGGTGCAGGCCGCCGAAGCGCCCGCTCCGCAGGCCCAACCCACGAAGGCCGCAAGCAGCCCGAAGCGGCCCGCCCCGCCCGCCGCCCTACCGGGAGTCGGCACGTACACCTACAAGCTGATCGGGTCCTCCAGCCTCGGTCCGCCCCCGCCCACCTTCACGCTCACCGTCGCGGACGCGGGCTCGGGTGCCCAGCTGTGGACCATGGATCAGCGGCGGCAGGACGGCGCAGGCCTGATCGAGGAGCTGACGCTGCGTCGCCAAAAGGCGGGGGTCGCCCTGTCCGCATACCGGCTGGACGCGTCCACGGGTCTCGCCGGCGTGATCCTGGAGTTCAACCCGGACAAGCCCGTGCTCCTCACCCCGTCGGGCGGCAACGCGGGCAGTACCTGGAGCTTCGATCTCGGAACGTCCACCGACGGCTGCGCCACGGCCGACGGCGAAGGCGTCCTGCTGGACGAGGGCAAGGGCTCGGCGCTGCGCATGTTCCGGCTCACCACGACGCTGCGCACCGTCGGCTCCGCCAGCTGCGTGCGGCTCGAGGGCGAGCGCGTGCAGGAGATCTCCCACCCGGCGAACCTGATGCTGCCGAACCTGATCGACTCGACCCTGGAGGGCACCGTCGCCGGCGTCGCGTTCAAGGCGAACACCGCGGCCACCCGCTCCCCGGCCAAGGGCCAGGTGGCCTCCCGGCCGGCGCTGGCCACGGATCGAGTTCGCCGATGACCCAGGTGGCGCCTCCGCCCGTGGCGTCTGGCCGCGGGCGATTCCCCCTCGGGGGAACCTGGACCATCACCTGGCGAGATCTGCAGTGGCGCCGTCGCCGCTTCCTGTTCGGGGTTTTCGGCACCGCGCTGGTGTTCTCGGTGACGCTGTTGCTCGCCGGCCTGTCGGCTGCGCTGAACGGCGAGGCGGACCGCAACGTGCAGGCCGTCGGTGCGGACTCCTGGATCGTCCGGGAGGGCGCGAACGGCCCGTTCAGTTCCCTGTCCGCCATGCCGGACACCACGGTCGTCGCCGTCGCCGCCGCCCCCGGCGTCACGCAGGCCGACGGCCTGGTCGTCGGCTTCGGCACCACCGGCGGCGAACGCCAAGTCGACATCACCGTGATCGGGTACCGGCCGGGCGGCCTGGGGCCGCCGGTGCCGTCCGTGGGCCGGCAGCCCACGCGCCCGGGCGAGGCCCTGGTGGACCGCGCGACGGGCTACCGGATCGGGGACAGCTTCACGATGTCGGGCCTGCCGTTTACCGCCGTCGGCGAGGTCCAGCACATGACCCTGCGCGGCGGGGTCGGCCACATCTACTTCAACCTGCGCGACGCCCAGGCGGTGCTGTTCAAGGGCAACCGCATCGTCACCACGATCGTCACGAAGGGCACGCCGGCGGACCCCGGGGCCCTGGGTCTCAACGCGATCACCTCCGACGAGGCGCGCGCAGACCTGCTGCGGCTCTTCGACAAGGCGCTCAGCGGCATCGACGTGCTCCGCCTGCTGCTGTGGGCCGTCGCGATCGCCGTCGTCGGCACCACGATCTATCTGTCCGTCCTGGAGCGGATTCAGGACTTCGCCGTACTCAAGGCCATCGGGATCTCGACGGGGTCGCTGGCGGCCAGCCTGGCCCTGCAGGCGGTGGCGATCTCCGCGCTGGCGGCGGGCACCGCGCTGGGTCTGGCCTACGCGATCGCGCCCGCGTTCCCGCTGCCCATCTACCTGGCCCCGGCGACGTCGGTCACCCTCCTCGTCATCTCCCTCGCGATCGGCCTGGGCGCCAGCCTCGCCGGCCTGCGCAAGGCCGTGAGCGTGGATCCGGCAGCGGCCTTCGGGGGGGCCGTCTGATGGAGACGCTGACGATTTCCGAGCTGACCGTCGAGTTCTCCAGCGGCGGGTACAAGGTCCGCCCGCTCGACAACCTCTACGCCGAGCTGAAGTCGGGCGAACTCGTCCTGCTGCTCGGGCCCAGTGGCTGTGGCAAGACGACGCTGCTGTCCTGCCTTGCCGGAATCCTGACGCCGACCTCCGGGAGCATCTCGCTCGACGGCATGGAGGTCACCACGCTCGACGCCCACGGGCTGACCGAGTACCGCCGCCGGTGCATCGGCCTGGTGTTCCAGGGCTTCAAGCTGCTGCCGAGTCTGACCACGCGCGAGAACGTCGAAGCTCCGCTGCGCCTGGCCGGCGTGCCCGCGAAGGAGGCTCGCGTCCGCGCCGAGGCACTGCTCACCCGCTTCGGCCTCGCCGAGCGGATGTCGCAGCGTCCGGGTCGGATGTCCGGAGGGCAGCAGCAGCGAGCCGCGATCGCCCGCGCGCTGGCCCACGACCCGCCCGTGATCCTCGCGGACGAGCCCACCGCGGCTCTGGACTACGTGCAGGTGGAAACCGTGCTCCGCACACTGCGCGAGCTCGCCGCACCCGGCCGCGTCGTCATCGTCTCCACGCACGACCACCGCCTCGTGCCGCTTGCGGACAAGGTCATCAAAATGGGCGCCGAGGCGCTCGCCGAGGGCCCACGGCCCGGCCCTGTCACCCTTGCCGACGGCGAGGAACTGTTCCGGCAGGGCGAGCGTGGCGAACTCGTCTACTTCGTGGAGACCGGCTTCGTCGACCTGTATCGGGAACGAATGGACGGCGGCGAATCGCTGGTGCACAGCTGCGGACCGGGCGAGTACTTCGGCGAACTCGCCCCGCTGCTCGGGTTCCCCCGTTCGGCCACCGCCCGTGCCCGCGGCGCGGCCACGCTCACCGGCGTGACCGTGCAGGAGTTCCGCGAGTCCGCCGGCCCCGAGAGCCGGCACAACTCGCTCGGCGGGCGCTCCGCCAGCGCCGCCGTTCCCGCCGCCCTGTTCCCGACGAACTGACTAATCGGTCTTTCGCCGCAGCGCGGCGAGGTCCAGCACGTGGATCCGGTTGCGGGTCAGCCGCACCGACCCGGCGTCCTCCAGTTCGCGCAGCACACGGTT
>JBQTKD010000148.1:0-20207 GCA_052386455.1 Sporichthyaceae bacterium
GCGATCAACGGCCTCATCGAACTGCACCGGCGCATCGCCCGCGGCTTCCGCAACCGCGACAACTACCGACTACGCATGCTGCTCATCGGCGGCGGACTGACCAGCCCCCACCTCAAGTAGGAAGAGCCCATTTCGGGCTGCGAGGGCAGGCGGCCGTCGACCGGCTGCGCTGCCGGCCGCGTCGGCTTTCACGGCGCTGGCGCTGAGCGCCGTCCTGCTGGTGCCCTTCGGGGCGGAGTCCGGGCCGCGCGATCTGGGCACGGTGGCGCTGTTGACCGAGTCCGAGGCGATGGACCAGGCCAAGGCATCCGGGCAGCCCGTCGTTGCCTCGTCGCTGACGACCTCGACGACGATCGTGACCGCGCTGCCCCAGGAGGGCGTGTACCGCGCCGAGATCTCGCCCATTCCAGTCCGCGTGCCGGACTCCACGACCGGCTTGTGGCATCCGGTGGACAACACCCTGGTCCGCGGCGAGGACGGCTCGGTGCGTCCGGCCCGTCCGGCCGTTCCGATGTCGTTCTCAAGCGGCGGCGACGCTCCGCTGGCGAGCATCGCCGACCCGGACGGGTCGATGGCGCTGTCGTGGCCTGCTCCGTTGCCCGAACCGACTCTGGTCGGTACCGCGGCCGTCTACGAATCCGTCCTGCCCGAGGTGGACCTCGTCGCGCGAGCTGGGACGCTGGGCTTCTCGACCTATCTGGTCGTGCACACGCCCGAGGCCGCACTCCATCCCATGGTACGCGAATTCGCCTTCGACGTCGACGCGAACGGTGTGCAGCTCGCCGAAGGCGCCGGCGGGCACCTGGTGGCGACGGACGCGTCCGGCGAGACGGTGTTTCGGGCGTCCCAGCCGCTGATGTGGGCCGCGGGCGAGACGCCCGCGGCCTTCGACCGGGACGGGTCGGACCTGCTCGCGGAGGAGCAGACCGTGGGCGCCCCGTTGGCGCCGCCGGCCGAGGTCGAACCGATTCGGATGGCCGTCGAGGCGAGCGCCGATCGGATCGAACTGACGCCGCCCGCGTCCGCGCTCGCCGACGACGGGGCGGCGTGGCCGCGGGTGCTGGACCCGGGGTTCACGGCCACGACGGGCAACGACGACATCCCGGCCTGGACGATGCTGTGGTCGAACGGGATGGAGTTCTACAACGACCCGTCCGAAGACGCCCGCGTCGGACGCGACGAGTGGTCCTCGTCGTGGAAGACGTCCCGGTCCTACTTCAAGATCGACATTTCCTCGTTGGGCGGGGACAAGGTCCACCGGGCCGTATTCACCCACAAGCAGATCCACTCCCCGAACAGCAGCTGCACCGCCACCACGTTCGGCCCGGCAGTCCAGGTCGGGCTGACCAGCTCGGCACTGTCGTCCTCGACGACGTGGTCGAACAAGCCGGGCTGGTGGGACTCCACCCGGGTCGCCTCGAACACCGCAGTCAACGGCCACGAGTCCACCTGCGGTGGCTCCACCAACCAGGAATGGAACATCACCGGCTCGATCCAGGAGAAGACGGGCGACAACGTCGGCTCGGTGTGGATCGCGATGCGCTCGGCCGAGGAGGGCGACCGGAACGGCTGGAGGCGCTACGACAACAACTCCAGCTACCCCAAGCTCAGCGTGGACTACTCGATCTACCCGGACGCACCGTCGGGCCTGGGCATCGGCGACTCCGCCAAGAACCAGGGTGTAGACGGCTGGTGGACCTCCGACGACACACCGACGCTCGGCGCGACGGTCCACTCGCCCAACGGCGGCGGCGCGAAGGTCCGCTTCGAGGTCTACGAGGGCTCGACGCTGAAGTACCAGAGCGACTCCACCACCGAGCCCAACGGCACCCCCGTCTACCGGACGGTGACCGCCGGCCTGTTGCAGGACGGCCACGTCTACACCGTCAAGGCGTGGTCGGTCGCGAACCCGGACCCGAACTACTCGACCTCCGGTGCGCTGACCTCGAAGACCTACGTCTCGCGGACCTTCCACGTCGACACGACCGCGCCCGCGGCGCCGCGCGTGACGCTGGCGAACAAGGGCAAGCCGTGCCGGGTGGCCGCGCAGTGCCGGTTCCTGTTCGAGTACGTCGCACCGGACGCCGAGAAGATCGACTACTTCAAGTACGGGTTCAACGTCGACGCCCCCACCTCGAATACGAGCGCGGCCGGGGCCGACCGGCTGGACTACGAGTACGTGATTCCGACGGTCTTCGGCCCGTCGTGGCTCTCGGCGGCCTCGGTCGATCTGGCCGGCAACGTCAGTGTGACACCGTCGCTGCTGTCCGGGTTCCGCATCGACGGTGCGGTCATGGCCCACCGGTGGAACCTCGACACCTTCACCGACCGCACCGACGGCACCAAGGCCAGCCCCGACTCCATCGCCGCGGGCGGAATCGAGCTGACCGTGCCCGTCGAGCCGAGCGGCAACGGCCCGGCCGGCGTCAACGACATCGACCAGGCCATCACCGACGGCGGCGACATGACCCTGGCGCTGAACGGCTCGTCGCAGTACGCGTTCACCACCGGCGGCACTCCTCCGTTGGACTCCTCGAAGGACTTCACCGTCGCCGCGTGGGTCAGGAACGACGACACCACCGGTGCGGACAAGATCTTCCTGAGCCAGAACTCCGGCTCGAGCCTGCACAAGTGGTACGTCGGGTTCGTCGGCGGAAAGTGGACGTTCAAGGGCTATCCCGGCGACGGCACCGTGCTCGTCGCGACCGTCGATCCCCCGGCCGGCGGGATCGTCGGCAAATGGGTCCACGTCACCGCCTCCTACGACCAGCAGACGGGCAAGGGCGCCGACCAGCACCGGATGGTCCTGCGGGTCTCGATCGACGGGCACACCACCACCGGCATCGGCTACAGCCCCGAGGACACCGTCGCGCCGATCGAGCGTTCGACCGGCCTGCCGGCCGCGACCGGGCCGGTGCTGATCGGGCGCAGCACCACCAGCTCCGGCTCCGCGAACTGGTTCTGGAAGGGCGCGATCGACGACGTGCGCGTCTTCCCCGGCGTGCTCGACGCCTCCCAGCTGCGCCGCATCCTCGCCGAACGACGCGGCGTCTGAGCCCGCACCCACCCAGTCCACGATCTGACGCTGCATCACCCAGGAGACCTCCATGCGCGCCATCCGTTCCTCGCGCCGCCGCCTGCTGGTGGCCGGGACCGCACTCGCGCTGTCCGCGGCGCTGGTCGGACAGATCGCGGCCAACGCCAACGGCGGCGGCGTTGCCGGCGGCGTCGGCGACTCCGACCCCAAGCGCCGCTCGGCGCCCGACGTGCCCGCGCCGACCTCGGTCGACGGCACGCCGCTGAAGCTGCGCGGCGTGGCGACCCATCCGATCGAGATCGCCCCGGACGCGGAGGTCGTGTGGCCCGGCACCGGCCGGGCCTCGGCCAAGGTCCCGACCGCCAAGGGCGGGTTCGTGGCACTGGGCGACACCGGATTCTCGGTCGGGTCGCCGGAGTCGAAGGCCGCGAAGGCGATCGGTGGGGATCTCGCCGACGGCGAGTCCGTTCCCGACGCCGTCGTGATCGACCCGGCCGACCAGTCGGTCTCCCGCGCCCTCGACCTCGCCGGCCTGGTGGCCGAGGTCTCCACCGGAGGGCGGGACATGCCCGGGCCCGTGGCGCTGCGTCTGGACTACACCGACATCGCCGACGCCTACGGCGGGGACTGGGCCTCCCGCCTGCAGTTCGTCCGTCTGCCCGACTGCGCCCTGACCACGCCCGAACTCGACGAGTGCCGCGTCGGAGCCGCGATCGCGAGCCACAACGACCCCACGACGGGGACGGTCACTGCCGTCGTCGACCTCGCCGAGATCGAGCCCACCCCGAGTCTCGCGCCGACTCCCTCGACGAACCCGAGCCCCGCGTCCACGCCGGCCGCGAACGCGACGTCCTCCCCTGCTCCCTCGGCACGGCCGACGGAGGCGGCCCGCGCATCGCGCGAGCTGACGAACTCCTCCGGTGCCGTGGTCGGCATCACCGCCGCCACGTCGGGCGCGGGCGGCGACTGGAGCGCCACGCCGCTGTCGGAGTCCTCCACCTGGGCCGCGGGCGGTTCCTCCGGCGCGGCGTCCTGGTCCTACCCGCTGTCGGTGCCGGACGTGCCCGGCGGACTCGTGCCGAACCTCGCGATCTCCTACAACTCCGGGTCGGTGGACGGGCGCACCGGCGGGCGGAACAACCAGTCCTCCTGGATCGGCGAGGGATTCGACCTCGCCCCCGGCTACATCGAGCGGCGCTACGTCGCCTGCGCGGACGACACCGCCGCCGACCAGGACCTGACCGGCACCCTCGGGCAGGCGGCGAACAACACCGGCCACAAGAGCGCAGACCTGTGCTGGCGCACCGACAACGCCGTGCTGTCCCTCGGCGGGTCCGTCGACGAACTCGTCCGGGACAAGGACGCGCAGTCCAAGTGGCGCAAGCGGTTCGACGACGGCACCCGCGTCGAACGACTGTCCGACACCGAGGGCCCGACCAACGGCGCCGCGGGCGGGGAGTACTGGCGGATCACCACCCCGGACGGCACGCGGTTCTTCTTCGGCCGGGGCGACGTGAACGGCCACGACACCGCCTCGGCGTGGACCGTTCCGGTGTTCGGCAACCACCCCGACGAGCCCGGCTACGAGATCTCGTTCGAGGACTCCGCGGTCGTGAACACGGCCTGGCGGTGGAACCTCGACCACGTCGTCGACGTGCACGACAACGCCGTCGTCTACACGTGGGCGCCGGAGGAGAACCGGTACTCCCCGCACACCGACCCGACGGCCACGTCGCTGAAGTACGACCGCGGCGGCACCCTGGCGAGCATCCACTACGGCCTGCGGGCGAACCAGACCCCGACCAGCGCCTCGGCACGCGTCGAGTTCGCCGTCGCCGAACGCTGCACCACCGGCACCGCCGAGTGCGCGGAGGGCGAGATCGCCGCGCACGGCGGCCGCTGGCCGGACGTGCCCAAGGACCTGATCTGCAACGAGACGACCTGCGGCGACGACTTCGCCCCGACGTTCTTCTCCCGCAAGCGCCTCACGACCATCACCACCGCAGTCAAGGCCGCCTCCGGCTGGACCTCGGTCACCCGCTGGAACATCGACCAGGACTTCGTAGTCCGCAACTCCGGCGACACCGCCTCCAAGGCGCTCTGGCCCAACAGCATCGTCCAGACCGGCCTGGTCGACGGCGAGATCTCGCTGCCCGCCGTGCGCCTGTTCCCGGTCTGGCTGCAGAACCGAGTCGACTCGACCAGCGACAACATCGCCGCCATCCACCGGCCGCGCCTGGCCGAGGTGATCAACGGCTCGGCCGGCATGACCGCGTTCACCTACGCCCCCGCGCAGTGCGCCGTCGGGAACGTGCCGTCCTCGCGCGACGACAACACCATGCGCTGCTTCCCCGTCCGCTACCAGCAGCCCGGCTCGAACAACCCGCCGGTCTGGAACTGGTTCCACAAGTACGTCGTGGCCAAGGTCGCCCGCCACGACCTCGCCACCACCGGCGAGATCGTCACCACGACCTACGCCTACGGCGGCGCCCCCGCCTGGGCCTACGACGACTCGGTCCTGTCGAGGAAGAAGGACCGCACCTGGAACCAGTGGCGCGGCTACGAAACCGTCACCACCAGCGTCGGCTCCGGCTGGGAACCCGAACAGGGCGAACCCGCCACCAACCTCAAGACCGTCGCCACCTACTACCGCGGCCTGTACGGCACCAAGGACGACGACGTCGCGGGCTCGGACCCCGACGACGCCCCGAACGCCGACGCCGTGATCGGCGTCGACCCGGACGACCTCGCCCCGAACAGCCGCACGGACACGGTCCCCTCCCGCGCGACCAGCGGCCCGCAGGCCGGGACCGCCGCCGCCGACCCCGCCGTCAAGGACTACGCCCGATTCGCCGGCATGACCCGCCAGACCATCACCTACGACGGCACCAGCGAGGTCTCCGTCGTCGTCACCGACCCCTGGCAGGGCAGCGCCACCGCCATCGCCGCCAACGCCGACGGCGCCGCCCGTGCACGTCTGGCCGGGGTCAAGGCGACGCACACCTTCACGAAGCTCACCGCGCTTCCCGGCGAGACCGGCGTCACGACCTGGCGGCACACCCAGGTCCGCAACACCGAACGCGACTCCTACGGCTACGTCGTCGAGACCGTCGACGAGGGCGACGGCGTGCCCGCCGTCTGCACCCGCACCGACTACAACGACCGCACCGCGACCTCGCGCATCCTCGACCGCGTCGCCTCGACCTTCTCCTGGTCCGGCGCATGCGAGACCGGGACCCTGCTCGGCGCGAGCAAGAACTACTACGACGACGACACCGACGCAAGCCAGCACGGCGACCCGGTCGGCCGCGGCCTGCTCAAGCGGACCTCCGCGGCCAAGGGCCAGGCCGGGAGCGAGACGTGGGGCACCACCTCCACCGTGGACTACGACCAGTGGGGCCGGCCCACCCTGGCGATCGACGCCCTCGACCGCGCCACGACGACGACCCACCGGCACACCGCCCAGGGCCGCCTCGACCGCGTCGTCGTCGTCGCGCCCGACCCCGACGGCACCGGCCCGATCGTCGTGGACACGGTCACCGACCTCGACCCCGTCCTCGGCGTCCCGACCCGCCAGGAGTCGCCCTCCGGCGCCGTCGCGACCGCCGACTACGACGCCCTCGGCCGCCTCGTCGCCGTCCGCTCGGACGGACGAGCGAACGCCTCGATCCCCGACGTCGCCTACGCCTACCAGATCAGCGGCGTCGTCTGGGACGCGACCAACAACAAGTGGAAGGCCCAGTACCCCAACGCGGTCGTCACCAGCACGTGGCTCAACGACGGCGCGAACGAGCAGACCAAGCAGGACGGCAGCAAGACCAAGGATCGGATCGTTCGCAGCGTCGCGCTCTACGACGGCCTGCTGAGGCCCCGTCAGACCCAGACCGAACTGCTCGCCGACGACCAGCACCCGGACGGCGGCCGCCTGGTCACCCTCACCGAGTACGACTCCCGCGGCCTCGTCGTCGCCGCCCACGGCCCCGCGTTCAACGACGATCAGGTCGGCACCACAACTGCGGACTTCCTGAAGTTCGCCATCGGCGACCCCGCGCCCGGCACCACCCGCACCGACTACGACGGCGCCGGACGCCCCACCACCTCGACCTTCACCGCCTTCACCCCCGCCGAGGAGGACCAGCCCCAGCAGACCCTCGCCCTGCCCACCTCGTACTTCTACGGCGGGTACTGGACCAAGGTCGTCCCGCCCGGCGCGCAGCCCCCGGCCGGACAGCCCGCCACCGAACCCGCCCGCACCACCGTCCTCGACGCCCGCGGCCGCACGACCCGGCTGATCGAGCACGGCGACGCCGCCACCGGCGACCGCACCACCGACTACACCTGGACCCCGCTCGGCCAGCCCGAGACCATGACCGACGGCGCCGGCAACGCCTGGTCGTGGAAGTGGGACCTGCGCGGCAACCGGACCGAGGTCGTCGACCCGGACGCCGGCACCACCCGCACCCTCTACGACGCCGTCGGCCTGCCCACCACCGCCTTCACCGAGGCGATCAACGACGGCCAGAAATGGGCCCTGGTAACGACCTACGACGTCCTCGGACGACGGACCAAGCTCGAGCAGGCCACCGCCAACACCGCCGGCACCGCCGTCGAAGGACCCAAGCAGACGCTGTCCGAGTGGACCTACGACCAGGTGAAGAACGCGCAGGGCCAGGTCGTGCAGACCGTTCCGGGCCTGCCCGCGTCCAGCACCCGCGTCCTCTACAACGCGCAGGGCGCCAGCACCAACCTCGTCACCGCCGTCGCCGGCTACGGCGACGGCGACCGGCCCACCGGCTCCACCACGACCGTCAAGGCGCTCGCCGGGGTGCTCGAGCCCGAGCTGCTCGGCGTCTCGAACTACGACACGGCCGCAACCGACTCCACCGCGTTCGAGTACAACCCGGACGGCTCGCCCAAGCACACCGACCTGGCCGCGTTCGGCCCCATCAAGGGCGAACGGCTCCGGCACGGCTACGACCCCAACGGACGCCCCGAGTACCTCACCGGCGCCGGGTCTTACGTCGCGGACACCCTGCGCGCCCCGACCGGCGAAGCCCTCCGCTACGGCCTCGGGAACACCTGGTCCAAGGCGATCTGGCTGCGCCAGGCCTACCAGCCCGGCACCCGACGGCTGACCGACACCTGGATCGACCGCGAATCCGTCGCGACCACCGACGTCCACACCGCCTGGACCTACGACCGCGCGGGCAACCCCGAACGCGCGACAACCTGGCGCAACCTGACCTCCGAGACCTTGGAGACCCCCGGCACTGCCGAGGAAACCCAGTGCTTCGCCTACGACGGCCTCCGTCAACTAAGGGCCGCGTGGACTCCCGCGTACAGCCCGACCGGCGAGACCTGCGTGGCGGCCGAGGCCGGCACCACCGCACTCGGCGGCCCCGCCCCCTACTCCCAGCAGTGGACCTTCGACACCCACAACGCCAACCGCTCCACCGAAACAACCCGCAGCGGCGGCGGCACCAGCGGCCTGCCCGTCCGCACCACCAGCGCCGTCTACGACTACCTCGACGGCGACAACAGCCACCAGCTCCAATCCGTCCGGACGAGCATCAACGGCGCACCCGAGGTCACCGACGGCTACACCTTCGACGCCGCCGGCAACACGGTCTCCCGGTCCATCGCGAGCACCGGTCCGGCGAACCAGACCCTGACCTGGACCCCGGAGGGCAAGCTCGCGAAGGTTCAGGACGGCTCCACCGTCGTTGAGGAGAACCACTACGACGTCGACGGATCGCGCGTGGCGCGACGCGACGCGACCGGCACCACCCTCTACCTCGGCGACACCGAGATCACCCGCAACCGGGACACCGGCGCGACCAGCTGGCGGCGCCACTACAGCTTCGACGGCAGGACCATCGCCGTGCGCGACGGCAACGCCATGGCCGACGTCCAGTTCCACATCGTCGACCCGCACAACACCGGCACCTGGGCCCTCGAAGCCGCCAGCGACACGAACGGCTTCCTGCACAGACGCACCACCCCCTACGGCGCCGAACGCGGCACCAACTCGCCCACCTGGGCCGCCACCCGCGGATTCGTCGACGGCACCCCCAACCCCGCCACCGGTCTGGTCCACATCGGCGCTCGTCAGTACGAGCCGATCACCGGCAGGTTCGTCTCGCCCGACCCCCTGCTCGACCTGTCCGACCCCGTCCAGCACCACGCCTACGGCTACTCGGCCAACAACCCCGTGGCGTTCGCCGACCCCAGCGGGATGCTCTACTGCGACGCCTGCAACGGCGGATCCGGCCGCTACGAAACTACCCCCGTTGGACATCCCAACCGCGGGCCCGGCATGGATCTGCCTCTCGTCGGCGGGCTGTCGGAGAACAACGCGGAGCGACCCGTCCACCAACCTCAAGCCGACAACCGCAGGAATGCGGACCCCAAGAAGGACAACCACGGCGGCCTGGGCGGCTGGTTCAAGGACCGTGGATCCGACGTTCGTGGCGCTGTGAACGGGACACTCCATGCTGGCAAGTCGGCGGCGGGCGATGCCAAGAACCTGGCCGTCTCCACGTACGACAGGGTCACGGCCGGAACTCAAGGATTCTGCATCGGAGGGGACTTCAACGGCGGAGTCGGATTCGGAGTCAGTGGCTGCGTGACCCTGACCAACGGACGGGACCTCGGATCATCCGCCACAGTTCGCACTGGCGGAGGTTCTCCTTCCGTGGGGGTGCACGTTGGCCGTCTCCGCAGCAACGCTCAGGATCCGTCCGACCTCGCGGGCGGGGGCGGCTACTTGGGCGGTAGCGTCGTCCTGGGACCGGGCATCGGTCCAACGGTGGGAGGGGAAGGATCCATCGCGAAATCGTCCGACGGCCGCACCATATGGAGCGTCACAGAGGACGTCGGCGTAGGAATTGTGATCCCGTTCCCGGTGCCGATCCCAGCCGAGGGTCACGCCGGGACGAGCTGGACTTGGACGTGGGGATGAGTTCGAGAAGATCGCAACCGCTCAGCTTCATTACCTCGGCGAGGTACTACGCGTCAGGGTCAATCCCAGTGATCGTCACGTGGCCCTTGTACAGGCTGACGCTGAGTCCAGATTCAGTGGCGCTGCGGCCAGCTCGCTTCGTGCCGATTCGATGGAGACTCGAGGCGAAATGGTCCGAGATCGAACGAGTCGAGAACACGGGCAACGGAATCCGCCTTGTTTTCGCAGACGGTCGGAAGTCCGTGTGCGCCGAGACCCTAACGCGTGGAGACGAGGTTCTAGCAGCCGTTGCGCATCTGCGTCCTGGGCTTGTCGACATGACGCCTCGACCGAACGGTTGGAAGGGTTAGCCAGAGTGAAGCGCCCTAGGTTCCTTGCCGCATCCTTCTGAGTCGGAAGGATGCAGTCCATGCCGAAAAAGATCGATGCGAAGTTGAAGGAACGCTGCGTGCGGCAGGTGCTGGAGCGTCTGCCGGAGTACCCGTCGCTGATGGCCGCGGTCGAGTCGGTCGCCCTGCGCGAGGGCGTGGGCAAGGAGTCGGTGCGCCGGTGGGTGCGCCAGGCCCAGGTCGACGGGGGGCAGCGGCAGGGCGCGACCAGCGAGGAGTTGGCCGAGATCCGCGAGCTGAAGGCCAAGGTTCGCCGGTTGGAGGAGGACAACGAGATCCTGCGCCGGGCCTCGATTTTCTTCGCGGGGGAACTCGACCCCCGCGGTCGTTGATCGTCGCGTTCGTCGACGAGATGCGCGCCGAGGGCCACGCGGTCGAGTCGGTCTGTCGGGTCCTGCGCGAGCAGGGCTGCCAGATCGCCGCGGAGCAATCGTCAAGATCTGTGGATGAGTTTGATTCAGGCTGCTTCCTGATTGGTCGTCAGATCGTCCGGTCGTTCGACCAGTTTGCCGTCCTTGAACGTGGCTCCAGCGCGGACGAGCGCGACGAGGTGGGGTGCGTTTACCGCGCGCCAGCGGTCCTGGGCGGCGAGCATGAGCTTGAACGCCATCGCCAGGCCGGCGGCTCGGGAACCGGGTCCGCGGGTGATTTTCTGCCGGTGCCGGACGGTGGCGAAGGTCGACTCGATCGGGTTCGTGGTGCGCAGGTGGATCCAGTGCTCGGCCGGGTAGTCGTAGAACGCGAGCAGCACGTCGATGTCGTCGACGATCTTGGCAACCGCCTTGGGGAACTTCGCCGCGTAGGTGTCGGCGAACGCGGTGACCGCCTCGCGGGCCCTGGTCTTGTTCTCGGCCTGCCAGATCTCCGCCAGCGCCTTACGCGCGCCGGGGTGCGCGGACTTCGGCATCGCGCCGAGGACGTTGGCGGCCTTGTGGAACCAGCACCGCTGCGCCCGGGTCTCGGGGAACACCTCGGCCAGGGCGCCCCAGAACCCGAGTGCGCCGTCCCCGACCGCCAGCACCGGGGCGCGCATCCCACGCCGTCTCGCGTCGCGCATCAGGTCGGCCCAGGACTCCACCGATTCCCGGTAGCCATCGGCGATCGCGACGAGCTCCTTGCGCCCGTCCGCGCGGACCCCGACCAGGACGAGCAGGCACAGTCGGTGTTCCTCGAGGCGGACGTTGACGTGGATCCCGTCGGCCCACAGGTAGACGTAGTCCACCCCGGACAGGTCGCGGGCTGCGAACTCGCGTTGCTCGCGCTGCCAGTCCTCGGTGAGCCGGGTGATCGTCGCCGCGGACAGCCCGGCGGTGGAGCCGAGGAACTCCCCGAGCGCGGGGACGAAGTCCCCTGTCGAGAGGCCGTGCAGGTAGAGCAACGGCAGGACCTCGGTGATCTTCGGGGACTTGCGGCACCACGCCGGCAGGATCGCCGAGGAGAACCGCACCCGCTCACCCGTGCTCGGGTCCACGCGCCGGTCGTTGACCCGCGGTGCCTTCACCGTGACCGCACCGGCGGCGGTCATCACCTCCCGCTCGGCGTGCGAGCCGTTGCGCACCACCATCCGCAGTCCGTCCTCGTCACGGACATCGGCGAACCGGGCCACGTAATCGGCGACCTCGGCCTGCAGGGCCGCGGCGAGCATCCGCCGGGCGCCGTCGCGGACGATCTCGTCGATCAACGAGACAGGCGCCTCGCTGCGGTCGTGTTCTGCTGGGACTACCGTGAGCACGGTCGTACCTTCCCGACCGGCGTTGGCGCGCCGGCCTTGGCTTGAGGGCTGTTATCGGGATCTCGGGAAGGTACGACCCTCCCACTCCCCGCCGCCGTGCTCACGCACCTACGCAGCGGGCCGATCCACAGGTCTCAAGCATTGCTCTCGCCGCGCGGACCTACCGCCTGTGGCGGACACCGGCACGTGCCGTCGCGGCGCGGACCGTGTCGGATGCGGCCGTGGTCGACCGGGCAACGCAATGTCCGACGTCCAGTTCCAGATCGTCGACCCGCACAACACCGGCACCTGGGCCGTAGTGGGTCGACGGCAGCACCGGCGTCCCGTTCGTCGAGACCCCGCAGAAGCTCCCCGCCAGGTTGGACCCGAAGTTCCGCGGCGGGAGAAGGAAGCTGGTCGTCGCCGCCGTGGCGGCGTTGATCCTGCTCTGGGCGCTGTACGGCAACCTTCGTGCCAATCTCGGCAGGTAGCCTCGCTCGGACGACTTGGAGGGTGACGTGGGGCTGATCGAAAAGCTCAAGGGCGAACTGGTCGACATCGTCGAGTGGATGGACGATTCGCGAAGCACGCTGGCGTGGCGTTTTCCGCGCTACAACAACGAAATCAAGAACGGCGCCCAGCTGATCGTCCGCGAGGGCCAGCAGGCGGTGTTCGTCTACCGCGGAGCCCTTGCGGACCGGTTCGTTCCCGGCAACTACCAGCTCGTCACCGAGAGCCTGCCGATCCTCTCGACGCTGCAGGGCTGGAAATACGGCTTCGAGTCCCCGTTCCGCTCCGAGGTGTACTTCATCAACACCCGCCCGATCACCGACCTGCGCTGGGGCACGCCGCAGCCGATCGTGATTCGGGACCAGGACTTCGGGCCGATTCCGGTGCGCGCCAACGGGCTGTGCGTGGTCCGGATCGCGGACGCCGAGATCTTCCTGCGCCAGGTCATCGGTACCGACAGCGCCGTCGAGCTCGAGGAGCTCACCGAGCTGCTGCGCCGCCTCGTCTCCACCGCCTTCGCAGATCTGATGGGGAGTCAGGGCGTCGGCGCGATCGATCTGCAGCACAGGAACGCCGAACTCGCGGACAGGCTTCGCGCCATGGTCGCCGAGCGGGTCGACGACGAGTTCGGCCTCGCCATCGACTCGATCGCCATGAACGTGTCGCTGCCAGACGAGATCACCGCGGCCATGACGGCGGGCGTCGCCAAGGGCATCGAGACCCGCGGCTACGTCCAGAACGTCGGCGACGTGAACCGCCTGCAGCAGGTCCGCGCTGCCGACGCCACGCTGGCCGCCGCGGAGAACGAGGGTGGCGGTGCCGGCTCCATGGTCGGTGCGGGCGTCGGACTGGCCCTCGGGCAGCAGATGGCCGGCGGGCTCGCCGCGGCGGCCGCGCCTCCGCCCATCGGCGTGCTGTTCCACATGGAATCGAACGGCCAGGCGACCGGCCCCTACACGATGGACCAGTTGCGCGCCGCGGTCGGGACGGGTCAGCTCAGGGCCACCACCCTCGTGTGGACGACGGGCATGGCCGGCTGGGCGGCTGCGTCCTCGGTCGCACAGTTGGCCGGCCTGTTCGCCACCCCGCCGCCGGTCCCGCCGCCGCCGGTGCCCACGGCGTGACCGCACCGACGCCGGTCACGTTTGGGTGCCCGTCGTGCGGCGGCGGATTCGTGTTCAGTGGGCCGGCGCACGCGCTGGTGTGTCCGAACTGCGGGCGCGAGGAACCCGTCCCGCCGAACGAGACGACCCCCGAGGAACGCGACCTCGAGGCCGCGCTCGCGGATCCGGACGCGCTGATCGCGGCCGCGGGCGACGCCGGACCCGAGCAGGAGCTGAAGTGCCCCAACTGCGCGGGCCTGCTCGGCTTCAGCGGGACGCTCACCGCGACCCGTTGCCCGTTCTGCGCGAGCCCGGTGCAGCGCGGCGACATCCACGCGGCCCCAAGGCGCCTTCCGGTCGACGGGGTCGTCCCCTTCGGTCTCGACCAACCGTCCGCGAAGGGCTGCGTCGAGACGTGGATCAAGAGCCGCTGGTTCGCTCCCAACGCGTTCAAGAAGTACAGCTCGACCGGCTCGTTCTCTGCGGTGTACCTGCCGTTCTTCACCTTCGACGCCTACACCTCCACCGAGTACACCGGGCAGCGCGGCGACACCCGGACCCGCACGGTCGGCTCCGGAGAGAACCGGCGCACCGAGACCTACACGGACTGGAGCCACGCGTCCGGCACCGTGGACATGGGCTTCAACGACGTCGCCGTCGGGGCGGACGCCTCGCTGGACGCCGACCGCCTGCGCGACCTGGAGCCCTGGCCCACGGGGCAGGCCTTCGGCTTCCGGCCGGAGTACCTGGCCGGGGCCATCTCGCGCACCTACGACCTGACGCTCCCGCAGTGCCACGGCAACGCCCAAGAGCGCATGACCGACGAGATCCGCGACGGGGTCAAGAGCGACATCGGCGGGGACCAGCAGCGCATCCACTCGATGGAGACCACCTGGTCCGGCCAGACGTACCGCCACCTGCTGCTGCCGCTGTTCCTACTGGTCGTGACGTTCCGTCAGGAACCGTTTCAGGTCTTCGTCAACGGCGTGACCGGCGAGGTGCATGGGCAGCGGCCGTACAGCCGGGTCAAGATCGCCCTCGCCTCGCTGCTGGCGGCCGCCGTCGGCCTGGGCGTGTGGTGGTACCTCGCCACCAAGGACTCGCAGTAGAGGGTTACCCCCCGAACGGCCCTGTCAGGGTCGTGCGCAAAGATGTGCGATGTGACCGTCGTCACAAGGGGAGGACGCGCTTTGCCGGCTCGCTGGCGCACGACCACGATGGACCTGCACGACGTCGTCGTGGAGGCCTGCTGGCGCCCGGTGAACGGCGACGAGGGCGGGGACCTGTACGAGGTCGTGGACCTCAACGACGGTCGGATCGCCGTGGCCGTGGGAGACACCGCCGGCGTCGGTGCGCACGCCGCGGCTGCGGCCGACGACCTGCGCCTGCGCATCCGCCGGGTCCTGCGCCGGACCCAGGAGCCGTCCGCGCTGTTGGCGGAGCTGGACGCAGCGATGGAGCGGCTCGGCGGGGAACGCGCGGCGACGCTGGTGTGCGCGGTGCTGGACCCGGCCGCCCGCGTCGTACGGGTGGCCAACGCGGGGCATCCGCCCCTGATCTTCGTGGACGGCGTCACCGTGGAACTCTTCGACGGTGTGGCGGGGCCGCCCCTGGGGGCCCCCGGCGGCCAGCGCCGCGAGTTCGCCCGCGAGCTCCGTCCGGACACGGCGATGTTCGTCTTCACCGACGGGTTGATCGGCCGGCCCGGCGTCGACCGGGTACGGGCAGTCGCCGAACTGGTCGAAGCCTGCCGCGGCATCGGCGGGGCGAGCGCGTGGGCCTCGGAGTTCGCCCGCAGAGCCACGGACCGGCTGGGCGAGCCCGTGGACGACGCGACGGTCGTGTCGGTCCGGATGGCCGTGCAGGCGACCCCGGCGACGGCGGCGGTGCCCAAGCTGCTCGGGGGCGAGGTGTTGATCCGCGCCTACGTCGACCCGCGGGATCTGCGCACGCGCACGCTGATGGAGATGCTCGCCCGCCTGGACTCGATCGTCCGCGACGTCGAGGTGGCGGTGGAGGTCATCGACGTCACCTCGAAGTTCGCGATGACCGAGGAGGCCGGCGTCCTGGCCGCCCCCACGGTCCTGCGCGCGCTGCCCGAACCTCCCGTACGAGTGATCGGCTGGTTCGACTCTCCGCTGGCCCTGGCCCGTGCACTGCACCTCCCGGTAACGCCGGTGAGCGATGAAGGGACTGTCTGACGTGGCTCCAGGAACCGCCGAACTCGAGCGCATCGACGCCGGAATCCCCGGCTTGGACCTGGTCACCTACGGTGGCCTGCCGCGCAACCGCCTCACGCTGATCGCCGGCACGGCAGGCAGCGGCAAGACCGTGTTCCTCTGCCAGTTCCTCGCCGGCGGGATCCGGAACGACGAGCCCGGCGTGTTCGTCACCTTCGAGGAGCGCCCCGAAGGCATCCGCCGCAACATGCGCTCCTTCGGCTGGGACATCCCCGCGTGGGAGCAGGACGGCAAGTGGGTCTTCGTGGACGCCTCGCCGCGCCACACCGACACCTACTTCTCCGGCGACGACTACGACCTCACCCCGCTCCTGAGCCGGATCGTGCACGCGATCGAACGGATCGGCGCGACGCGGGTGGCGATCGACTCGATCGGGTCGCTGGTGTCCCAGTTCGACCACGTGGCCCCCGCGCGCCGAGCGCTGTTCCGGCTCGCCGAAACCATGGAGAAGGCCGGCGCCACGGCCGTCATCAGCACCGAGCGCGGCGACGACTACGGCCCGATCGGCCGGCTCGGATTCGAAGAGTTCGTCGCGGACAACGTGATGATTCTGCGCAACTCGCTGGCCAGCGAGAAGCGCCGGCGAAGCCTCGAGGTTCTCAAGATGCGCGGATGCTCGCACATGCGCGGCGAGCACCTGTTCACACTGCTCCAGGACGGCATTGCGATCGTTCCGGTCGCGATCTCGTCGATCGGCTACGGCACCTCGACCACGCGCATGAGCTGCGGGCTGCCGGCGCTGGACGAGATGCTGCACGGCGGTCTCTACGAGAAGTCGCTGTGGCTGGTGGCCGGACCCACCGGCACCGGCAAGTCGTTTCTGTCCACCCACTTCGTCGCCGGTGGCGTGGCCGCCGGGCAGCGTGCGCTGCTGCACTCCTTCGAGGAGAGCCGTCCCCAACTGCTGCGCAACGCCGCGGCCTGGGGACTGGACCTCGAGGCGATGGAACACTCCGGCCGGCTGTGCATCATCGCCGACGCCCCCGAGGCGGCGTCGCTGGAGGACCACCTGCACCGCATGAAGACGACCATCGAGAAGTTCGCCCCGGACCGGGTGGCGATCGACAGCCTCACGGCCCTGCAGCGCATCTCGACGGTGAAGAGCTTCCGCGAGTACGTGCTCGGCATGACCTACCACATCAAGCTGCAGGCGATGGCGGGCCTGGTGACCTCCTCGGTCACCGACTTCCTGACCGCCGACGGCACCGGCGAACTGCACGTGTCGACGATCAGCGACGCCATCACGCTGCTGCACTACGTGCCGGTCGGCGGGGAGATGCGCCGCGGCCTGCAGGTGCTGAAGTTGCGTGGGTCCGACCACGACAAACACATTCGCGAATACCGAATCACCGGGAACGGAATCGAACTTCTGGACCCGTTCGACGACATCGCCGGGCTCTTCTAGTTACCGACCGGTCAGTAGAACTCGCGAGTTTCGCAGGCAGATTAACTGCCTCGCATCGCCCGCGTAACACGGTGTTCAGCCTGCGCGGCTTGGGTATGAGGAGCCAGGCAGTGCTCCGACTCGGTCGGGGCTCCCACGAGATCTGGGAGGGCACCTTTCAATGAGAATTAAGTTGACTCGCAGGACCGGCACCACGGGCGCGTACTCGAAGGAGTTCGTCGGACGCGCCTCGAGCGACGACCACTTTGCGGGCGAGACCGGCGCCGAGCGCCGCCTGGCCCACCAGCTGGCGATGGCCGGCTAGCGGCAGATTTAACGTCCCGGCAATTTTTCTGACGGCCAATCAGCCGTTGGACGCACTAGAAACACCTTGTCAGGAACGACGAGAGCAGTAGCCGTCGGATCTGTGCACGACGCAAGAGGTGCGGCCTGCAGCGCCAATTCAAAGGCGCGGAGGCCGCACCTCTTTCGTTTTCACCGCACCTCTTCCGTTTTCACCGCACCTGGTACGAACGGCCCAGTGCATCCCACCGATTCGTCGCTTTGGGACGGTCCGGACGTCCGATGTCCAGAACGTTGCGCCCCCGCACGATTGAGCCATGCGCCGGCCAGTTGGGGACGGTGCAGGGCACCACTACTCGGGGGAACTCCAGATGAAGCTTCGTTCCATGCGTCGGCCGGTCATCGTCGCCGCCGCCTCGGTCTCGGTCTTCGCGCTCGCACTTGGCGGCAACGCCGCCGCGGACGCGTTCATCACCGGCAAGGACGTCAAGAACAACTCGCTGTCGGGCGCCGACATCAAGAACGGCTCGATCTCCGGCGCGGACGTCAAGACCAACACGATCACCTGGCGGGACATCGCCAACGGCACCGTCCGCGGCACCGAGATCCGCAACGGCTCCATCGCGCTGGCGGACATGTCCGACGAGGCGCTCGAGGAGCTCGTCGAGGGCATCCTCGGCGTGCTGGAGGAGATCGGCGTCTTCCAGGGTCTGGACGACCTCAACGCCGCCGACCGCGAGATCCGCGGCGACGTGGAGGACCTCGAGGAGGCGCTGACCGCGCTGGCCGCTCGCGTCACCGCCGCCGAGGGCACGCTGGCCGAGGTCGTCGCCGACGCCGCCGAGATCGACGGCAAGCTCACCGCGCTCACCACCCGCGTCGAGAAGCTCGAGAAGTCGGCGCTGGTCGACTCGAACTGGGGCGCGATCCTGCGCAACGTCATCGGTTCGGCCGACGCGCAGCTGCGCAACGGGCCGTTCGCCACGAACTTCGGCCTCGACGCCAAGCCGCCGATGGGCTCGGGCAGCCTGGAGCTGAACATCGCCAACGGGCAGTCCCGCACCACCTACGGCAACGAGGTCGACTGGGTCGGCAAGAAGGTCGCCGACATTGGCTCGCCCAGCTTCTGGGTCTACACCACCGGCGAGAACATGAAGAAGGGTCCGGCCGGCCCCGACGGCAAGCCGACCGCGTCGCCGACGAACCTCCCGAACATCAGCATCGAGATCAACCCGGACGCCGCCGGCAAGACCTACGCCACGCTGGTGTTCGTCCCCACCAAGGCCCCGAGCCCGGGTACCTGGACGAAGTTCGAGGCCGGGGACGGCTACTGGTACCTCACCGGCGACGCGTTCAAGACCGTCAACGGCGGAAGCTGCGGCGACGACAAGCAGTGCACCCTGGCCGAGGTCAAGGCCTACGTCGGAGCGAACAACTCCATCTACAGCATCGGCATCGGCAAGGGCCGCGACATGGAGTTCCACGGCGCCGTCGACGCGCTGACGATCGGCGAGACCACCTACGACTTCGAGGCCCGTGGCGTCGTCGTCGAGTAGCACGCCAACCCCGAAGGCCGGTCCGGATCCCCTGGGCCGGCCTTCGGCCGTTGATCGTGTCGCTGTTGGTGATGACGGCGAGCCCAGACCTGTCCGGCGACGGCGCAGCGCCGAAGAATCTTTGGAAGGCGTGCGGCCGGGTAGTTCGGCGATCTCAGGCAGCGAGGGAGTTCCAGGTGTCCATGGCGGTCCCCGTACCCGGGCCCGTGGCGCTTGCCCGTCCCCGGCTGCCGGCGATCGTCCGGCACATCGGGTCGAACATCCTGGTGGCGACGGTCGTCCCGTCGGCGATCTTCATGACGTTCATGGTGCTCGGTGGGATTTGGTGGGCCCTGTCCGCCGCGCTCGCCTGGTGCTACGGGGCGCTGATTCTGCGGGTGTGCACCGGCCGCCGAACCTCCGGTCTGCTGTGGCTGACGATCGTCAGCCTCACCGCGAAGACCGCCCTCGCCTTCGTCAGCGGAAGCACGTTCCTCTACTTCCTGCAGCCGGCGCTCGCCGAGACGGCCGCGGCCGTGGTGTTCCTCGGTTCGCTGGTGGTGGGGCAACCGCTCGTCGCGCGGCTGGCCGCGGACTTCTATCCGATGGACGACGAGCTCGCCGCGCGCCCGCGCATCCGGGCGCTGTTTCGCCAGCTCACCCTGCTGTGGGGGCTGATCCTCTCGGCCAAGGCCGTCACGACCCTGTACCTGCTGCAGACGATGTCCGTCGGCGAGTACGTGGCGACGAAGAGCGTGCTCACGCCGTCCGTTGCCATCGTCGGTGCCGGCGTCACCATCGCGCTCTCGGCTCGGATCGCCCGGATCGAAGGGCTGCTGCCGCACCGCGGCAGCTGCACGTGCGTGTGCCTGCCGGAGGGCGCGCGGGTCTGCCCCGCGCCCGCCTAAGGAAGCGCTGATCAAGGCGCAATTGGAGCGTGACGGGCCGTGACCTGTCTCGACGGGTCGTCGAAGGGTCCGATGGCGCGCCGTTTCCCGTTCCACAGGCCCTGTTCGGGCCCCGCGGGGCGGTTC
>JBQTKD010000149.1:0-20779 GCA_052386455.1 Sporichthyaceae bacterium
GTCTGCGGCGCCAGCCGGGTGCCTCGCTGCGTTGTCGTCGTCGCCGATCCAACAGCGGGATCGGCTCCTTCTCCGCCTTGCGATGCATCCCGGCTGATCACCGCATACACCGCCGCAATTCGCAGACGAACCACTAGGTGTGTCCTGGCATGGCGGGGGTGCCAGGGTGGGTGTGTGCTGCACGAACTGTGGGACGACCACGACGAAGAGGGCCAGTGGGGCTACTGGACCTTCTGCCTTGCAGGTCCACACGGCGACGACGCCCGAGCGATGCTGAACCCCGATGCGCGGTTGACGTGGACTGTCGAAGCGGCCACCCATTTCGAGGCCATGACGCTGTACTACGAACACCAGGGCTGGGGCACGTACACGACCATAAACGAACCAATGCCGTCGTACCGCGAGCTTGGTTGGGAGTGAACCCTGCCCCGAGGTCTGGGGGCACCACCGGGACGGGGGAGCTTCTTCGGCTAGACCGTCGTGTCCGTGATGTGTTCAGCGATCATCTTCACGATGCCCTTCTGGACCTCTCCCCCGATGACGAGGATCGGACGTGCTGGGGGCGGTGCCCCCACGGCCGCCGTCCTGGCCCGCGCCGGCGGCCGGTGGTCGTCCGGAGCGCAGTGTCAGGATGGGGCCATGAGTGATCGACTCGAAGTCACCCGCGTCATCCCGGCCACGCCCGCCGCCATCTTTGCGGTGTTGTGCGACCCGTCCGGCCACGTAGCGATCGACGCGTCGGGCACGTTGATGTCCGCCACCGGCGCACCGGTCGGCGCCGTGGGCGACACGTTCGAGATGCACATGCACCGCGACGGACTCGGAGACATCCCGCTCGGGCCGTACGACGTCACCGTCAGCATCACTGCGTACGAGCAGGACGCCGAGATCGCCTGGACCGTGTTGAGTCCGGCGATCGACCCGCCGTTCGGTCACGTCTACGGATATCGGCTCCGGCCGAGCGACGCCGGTACCGAAGTGACCGCGTACTACGACTGGTCGGGTATCGACCCGCTGTACAGGGATTTCTCCGCGCTGGCCGAGAAGTTCGGCATTCCGGAGATGGCAACGCTGAGCTGGCCGGTCGTGCCGGAGTCCGCTCTGCGCGCGACGCTGGGCATCCTGAGGCGAGTCGTCGTCCATCGGTCGTGACGGGCGTAGATGGGTAACGGCGGGTCCGACAGCCGACAGCCCAGCGCCTACCGCCGCCGCGGCAGCACCCCGACCTCCAGCACGGTGCACACCCAACTGCGCCCGCGGCCCTCCAACCGGAAGGCCATGGCGTGGGCGTGGGAGCGGGCGCGGAGGGTGGCGGCGACCTCGAGGACGTCGGGGGAGACGACGCGGACGTGGACGGCGTCCACCCGGTACCGCACGTCGCCGGCGAGTCGAGCGGCGTAGGCGACCCGCCGCTGCACGTTGCGGGTGAGCCACGGTCGCAACTGCGCCGGGGTCCGAGTTCCCGAAACACAGTCGGCGAGGGACACGGCCAGCATGCGGCTGAACGGCTCGGGCTCCGCCCGATCGGCGTCCACCCCGGGCTCGGCCGGCGGCCGGAGCCCAAGGAACCGGCTGGTGCGGAAGTCGAGGGCCAGCACGCCCTGTCCGGGCATCTGGACGCGCGGCTCCCAGCCGCAGCCGACCGGATCGAACGGCGGGTTCGGATCGGGCGCGCGCATGATCACTGGACGGACGGCGACGTCGAGCATGGGTCCCCCGGGGGTAGTGGGCGCGACCCCGCGTCGCGCCTTCACCCGTGACAGAGCGGGCTAGCCGGCTCCAGATACATCCGCTTGCGGGGTGTCAGCCGAAACGGTCCCGTCGTCCGGGCAGACTGGGCCTCGGCGATCGGGGAAAGGAGCACGAGGTGCGGGTGTACCTGCCGTTGACGCTCGTCGACCTGGCGGACGTGCAGGCCACCGGCGGGCTCCCGGCCGGCTGGAAGGCCTTCGCCGTCACTCCCACGCTCCGCGAGTGGTACGCCTCGGGCGACACCGAGGAACTCGAGTACGTCGCCCTCACCGACGCCGCCGAAGAATCCCTACGGCGCCTCGCCGCCGACGCGGGCGCGCCCCGCCGCAGGGTCGTCCTTGCCGCCGACGTCCCCGACGCGGCCGTGCGCCTCGCCGGGGGCGACCAGCCCTCCGCCGTCGAGGTAACCGCTCCCGTCGCGCGCCGCGACCTTGCCTCGGTCCACGTCGACGACCCCTCCGCCGCCGCAGACGTGGCCCAGGCCGCGGAAGCCATCGCGAAGGCGGACGCCGGCGACGACGACGCACGCTTCCTCGTCGACGGCACGACCGACCTCGACCTCGGCTGGTACGGGGTCCAGGAGATTTCTGCCCTGCTCGCCCCGGGGGCCTAGTCGCGATGGGGCGGGGGGACCGGACGGACGTCGCCGCGCTGCTGGACTACTGGGGCGCGCCGCTGACCCTCGTGACCGACGCCGGCACCGTCCACCTCCCCGAGGGCGAGCACGTCCTGGCGGTGCTGGAGCAGCAGATGGCTGCGCTGCGCGAACAGGACTACGGCGGCATCGAGGAACTGGACGGCGAAACGATCGTGCTGAACGCGCACTGCGCGCTGCAGCGGGTTCGGATCTATCGCCTGCGTCGCGACGGCGGCCGCATCGGCGAGTTCGAGGCGACGTACCTGATCACCGACGGCCCGAATGGCCGGCGATTCTCGGCACTCGTGTTTCACCAGGCGTAGGTCTCCCTCGGAGTGGGAACTGATATTCCGGCGGGGGCGACTAGTCGGTCATGGGGGCCAACGTGCTGCGGGTGCTGCTCGTCGTGTTGGCCGCGATTCAAATCGGCCAGGCGGCGGACCTGTTCACCTACGCCGGGCATTCGCAGGCGGAACTGGCCGCCTGGCACGCCGCGGCGGCCGTTGGGCTGCTCACGGGGGCCGCGCGCCCGCGGCTGATCGATGCGCTGATGCCGGTGATGGCCGGTGCCGCGGGGGTGACCGTGGTCGTCAGCGTCCGGGGCCTCGTCGCCGACCGCACCTCGGCGGGGGAGGAGGCCGCGCACCTGTTCCTCGTGCTCGGCTTCCTCGTGCTGACCCTGCTCTGGACCGTCCACGGCGGTGCGAAGACCACGCCCGAACCGGCAGACGAAGAATGGCGCACCTGGGACCCTGCAGGCGAAGCGCGCCCCCCGGCGGTGCGGGGCGTGCCACGATAGATCGGCCGTGATCAACACCCGCACGGGTGGGACGGAGGCCAGCTCAGTGGACGGATCGACCCGGGTACCACCGCCGCGCAACGAACCGGTGCTCGGCTACGGCCCGGGCAGTCCCGAGCGAACGAGGCTCGCCGACGCGCTGAAGACCACGGCGGCCGAGCGGGCCGAGCTCCCCGCGACCATCGGCGGCGTCCGGCGCATGGGAGCCGGCGAACCGTTCGAGGTCCGGGCGCCGCACGACCACCGCCTCGTCCTCGGCGTCGGCAGGGGAGCCGACCACGCGGACGCCGTCGCGGCGGTCGAGGCCGCGCGTGCCGCGGCACCGGGTTGGCGGGCGCTGTCCTTCGACGAACGCGCCGCGGTGTTCCTGCGTGCGGCCGACCTGCTCGCCGGCCCCTGGCGCGACCAGCTCAACGCCGCCACGATGCTCGGCCAGTCCAAGACGGCGCAGCAGGCCGAAATCGACGCCGCCTGCGAGCTGATCGACTTCTGGCGGTTCAACGTCGCGTTCGCCCAGCAGATCGGCGCAGAGCAGCCGATCTCCCCGCCGGGGTTCTGGAACCGCTCGGACCACCGTCCGCTCGAAGGCTTCGTGTACGCGATCACGCCGTTCAACTTCACGGCGATCGCCGGCAACCTGCCCACGGCCCCCGCGCTGATGGGCAACGTCGTCGTCTGGAAGCCCGCCACCACCCAGACCCTCGCCGCCGCCGTCACCATGCGGCTGCTCGAGGCCGCCGGCCTGCCGCCCGGCGTCGTCAACCTGGTGCCCGGCGACGGCAAGGCCGTCTCGGACGTCGTGCTCAGTCACCCCGATCTCGCCGGCGTCCACTTCACCGGCTCCACCCGCGTCTTCCAGAAGCTGTGGCGCACCGTCGGGGAGAACATCGAGAACTACCGGACCTACCCCCGGCTCGTCGGGGAGACCGGCGGCAAGGACTTCGTGCTCGCGCACCCCTCGGCCGATCCCGGCGCCCTGCGCACCGCCCTGATCCGGGGCGCGTTCGAATACCAGGGCCAGAAGTGCTCGGCCGCCTCGCGCGCCTACATTCCGCGGACGCTCTGGGACCGGATGGGCGCGGACCTGCTCGCCGAGACCGCGTCCCTGCCGATGGGCGACGTCGCCGACTTCGGCAACTTCCTCGGCGCCGTCATCGACAGCCGATCCTTCGCCACGCAGAAGGACGCGATCGAACGCGCTCGCACCCACGCCCACACGAAAATCCTCCTGGGCGGCTCCTACGACTCGGCCACCGGCTGGTTCGTTCGCCCGACGATCCTCGGCTCCACCGACCCGACCGACGAGATCTTCCGGACCGAGTACTTCGGCCCGATCCTCGGCGTCTTCGTCTACGACGACGCCGACTGGGACAAGGTGCTTCGCCTCGTCGACACCGCCAGCCCGTACGCGCTGACCGGCGCGGTGTTCGCGCAGGACCGCACGGTCCTGGCCAAGGCGAGCGAGGCGCTGCGCTTCTCCGCCGGGAACTTCTACGTCAACGACAAGCCGACGGGCGCCGTCGTCGGGCAACAGCCCTTCGGCGGCGCCCGCGCGTCCGGCACCAACGACAAGGCGGGCTCCGCGCTCAACCTCCTGCGCTGGACCAGCCCCCGGTCGATCAAGGAGACCTTCGTCCCCCCGACCGACTGGCGCTACCCGCACATGGGCTGAAAAACCGCGAGGCGTCCGAACGACCGTGACGCCGGTACCACGGTTGTTCGGACGCCCGAAGCTCGGTCAGGCCTCCGCGGCCTTCTTGACGTTGGCGAGGGTGGTGTCGATCGACGTCTTCACGAACGCCTTGCGGTCCGGGACGCCGGTGACGAGCTTGCCCACGAAGTCGGACTTCAGGGGGCCGCTGCGCGTGTCGATCCACGTCTCGGTGACCTTGCAGCCGCTCGCGGTGGGCTCGATCTCGTAGCGCCAGCGAGCTCCGGTGAGCGGACCGGCCTTCACGGTGAACTGCAGCTTCGACGGGGACTCTGCCTCGTCGATCACCACGCCCGCGGCCCACTTCTTCTTGCCGTTCTTGTTTTTGCCGGCGAACTTGACGCCCGGCGCGGCCTCGGTGGCGCCGCCCTTCCACTTCCCGCCGCAGGCCTCCGGGCTCCACTCGCCCATGCGCGGCAGGTCGCTGACCATGCCGTACACCTTCTCGGCCGGAGCGTTGATCTCGATCGAACCGGAAATGCTGTCGGACATCGGTGACCTCCTGGTTGCGGGTTGCGGGTCATGATGCCGCATCAGATCCCGATTCAGGAGCGTGGAGCACTGAGCAATCCGCGGAAGGTTCGCATCGCCACCGACACCGTCGCGAGGTCCTCGGTGCCACCCGCGAGCAGCTCGCCGAACATCCGCTCGGCTCGCTCCACCGAACCCGCGGCGGCCTGCCGCCACGCGGCGAGCCGGCTTTCGGCGTCCCCGGAACCCGCGGCGAGAACGTCTGCGGTCAACGACGCGTGCGCCGCGAAAAGGTCCTCGCGCAGACTCGCCCGGGCCATGGACTTCCACCGGTCGTCGCGAGGCAGCGCGTTGATCCGCGACAGCAGGTCGGCGATGCCGAGCCGGTCGCCGAGCAGGAAGTAGACCTCCGCCACCTCGGCCGGAGAGAACCCGCCGGTCCGCGCAACCTCGACGATGTCCAGCGCGGCGAAGGCGACGTCCATCGCCGCGGCTCGGTCGGCCACCTCTGCCGGCACCCCGGCGGCGCGCAGCGAAGCGCGCGCCTCGGTCAGCGCGGCCGCATCCGACCCGCGAACCAGGGCCGGGATCGAGGAGATCACCTCGGCCACCGGACCGGCGAAGACCCACAGCTCCCCGTCGATGTCCAACGGCGGGCGCCGCTTCTGCAGCAGCCAGCGCGTCGCGCGTTCGGCCAGCCGGCGGGCACCGAGCCGCAGCTGACGCTGCACGTCCGCCGACACCACGTTGTCCAGCGCGGCGACGTCGGCCCGGAAGCCGTCGAGGGCGAACACGTCGCGGGCCACCAGCCAGGCCCGGACGATGTCCACTGCTGTCGCGGCGGTCTCTTCGCGCACCCGGTGCACGAAGGTGATGCCGGCTTCGTTGACCACCTCGTTGACCACCGAGGTGGTCAGGATCTCGCGGTGCAGCGGGTGGGAGGCGATGCGCGCCGAGAACCGCTCGCGCAGCGCCGTCGGGAAGTACTTCGCGAGATCGTCGACCAGCGCGGGGGATTCGGGCAGGTCGCTGGCCAGCACCTCGCGATCGAGCGCGATCTTCGTCCAGGCCAGCACCACCGCGAGCTCCGGCCCGGTCAGGCCCAGGCCGGCCGCGGCCCGGTTGTTGAGCTCGGCCTCGTTGGGCAGGAACTCGACTTCGCGGTCGAGCAGGCCTTCGGCGCCGAGCGCGACGATGAGCCGCCGATGCGCGTGGAGCAGCGCCGGGGCCTGCGCGACGGAGTTGCTGAGCGCGACGTTCTGCGCGTAGTTGTCGCGCAGCACGAGCGCGGCCACCTCGTCGGTCATCGAGGCGAGCAGGGTGGTGCGTTCGCCCGGATCGAGGTCGCCGCCGACCACCGCGGCGTCGAGCAGGATCTTGATGTTGACCTCGTGGTCGGAGGTGTCGACGCCGGCGGAGTTGTCGATGGCGTCGGTGTTGATCCGGCCGCCCGCGCGGGCGTATTCGATGCGGCCGCGCTGCGTGCAGCCGAGGTTGCCGCCCTCGCCGACGCAGGCGGCCCGCAGGGCCGCACCGTCCACACGGATCGCGTCGTTCGCCTTGTCGCCGCACTCGGCATTGGTCTCGGTGGACGCCTTCACGTACGTGCCGATGCCGCCGTTCCACAGCAGGTCCACCGGGGCCAGCAGGATCGCCCGCATCAGTTCGGCCGGGGTGAGTGCCGTGGTGTCCTCCGCCAGGCCGAGCGCCGTACGGACCTCGGGCGTGATCGGAATCGACTTCGCCGAACGGGGATGGACGCCACCGCCGGCCGAGATCAGGCTCGCGTCGTAGTTCGCCCACGACGAGCGCGGCAGCGCGAACATCCGCTCCCGTTCGACGAACGAGGTCGCCGCGTCGGGCGTCGGGTCCAGGAAGATGTGCCGGTGGTCGAAGGCGGCCACCAGCCGGATGTGCCGAGACAGCAGCATGCCGTTGCCGAAAACGTCGCCGGACATGTCGCCAACACCGACGCACGTGAAGTCCTCTGCCTGGCAGTCGATGCCGCGCTCGCGGAAGTGGCGCTTCACCGACTCCCACGCGCCGCGGGCGGTGATGCCCATCGCCTTGTGGTCGTAGCCCACCGAGCCGCCGGATGCGAACGCGTCGCCGAGCCAGAAGCCGCGGGCGAGGCTGATCTCGTTGGCGATGTCGGAGAACCGCGCGGTGCCCTTGTCCGCCGCCACCACTAGGTAGGAGTCGTCCGGGTCGTGCCGCACCACGTGCGGAGCGGGAATAGCCTGACGGTTGATCAGATTGTCGGTGACGTCGAGCAGTGCGTTGATGAACGAGCGATAGCAGACCACGCCTTCGGCCGCGTACGCGTCCCGATCCGCGTCTGTAGGTGTCACTGTGGCGGATCCGGTCGGCGCCGGCGGCCGCTTGACGACGAAGCCGCCCTTGGCGCCCACCGGCACGATCACGGAGTTCTTCACCATCTGCGCCTTGACCAGGCCCAGGATCTCGGTGCGGAAGTCCTCGCGCCGGTCGGACCAGCGCAGCCCGCCGCGGGCCACCGGGCCGAACCGCAGGTGCACGCCCTCCACGTCGGGGGAGTAGACCCAGATCTCGAACGCCGGCCGCGGCGCGGGCAGGTCCGGAATTCGCTGTGGGTCGAGCTTGAACGCCAGGGCGCGCCGGGGGTCTGTGCCCACGCCCGGCACCCAGTGGTTGGTGCGCAGCGTGGCCTGGATCAGCGTCAGCAGCGAACGGAGGATGCGGTCCGCGTCCAGGCTGGCCACCGAGTCCAGCGCGGCCCGGATGTCGGACTGCAGCGCCTCGACCACCTCGACGCGCTCGGGGGCGTCGGCGGCGCCCAACGCCGGGTCGAAGCGCGCCTCGAACAGCCGCACGAGCATGCGCGCGATGTCGGCGTCGGCGGTCAGCACGTTCTCGATGTACTCCTGGCTGAACGCGATCCCGGCCTGGCGCAGGTACTTCGTGTAGGCGCGCAGCACGGCAATCTGAGACCAGGTCAGACCTGCGCGAAGTACCAGGCGGTGCAGTCCGTCCGATTCGGCGACGCCGGCGCGGACCGCCATCGTGGCGCCCTCGAACGCCTCGCGAATCGACGCGACCGAATCGGTGCCCGGATCGGTGCGCAGCCCGAAGTCGTAGATCCAGGTGGGTGCGACGCCGTCGACGTCGATGCGATACGGCTGCTCGTCGGTGACCTCCACCCCGAAGTGCGCAAGGACAGGCATGATCTCGGACAGCGACATCGCCTCGCCACGGCGGTAGATCGTGAACCGCGGCAGGTCGGTCTCGACGCCCCGCGGCTGATAGAGGCGCACCGACAGTCCGGAGTCGGCCGGAAGCTTCTCGATCCGCGTCAGGTCGTCGACGGCGGCGCGGGCGGAGTTCGCCTCTCGATACCCCGCGGGGAACGCCTCGGCGTAACGGGCCGTCAGCTCGGCGGCGGTGCGGGCGTCGTAGCGTTCGTCGAGCGCCGCTGCGAGATCCTCGCGCCACGTCCTGGTGGCCTCCACCAACTGCGCCTCGAGGGCGGCGGCGTCGATCGGCCGGCGCTGCTCGGCGGGCAGGTCGGGATCGACTCGGACGATGAAGTGCAGGCGGGCGAGCACGGACTCGGTGACTCGCGACGTGTGCTCGACGTTCACGCCGTGCAGTTCGCGCGACAGCACCTCCTGGATCCGCAGCCGAGTTTCGGTGTTGTACCGATCCCTGGGGAGATAGACCAGCGCGGACACGTAGCGGCCGTACTCGTCGGGCCGCAGGAACAGCCGCAGCCGCCGGCGCTCCTTGAGGTGCAGTACCGCGAGCAGGATCTCGGCGAGCTCGGCGACCTCGGTGTCGAACAGTTCGTCGCGCGGGTAGGTCTCCACCGCCTCGAGCAGGTCGCGGCCGGAGTAGCTCGCCGGCGCGAACCCGGTGAGTTCGAAGAGCTGGTCCACCTTGGCGCGCAGCACCGGGATGCGCAGCACGCTCTCGGAGTACGCGGAACGACTGAAGAGGCCGAGGAAGCGGCGCTCGCCGATTACCTTGCCGGCCGCGTCGAACCGCTTAACGCCGATGAAGTCGAGGTAGCCCGGCCGATGCACGGTCGAGCGCGACGTGGACTTGGTGACGATCAGCGGTCGGCGGTCGTGTGCGCGGGCCCGTGCCGCCGCCGGCAGCGCGTCGAAGGAGGCGGACAGCCCGCTGTCCCCGCGCAGGATCCCGAGCCCGCTGCCGGGAACGCCGCGCAGCTCCGGTCGGTCGGGCCCGGACTCCAGGCGGTACTCGCGGTGCCCGAGGAACGTGAAGTGGTTGTCGGCGAGCCAGTGCAGGAGGTGCCAGGTCTCGGCCAGCTCCGGTTCGGTGCCGCGGCCGGGCATGTTGCCGCCGAGCAGGTCGTCGGCAGCGCGCAGCGCGGCCTCGCCCATCTTCTGCCAGTCCTCGACGGCGTCCCGCACGTCGCCGAGCACCCGGCGCAGGTCGGCGCAGATGCCCTCGGCTTCGGAGTCGACGAGCCGTTCCACCTCGACGTGAATCCACGACTCCCGGGTGTCCTCGTGGCTGGGCGCCGCGGGGTCGGCCGCGCCGAGCAGCCGCCCGACGATGTCGCGCCGGACCACGGGCTGCGGGTGCACCACGAGGTCGATGGCGCGGTCGGTGCGAGTGAGCTCGGCGGTCACCGAGTCCACCAGGAACGGCATGTCGTCGGTGACGACCTCGACCACGGTGCGGCCCTGTGCCGACCAGCCGTGCGTGTCGGTGAGCGGGGTGAACACCCGCACCCGCGCAGTTCCCTGGGCGCGGTTCTCGGCCAGTTCGAGGTGCGAGCGCACGGCCCCGTCGAGGTCCTCGGGCTTGCGGTCGGCGAGCTCCTCGGCCGCGACGTGCTTCCAGTACGCCTCGCGCAGTCGGGCGAACTGACCGGCGTCGTTGATGGGCACAGGCATGCCTACAGCTCGTCTCTGAGCGTCCATAGGTGAGGGAAGTACCGCAGCGGCAGTCTTCCACGCAGGTACGGACCGCCCGAGGAGCCGCCGGTGCCCGATCGAGTGCCGATCTGGCGCTCCACCATGACCACGTGCCGGGACCGCCACAGCCAGGCGTTGGCGTCGTGGTCGAGCAGCGCCTCGGCCAGGTCCCACTCCTCGCCGTACGCGTCCCGATCTCGGGCGACCGCCAGCAGGGAGGCGGTGAGTTGCCCGTCGTCGACGGGTAGCTCGCGCGCCGCGAGCACCTGCAGGTAGGCGTCCCACAGGGTGGGCTCCTCGAGGCGACGCTCGAGCCGGGAACGCTCGACGTCCGTGAGTCCGACGAACCGCTCGAGGTACTCGGGGTCCTTCGCGCCCGAGAGGAACTCGATCTCCCGGAACTGCACGGATTGAAATCCGCTGGCGGGTGCCAGCCGCTGCCGGAAGATCCCGAAGTCCTGTGGCGTCATCGTTTCGAGCACGTCGACCTGGGCGATCAGGACGCGTTCGATGGTGGCCACGCGATCGAGCAGCTGGCGGGCCAGCCACAACCGGCCCCGGAACATGGCTTCGCGCGTGGCCTCCAGCTCGTGCAGCATCTGCTGGAACCACAGCTCGTAGACCTGGTGGATGGTGATGAACAGCAGCTCGTCGTGGGCGGGGGGCTCGGAGAGCTGATGTTGCGTCGCGAGCAGCGCCGGAAGTTGCAAGTAGGACCCGTAGGTCAACCGGGCGCCCTCTTCGCCGAAGGAGCGGGACGTGGCCTCGGTCACGTTCGGCACCCTAGCGGCCGCCGCATCGCGGGCGGGGCCCACTCCGATGGGTCGTGCAACGATTACGCGTCGTTAGTACTGTTCGTAATCATTTGACACATACCCGAACGCACGGGGAAGCAGGTGCGCCAACAGTCGGTTCGATCACTCTGAGCTGGGACGTAGGTCCCTTTTTTGCGTTCCTGCATGGCCTTGTGCGGAAATCTTGCGGCACACTCTCCGCGATCGCCTAACCGGCCCACCTTGGAGTCTCCTTGATGAACCGCACGCCCCACGGCCGTCACCGCCGCATCAAGCCGACGAGTCCGGTCGTACGTACCGGCGTTGCCGCCGGTACCGCCGCGGCCGCCGTGCTCGCCGCTGGAGCGGGGGCCGGTGCTGCCGTCGCCGACACCGGAAAGTCCGGCGACGGGCGCGCAACCTCCTTCGACGGGAACGTCACTCCTGTGGAACGGGCAAATTCGGGGGCGGGGTTGGCGGCGAGGAGTACGGCGACGACCAGGGCCAGAACCCATCCCTCGTCGTCGAGTACTCCGGCAAAGCCGGCGAGACGTTTCTGAACATCACGAAGGTGAAGTCCGGCTTCGAGGTTGTCGCCGTCTTCGTCAAGGGCGGCAAGAACGGCTACAACCGCTACGACGTGGGTACCCCCAAGGGCCTGCCCGCGGCTCCGCCCTGGACCAAGCTGCACGCCCCGCTGAACACCGACAAGCCCGCCGCGATCAGCCACTTCCTGATCTGCGCGAACGAGTCGTCCGCCAGCGCGGCCGCGGAGAAGGCCGCGAAGGAGGCGGCCGAGGCCGCCGCCGCTGCGGAGAAGGCGGAGAAGGAAGCCAAGGAGGCCGCTGCCGCCGCCGAGAAGGCCGCGAAGGACAAGGCCGACAAGGAAGCCAAGGAGAAGGCGGAGAAGGAGGCCGCCGAGGCCAAGGCCGCCGCCGAAAAGGCCGAGAAGGAAGCGGCCGAGGCGAAGGCCGCCGCCGAGAAGGCGGAGAAGGAAGCCGCCGATCGAGCCAAGGAAGCCAAGGACAAGGAAGAGAAGGAAAAGGCGGAGAAGGCCGCGAAGGAGGCGGCCGAGGCCGCCGCCGCTGCCGAGAAGGCGGAGAAGGAAGCCAAGGAGGCCGCCGACGCCGCCGAGAAGGCCGCCAAGGACACGGCCGACAAGGACGCCGCCGACAAGGCCGAGAAGGAGGCCAGGGAGGCCAAGGAGGCGGCCGACAAGGCCGAGAAGGAAGCCAAGGAAGCCGCCGCGGCTGCCGGCGCCAACAACGGCAAGGACCCCAAGTCCGACGACAACGAGTGCGACAACGACAACGGGTCGGGCAACGGCGACGGCAACGGCAACAGCCAGGGCAATGGCCAGGGCAACGGCGACGGTCAGGGCAACGGCAACGGCAACGGCAACGGCCAGGGCGACGACAACTGCGACGAGGAAGCGGGCACTCCGACTCCGACCGGCGGGGGCTCGACTCCCGGTAACGAGGGCGGCAGCGGCTCCGGCGGCGAGGAGACCGGTGGCGAGGAGACCGGCGGCGAAGAGACCGGTGGCGAGGAGACCGGCGGCGAAGAGGCGGGCGGCGAAGAGGCGGGCGGCGAGGAGGCCGGCGGCGAAGAGGTCGGCGAGCAGGCTCCGCCCCCGTCCACGAGCGGCACCGAGGACCCGGACGACGACGGCGACGTCAAGGGCGTCAACGCCGCGCCGCCCAAGAAGCACAACCTGCCCAAGACCGGTGGCGGCGAGGCGGGCGCGCTCGCGGCTCTCGGTTCGCTGCTCGTCGGCGCGGGCGCGCTGATGGTGCGGTCCAGCGGGGGCGGCACCGGCCGCCACCGTCGCCGCGGCTAGACCGAACGCACACGAGGGGCACGAGCGCCGGCAAGGCCGCTCGTGCCCCTCGCGCTTCGCCGGCTTGTAGCCTTCGCGGGTGGCAGCACTGGATCCCGCCGAAGCCCTCAAGGCCCTCGACAGCACGCTGAGCTCGGTCGAGCACGTCGTCGACCTCCCCAAGCTTCGTCGCGAACACGCCGAACTCGAGGAGCAGGCCGCCGCCCCGGACCTGTGGGACGACCAGGCGCGAGCGCAGCAGGTCACCAGCCGCATGTCCGCCGTGGCGGCCGACATCAATCGAGTCGAAAGCGTGCGCCGGCGCCTGGACGACCTCGAGGTGCTCTTCGAGCTCGCCGCCGAGGCCGACGACGCCGACACCCGGGCCGAGGCCGAGACCGAGCTCGCGGGGCTGACCAGGGAGATCGCGGCGCTGGAGGTTCGTACGCTGCTCAACGGCGAGTACGACGGCCGCGACGCGCTCGTCACGATCCGCGCCGAGGCGGGCGGGGTCGACGCTGCGGACTTCGCCGAGATGCTCATGCGGATGTACCTGCGCTGGGCCGAGCGCCACGGGTACGCCACCGAGGTCTACGACACCTCCTACGCCGAAGAGGCCGGCATCAAGTCGGCCACGTTCGTGGTCCATGCTCCACACGCCTACGGGACCCTGTCCGTCGAGCAGGGCACCCACCGCCTGGTGCGCATCTCTCCGTTCGACAACCAGGGCCGCCGGCAGACCTCCTTCGCGGCGGTCGAGGTCGTCCCGGTCACCGAGTCCACCGACCACGTCGACATCCCCGAGGACGAGATTCGGGTCGACGTCTTTCGGTCCTCGGGCCCCGGCGGTCAAGGGGTCAACACCACCGACTCCGCCGTCCGCCTGACGCACCTGCCGACCAACATCGTGGTGTCCTGCCAGAACGAGCGCTCGCAGCTGCAGAACAAGGCCCGCGCCATGGAGGTTCTGCAGTCCAAGCTGCTCGAGGTTCGCCGCCGCGAGGAGCAGGCGAAGATCAACGCGCTCAAGGACGACTCGTCCGGGTCGTGGGGCAACCAGATGCGCTCCTACGTGGTGCACCCATACCAGATGGTGAAGGACCTGCGCACCGAGCACGAGGTCGGCAACCCGCAGGCCGTCTTCAACGGCGAGATCGACGACTTCATCGAGGCCGGAATCCGGTGGCGGCGCAGTGGGGCCTGATCGGGCGGCGGCGCCGCTCCCTCAACGGCGGCGGGAACTGCCCCTAGACTGGTGGAATCCGGATGGATGGCGGTCCCCGAAAGTTCGGTGACGCATAACCGTAACGCCGGGGGGCTCTTCCCCGATTTGTCCGTAGTCACACTATTCGTTGGCCTGCGTGCCGCTCCCGGTCGGCGCGCTCAGATGTTGGAGAGCAGTTAAATGATCAAATCGAGCGGCTCCGTCCGCGTTGGAATCGTTGCAATCCTCAGCGCGGGCGGTCTGCTGGTCGGTGCCGCGGGCGCGATCGCGGCTGTGCCGACGACCGCGGACTCCCGGGCCCTGCCCCAGGAGGGCAAGGCCACGGACTGCAAGTCCGAGCGAGTCAAGGGCGAGGCGTTCGGCCTAGGCATCGACGGCGCCAAAGACCCGGCCGGCAAGATCAAGTCCGCGCGCGGCGCGGTCGGCAAGGACGCTGCGCTGGACATCACCGAGCAGGCCAGCGGCGGCTTCATCACCGCCGTCATCGTTCAGAACGCTGCCGGCTACAACGTCTACCGCGTGGGCTTCACCGCCAACACCTCGCTGACGAAGGCCCCGTACAAGGACCTCGTCGGCCCCACCGCGGAGGGCCAGAAGAAGCCGGGCGTCATCACCGGCTGGGCCGCGTGCGTTGCGGAGAAGGAAACGGACATCGGCGACACCCCCGACGGCGCCGAGGACGCGCCGCCGGTCGGCAACTCCACCACGATCACCCCGCGCGAGGTCTGCAACGCATACCCGCCGCCGCTGAACGTCTTCACTCCCTGCGTCTAACGCTCCCCGAACGGACAGCGCCGCCGGCGATTTCGCCGGCGGCGCACCGTCGTTTTCGCCCGCCCGGGGGCCTGGGCGCGCCTACCATCGACAGCGATGATCCGCTTGGACAACGTCACCAAGACGTACCCCAGCCAGGACCGGCCCGCCCTGCGCGAGGTCTCTCTCGAGATCGGCAAGGGCGAGTTCGTGTTCCTCGTCGGCGCGTCCGGATCCGGCAAGTCGACCTTCCTGCGCCTCATCCTCAAGGAGGAGCGGCCCACCAACGGCGTGGTGCACGTTCTCGGGAAAGACCTCGCACGCCTGTCGAACTGGAAGGTTCCGGCCATGCGCCGCCAGATCGGCACGGTCTTCCAGGACTTCCGGCTGCTGCCGAACAAGACCGTGTTCGAGAACGTCGCCTTCGCGCTGGAGGTCCTGGGGAAGTCCCGTGGCGTCGTTCGCAAGGTCGTGCCGGAGGTGCTGGAACTCGTCGGCCTGGCCGACAAGTCCGACCGCATGCCCGACGAGCTGTCCGGCGGCGAGCAGCAGCGCGTGGCGATCGCGCGAGCGTTCGTCAACCGCCCGCTGCTCCTGATCGCGGACGAGCCCACGGGAAACCTCGACCCGACGACGTCCGTCGGCATCATGAAGCTGCTGGACCGGATCAACCGGACGGGCACCACCGTGGTCATGGCCACGCACGACCAGGCGATCGTGGACCAGATGCGCAAACGAGTGGTGGAGCTCGAGTTCGGGCGCGTGGTCCGCGACCAGCACCGCGGCGTCTACGGCTACAGCGCATGAGGTTGAGCTTTCTCGCCTCGGAGATCTTCACCGGGCTGCGGCGCAACCTCACGATGACCGTGGCGACGATCATCACCAGTGCCGTCGCCCTCTCGCTGATCGGCCTTGCCATGCTGACCGGCAAGCAGGTCGAGACGATGAAGGACTACTGGTACGACAAGGTCGAGGTCTCGATCTTCCTATGCCTGGCCACGGACGACAGCACGCCGAGCTGCAGGTCCGGCGAAGTGAGTGACGCCCAGCGGACCGAAATTCGGACGGATCTGGAGAAGCTCAAGCCGCTGGTCGCAGAGGTGTACTACGAGTCCAAGCTCGAGGCCTACGAGCAGTTCAAGCAACAGTTTGCGGACGACGCGATCGTCGGGGCGACGACGCCCGACCAACTTCCCGATTCGTTCCGGGTGAAGCTGAGCGACCCGAGCAAGTACGAGATCGTGACCAGCGCCTTCACCGGCCGGCCGGGCGTCGAGCGGGTGGTGGATCAAAAGAAGATCCTGGCGCCGTTCTTCAAGGCCATGCGCGCACTCTCGGTGGGCTCGCTGGTGCTGGCCGGGACGGTGTTGGCGGCGGCGCTCTTGCTGATCGTCAACACGATCCGCATCTCTGCGTTCAGTCGCCGGCGCGAGACGAGCATCAAGCGCCTCGTTGGGGCGTCGAACCTCGCCATCCGCCTGCCGTTCGTCCTGGAGGGCGTTGTGACGGGGGTAGCCGGCGCCGTGATCGCGACAGGTCTGGTCTGCGGGGCCAAGTGGGGCGGGGTCGACCACTATCTCGTCCGCACCTACAGGTTCACCGAGTTCATCGGGTGGGAGGCGGTGGCCTCCACCGTGCCCTGGCTGTTCGTCTTCGGCGTTGGCGTATCGGCCTTGGTTTCCTCGCTGACGCTGCGTCGCTACCTCAAGGTGTAGGTCCGACGGGTTACCGTGGTACGGAAGTTACTCAAGTGATTGACGAGGAACTCCTGTGCGAGGACGGCGAACCGGAGCAACAGCCGCGGTACTGGCGACCGTGGTGGCCCTCGCGGTGCCAACCGCCGGAGCCGCCGACGACCCACGCGAGCGCAAGCGTGCGGTCGACGCCCGTGTGAAGTCGCTCGACGAGCAGGCGGACCGGACGGCCGCGCGGGTCAAGGCGGCCTCCGACGCCCTCGAGCGAGCAGAGAACGAACTGCCCGTCGCGCGTTCCACGCTGAGCCGCGCCAGGGCCGGCGAACGCGCCGCCCGGGCGGACGCCGCCGCGGCGGCCGAGCGGTCGGCGGTGACTCGCGGCGAAATGTTCTACAACGCCCGCCTACAGGACGCGGTCGCGGTCGAGGTCCAGGCCCGCCGCGCGGCCGTCGCCGCGCTCGCTCGCCGGGCCTACACCGGTGGGGACTTCTCCCAGCTCGGCGTGCTGCTCGGGGCACGGAGTCCGGAGGAGCTGACCTCTTCCATGGTCTATCTCCAGTCGGTCAACCGATCCCAGCGCGACGCGCTCGACGGACTCGCCGAGGCCGAGCGCGAACTCGAGGGCCGGCGCAGCGCGCTGACGGACCTGCAGCTTCGCGAAGAGGGCGACCGCGCCGCGCTGGAGGCCGCCGTCGGGCGGGCGGACGAGGCCGTCGACGCGGCCGCCGCCGCGCACACGGCCGTCTCCGACCTGGTCGCCGAGCGAACCGACGCGCTGGAAGAGGCCCGCAAGCTCAAGGCGATCGTCGAGAAGAAGCTCGCCGAGCAGGAAGTGGAGTCCCGTCGGCTGGCGAAGATCATCGCGGCGCGGATCGCCGCGGCGAAGCGTGCCGGCGCCGCCAACCTGCCGCTGAACCTCGGGGGAGTGCTCGCGCTGCCGGCGGTCGGGCCGATCACGTCCGGGTACGGGATGCGGTACCACCCAATCCTGCGTCGCAACAAGCTCCACACCGGCACCGACTTCGGGGTCCCGACGGGGACGGCGGTGCGGGCTGCGGCGGCGGGCGAGGTTCTGCAGGTCATCTACAGCGGGGCGTACGGGCGCCGCGTGGTGGTGGACCACGGCACGGTCAACGGCGCGAACCTGGTCACCACCTACAACCACATGAGTCGTTTCGCGGTCCGCGTCGGCCAGCAGTTGACCCGGGGGCAGATCCTCGGCTACTCGGGCTCGACCGGCTGGTCCACGGGGCCGCACCTGCACTTCGAGACGCTGGTGAACGGACGCTTCGTCGACCCGATGACCCTGCTGCGGGGGCGTCGCTAAGGTTCGGTGCATGGCACGCGAACGTGGGCGCAAGGTCGTCGCGCAGAACAAGAAGGCCCGGCACGACTACTTCATCGAGGACACGTACGAGGCCGGTCTGGTGCTGACCGGCACCGAGGTGAAGTCGCTGCGCGCCGGGCGGGCCTCGCTCGTCGACGGCTTCGCGACGTTGCGCGACGGCGAGATGTACCTGCACGCCGTGCACATTCCCGAGTACAACGCGGGGACGTGGACGAACCACGAGCCGCGACGCATCCGCAAGCTGCTGCTGCACCGCGCCGAGATCGAGCGTTGGGCGCTCAAGACCCGGGACTCGGGCCTGACGATCGTGCCGCTTGCGCTGTACTTCTCCGACGGCAGGGCCAAGGTGGAGATCGCGTTGGCGCGCGGAAAGAAGCTGCACGACAAGCGTCAGACGCTGGCCGAGAAGCAGGCGAACCGGGAGATGGCCCGCGAGCTTCATCGGCGCAACCGCGGCCGCGGGGACTAGCCACGCAACGACAACGGCCCGCCCGGGGGAGTCCCCGGACGGGCCGTCTGCGTCTGCTGGGCGACTAGCTGGCGCCACCGCCACCGCCACCGCCGCCTCCGCCACCGCCGCCGGACCGCGAGCCGCCGCGCGAGCCGCTCGAGCCGTTGTCGGAGCCGAAGTCGTAGCTGCCGGGGACGTCGTCGACGAGCACGCCGGTCACGCCCTTGCTGCGGGCGCTGGACTCGGAGTACGGCTTGTCCTCGACGGTGTAGACCTTCTGGCCGCGGTTCTTCGCGCGGGACACCAGGGACTTGGTGACCTCGACGTTGTACGGCACCAGCACGGGATAGTTGGTGTTCCATCCGGACGGGTTGCTGAAGACGAACCCGAGGTTGCCGGAGGGTACGCCCGCGCGCTTCATCGTTCGCAGGTCCGTGTGCGAGCTGGCCATCACGGTGACTCGGCGGTACAGCTTGTTGGCCAGGATCTCCTCGACGATGCGCTTGGCCTCGCGCAGGTTCGGCGACTTGACGTGGACGAAGACCTCTGCCGTGTTCGAGCGTTGCTGGATGAAGCTCAGCGTCTGCTGGAGGCTGGGCACGCGCTCCCCGCGGAAGGCCGAATCGAACCAGCTGCCGGCGTCGCAGCGGCGCAGTTGAGCCCACGTGAAGCTGGAAACCCTGCCGGAGCAGTTGGTCGTGCGGTTGACCGTGGAGTCGTGCATGACGACGGGCACGCCGTCGCGGGTGAACTGGACGTCGAACTCGATGCCGTTCACCTTCTGGTGCAGCGCCGAGCCAAACGCTGCAAGCGTGGATTCAGGCGTGTTGTACGTCCCGCCGCGGTGGGCGATCGTCTCGCCACCACCGGGGGCCGCGCTCGCGTTGGGCCCAACCAACGCCGTCGCGGAGATCGCCGCGACGGCCGCGCCGATCGCAAAGCGCTTGCGGCGGATGCCCCACCCCATCAGTGCCATGTTCTATCCCCACTGCTGCTGGTCGTCGGCGTAGCGCCGATGGATGGACTTCCCCCGGGATCGATATTCGGGCAGATCGCCCCGAAAGGGAGCCGCCGGACGGGAAATATGCCCCGCTCTTGACACGTACGTGGGAAGTGCCCGAAGCCGCCCCCATCCGTACCTTGTGGCGGGAATGACCCGCCACGAGGCGCGGAGGTGCTACGCGATCTCGCGATGGGTCAGTTTGCCAGCTTGGCGGCCTGGGCCGTCACCTCCGCGAGCGCCCGGCCGAGCTCGACGAGCGCCTTCTGCAGGCCGTTGGCCATGAAGCCGTCCAGCTTCAGGTCCAGGACGTCGGTGACCTTGGTGGGGTGGCCCTCGACGACCATGACCTTCTTGCCGACCTTCTGCGCGGCCTTCACCTTGCTGGAGGTCACCGCCACGTCGTAGGGCAGCAGGATCGAGTAGTTGGCCGTCCAGCCGGCGTCGGAGCTGAAAAGGTAGCCGCGGCGCGCCTTGCTGCCGTTCTTCTTCGCCATCTCCAGGTAGGACTTGTTGGTGGAGATCACGGTCGCGCGGTCGCGGTTGTTCAGGCCGTAGTGCTCCATCGCCTCGACGAGCTTCTTGGCCTTGGTCGCGGTGGTCAGCTCGCGGACGTGCAGGAAGACGTGGCCCTTGTACTGGTCGACGATCTTCAGCACGTCGTAGATGTTCGGAGCGCCCGAACCGTCTTCGAGCTTGCAGTCCCGGTACTTCGAGTAGTTCATGGTGGTGACGGTGCCGGAGCAGTTCGTGGTGCGGTTCATCGTCTTGTCGTGCATGACGACGGTGCGCCCGTCCTTCGTCCACTGAACGTCGATCTCGACGGAGTCGGCGCCGGACTTGAAGGCGTTCTCGACGGCCTTGGTGCCGTTCTCCGTGTAGGTGGACCAGTCCATGCCCCCGCGGTGGGCGATCAGCTCGGGGCCGTCGGCGGCGTGCGCGGCCGGCGCCCCCAGGGCAACCGCCGAGCCGGTCGCAAGCGTGGTGAGCATCGTGCCGGCGGCGATGCGGCGCGCGCTGGTCCTCATGTTGCCGTGTCGAAGTGCCATTCGGTTCCCTCCCCAGGGTGTGTGCAGCCCGCCCATCGTCTGCCGCGGCAATAGGCCGAACGGATGACTTGTCCAGGCCTGCAGTACTCCGGCGCCTCGCTTGACGCCGATGTCCGCCCACGGAGGGACATGTCGGGCCGCGACGGCTTCGAGGAGATGACGAATCCATGCAGGAGGTTTGCCAATACACACGCGAAACGGCCCGTACCCCTTGGGGACGGACCGTTTTCGCACGGGTCTGAAGACCTGTCATCCCTGAAGGAGCGGGGCCGGGTCAACAGCCGGGTCTCCATTGTTTCTGGCTTCTCCCGCCGGATCTGGGCGCGCTGAACTGAGGCGTCGGGGTCAAGGCTCGGGCGTAGCCCGACCGCG
>JBQTKD010000150.1:0-5077 GCA_052386455.1 Sporichthyaceae bacterium
ACATTAGCTGAACTCTCCGGCGAACGCGCCGCGGTTGGTGCCGTGCGCGGACTCGCCGGTGCCGTCGGTGAGCAGGCGGGAGATCGTGCACTCCATGTACACGTCGATCCCGAGCGCCACCTTGAGCTGCTGGAGGGTGCGGATCATCTCGAGGCCGGTGCGGTCACCGATGTGCGCGAGGCGCGCGTAGCGGTGCCCGCCGAAGTCGCGCTGGAGGATCCGTCCGTCCTTCGTACGGTCGAACAGTGCGCCCCAGCGCTCGAGCTCGAGCACGCGCTCGGGAGATTCCTGCGCATGGAGCTGCGCCATGCGCCAGTTGTTGACCATCCGCCCGCCCTTCATCGTGTCCTTGAAGTGGACCTGCCAGTTGTCCTCGGGCCACACGTTGCCCATGGCCGCGGCGATGCCGCCCTCGGCCATGACAGTGTGGGCCTTGCCGAGCAGGGACTTGCAGACGACGGCGGTGCGAGCGCCGGCCTCGTGGGCGGCGATGGCCGCGCGCAGACCGGCGCCACCGGCGCCGATCACGAGCACGTCGTAGGAGTGCCGTTCGAGCTCAGTCATGCGGGAGAGTCCTTACTTCTTTAGCCGAAGTGCGGGTCGCCGAAGACGTCGGCGGCGACCAGCAGGACGTAGACGTCGGCGAACCAGACCGCGAGCAGCGAGATCATGGCGAGCTGCATGTGCTTCGCGTTCAGCTTGGTGATCTGGCCCCACATCCAGTACCGGACCGGGTGCTTGGAGAAGTGGTTGAGCCGGCCGCCCATGATGTGGCGGCACGAGTGGCACGAGGCCGAGTAGGCCAGCAGCGTCACGCCCGCGACGATGAGAATCAGTGCGCCGAGTCCGAACTTCCAGTCCCCGTCGGCGTAGATCGCGTCGAAGCCGTCGTAGGCGATGAGGAACGGCAGCGGCAGCGACAGCCAGAAGAACCAGCGGTGCGAGTTCTGAACGATCAGCGGGAACCGCGTCTCGCCGGTGTACTTCGCGTGCGGCTCGGCCACCGCGCAGGCGGGCGGCGACAACCAGAAGGCCCGGTAGTAGGCCTTGCGGTAGTAGTAGCAGGTCATTCGGAAGCCCAGCGGGGCGATCAGAATGAGCAGCGAGGGCGACATGGGGAACCAGTCGCCGACGGGAGTGCCCAGGTGCGAGGCACCCTCGGGGCAGTCGTTGCTCAGACACGGCGAATAGAACGGGGACAGCAGGTGACTGTCCTTGTCGTAGTAGCTCGTGTCCCAGAAGGCTCGAACCGTCGCGTAGACGACGAACGAGGAAAAGATCGTGAACATGATGGCCGGCTCGAGCCACCAACGGTCTCGCCGCAGAGTCTTGGCCTCGATCTGCGCGCGGCCGGGCGAGAAAACTCCGGTTCCTGCCATGTGCGAGTAACTCCTAGGGGCAGTCCTCACGGCCGGCTCGCAAGCTCTCCGGCGCCAATGTTCCGGCCCGGGGCGATCCGGTGCCGGACGTAGGAAATCATGGCCTACCGAGCAGTAGCGTACCGCGCGCTGGTCTTGTGCCCGTCGTCACACCCCTGCTAGGGGCTCGAACCACGACACTGGGAAGTATGGGATCTCACGCCGAGCGGGTGGCGCGCCTGGTGGAGCAGTACCGGGCCATTCCCGCGGACGCCCCCATTCGGCTGGCCAAGAAGACCTCGAACCTCTTTCGGGAGCGCGACCGCAGCGCCGCCCCGAAGCTGGACGTCACCGGCTTCGACAACGTCCTGTCCGTAGACCCCGAGGCCCGGACCGCTCGGGTGGAGGGCATGGTGACCTACGAGAAGCTCGTCGACGCCACGCTGCCCCATGGCCTGATGCCGTTGGTGGTGCCGCAACTGAAGACGATCACGCTGGGTGGGGCGGTCACGGGGCTCGGGATCGAGTCCAGTTCCTTCCGCAATGGCTGCCCGCACGAGTCCGTTGTGGAGATGGAGATTCTCACCGGCGACGGGCGGGTCGTCCTGGCCACGCCGGACAACGAGCACGCGGACCTTTTCCGGGCCTTCCCCAACTCCTACGGGACCCTCGGGTACGCGCTCGGCCTGTTGATCGAACTCGAACCGGTGAAGCCGTTCGTCGCGGTGCGGCACGTCCGGCACACGGACCTGGGAGAGTTCTTCGCCGACCTCGAAGCGCAGTGCGCCGGCGGCGCGGACTTCGTCGACGGCACCATTTTTTCCCGTGACGAGATGTATCTGACGATCGGTCAGTTCACGGAGCGCGCTCCGTACGTCTCCGACTACACGCGTCGCAACATCTACTACCGGTCGATCCAGACCTACCGCGAGGACTACCTCACGGTTCGGGACTACCTGTGGCGTTGGGATACCGACTGGTTCTGGTGCTCCCGCGCGTTCGGGGCGCAGAACCCGACGCTGCGCCGCTTTCTTCCGCGGCGCCTGCTGCGCTCGGACGTGTACTGGAAGATCGTGGCCTTCGAGCGGCGCACCCACCTCAACGCTCGTCTCGAGAAGCGCCGCGGCCTGCCGCCTCGCGAAGACGTCGTGCAGGACATCGAGGTCCCGATCTCTCGGGCGGCGGACTTCGCCGACTTCTTCCTGCGCGAGATTCCGATCGAGCCGATCTGGGTGTGCCCGCTGAAGCAGCGCGACGAAGAGATCGAGTGGCCCCTCTACACGTTCACCCCGGGCACGCTCTACGTGAACTTCGGATTCTGGTCCACGGTCGCGCTCGAACCGGGGGAGACCGACGGCACCCACAACCGCCTCATCGAGGAGAAGGTCACCGAACTCGGTGGCCGCAAGTCGCTGTACTCGACGGCGTTCTACTCCCGGGAAGAATTCTGGCGGCTCTACAACGGGCCGGCGTACGAGATTGCGAAGAAGTCCTACGACCCGTCGGGTCGGCTTCTCGATCTGTACGCGAAGTGTGTGAAGAGGAAGTGATCCGGTAGTGGCGCGTCCAGGTATTGCATCGGTCTTCGTGCGGGTCGTCGACCCGACGTTCCCCATCCGGGTGAAGGCGTACGACGGGAGCGCGGCCGGCCCCGCCGACGCCGAGGTCTGCGTGGACCTGCGCACCCCGACCGCGCTCAGCTACCTGCTCACGTCCCCGGGCGAGCTGGGCTTGGCCCGCGCCTACGTCACCGGACACCTCGTCGTCCACGGCGACCTGTACCTCGCCCTGACCGCTCTGTCCGCCGGCGGGGAGAACCTCAGCCCGCGCGAGCGAGTGGAGCTGCTGCGGGACTTTGGGATCAAGCACCTGCGCCCGGTGCAGGCTCCGCCGGAGGAGGTCGTCAAGCGCCCGGTGCTGGACTGGGTGGGCCGGCACACCAAGCTGCGCGACGCGCACGCGATCAGCCACCACTACGACGTCTCGAACCGCTTCTACGAGTGGGTTCTCGGCCCGTCGATGTCCTACACCTGTGCGGCGTTCCCGAAGCCGGACTCCTCGCTCGAGGAGGCCCAGTGGAACAAGCACGACCTCATCGCGCGCAAGCTCGGCCTGACCGAGGGCATGCGCCTGCTCGACGTCGGCTGCGGCTGGGGCGGCATGGTGCGCCACGCCGCCAAGGAGTACGGCGTCAAGGCGATCGGTGTGACGCTGTCCGCGGAGCAGGCCGCGTGGGCTCAGCAGGCGATCAGGGACCAGGGCCTGGAGAAGTTGGCCGAGGTCCGGCACGTCGACTACCGCGACCTGCCGGAGAACGACTTCGACGCGATCTCGTCGATCGGGCTCACCGAGCACATCGGCGCCAAGCAGTTGCCGAGCTACTTCGGTTCGCTCCGGGCCAAGCTGCGCCCGCACGGCCGCATGCTCAACCACTGCATCACCCGCCCGACCACGAAGTACCCGGCGAAGGCGGGCAAGTTCATCGACCGGTACGTGTTCCCGGACGGCGAGCTCGAGGCCGTCGGCGAGATCGTCTCGGTCATGCAGGACAACGGCTTCGAGGTGCGCCACGAGGAGAACCTCCGCGAGCACTACGCGATGACTCTGAAGGGCTGGTGCGACAACCTCGTCGACAACTGGGACGACGCCGTCGCCGAGGTCGGTGCGAACCGGGCTCGGGTGTGGCTGCTGTACATGGCGGCCTGCCGGGTCGGGTTCGACGCCCGAGTGATCGAACTGCACCAGGTGCTCGGCGTTCGCTGCGACGACGCCGGCAACGCGAACTTCCCGCTGCGGCCCGACTGGACCAACTAGCGGGAGCGGACTGCCGCCCGGCAGTCCGACGGCACGCACCGATACGAACCTGTAGGAGGGGTCGGACCGGTGGCAAGAGGAATTAGACGGGGAAGCGCATGGCACGCAACGACCTGGAGTTGGGCGCAGACTGGAGCGCCAAGGAAGACGGCCGGCCGTCGGCCTCCGTCGAACGCAAGTCGATAATCAGCGACGACTACGCGCGGCTGCGCGAGGACGAGCGCGACAGCAAGGTGGGGTTGGACGCGAGCGGCCACCAGGCTCTCGCCGAGCACCGCGAGCGGATGCGGCAGGGGGCGGTGATGTCGTGACCTTGCGTCCGAAGGACCCGATGAAGCGCAAGCAGGTGGCACGTCCCAAGAACCCGGTACGTCCCAAGAAGAACCCGCTGCGTCCGGCGGAGTCCCGCTAAACGACCGGAAGCCCGGGCCGCCGCTGTGCGGCCCGGGCTTCCGCGTGTCTAGCGGGGGATTACTTCCACGTGTAGATGACGCCCTGGTCCGGGTCGAGGATCCAGCCGTTGGGGGTGCCGTCGGGGTTCGCGACCGTGTTGTTGGTTTCCATCTTGTAGATGAACTCGCGGCCCTGGCCGTACTCCTTGTTCCAGTTGTTTCCGTAGCGCTCGCTGTTGATGTACTGGAAGCGCTGGTCCAGCGAGGCGTCGGACTTCCACACGGTGCCGTTGCCGAGGGTGGCCATGATCCGCTCGCGGGTCAGGTTCGGGCCGGTCGCCTTGGCGGCCTGGGCGAAGATGTTGATGCCCGCGTACCCGGCCTGAACGATGTGGTGGTTCATGCCGCGGTTGCCGCGGGCGTACTTGTTCATGGTGGACATGAACTCCGGGCCCCACAGCCGGTAGGTGGTGTTGGTCCAGTACCGGCCGGCCGGGTGCTTGCCGAACAGGC
>JBQTKD010000151.1:0-18554 GCA_052386455.1 Sporichthyaceae bacterium
ACTGGAACAAGAACTACGGCCAGGGCCGTGAGTTCATCTACAAGTACACCTCGACGAACACCGTGTCGAACCCCGACGGCTCGCCGTCCGGCTTCGCCCCGGACCCCGACCAGTTCGTCATCTACACGCACAAGTGAGCCGAGCGGAGAGCGAGCGCGAGACGGCCTTCGAGCGGCTCGCAAGCTCGCCGCCGGCAGCGCTCAGGCTCTCCCGAGGCGAACGCAGTGCGTTGACCGCAGGGATTACGCACAAGTAGGCGAGGCGTCGGATTCGATTCCGATCTCGAAGGACGACCCCACCGCGGCCCCGGCCGCGGTGGGGTCTCCCCCGTCTCGGCCCAGGAAAGGCGACCGCCCATGCGTGTTCTGCTCGTCGAGGACGACGCGCCATGGCCGAGATGCTCTCCCAAAGCCTGCGGCGCCAGGGCTACGCCGTGGACCACGCCGCGACCGGCGAGGACGCGCTGTGGCAGATCAAGGAGTGCGGCTACGACGCCGTGGTGCTCGACGCGATGATCCCGCCGCCGGACGGCTTCGAGGTGTGCCGGCGCATGCGAGCCGACGGACGCTGGGCGCCGGTGATCATGCTGACTGCGCGCGACGCGGTGGCCGATCGCATCGAGGGCCTCGACGCCGGCGCCGACGACTACCTGACCAAGCCCTTCGCGCTGGGGGAACTGCACGCGCGGCTGCGCGCGCTGATCCGCCGCGAACCCGGCAAGCGACCCGCGGTGCTTCGGGTCAACGACCTCGTGGTGGACCCCGGCACTCGCCAAGTACGCCGCGGCGACACGGCGATCGCGCTTTCCGCAAAGGAATACGCGTTGCTGCTCGAGTTCGTCCGGCACCCCGGCGAGGTGCTCTCACGCGCGTACTTGATCGAACACGTCTGGGACTTTGCCTACGACGGCACGTCGAACGTCGTCGACGCCTACGTCAAGCACCTGCGCAACAAGATCGACCGGCCCTTCGGCCGCGACACCATCCACACCGTGCGGGCCATGGGTTACCGCCTGGACCCCGAGGCCTGAGCTACGCGCTCGCCTTCTTCGCGGCCGTCTTCTTGGCGGCGGTCTTCTTCGCCGCCGGCTTGTCGGCTGCGGCCTTCTTCGGCGCCGCCTTCTTCGCCGCGGCCTTCTTGGCGGCGGCCTTCTTCGCCGGCGGCTCTTCGGCCACGGTCTCGGCGGCCGCGGCGGCCCGGCGTTCCTTGGCACGCGCGACGCTCTGTCGCAGCGCCTCCATCAGGTCCACCACCTCGCCCGCCGGCTCGGCCTGTTCCTCGATCGACACGACCTGACGCCCCGCCACTTTCGCGTCGACGACCGTGCGCAGAGCGGCGGCGTACTCGTCGGTGTACTCCTCCGGCTTGAACGCGCCGGACATCGTCTCGATGTAGGCCTCGGCCATCGCGACCTCCTGGTCGCGAACGGCCACGCCTTCGTCGGGCGCGAGCGAGGAGGGGTCCCGGATCTCCTCGGGCCACAGCATCATCTGCAGGACCAGCACGTCGCCGTGGGGGCGGATCGCGGCAAGGGACTCCCGCTGGCGCAGCGCGACCTTCACGATCGCGACCTTGCCCGCCTTGGCCAGTGCGTCGCGCAGCAGGACGTACGGTTTGGCGCCGTGCTCGGCGGCCTGCAGGTAGTAGCTGCGGGCGATGGCGACCGGGTCGAACTCGTCGGCGGAGACGAACTGCACGACCTCGACGGCCTTCGACGAGGCCAGGGGCAGCTGTTCGAGGTCGTCGTCGGTCAGAACGACGATGTCGCCGCCGCCGAGGTCGTAGCCCTTGGCAATGTCGCTGTACGGGACCTCTTCGCCGTCCAGCTCGCAGACGCGGCGGTACCGGATCCGGCCGCCGTCGGACGCGTGGACCTGGCGGAACGACACTCCGCGCTCGTCCGTGGCCGAGAAGACCCGCACCGGGATGGAGACCAGCCCGAAGCTGATCGCGCCCTTCCAGATCGTCTGCATGCCACCACGGTAGTTGCAGCGGCTGCCTAGTCCCGGAGGAACTCGATGACGGGCTTGTCGCCTTCGGTCCAGCGGACCCGCGAAACCGGGGCCGCGGACCAGCCGGCCTTGGCCGCCAGGTAGCCGAACTGCATGGCGGACTGCATGACCTGCTCGACCTCGGCCCGACGGCGGTCGGCGTCCTCGCGCAGCTCGGAGTCCACGACGGCGAGCGTCGAGCCGTTCGAGCCGGCCGAGTTGTGGGCGGCCTCGAGGTGCCGGGCCCAGGTCGGGGTGGCCGCGAGGTCGACCTGGCTCGGCAGCTGGTGGGAGACGAGCGCGTACAGGGCGTCGTGCGCCCGACGCTGCGCCTCGGTGTCCTCGACCGGACGCGGGGCACTCGGGGCCTCGGACTGCTCCGCCGCCGCCGTGCGCTCGCTGTGGATCGCGAAGCCGAGAAGGGCCAGCGCGAGGACGAAACCCACCGCCGAGGCGCCCTTCCCGTCGACCAGGAAGGTCAGCAGGCCGAGGGCGACCACGACCGTGGCGCCCACCATGGCGGCCAGGCGAGCCCTGCTCGCTTCCATCTGTGCAATGGTCCGGGACATCGGTCCCCTCCTCAGCCTTCGCGTACCCCCGCCACTCGAGGGTAGGGGGGCCAAAGCGTCGTCCCGGCATCGGGGAGATGAACGGATCCCGCAGTTGGTTGAGGGAAGGCCACGGCGGTACCTGCAGGCTGAGGAGCAGAGAAGGCGCGGGCGGCACGGCATCCCGCCCGCTAGCCGCCCCAGGACTTCCTTCCCTGCTTCCCAGCCGACGGAGTCGGGTCAGGGGCAGCTGTACTTCGTTCCGTTGGGAGCCGTCCACCCGTCCTTGCCGAGCCGCAGGTAGTAGACGCACTTGACGTCGGGCGCCGGCTTGCCCGCGACGAACGTGATCGGCGGAGTCAGTCCGTCCAACGTTTCGCCCTTGATCCGACCGAGCCCGACGAGAATCTCGCCAGACCCGACCACGCCCGTCCGAGCCGAATCGCCCACGCGTGCCAGCGCAGCCTCGAACAGCTTCCCCGCGGCCCAGGAGAGAATCGAGCCGCTGTCCGTCGCCACGTCCGGCGCGTGGGCTTTCATCGCAGCCTGGTAGGCCCGTTGCCCAGGAGTATCCGACAGCATCCACGGCGCGACCACGCTCTCGGTGAGAACGCCATTGCGCCGGATCCCCGGATCGGCGGCACCGACCGGGCCCAGGACGAACGCGCTGGTGACCACGGCAGGGAAGTACCCGAGCGTGGCGCACGATCGCACCACTCGGCTGGTTGCCGAACCGTCCATCGCGACCCCGAGGGACTGGGCCCCGGCCATCTTGGCGTTCTGGCACTGGGCCGTGTAGTCGGTGGCGACCAGCGACACCGGGGAGCTGTAGACGACCTCCAGACCGGCCTTCCTGCCCAGTTCGCCGTCCAGTTCCTTGGCGATCCTGGTGCAGGTCGAAGTCTCCACGCAGTACAGCAGTGCCATCTTGTCCTTGCCGTCCAGCACCGACTGGCGCGCGAGCGCGTAGGCCTGGGAGCGCAGCGAGGCGCCTTGCGGGAACAGGTAGGGACTCTCGTTCCATTCGTAGGCGGTAACGACGCCGCCGATCACGGGCACCTTGTGCTGCTCGGCAGCCGCCTTCAGCGCCGCCTGGGTCAGTTCGGAGAATGTGGCGACCAGCGCGACCACGCGCTTCTCTCGCACCAGGTCGGCCACGCCGGCGGCGGTACGCGCGGGGTCCGCGCCGTCGTCCACCGAGTACACCTCCACGCGTCGGCACGCCACGCCGCCGGCGGCGTTGGCGGCCTTCGCCCAGACGGCGAGCCCCTGCCGCCCGCTTGCGGTCAGCGGACCCACGACGCCGGAGAACGCGCCGATCTGACCGAGCCGCAGCGGCGGCAGCCCCGGCGGACACTGGGCCGGCGCCGATGCCGTCGCCGCCTTCGCCTTCCGACCGGATGCAGCGGACTGCTTCGCCGCCGCGACCGGAAGGGGGAAAGCGGCCTGCGCCGGAGTCTGAGCGGCGGGCGCCGCAGGTTCCGACGCGGCGGGCGCCGGGTCCGCAGCCGCAGCCCTCGGCTGCGGCGCGGGCCGGGCCGGCGCGAGTTGGCGCGAGAACACGTCCGGTGGTAGCTGGACGGTGACCGCGCCCCCGCCCGCGCCGGCCAGCACCTCCCCCGCGCTCACTCGGCCGCCGCATCCCGCGAGCAGCGCACATCCGAGCAGGACCCCGACGGTTCGGATGGCGCGCATGCGAACTGTTGTAGGCCGGGTGCGAGACGGTCGCAATGGGCCCATACCGTGTGGCACGTCGCGGCAAACCTCCATGGGGGTAGCCGATCTACTCCGCCGGACCGATGCGCTCGCCGCGACGGAGGGACACAATCGAGGCTAGGTTCGCCCAAGAACTGACGGAGGATCAGTCATCGCACTGACGGCCCTGACCGACGCCGCTCCGCTCGATCGGGAGTGCTACTTTCGCGCGGCCTACGAGCTGCTGACCGAGGGCGGATCGGCGGCGCTGACGGTTGCCGCGCTCTGCGATCGCGTCGGGGCGACGAAGGGCTCCTTCTACCACCACTTCGCGGGCATGTCGGAATTCGTGGCGGCATTCGCCGAGCGGTGGCAGGCGTGGGTCGAGCACATCTTCGACGACTACCTGGCCGAGCCCAATCTGATGCGGCGTCTGGAACTCGCAGCCAACTCGCACGTGGTGCTGCTGACTGGTGCAGAGCCCGCGATCTGGATCTGGGCGCGCAGCGAACCGGTGATCGCGGCCGCGTGCGAAGCCGTCCGCAAGCGCGGCAACGACTTCGGCCACGCCACTTACGACCCGCTGTGCGGCGATGCGCAGGTTTCGACGATTCTCTTCGATCTGGTGACGTGGGCGATGCACGGCCTGCAGGGGAGCATGCGTGCGGTCGACCGGAACCGATTCGCTCACGTGATCGGGATGTTTCTTCGACGCTGCCTGCACCTCGACGTCGACGTCGTCGTGCGCGACGGCCGAGAGTTGGTTCGCGTGAACGGCCCGCTGCCCGAGCCGATCCGTCCGCATCGGCCGGTGTGGCTGCCCGAGGCGGACGCCGACGGCCGCCGCCCGCTGTTCGACGCCGCGATGGCGCGGGCCGTCGCGGAACTGACGCCGACGGCGCGTCGTGGCCGCGAGGCCTTCTTCCGGGTGGCCCGCGAGATCCTCGCCGAGCAGCCGTCGGACGGCCTGACGGTCGCGGCGCTGTGCGAGCGCCTTTCGGTGACGAAGGGCTCGTTCCACCACCACTTCCCGACCATGGCGGACTTCGTGGTGGCCATGACGGCGCACTGGGAGGCGAAGTTTGGGGCGCTGATCGACCACTACGACACCGAGCCGGACCCGCTGCGGCGCCTCGAGCTCATGTTCGTCACCGCCTTCGCCCTGCCGCGGCCGCTGGAGTCGGCGTGGTGGGCGTGGGGCCGGTCCAACCCGGCGGTGCGGCCGGCGTTGGAGCGTCAGGAACGCCGTGCGGAGCAGGCGATGTTCCAGATCTTCGTCGAGCTGGGCGAGGACCCCGAAACCGCTCGGTCGCTGGCGGAGTTCGGCCTGGGGCTCGCGCTGGGGCTGCAGTTCCACTTCCCGCCGGTGTCCTCGGCGGACTACGTCGTCGCCTTCGTCGAGTGGGCGCGCCGCTGCCTCCACCTCGATGCAGACCTGGGCGTCCTCGACGGCCTGCCGCACCTCGCGGTGCACCGCTCGGCCTGACTCAGCAGTCGGCGCCGTCGGCCCGCTCCCGTGCTGCGTCGACCTGCTTGCGGTCCTCGGCGGTCGGGTCGACGAAGCCGTACGCAGCCGCCGAGGTGGACTGCGGGATCACGAACAGGAACTCCCGACCCATCGTCAGATCCTCGCGGCCGCTCGGCGTCTGGAGGTAGTTCTGTCCTACGACGTAGGTCTGCAGCCCCGTCGAGGTCTGCGCGATCGCGTCCGAGATCAGGACCGTCAGCCGGAATCCATCCCCGGACGGCACGATCGAGAAGACCGTCCCGACAAAGATGGCCCGGCTGCAGGAGACCGCGGTGTCGAGCGCGGACGCAGAGTCCTTCTTCGTCGACTTGGCCGGGGACTTCGGCGCCGTGTCGGCCTGCACCTCGCCGGACAGCGACTCCGCGGTCCCCGCCGCAGGTGCGGACTCCTTCTCCGACTTCTCCGCCTTCGCCGCCTTCGGCGCTGCGGCAGCCTCCGTCGCCGATGCCTCGTCCGCGGCAGTGGCGGTGTCCGCGCTGCGACCGGAGGAAAGTCCCCCGGCGTACGCCTCGGGAGCGGCGGCCGCGGGCACGTCGGCGGCCGGCTGCTGCGCAACGGACGTGGCGTCGTTGTCCGAGCCGCCGGTGCCGACGACGGCGAACCCGAGGCCGACAACGGCCACCAGCGAGGCTGCAGCGGCGAGGATCGGGGCCTTGGCGCGCAGTCGCGCGACGAACGGCAGGACGACGGCGCCCCTGTCCTCGTCCTCCTCTGCCGTCGGGGCTGCGGCGGCGACGATCGGCGCCACAGCCGCGGGCTCGGCGAGGGTGTCAACGATGAGCAGCAGGGCACGGCGCAGCGCCGCGATGTCGTCTTCGGCGCGCTCGTGCGCCTCGCGCTCGGCGACGTCGGCGTCCGGGTGCAGGTCGCGGCCGTCGAGAACGCGAGACAGGGCCTCGGCGTCGAGATTGCGGCCCGACTCGTGGCCGGGAGGCTGGGTCGTCATCAGATCACCTCGCTCGCCTGGAGGCGTTCGCGAAGAGCGGAGACGGCGGCGTGCAGCCGGCTCTTGACCGTCCCCTCGGGGACGTCGAGAGCCTCGGCGATGTCCTTGACCGGCAGGTCGGCGTAGAACCGCAGCGCGAGAACCTGACGGTGCGTCTCGGGCAGGGTCGACATGCCCTCGGCGATCGCCATGGAGAGCAGCCGGTCCTCCGGAGAGGGCGCGGGAGCGCCCGTCGTCCAGCGCGCCTCGAGCCGGTCGCGGAGACCGTCGTCGCGCTTCTGGCCGCGGTGCCAGTCCACGGCGACGCGGGAGGCGACCACGACCGACCAGGCAACGGGGTCACGGATCTCCTCCTTCCTGCTCGCCGCGTGCTCCAACAACTTCAACCGGACCTGTTGGACGCCGTCGTCCACTTCGTGTTGCGGTACCCCACCCAAGACGAGCACCGCCCGGACTCTCCCCAATGCCTGGGCGGGCAGCGGATCTCCCTGTACCGCCATCGCTCCCGCCTTCACTACCAGGACGCAGCAGCCCTGCGTTTCGTTCAAACTAGTGCCGTGGGCTCTGCAGACCGTGTAACCGTCGAGGTCCTGGGCCGCCAACTCTCCCTGTCGAACCTGGACAAAGTGCTCTATCCGGACGCCGGGTTCACCAAGGGCGAGGTGATCGACTACTACACCCGCATCGCGCCGGTGATGCTCCCTCACCTCGCCGATCGCGCCGCCACCCGCATCCGCTTCCCGGACGGCGTCGCGGGCAACTCGTTCTTCGAGAAGAACGCTCCCACGCACACCCCGGACTGGGTCCGCACCGCGACGCTGCCGGTGCCCGGGAGCACCAAGAACCGAGAGGAAATCGCCTACGTCGTCGTCGACGAGCTTCCGACCCTGGTCTGGCTGGCGAACCTGGCGGCGCTGGAACTGCACGTGCACCAGTGGCGCCTCGACGGCGATGCGCCCGGCCCGGCAGATCGCCTGGTCCTGGACCTCGACCCCGGGGAGCCTGCGGGTCTGCAGGAGTGCGCCTGGGTGGCGCTGCTGCTCCGCGAGGAGCTCGCCGGGCTCGACCCGCTGGTGAAGACGTCCGGCTCCAAGGGTCTGCAGCTCTACGTCGGGCTGGCGCCGACGCCCTCGGACGAGGTCAGCGCCTGGGCCAAGGACTTGGCCGTGCGCATGGAGGCCACGCACCGGTCGCTGATCGTCCACCGGATGGAGAAGGCGGTCCGCGGCGGCAAGGTCCTCATCGACTGGAGCCAGAACGCCGGCGCCAAGACCACGGTCGCGCCGTACTCGCTGCGAGCGCGCCCGCAGCCGACGGTGTCCACCCCCGTGGACTGGGACGAGGTCGAGCAGGCGGCCGGCGGCGCCCCGCTTCGGTTCACCGCGCCCGAGGTGTTGGACCGAGTCGCCGACCGGGGAGACCTGTTCGAGCCACTCTTGGGCGCGTCGATGCGGCTGCCGTAACGTCCTGGCTACCGGGGAGTACGCTTCCCGGAACTATCTGAGTACGGGCGATTCCCGAGGAGCCCGATGACCGCCCTGGACGACAGCGCCCGCCGTGCGGGACGCCTGCCCCGCAACGCCCGTCGGCGGCAACTGCTCGACGCCGCCCTGGCGGTGTTCACCACCCAGGGCTACCACGCCGCCGCGATGGACGACATCGCCGAGAAGGCGGGCGTCAGCAAGCCGGTGCTCTACCAGCACTTCCCCGGCAAGCGGGACCTGTACCTGGCGCTGCTCGACGAGAGCGCGGAGGCCTTGATTGGCGCGGTCCGGGCGGCGCTGGCCGGGACCACGGACAACAAGCTACGCGTGAAGGCCACCGTCGCCGCGTACTACAACTTCGTGGAGGACAAGAACGGCGCCTTCCGGCTCGTCTTCGAGTCCGACTTCACCGGCGAGCCCGACGTACGCGACCGCGTCGACGCCGTGGACCGCAAGTGCGCGGAGATGATCAGCGAGGTCATCGCCGAGGACACCGGCCTACCCGAGGCGGAAAGCCGCCTGCTCGGCGCGGCCCTCGCGGGCCTGGCCCAGGTCACCGCGCGCGCGTGGACGGCCAGCGGCCAGACGATCGCCCGCGACGAGGCCATCGAGCTCATCGCCGGCCTGATGTGGCGCGGCATCAAGGGCGTCCCGCTGCGCGACGATCTCAAGCACTGATCGTCCGCCGCTGCTGTCCGCTCTGGGCGCAAGTCCCGCCCCGCAATCCGACCGCGACCCCGTACTAGTCTCGGCGGCGCGGACGTGAACGGCGGACGCGGAGAGAACAGGGAGGGCCCGTGGAGGTCAAGGTCGGCGTGCAGAACTCGCCGCGCGAGTTGACGGTGGAGTCTGCGCTCAGCGCCGAAGAGGTCGAGGCCGCGGTGAAGGCGGCTCTGGCCGACGGTTCCGGCCTGCTCTCCCTCGTCGACGACCGCGGCCGCAAGCTGCTGATCCCGGCGGACAAGCTCAGCTACGTCGAGATCGGCGAGACCGAGATCCGTCGCGTCGGCTTCGGAGCCCTCTAGCTCAGGCCTGCAGGCCCAGCGACCCCATTCGCCTGGTGTGGGCGTCGGTCAGGCGCGCGAGCATCCGACCGATCTCGGCGAGGTCGAAGTTCCCGCCGACGATCAGCGCCGTCAGCGCGTCGCGCTCGGCGGCGAGCTGCTGGGCGTTGGTCATGACCTCGCCGACGAGCCGCCGGCCCCACAGGGCGAGCGGCCCGGCCACGCGCGGGTCCGCGGCAATGGCCGCGCGGATCCGGTCGACGGCGAAGGCGGAGTGGCCCGTGTCGGCGAGGACGGCGAGCACGAGCTCGCGGGTCGCCGGGTCCAGGAAAGCGGCGATCTCCCGGTAGAAGTCGGCGGCCATGCCGTCGCCGACGAAGGCCTTGAGCAGGCCCTGCAGCCAGGTGTCGGTGGCGGTGCGCAGGTGGAACGCGGTCAGCGTGGCCGCGAAGGGCGCCATCGCCTCGTGCGGGTCCACGCCGAGCTCGGTCAACCGGCCGGCCACCGCGAGGTAGTGGCTGTACTCGGCGGCGGCCATGCCGGCCAGCGCCGCCTTGTCGGCGAGCGTGGGCGCGAGCGTCGCATCGTGGGCGAGCCGTTCGAACGCCAGCAGCTCCGCGCAGGCCATCAGCCCGAGCAGTTCGCACGTGGCCGCACGCTGCTCGGCTGCGGTCGTCACGGCCCCCGATTCCGTGTTCACGGCCCTGAGCCTATGTGGCCTGCGGCGCGTTCGGGGCTTCTGCGCAGGTCGCAAGGCTACGATGCAGTCAGTGGACGGGCTTGACGGCTTGTCCCAGCGCTCGCGTCGCCCCGAACCCGGGAGCCCCCGGGACCTGTGTGGCAGCCGAGCGCACTGCCGCCGGCCATGGGGCCGGCGCCACGGACTCGGCCACCCGGCCCACAACCAAAGAGGCGAAACGCCCTGAGCAGTTTTTCCGAACTCGGCGTGATCTCCGCGATCACCGACGCGCTCGACGAGGTGGGCATCACCACTGCCTTCCCGATCCAGGAACAGACCCTCCCCATCGCGCTGACCGGCACCGACGTCATCGGTCAGGCCCGTACCGGCACCGGCAAGACCCTCGCGTTCGGCATCCCGCTGATCCAGCGCCTGGTCGCCCCGCTCGACGCGGACTGGCCCGACCTGGCCGCCCCCGGCAAGCCGCAGGCTCTGGTGATCGTGCCGACGCGCGAACTGTGCGTGCAGGTCACCGGCGACCTCGAACTGGCCGGGCGCAAGCGCGGAGTGCGCGTGCTGTCCATCTACGGCGGCCGCGCCTACGAGCCGCAGGTCGCCGCGCTGAACACCGGCGTCGAGATCGTCGTCGGCACTCCCGGCCGCCTGCTGGACCTGCGCAAGCAGCGCTTCCTCGACCTCACCCACGTCAAGGGCCTGGTCCTCGACGAGGCCGACGAGATGCTCGACCTGGGCTTCCTGCCCGACGTCGAGCGGCTGATCTCCGACACGCCCGCAAGCCGCCAGACCATGCTGTTCTCGGCGACCATGCCGGGCCCGGTCATGTCGCTGGCCCGCCGGTACCTATCCAGCCCGACGCACATCCGGGCCGAATCGGCCGGCGAGGACATGACCGTCCCGGCGATCGACCAGTACGTGTTCCGCACCCACCAGATGGACAAGGTCGAAACCCTGTCGCGCATCCTGCAGGCCGAGGGTCGCCAGCTGGTCATGGTGTTCGCACCGACCCGCCGGCTGTGCCAGTCCGTCGCCGACGATCTGAACGAGCGTGGCTTCGCCGCCGCGGCCGTGCACGGCGACCTCGGCCAGGGCGCGCGCGAGCAGGCGCTGCGCGCGTTCCGCAACGGCAAGGTCGACGTGCTGGTCGCGACCGACGTCGCCGCCCGCGGCATCGACATCGACGACGTCACGCACGTGGTGAACTACGAGTGCCCGGACGACGAGAAGACGTACGTGCACCGCATCGGCCGCACCGGCCGCGCGGGCCGCAAGGGCGTCTCGGTCACGTTCGTCGACTGGGCGGACATGACCCGCTGGACGCTGATCAACAAGGCGCTCAACCTGGGCCTGGCCGAGCCGGCGGAGCCCTACTCGACCTCGCCGCACCGGTACGAGGCGCTGAACATCCCCGCCGGCACCAAGGGCCGCCTCCCCCGCGCCAGCCAGACCCGCGCGGGTCTGGACGCCGAGCACGTCGAGGACCTCGGCGAGACCGGCCGCAACCGCAGCAAGCCGACCAGCAAGGTGCCCGCCTCCCGCAAGGAGTCCGACACCCCGCGCACCGAGCGCCCCAAGCGCAACCGCAGCCGCACCCGCACCCGTAGCGGCGAGCCCGTCTCCGGCGAGGCTCCGGCCTCGGGCGGCGTGGCCGTCGTCGAGGCTCCCAAAGCCGGCGACACCGGCGAGGCTGGGGCGCCCCGCGCCCGCCGCCGTCGGCGCAGCCGCGGTGGCGGCGGCGCCAAGGCCGCCGAAGCCGGTTCCGCCGAATAGTCCAGCCACACACGGCGACGGACCCGTAACCGACTCGTCCGAGAGGAAGGCGGCACAGGCCCAACCGCACGTCGGCCTACACGGGTTCGGTCCAGAGCGCGCTGACCGGGATCGCCGCGAGCCGGGGCCCCAACGGTGTCGCCTCGGGGGCGGCGGTGAGCAGGAAACCGTAGGCGAAACGGTCGCCGAGTCGGTCGGCCAGCAGTCGCAGTCCACCGGCGGCGGACGGACCCGGCGTCATGCTCGCCTTGACCTCGATCCCGACCACGCGGCCGTCGGGATGTTCGAGGACGAAGTCCACCTCGTGGCCGTCGCGGTCCCGGAAGTGCCACAGCCCGATGTTCTCGCCGGCCCAGCTCAGCTGCCGCTCGAGTTCGTTGCCCACGAACGTCTCCAGCAACGGCCCGACAGGTGCCCCGGGCGTGGTCAAGGATTCGGGGCCGGCGCCGACGAGGTGCGCAGCCAGTCCCACGTCGGCCAGCAGGAGCTTCGGTCGCCGGACGACCTTCGCGCTCACGTTCGTCGACCAGGCGGGGATCAGCCGGATCAGGAAGCTCGTCTGGAGGTGGGCGAGATATCCGTCGACGGTGCGGGCGGGCACTCCGAACTCCGAGGCTACGTTCGCGACGTTCAGCTCGGTCGCGGTCCGGGCGGCGCACAGGCGCACGAGGCGCGGCAGTTCGGCGACGCGTTCGATCCGCGCGATCTCGCCGACGACGCGCTGCGTGATCGTCTGGACGTATGCCTCGAACCACGCCCGTCGGCGCCCGGCCGAGCGGGCGATCGCCTCGGGAAACCCGCCGACCGCCAGCCGCGAGAGGAGCTCTCTGCGCGTCGTCGTGCCGGACCGGACGAGCGCACGCGGATCGTCGAAGGCCGCCTCGGCGAATGGCGTGGAACCCGGCGCCAACAACTCACGCTCGGCAAAGGGCCACAGTTCGATGGCCTCCACCCGGCCAACCAGCGAGTCGGCCATGTCGGGGGCGGAAAGCAGCCGCGAGGACCCGGTGAGGACGAAGCGACCGGGTCGACGGTCGCGATCCACCTCCGCCTTGATCGCCCGAAACAGTCCTGGCTCGAGTTGCGCCTCGTCGATCACGAACGTGTCGACCTGCCGGTCCAGGAACGACCGCGGGTCCTCGCGCGCCACCGCGCGCGCCACGGGATCGTCCAGCGTCGCGATCTCGTACGAACCCCGGTACGGGAGATTCGCGACCAAGGTCGACTTGCCCGACTGGCGTGGACCGTTCACCACCACGACGGGGGTGTCCGCCAACGCCTCCACGATCCTCGCCGCAACGGCCCGGGGCCGCAGACTGTCGCTCACAGACGAATGCTACTGCGGAATCGCCAGTACTTCACTGCCGATCCGTTGCTCTATCGCTGCCGATTAGTCGAATCCGCCTCGCCGAACCGCCGGCCAGGCAGCCCGACGGCCGACCTGGCTCTACTCCCGCCACAGAACGTCGATCGGAGCGACGGCAAGTCGGTCTGCGATCGACTGGGCGTGTGGGCCGGTCGTCAGGACGAGGCCCCCAACGAAGCGGTCGCCGATCCGGTCTCGCAGCTGGGCAAGCCCTCGCCCTGCATCGCCACCCGCCGTCGCTGCGGCCTTGACCTCGATGCCGGCCACGCAGCCGTCCGAATACTCCAGTACGAGATCCACTCCGGCGCCCGAAACCGAGCGATAGTGGTGCAGCGTGACGGGCTCGCGGGCCCACCCAACCTGCTTCAACACCTCGGTGACGACAAAGGTCTCCAGGAGCGCCCCGAACCTTGTCGCGCCGGCCGGATCGACGGGCGACAGCCCGCCCTCGCGCGCCTGGACGAGGTGCGCTGCGAGACCGCTGTCGACCAGATGGAGCTTCGGGCGCTTGATCTCCCGGCTGGTCGGGTTGCTCGACCACGCCGGCAGACGCAGCGTCAGATACGCACGCTCGAGCAGCCGCAGATAGAACCCGGCCTGATCTCGTCCCAGGCCGATCTCCCGTCCGATGTCGGCGGCGGTGGCCAGCTGGGCCGTCCGCGCGGCCGCCAGCCGAAGGCACTTGGCCAGCGTCTCGCGGTGCCGCACCGGCTCGACGTCGTCCGCCGTCCGTTCGACGACGAGGGTGGCGAGATTCCGAAACCATCGGTCCCGAGCCGCCCCGTCCAACGCGTTCGCGATGGGGTAGCCACCCCGGAGGACCAACCGCACCAGATCCGCGCGCCCCAAAGCCTCGGTGCGCCGGACACGCACCGCCGAGCCGTCGCGGATTCGATCCACGATCGAGGCGGCACCAGGCTCGAGCTCGGCCATCGCGAACGGCCAGAGCGTCGAAAGCTCGACACGCCCGGTCAGGTAGTCCGCCAACTCGGGAACCACGTCGTGACGCGCGGAGCCCGCAAGCAGATAACGGCCCGGCCGATAGTCGCGATTGAGCTCTGCCTTGATCGCCGCCAATACCTCCGGCGCGCGCTGGAACTCGTCGATGGCGATCGGCTCGGCCAGATCTCGCACGAACGCGCCCGGATCGGATCGCGCCAGCACCTGGACCGCTGGGTCGTCCAGATCGAGGTACGTACCGCCCAACTCGGCCACCAGACGGCGCACGAGGGTGCTCTTCCCCGACGTGCGTGGCCCCGTGAGTGCGACGACGGGGCCGGCAGTCAGGGCCGCTCGGACCTCGGCCCACAACCGGCGCTCAACCTGGATGCCCGACAACATGCAGCAAATTTACCCGACAACTGCATCCCACGCGAGGCGACAACTGTCGAGCTTGTGGCGAGAGCCGCCGAAGGTGGCCAGGGCAATCGAAACGGGTGCGGCGAGAGATCGCCCCACCCGTCGCGGTGGCTTTGTTTGCCCGCCCGGGCCATCGGCTAGCGGAGGCGGAGCCCCAGTCGCACCCAGGTGCGGCGGTGGCAGGCGGGGCACTGCATCCACGACGGGTGGTTCTTGCGGAGCACGAACAGGTGCAGGCTCGGGATGGCGGAGAAGATCGCGCGGGCCAGGGTCACCGTGGTGGTGACGCGGCAGGACGAGCAGGCCACGGTGAGCGCGCCGAGCGGGACCACGCCGAGCGGCGGCGCCTGCTGGGTGAACAGCGCCTCCTTGCCGTCCCGGTCGACCCGCGCACCCGTCTCGGGCATACGGCGCCGCGGGATGGGCCCGGCCGACGGCGGCGTCGTCGGCGGCTTGATGCGCCCGAAGTCCGTCATCTCTTGCCCTTCAACTTCAACGCGTCGTCCTTGAGCAGGCGCAGAGCGAGCTCGCGGTAGGCGGTGGCACCCGAGGAGGAGCGTGCGGTCTCCAGCACAGTCTTGCCTGCCGCGGGGGCCTCGGCAAAGCGAATCGAACGCGGGATGGGCGGCTCGAGTACGGCGATGCCGTACCGCTCGCCGATGTCGTCGAGGACGGCGCGGGCGTGCTTGGAACGGCCGTCGAACAGCGTCGGCAGCACGCCCAGCACCTTGATCTGCTTGTTCGTGCGTGCCTTGACGTCCTGGACGGTCTGCAGCACCTGGCCGACGCCGCGGTGCGCCAGCGTCTCGCACTGCACCGGGATGAGGACCTGGTCCGCGGCGGTCAGCGCGTTCACGGTCAGCACGCCGAGGGCCGGCGGGGCGTCGAGCAGGATCAGGTCGTAGTCCGAGGCCATGGCCTTGAGCGCGTCGCGCAGCACGTACTCGTACCCGCTGCGGGCGCCGAGGACCTTCTCGGAGCCGACGAGGTTGATGTGCGCGGGCAACAGGTCCATCCCGCCGGCGACCTTCTGGATCGCGGTCTTCGCGGGAACGCGGCCGAGCAGCACGTCGTGGACGGTGAGCTCGAGGTCGTCCGGGTCCAGGCCGAGCGAGAAGGTCAGGCACGCCTGGGGGTCGAGGTCGACCACGGCGACCCGACGGCCCTGCTCCACCATGGCCGCACCCAGCGACGCGACCGTCGTGGTCTTCGCCACGCCGCCCTTTTGGTTGGCGACCGCCAACGTCCTCGTCACCTGCAGATCATCCCATTCTCGTGATGAGTGAAACACCTCGCGATAGCGTCCGCCGGGTGAGCACTCCGCCACACCTGCGGCTTCCCGACCATGCTCGCGCCCTCATGTTTCCAACAGCGCGCGGACAATTCTCGATTCACGCGATCGACCCGCCGGAAAACGTGCCCCGAAAAGGCACGGCCATCCTGGTACCCGGGTTCACCGGTTCGAAAGAAGACTTTCTTCCGGTGCTCGAACCGCTGGCGGCGGCCGGCTGCGGGGTGGTCGCGCTGGACCAGCGTGGACAGTACGAGACGCCCGGCCCCGACGACCCGGACGCGTACACCGTGGCCGCCCTCGGCGCCGACCTCCTGGCCGTGGCCGCGGAACTCCCCGGGCCGGTGCATCTGGTGGGACACAGCTTCGGCGGCTTCCCGGTGCGGGCCGCAGCCATCGCGGATCCCAGCGCCGTCGCCTCGGCGACGCTGCTGTGCTCCGGGGCCGGCCCGATCACCGTCGAGCGCGAAGTTGGGCGGATCCAGACGCTGATGGCAGCTCTGGAGAACTTTTCCGTACCGGAGGTCGCGGCGTTCATCGCGATGGCCGCGGAGGCCGCCGGGGAATACGAGGGCGTCGCGGACGACGTCCGCGAGTTCCTGACCCGGAGGTACGTCTCCTCGCCGCACGTGGCACTGGCGACCATGGCCGCACAGTTGCTCGAGCTGTCGGGGGAACTGCCCGCGTTGGCGGCCAGTGGCGTCCCGGTCTTGGTCGCCCACGGGGAGGACGACTACATCTGGCTGCCCGCGGAACAGGCCTCGATGGCACGCGAACTCGGCTCCCGGTACCAGGTCCTGGAGGGGGCCGCCCATTCGCCCGCCGTGGAGAAACCGGCTGAAACAGCCGACCTTTTGGTCGATTTCTGGGCAGAGTGCGAACGCTAGTTGAATGCCGAATGTGATTGCTTCGCTACGTTGGGTAGGAATACCAATTCACTCTTGAAAGCCTCGCCACACGCGGCACCATAAGGTGCCGACTGGCTGCCGACCGCCGTGAGGAACACCCGCCCGTGGAGCTTCGCACCGCCCTGCGCAACGACGCGAACGAGGTAGCCCGTGCGCGCAACCTCGTGGGCAGCAGCATCGAGCGTTGGGGCGTGCCGGACGACGGCGGCGTTGCCCTGCTGCTGGTCAGCGAACTCGTCACCAACGCGCTGCGGTACGGCGTGCAGCCGATGCGGCTCGTGGCCCGTGGCGACGCCAACGGCCTGCGCGTCGAGGTCCACGACGGCCGCGTCGGCGAGCAGCCCAAGCTGCGCGAACCCGCCCGGGGCGATTTGACCGGCCGGGGCATGGTGTTGGTGAACACCCTCGCGGCCCGCTGGGGCTGCTCGGAGTTCGGCGGCACCAAACAGGTCTGGTTCGAGACCGAGCCCAAGCGTGAGGCCATCGCACACTAGTACGCTCACCACTTTGGGACCCTCCGAAAAGACAGCGTGGAACCTCGGCGCCCGGAACGGCGACCTGTTCTGTGTCGAACGGTCCGCCCTCCGCCCGTCTATTGACTCGCCTACGCGCCGCTGGCCCGATCCTCGACATTAGGTAAGGTTTTCCTTACTTCTGTCGTTGGAGGTCTGGTGTCTCGTCGTGTGCGCATTGCCTGGGTGGGGACTCTCGCGGGGGTCACGGTGCTCGCCGGATGCGCAAGCGAGGCGGCAGGGCCTGCGGCTCTCAGCGGGGCGCCGGCCCCCGCGCCCGCAGCTCCCGCCGCACCGCCCACAGCAGTCGGGCAGGCTCCCGCGGTGCCCAACTCGACGGGACCCAACTCGGCGGGGCCCAACTCGGCTTTGCCGGCGCCCGGAGCGTTCGCCGCTCCGCAGGCAGTGCCGGGCGCTCCGGCGGCTCCCGGAGTCGCTCCGCAGGACCAACGACCGGGCCCGGACCGCATGGGCATGCGCCCGAATGGGCCGGAAGCGTTCCCGCCGGGCCGGCCGGGAGAGTTCCGGCCCCGGGGCTTCCCGCCTGCGGCAGGCCGCATCGCCGCCGTCGACGGGCGGACGCTGCGGCTCGACGGCGAGCGGCAGCAACCGATCGCCTGGACAGACCAGACGACGATTCGCGAGGTCGTCGCCGCGGCCGCCGGGGACGCTGCCGTCGGGAAGTGCGCCACGGTCCGCCCGCGGCGCCCGGACGGGCCGCCGAACTTCGGCTCCGCGCCCACCTTCGCGGCGGACGCGGTGACGGTTGGGGATGCGGAGAACGGCGCCTGCGAGATGCGCCCCGGCCGCTTCGGCCCCGGCATGACCGGCCTGATCACGTCGGCGTCCCCCGATTCGCTGACCCTGGAGATGCGTCGCCCGGAGCACCCGGCCGCGGCACCGCAGGCCGGCCGGCCCTCGGTCCACTCCTGGAGCTTCACCGTCGACGCGGCCACCGAGTGGCAGCGCCTGGCTGCGGCCACCGGCGACGCCCTGCAGGTCGGGCGTTGCGCCACCGTGTTCGGCGATCCGGACGCCTCCGGTGCCGTCACCGCCGCCTCGATCACCGTTCGCCAGTCCACCGACGGCCAGTGCCTCCGCCCCGGCGGCCCCGGCCAGGCTCCCGGTGGCCCGGGCATGGGCCAGGGTCCCGGCGGCCCCGGCATGGGCCAGGGTCGCGGACCTGGCATGGGCCCGGGCCAGGGCGGCGCACCGGGCTTCGGTCAGGGTGGTATGCCGGGCTTCGGCCGGGGGCAAGGCCCCGGGCCGGGCCAGGGCTTCGCGCCCGGGCAGCAGTTCGCTCCCGGCCAGGGTCAGGGCTACCAGCCCGGCCGCGCGGGCGAACCGATCCCCCGCGGCTAACACTCCAACTTCTGCACCGTTTCGGGGGCCGCGAGGGGGGGCGGGGGGGGGCGCAGCGGTGCCAGGGGGGGGGGTGGGGCCGGCCGGGGGGGC
>JBQTKD010000152.1:0-13552 GCA_052386455.1 Sporichthyaceae bacterium
TGACCAACGCGCACGTCGTCGCCGGGGTCACCGAGCCGACGGTGTCGGTGGGCGGCACCGCCCGCAAGTTGCCCGGCCGCGTCGTGCACTTCGACTTTCGCCGGGACATCGCCGTCATCTACGTCCCCGAGCTGGACGCTCCGGCGCTGAAGTTCGACTACACCGGCGAGCGGCGGGACAACGCCGTCGTCGCCGGGTTTCCGCTCAACGGGCCCTACCACCTGGAGAAGGCCCGCATCCGCGAGGAGATCAACGCCCGTGGTGCGGACATCTACAACTCCGGCACCGTGGATCGGAAGGTCTTCTCGATCTTCTCCGAGATCGAGCCCGGCAACTCCGGCGGCCCGCTGCTCTCGGCGAACGGCGACGTGTACGGGCTGATCTTCGCCAAGTCGGTGGAGAGCGCGGACACGGGTTACGCGCTGACCGCGGAGGAGGTGCGCCCCGTGGCCCAGGCGGCCCGCACCGCCACAGCGCCGGTGTCCACCCGCGACTGTGTCTGACGGTCCGTCAGTTCGTTCGTAGCCAGGCCTGCAGCATGGTGTTGACCGTGTCCGGTTGCTCCTCCTGCGGGAAGTGGCCGGCTCCGGGGACGAGGGACCAGGTGTATGGCCCGGCCACGTACTGGCCCGAGCCGGCCGCGGTGCTCGGCAGGATCGCGGCGTCCCGCGAGCCGTGCAGGTGCAGCACCGGCCGGGCGATGGGCGCGCGCATCGTGCGGGCGAACCGGGCCCCGTCGGGGCGCACCAGCGAGCGGATCGCCCAGCGGTGATACTCCAGGGCGCAGTACGCGACCTTGTCTATCTGGATGGCCCGCCGGTATCGCTGCGCCGTGTCCGGGTCCGGCCAGTCCCCGCCGGGCGACCAGGTGCGCAGCAGCCTTTCCACTGCGGCACCGTCGTTCTCGGTCAGCAGCCGCTCCGGCACCCAGGGCCGCTGGTAGCCGAGCACGTACTTCGACGCCGCCAGCTGTCGCCCGTCGGACGCGACGGCCGCCCGCATGCGGCGGGGGTGCGCGGCGGACAGGACGACCAGGGACGCGACGACCTTCGGCTCGAGCACGGCGACGGTCCACCCCAGCAGGCCGCCCCAGCCGTGGCCGACGACGATCGCCTCGGCCTGACCGAGGGACCGGATCACGCCGGCGACGTCGCCGGCGAGCGTGAACGGGTCGTACCCGCGGGGCGTCTTGTCGCTGCCGCCGTATCCGCGCAGGTCCATCGCCACCGCGCGATAGCCGTCGGCGGCGAGCGCGGGCAGCTGATGGCGCCAGGTCCACCAGAACGTCGGGAAGCCGTGCAGTAGCAGAACCAGCGGGCCCTCGCCCGCCTCGACCACGTGGAACCGGGCGCCGTTCGCGGCAACCTGACGGTGCGTCCAGGGACCTTCCGCGTAGACGAGGTCCGAGCTCACTCGGCCTCTGTGGCCCGCAGCTTGCGACGGCCCTTCAGCCCCTTGAGCTCCTCGACCGTTTCCTTGGCCGTGCGAACGGTCGCCTCGGGCGCGCGCAGCTTCTTCAGGGACTTGAGTCCGACCAGGCCCATGACGGCGGCCAGGAACAGGTACCCCCCGCCGACGATCAGAAAGCCCGCCCACGTGGAGTCCATCGCCTTGGCGACCCCGAAGGCCGCGGCGAAGGACAGCAGCAGGAACGCGAAAATGCCGAAGAACGCGGCGCCGCCGAACGCGCCGCCCCCGATCGCGGCCTTCTTGGCCTCGACCTTCAGTTCGGCCTTCGCCAGCTCGATCTCGGCGCGCATCAGCTCCGAGGCGGCCTTGGTGGCCGTCGCGACGAGTTCCCCCAGCGACGGCTCGGCCTCGGCCGCGGCGTCCTTACTCAGGGACTGCGCCATCGGTCCTCCCGGGTTCCTGCGTGTCCTGACGAGTCGACAGTCTGCCCGGCCCCGCGTTTCCGACGCATCTCGGGCCTGCCTGCCGTCCATGTGGGATCCTGACAGCGGTGAGCCGGGAAGTCTGGTCGGCAGGTGTGTTCGTCGACCCCGGAGGTTCCCTTGGCGCCCAGCCCCACGGGTCGTCCCGTGCTGTTCGGGCGGGGCACGATTCCCGAGGCCAGGCGCATCGCCGAGATTCTGCGCCTGGAGACCGTTGGCGGGGCGCTGTTGGTCGGCGCCGCCGTCCTGGCCCTCCTGTGGGCGAACTCGCCGTGGTCGGACCGCTACCAGGACCTGACGGAGTATCGGATCGGCCCGTCGAGCCTGCACCTGGACCTGACCCTGGCCACGTGGGCCGCCGACGGCCTGCTCGCGATCTTCTTCTTCGTCGCCGGACTGGAGCTCAAACGCGAGTTCGTGGCCGGCGACCTGCGGGATCCTCGGCGGGCGGCGCTGCCCGTCGTCGCCGCGGTCGGCGGCATGGTGGTACCGGCCCTGATCTTCGTGGCGATCGCCGCGGGTACCGACGGGGCCCTACGCGGCTGGGCCGTCCCGACGGCCACGGACATCGCGTTCGCCCTGGCCGTTCTCGCCGTCGTCGCACCCGGTCTGCCCGCCGCCCTGCGCACCTTCCTGCTCACGCTGGCCGTCGTGGACGACCTGCTGGCGATCGTGATCATCGCCGTCGTCTACACCTCCTCGCTCGATCTGGCGGCGCTCGGCCTGGCGACGATTCCGCTCCTGGCCTTCGGGGTGGCGGTCCAGCGCGGGATCCACCACCCGGTGCTGCTCTTGCCGCTGGCCGTGGCCACCTGGGTGCTGGTGCACGAGTCCGGCGTGCACGCGACGGTGGCCGGCGTGCTGCTCGGCTTCGCGGTCCCGGTGAGCCGCCGCTTCGGTACCGGTCCGGACAGTCCCGCGGAGCACATCGAGCACCGCGTCCGTCCGCTCTCGGCGGGGTTCGCCGTCCCGGTGTTCGCGTTCTTCGCCGCCGGGGTCGACGTCGGTTCCGGGTTCGCCGACACCGTGACGAGCCCGGTGACCCTGGCCGTGGCGATCGCCCTGGTCCTCGGCAAACCGATCGGCGTGCTCGCGGCCGCGTGGGCGATGCAGCGGTTCACCCGCGCCGAGTTGGCCGACGGACTGGAGTGGCCGGACATCGCCGGCGTGGCCGTGCTCGCCGGCATCGGCTTCACCGTGTCCCTGCTGATCGGAGAACTGGCCTACGGAGTCGGCACTCCGCTGCACGAGCAGGCCAAGGTGGGCGTGCTGCTCGGATCGCTGCTCGCGGCCCTCGTCGCGGCGCTCCTGCTCCGCGCACGCGGCCGCCGGCACCGCGCGTGAATCCTGCGCTTGCACCCCCCTGTGCACGAGGCCATGATTGCCGCGGCTCGAACAGCCGGGCCACGGGAGGACGGCCAATGAGATTGCGATGGGGCGGTTGGCCTCTTCGCCGCCGCAGCCGTGCTGGCCGGTGGTCTCGCGCCACTGCCGGCCCGCGCCGGCGATGTCGAGGAGCCTTCGGGCACCGACGGCTTCAACGCCTTGAGCACGTTCCCAGAGTTTGCTGCCCTTCCGGACAGCTCGACCTTGTCGCTGCCGCTGGTGCTGCAGGGCGGTATCGAGCAGATCACCGGGGCGGCCATGCCCGGAGCGCAGGTACTGCTCTCGGCCTGGCCCAGCAACGAATCGGTCATCGCGCTGCCGATCGGCGGCGAGATCGAACTGACCCCGCTGGCCCGAACCGTGGCCAGCGAGGACGGGACGTACACGCTGCGCGCATCGGTCACCGACCTGGTGCGCTCGCTGGCGGGACCGGACGGACTGGACATCCAGCTCGACGTATTCCACGGCGACCGGCACTACACGCACCTGTCCCAGGTCACCCGCACCCTCGACGGGACGTGGGTGCGCGAGCTCACCGGTCTGGTCGATCCGCTGGACGACGTGGTGGACGCAGCGACGAACCTGTTGGACCTCACCCTGGACAAGACCAAGGCCGTGGTCGAGGGCGGCCTCGGGGTCACGGGCACCGGCCCGGTGGCGGCCAATGTCCGCAATCCCGTCCCGCCCGGCTGCACGCCTTTCCAGAAGGTCGGCGACGAACTCGCCTGGCAGACCGTCGCGACGTCCCTGACCCGCAAGCACGTGACCGCCATCGTGAGCTTCACCGAGGAAGCGCGTGTGGAGAGCAGCACCGGCGCTTCGTTCCGGGGCGGGCTCTTCTCGGCGGGCGGAAGCAGATCTCGGTCCATCTCCTCCGGCGGCACCTTCGACGACGACGAGGTCCGGCGCCGGGGCCTGATCAACGTCGAGTACCAGTTCCAGGTGTTGCACGCGTTCATGCAGCGTTCCTGCGCGCGGGACTTCCGGGGAGGCGAAGAGGTGCTGCTCGTCACCACGCCGTTGGAGGTCACCCAGGCCACGCGGATCGAGGAGTCGAAGCGCCCGGCGTGGACGTGCACGGCCAAAGACTTCCGCACGATCTCGAGCGCGCAGAAGGACTACGTCATCAACAGGGAACGCGCGGCCGTCTATCAGCGGGCCTTTTCGCTGGCCCCGCCGGGCGGCGGTGGCTTCAGCGGGGCCTCGTTGAGCGGCTACAGCTCGGCGCTCTCGATCACACTGCAGTTCCGCCTGCCCAAGAACAGTCCCGACCGCAAGAAGTATCTCTGCGGAGACACCCGCAAGCCCGATACCTCGGGTCAGCGCATCCAGGGATTCTTCGAATGAGGCGCGGGCTTGGGCAGGCGCAGGCCGGTGCCCTGACAGCCTTAGTCGCGCTTCTCGCAATCCTGGGGGGTGTGGAGGGGGGAACGACGCCTTGACCGTCGGAGACACCGGCTCTCTGGGCTCGATCGAGGACCTGACACCCAAACAGCGCGACGTTTCCCTCGGCGCGATCAGCATCGACGAACCCGGTAAGGAGGTGGAAGTGCTCCGGGTACGCGCGTTGACCTCCCCGAACGTCGAGTTTCTGGGCGCCATCACCACGTGGCCCAGGGACGGCAGAACGTCGGCCCTCGGCAGCGCCCTGCGTTTCCCCGCCCCGGACATGACGTTTCACCCAGCGCTAGGAACGGTCATCCCTGCCACCGAGACGTCGTACGTCATCGGGGGAGAGCCGGAGCCTCGGTCCGTCTTCGTCGGCGCCGGATTTCGGCTGGGCTCGGGCCAGGTCGGCGGGGTGTACGGGATCGAGGTGACCTATCGGGTCGGAACCAAGACCCGCACCGCGCGGAGTAGGACTGCGAACATCTTGTGCATGGCTCCGTGCAACAACCGTCCCGAGGGTCTCGGGTTGCGCGAGTGGGAGAAACAGATCAGCGAGCAACTGGGCACGGTCACCCACGACACCAAGAAGCTCGCGGCGAAGAGCTGATCGCAGACTCCGCGGCTAGCCTCCGCACATGACCATCAAGTCGAAGTTCCTGAGCCCGGAAGTCGCCGACTACCTGGCCGCCCAGGCGCCGCCCGTCGACGTCGTGCTCGCCGACCTCGCCGAGTACACCGCGAGCCTTGGCGGCATCTCCGGCATGCAGATCGGCAGTAGCCAGGGCGCGTACATGACGCTGCTGGCGCAGACCGTTGCGCCGCGCTTCGCCGTCGAGGTCGGGACGTTTACGGGGTACTCCTCGATCTGCCTGGCCCGCGGCCTGGCCGCCGGCGGGCGCCTGTTGTGCTGCGACGTCAGCGAGGAGTGGACCTCCGTTGCGCAGAAGTACTGGGAGCGGGCGAGTCTGACCGACCGCATCGAATTGCGCTTGGCGCCGGCGCTCGAGACCCTGCAGGCGCTGCCTACCGACCCGCCCATCGACCTCGCGTTCATCGACGCCGACAAGGGCGGGTACCGCTCCTACTGGGACGAGATCGTGCCCCGGCTGCGGCCCGGCGGAATCGTCCTCGTCGACAACGTGCTGTGGTCCGGCCGCATTGCGGACCCGTCCGCCACCGACCCGGGCACCCTCGCGCTGCGGGAGTTCAACGAGCACGTGCGCGCCGACGACCGCGTGGACGCGGTGATCGTGCCGATCGGCGACGGGCTCACGCTGGCCCGCCGGCGCTAGGCGCAGGCTCCTAGGCGCGGACGGAGCGGCGGGCGAGCACCTCGCGCAGCGCGCGGCCCGCTCGGCGCGAGACCGGCAGCTCCGTTCCGGCCAGCACCACCGAGGCCCGGCCAGCGCCCATCCGCACCTCTTCCACGTGGGTGAGCGCCACCAGGTAGCTGCGGTGGATCCGGACGAAGCCGGCGCTCGCCCACCGGTCCGCCAGCGTCGCCATCGGGATGCGGACCAGGTGCGAGCCGGTTGCCGTGTGCAGCCGGGCGTAGTCGCCCTGGGCCTCGACGTAGCGCACGTCGTTGCGGTGCACGAAGCGCGTGACCCCTGCGAGTTCGATCGCGATCGGTTCCGCCTGCGCGGGCAGGACCGGGCGGGGCGGGCGCTGCGTGGCGGCGACCCGCCGTACCGCCTCCGCGAGGCGCTCCGGGCCGATCGGCTTGAGCACGTAGTCCACCGCGCCGAGGTCGAAGGCGGCGACCGCGTGGGCGTCGGAGGCGGTGACGAACACGACGGGCGGCGAGCCCGGCCGCTGCGCCATGGAACGCGCGAGCTCTACGCCGTTTCGGCCCGGCAGGAGGACGTCGAGGAACACGGCGTCGACGCCCTCCGCGGCGAGGACGCGCGCAGCCTCCAAGCTGCTGCGGGCCGTCAGCACCGTGTCCACGCGCGGGTCGTCGCCGAGAAGCCGGCCGAGTTCCAGCAGCGCCGCGGGCTCGTCGTCGACGGCGAGCACGGTCAACCCCAACGCACCCACTCCTACGACGACTGACAGGGACGTTAGCGCCTGGCCGCGAGTCCACCGAACGGCAGGTTCGGAACCGGAGATTGTTTCTGAATACCCCTCACATTTCTCACGACTACGCTGCGAGCGTGGATCGATTTGCGGTGGTGGCCGCGTTGCCCGGCGTCCCAGAGGCTGCACGGCGAGTCGGGGCGGCACTGGACCGGCTGGCGGACCGGCGCGCACTGCGTCTGGACCCGGGCCAGGTGCGCACCGAACTGACGCTGCGGGGCGCCCGCGCCGCCGCGCTGCTCGCCGGCGCCGACGCGGACCTGGCCGCACTGCGCGCGGGCCACATCGACGAGGTTCCGGGCGCCGATGCCGTGCGCGCGGCCATGCGCGTCTACGCCGAGCTCGAGCCGCTGGCCGGTGTTTGGCGCCACGCCCCGCGCCAAGCCCTCGCCCGGCTCCACGCGTTGACCGCGGCCGAGGCGCTGGACCCCGACGACCTCGGCCGGCCGGCCTCGGCGCAGGCCGCCGCCCGCATCGACGTGCTGTGCGCGGCCCTGGCGGAGAAGACCGCGGCGCCGGCGGTGGTGGTGGCCGCGATCGTGCACGCCGAGGTACTGGACTCCGCCGCCTTCGGCGACGCCGGCGGGCCGATCGCCCGCGCGGCCGCGCGGCTGGTGCTGCTCGATCGCGGGGCGGATCCGCACGGCGTGCTGGCGCTGGAGATCGGCCACGCGGCGCTTGGTCTGACGGAGTATCAGAAATGCCTTGGGGCCTACGGAAACGGCGGCGCGGACGGGCTGGCCGCCTGGGTGCGGCACTGCGCGAGCGCATTGGAGGTGACCGCCACCGAGGTCTCCCAGGTGGCGATGGTGGTCCGGCCGGGAGTGCGCTCATCGGCCTACGGTCGCCCGGCCGAATCCTGACGAATCGTCAGTTCCCTATTTCTGCGGCAAAACCACGAACGGCGTCTCCCGATGAGAGACGCCGTCGCGCGGTGTGTCGTGCGGGCTACCAAGCGTGCAATCTATTTCGCCGGACCAGGACCAGCCTGTCACGACGGCCCGTACATGGGCAGGTAGCCGCGTGGGTACCCGTGCTGACACAAGTGGTGTGGGGTGGCCCGGACTCCGTCGCGATCAGCGTTCGGAACGCTCCAACCACTCTCAGGTTTACTCCGGGTTGCCGCGACACGCAAGGCCCCGCAGCGGTTATCTCGGGCCAACCTCGGCGAGTCGAGCCCTGCCGGGGGATTGCGGGAGGAATGTCGGGTCGGCCACGATCGCAGCATGGTCTCGGCCGCGCTTCCGCTCTCCCTCGCCCGTGCGACGGGGCGCACTGCGAGCCGCATCGCCGCGGGGGTGCTGTTGGCGGCCGTGGGCACCGGCTTGGACCAGGCCGCACGGCGCAGTGCGCGGATGCGCGCGCAGATCAACACCGACGAGACGATCGAGGTCCGCACCGGCGACGGCGTGGCCCACCACTACCGGTTCGACGGCCGCTCGCACTCGGTGCGCTCCGTGCGCGGTCCCGCGCCGCGCACGACGTCCCTGTCGGTCACCTTCGACACCTCCGGGCTGGCCTTCCTGACTCTGGCGCGTCCCAACGCGCTCAAGCACGTGGTACGGCTCATGCGGTCCGGCCGGGTCGTCTACACCGGGAACGCGGCCAACGTTCTCTGGTTCTGGGGCCTGACCCGCACGGTGGTGCCCTACGACCGCGAGCGGCCCATGCGTCGCGCCCTTCCCGGCGCGTTGACCGCGCCCGATCCGGCGAGCCGCGTGGCGGATCGAATCGTGCGCGAGGACGTCGCGACCGAACTCGATCCGACGCTGACCGACGTCGCCCGGGCGCGGGCGAAGATGGCGATGCTGGCGCAGGGGAGCGGGCAGACCGTTCCCTGGTGGTGACCGCGGTGGAGGAGATCCGATGACCGTGCGCAGCGACGCGGCGACCACGTTGGACGCGCGCGCCCGCGGGTGGCTGCGCTTCGTCTGGGACAAGGCGACGACCGCGGACGACTGGTCCAGTGCGGGCGAGCCGCACCCCTGGTGGGATCGCTACAGCACCCCGCCCATGTGCAGCCTCGGCCGGTTCGACCTGCACGAGACCGGCTACGTCCTGCCGGTCATGTGCGACGTCACCCCGGCCTGGCGCGAGGTCTACACCCGCATCGCCGACGAACTCGTCGGCCGGTACACGACGTTCTGGGCGGCGATCGACTGGCTGTCGATGATCGGCCACGACCCGAGCTCCGACCGGTACCCGCCCATGTGGCTGGCCGTCGTGCCGGAGTACCTGCGCGGGCAGGTCGGCTACGACCTGCCCGGCTGGGTCGCCAACGGCGTGGCTCCCTGGGGGCTGCAGCCCGACCCCGTGGGTGCGGACGGCAACAACTTCTTCCGCGGCTTCTTCAACCTGCTGCTCGGGTTCTACGAGTACGTCTCCGGCGACGACAAGTGGGCCTCCCCGTTCAAGGTCTGCGGGTACTCCGACCGCCTCTTCCAGTGGGACCGGCACAGCCTCGTCGAGTTCATGACCGACCAATGGGCCGAGCGCCCCGCCGGCGTGCACTGCGAGAACACCAAGATCTGGCCGTTCTGCGTCTCCGGGGCCGGCCTCGGCCTGCAGCTCTACGACCACCTGCACGGCTCGGTGCACCGCCGGCTGTTCGAGGCGTGGTCGGACTACGCGCAGAAGCACTACATGAAGCTGGATCGCCGCGGCGAGATCGAGTGGTTCACCTTCTACTACGACCCGATCCGCAAGGCGAACCTCACCCTGCGGCCCGGCCCCAGCGTGTACGCGGCGCTGGCCGTCGCCCCGTACGTGCACCCGCAGGACCCCGCCTTCGGCGAACTGCTCTACCGCAGCGCCGTCCGCACGCTCGGCTGGAGCGACCCGGGAGAGCCCCGGCAGCTGCACCCCGACCCGCGCTGGATCGCGATCGGCGTGCTGATGGCCCGCGAGCTGGGCGACCGCGAGACCGAGGCCCGGCTGCGCGCCGTCGCCGAACGCGACTTCGAACCGCGCTTCTTCGGCGCGGACGACGAACGATTCGGCTGGTTCTTCGGCAACGGCGAGCCCTGGCCGCGCGGTCAGCTGGCCAGCCTCATGGTGCTCTCCGAACTCGGCGAGCCGGGCTCGTGGTTCCGGGTGTTCAACGAACCCAACCTCGCCAAGTTCGACCAACCGACGGTGACCGGCGTCGACTACCCCCGCCTCGGCGTCGCCACCGCCTTCAACGACCTCGAGTCCGGCGAACTGCACCTGCGCACCTACGCCGCCACCGCGGCCGCGCGGGGGACGGCCACGACCGTTCGGGTCGAGCAGTTGCCCAACCCCTCCGACGTGCGAATCGTCTGCGACGGGGCCGACTTCACGGCCTGGCGCACCTCCGACGCGGACGCCGTGGAGATCCAGACCGACATCGCCGAGCACGAGTTCCGGATCGCCACCGGCTACCACGGCCAGGCGCGCGAACGCACGGCCCGCGCCACGGCCGGCGCGACGGCCACGACCAGCTATCGCCCAGACTCCAGCGGCGCCGCCTCCTGCTGCGGCTGAGCGGGGTGTTTCGAACTTGCTAGGGCCCGCCGAGGACGTCGATGCTCGAGTCCAATCGTGAAGGCGTCGCCCACGGTGTGTCCGACGACGATGCGGTCGGCCACGGGACGTCCCTTCGGGACGAGCGGCGGGCCGATGCCGCGCACGCTGCCCATCCGCGATTCGGTCACGGCACCGACGGGTGGGGGGCGCTAGGAATCGAGTGCGGGCCCGCCCGGCCCGCGTCGGTACGGGCGTAGAACCTGTCCAGCAGCTCCGGCACCGTCGGGTTGGCCAGCATGGAGTAGCCGAGCATCGCCTCGATGCGCAGCTGGTCGTCCAGCGGCCGGCCGACGACCTCGATGATCGTCTCCTTGGCCGACTCCACCGCCGCCCGGTCGTTGCGCAGGATCGCCGCTGCGACCTCCTCGGCGACCGCCAACAGGTGGTCGGGCGGCACCACCCGGGAGACCAGCCCGACGCGTTCGGCGCGGCGGGCGTCGATCGGCTCTCCGGTCAGCAGCATCTCGAAGGCCAGGCCGGTGCCGCAGATGTTGACCAGGCGCACGATTCCGCCGTCGGCGTGGTGGAACCCGCGGCGCACCTCGAAGGACCCGAACATCGCCCGCTCCGAGGCGATGCGGATGTCGGCGGCCAACGCCAACTCGAAGCCGCCGGCCAACGCCCAGCCGTTGACCGCCGCGACGATCGGCTTGTAGATGCGGTGCAGGCCGCGGGTGATTCCGCCGAGCCCGTCGGCGACCTTCCTCCGCGGCAGCAGCCCGTCGCCCGCGGTCCACAGCGGCACGTGGGTCTTCAGGTCCGCGCCTGCGCAGAACGACTCGCCGGTACCGGTGAGGATCGCGACGCGCAGATCGGGATCGTCGCGGAAGTCGACGAAGATCTCCTGCAACGCCTCGTGCGTCGCCAGGTCGATCGCGTTGCGCGCCTCGGGGCGATCGAGGGTGACGTAGGCGATCGCGTCTCGCTTCTCGTACCGAACCATGGGTGTGCCTCGCCTACTCGTCGGGGTCCGCCCGGTCGGCGCTCAGCGTCCCGCGCGGTAGTCGCCGTAGGGAGTGTCCCGTTCGGAAACGGCGGTCTTGAACCCGGCCTCGGTGCTGCGCCGTTGGAACGCGTAGCCCTCGCGGGTGTGCCGGGAGATTCCGTCGAAAACGTTGGCGATCATGGTGGAGTTCGCTACGCCCTGGGCCAACAGCGTCGAGTTCAGCGCCAGCTTGAGCATCATCAGCTGGTTGATCGGGGTACCCGCGATTCGTTCGAGCAGCCGCTCGGTGCGCTCGTCGAGTTGGTCCGCTGGAGGCGCTTCGACGGCCAGTCCCCATTCGAGGGCGTCGGCGCCGGTGAACGCGTCGCCGGTGAACAGCAGTCGCTTGGCGCGTTGATCGCCGACGCGGTGGGCCCACATCCCGCCGGCAGGGATGCCCCACACGCGGGTCGGCGGGTAGCCCATCGTCGTGTCCGCGGCGGCGACGATCAGGTCGGCGAACAGCGCGACGTCGGTGCCGCCGGCAACGGCGAACCCGTGCAGCTTGGCCACCGTGGGCTTGTTCGCGTGCAGCAGGCTGGCGAAGCCCCGGTTGAAGCGGCTCATCATCGCGTAGTCGAGCATCGGGTCCCAGTCGCGTCCCGGTTCGTGGTTGCGGCCCTGCACCACCGGGTCGAGCACGGTGCCCGCGCGTTCCGCGGTGTCCTCCGAGCTCGGACCGAAGCCGTCCTCCGCGAACAGCGACAGGTCGTACCCGCCGCAGAACCCCTTGCCCCGCCCGGAGAGCACGATCACGTGCACCCGGGGATCGAGGTCGGCCCGCTCCACGGCGTCGGCCAGGTCCGCCGGGGTGTCCCACGTGATCGTGTTGCCGCGCTGCGGCCGGTTGAACGTGATCCGCGCGATCCGGTCGTCGACCTCGTAGTCCAGCGTGCGATACGTGCGCTTCGCGGCCGGGGCGGGTGTGCCGGCGAACGGCGAATCGGGGGACTGCGTCCAGTTCTCCCGCCACGCCGCCGGCCGAACCTCGAGAGGGTCGCCGCTCATGCGGACGCGCGCCGCGTGGACAGCCACCGCACCGTCGCCGCCGTCACTGCGGCCGCTGCCACCGCCGTGGCCGCGAGCACCGTGGGGCTCGGTTTGGACAGGGTCGGCATCCGGCGGCGGATCGAGACCGGCCGGTTGAACGACAGCACCGGCCAGCCCCGGGCCAGCGCCTCCTTGCGCAGCGCCCGGTCCGGGTTCACCGCGTACCCGTGGCCCACGATCGAGAGCATCGGAATGTCCGTGCTCGAGTCGCTGTACGCGTAGGACCGGGACAGGTCGATGTTGTCCTCCGCCGCGAGCTCGGCGATCGCCTGCGCCTTCGCCTCCGCGTAGGCGTAGAACTCGATCTCCCCGGTGTACCGGCCCTCGGCGTCGACCTCCATGCGAGTCGCGATCACCCGGTCCGCGCCGAGCATCTCGCCGATCGGCTCGACGACCTCCGTGCCCGACGTCGACACGATCACCACGTCCCGCCCCGCGAGCCGGTGTTCCTCGATCAACTGGGCGGCCTCGTCGTAGATGTAGGGGTCGATCAGCTCGTGCAGCGTCTCGCCGATGATCTCCCGCACCGTCGCCACGTCCCACCCCGCGCACAGCGACGACAGGTACTTGCGCATGCGCTCGATTTGGTCGGCGTCCGCCCCGCCCGCGAGGTACACGAACTGCGCATACGCACTGCGCAGCACCGCCCGCCGGCTGATCAGCCCACCCCGGTAGAACGGCCGCGAGAAGGCCAGCGCACTCGACTTCGCGATGACCGTCTTGTCGAGATCGAAGAAGGCCGCCGCCCGCACCGCGCCGGTCCGCGCCGCACTCGGACGCGGCAGGTGAGTGCGGGCACCAAATGGTGCATTCGAACTCTCGGACGCCTCTGATCCGGCCACGTTCGCCACCCTAGGGGGGCGGGGAAGTTTTTACGGACTCCCACGGCTCCGCTGTTTACGGCAGGGGGGTGTCGGGTACACCATGGGTGGTGCCGGTCGAAATGACCGTGCCTATCCCGGTTCGGCTCCTCCCCCCGAGTCGATCCGTGGCGACGGCCCCCGCTCTCCCCCCCGGCGGGGGCCGTCCTCGGCCCTGGGCCAGGTGTGTTCGCGGAACGCGCGACCCACCTGGCCCTTCGGAGTTTTGTGCGCGCTCCGCGCGCCGGGGGGGCTTCGCCACCCGCACCCCCGGGGCGAGCTCGCTTCGCTCGCCGCCCCACGGCGGGGTTGGGGTGGGGGGGGGGTGGGCGGGCTAGCGGATGCGCCGGGGGGGCTGGCTCGCT
>JBQTKD010000153.1:0-19539 GCA_052386455.1 Sporichthyaceae bacterium
GTTCGCGCTCGACCGCTACGCACCCACCCGCTGACCCATTGGGTAATACACGCCCACACCCGAAAACCCCTACTGACCAGCGGAAACACCGCGCACACCCGAGCTAGCCGGGAAACTCCCGCTAGGAGTCGACGTCGCCGCGGAGGGCCGCGTTGGCGTCCCCGCGGAGATGGCCGGCGGCGACTGGCGAACACGGTGCGGTGACGCTCGCTCGCGAGGCCGGGACTGCGGCGCACGTGCCGGGGCGAGGGCTCGCGGCGGGATGGCCGGACCGGGGGCTCGTCCCAGCCCTCGGCCACGATCTCCTCGAACTGGGCCCGAAGCAGATCGGGATCGTTCAGGACGATGTCGAGGAAGGCTTCGGCCTCGCTGGCCGAGCGCGTACTCACGGGAATCACCACCAAGAAGAACGCCGCCGCCGCTTCGGCGGGCCCTGGGCGCGGAGGACGAGCGCCGGATGCGCTGCCCGCCAGATCTATGTTGGGGGCCATAGATTGAATGGCAACGACAGTTGATGTCAAGTACTCTGGGCGAAACAGATCTAGCGGAATCAGGGAGTGTGCATGGCGGCGTCTCCGACGGGCTCGGCGATGGAACTGAGCCAGCACATGCCGCTCTACGGGATCTCGGTCGCCGCCGAGCTGAGCGGGGCCAACCCGCAGATGCTGCGCGCGTACGAGGCGGGCGGCCTGATCGACCCGCACCGTACCGAGGGGGGCACCCGCCGCTACAGCAACGAGGATCTGGCGACCGTCGCGCGCATCACGACGTTGCTGGCCGCAGGCCTCAATCTGGCCGGGATCAAGCAGGTCTTCGCCCTGCAGGCCGAGAACCGACGTCTCCAGAACGAGATCGACGACCTGCGAGAAAGGGTCGAGGTGGTCGGCTAGGGCGAAACACATCGTTTACGCGCGACCGCTTGCCAGGTAACACCGAGCCCATTGACTGGGCGACGACTCGCAGGACTGCGAGGCGCGTCTAGGGTTCCGCCACCGCTCGCGGTGGGACTGGTCCAAGAGACGAGGCGGAGCGGCAACGCTCCGTTCCACGGCGGGAGAAAAGCCCGGGAGGCCAATTCGGCCCGGGCTTTTTGCGTTTCGGGCCAGATCGGAGGCCCGAATGACCGCGATCGCCACTCCCCCCGCAACGCCGCCGCCGAGCGACGTCGCCGACGCTGGGGACCTCTCCACCTTCGGCTACCAACAGCAGCTGCACCGAAGCATCGGCTCCTACGGGTCCTTCGCCGCCGGCTTCTCCTTCGTCTCCATCCTGACGACGGTCTTCCAGCTCTTCGCGTTCGGCTTCGCCTTCGGCGGCCCGGCGTTCTTCTGGACGTGGCCGATCGTGTTCGTCGGCCAGCTCATGGTCGCCCTGTGCTTCGCCGAACTCGCCGCGCGGTATCCGATCTCCGGGTGCATCTACCAGTGGGCCAGCCGCCTCGGCGGCAAGATCTGGGGCTGGGCGGCCGGCTGGCTGATGCTCGTCGCGCAGACCGTCACGGTGGCCGCCGCGGCGATCGCGCTGCAGATCGTGCTGCCCGCGATCTGGAGCGGATTCGCGATCCTGGACAACCCGACGCACAACGCGGTGCTCCTCGGCAGCGCGCTGCTGATCGTCACCACGGCCATCAACGCCGCCGGCGTCGGGCTGATGTCGCGCATCAACAGCATCGGCGTGACCGTCGAGATCGTCGGCGTGATCCTGCTCTGCATCGCGCTGTTCGCGGTGGCCGAGCGCGGCCCGGACGCCGTACTGCAGCGTCCCGAGGGCTCCCCCGGCGGCACCGCCTACTTCTCGGCCTTCGTGATCTCCGGCCTGATGGCCGCCTACGTGATGGTCGGCTTCGACAGCGCCGGAGAGCTGTCCGAAGAGACGAAGAACCCGCGCTACACCGCGCCGCGCACGATCCTCCGCGCGCTGATCGCCTCCGCAGTGGGCGGTGCGTTCATGTTGCTCGCGACCATGATGGCCGCGCCGAGCCTCGGCGACGGCACCCTCGGCGACCCGGCCGCGGGCCTGCCCTACGTGCTGACCGAGCGCCTCGGTTCCGTCCTCGGCCGCGTGTTCCTCTGCGCCGTCGTCGTCGCGGTCTGCGTGTGCACGCTCGCCATTCAGACCGCCGGCAGCCGCATGGTGTTCTCGATGGCGCGCGATAGGGTCCTGCCGCTCTCCGGCCCGCTCTCGAAGGTCAACGCTCGCACCGGCACCCCGATTCTGCCCGCCGTCGTCATCGGCGTCGTGGCCGCCGCGGTCCTGCTCGTCAACGTCGGCAACTCGCTGCTGTTCCTGGCCCTGGCCAGCGTCTGCATCATGCTGCTCTACATCGCCTACCTCATGGTGACGATCCCTCAGTTGAACCGTCGCCTTGCAGGCGCCTTCCGCGACACCGAGGGCCCCGAGGGCGAGAAGCTGTTCGGCCTCGGCCGCTGGGGCGTCGCAGTGAACGTCGCGGCCGTGTTCTGGGGCGTCGCCATGGCGATCAACCTCGGCTGGCCGCGCACCGAGGTCTTCGGCGAACCCTGGTACCTGCACTGGTTCCCGCAGATCTTCCTCGCCGGCACCGCGTTCGTGGGCTTCCTCGCGTGGCTGTCGCTGCAGGACGAGCCCATCTTCGGCAAGAAGAAGCCCGTCGCGCCGCACATCGTCGCCCTCGCCGCCGCCACCACCGCTGCAGGTGCCGAATGAGCCTGCTGCGCCACGAGATTCCCGGCGGTGCGGCCCTTTCCCTGCTGGTGCGCGGCGGACGGGAACTGAGACTGACCGCCGCTCGAGCCGGGGCCAACTGCTCCGTGCTGCTCTACGCATTCGACCGCGTGGACCGGCTCAACGTGCCGGACACGCTCAAGGCGCAGATGTCCGCGTGCATCCGCCCGCCCATGGTCCTGATGTCCGACCGCGGCACTGCGCTCGCCTCGGTCACCGGATCCTCGCTCGACTGGCACGACGCCATCACCGGGCACTCCCTCGACGAGCACGCCGCGGCCCATGGGCCCTCGGACTACCAGGCGGACCGCAACGCCTGGCGACGCAGCGCGCGCCACGGTTTCCTTGCAGAGCTGCGAAAGCACGGCATGGACGCCGTCGACCTGCACGCGTGTGTCAACTTCTTCAGCAAGGTGGGGGTGGACGACGCCGGCCGGTTGGGGTTCGTCGCCGGGCATTGCGCCGCGGGCGACTGGGTGAGCCTGCGGGCCGAACAGGACCTGCTGGTCGTGTGTTCCACTGCCCCGCATCCGATGGACGTCGCGTGGAGCCCGGCCTCGGTGAGCGTCGAGGTCAACGACGTGGCGCCGTGGGGCATCGACGATCCCTCGGTCCTGTTTCGGGCCGAGAGTGCCCGAGCGCTGCAGGCTGCTCGGGCGGTGTTCGCATGACCGCCACCCTTGCCGCGACGGCGCTGGACCTCGTCGTCGGCTCCGGCGACGGGTTCGCCGGGATCGTGCCCGCGGGCGGCGAGCTGTGGATCGTCGACCTGGCCGGCAACCAGGCCGTCGACACGCTCTTCTACGACGCGCACGACCTGACCAACCGGTACAGCGCGATGGACACCGTCCGCGAGCAGGGCGCGGTGTACCTGACCGAGGGCTCGCGGCTGCTGTCGCAGAACGGCGACGAACTCGTCCGGATCGTCGAGGACACCTGCGGGCGGCACGACACGCTCGGCGGCGCGTGCGCGCAGGAGTCCAACCTGGTCCGCTACGGCGCCCACACCCGGCACCAGCACGCGTGCCGCGAGACGTTCCTCCGATACGGCGCCGCGTTCGGCATCGGCACCCGCGAACTCGGCCACAACGTCAACTTCTTCATGAACGTGCCGCTCACCCCGGACGGCGGGCTCACCTTCGCCGACGGAGTGTCCGCGCCGGGCAAACACGTGACGCTGCTGGCCGCACGCGACGTGCTGGTGCTGATCAGCAACTGCCCGCAGCTCAACAACCCCTGCAACGGCTGGGATCCCACGCCCGTGCAACTCCTCGGGCGGTGGTGACCGTGGGCTCGGTCGAAGTTCTCTCCCCCGGTGTGCAGACCACGGTGCAGGACCTCGGCGGACGGCCGGGCATGTGGGACGTCGGCGTCCCGCCGTCCGGCGCGTGGGACGACTTCGCGTTCGCCCTCGCCAACCGGGCCGTGGGCAACTCGCCTCGCGCCGCGGGGCTGGAGGCCGTGCTGACCGGTCCGGTGCTGCGGTTGCACCGAAGGACGCTGGTCTGCGTGGCGGGTGCCGCCGAGTCGGCGACCCTCGACGGACGGCCGCTGCGCCCGGGCGTCGTGGCCGTTGCGGCGCCCGGGTCCGTGCTGGACATGGGGCCCTGCGGTGCTCCGGGCATGCGTGGCTACCTCGCCGTCTCCGGCGGCATCGCCGTCCCGGTCGACCTGGGCAGCCGGGCCACGTTCCTGCTCGGGAAGTTCGGCGGCCACCAAGGCCGTGCACTTCTCGCCGGCGACGTGCTTCCGCTCGGCGGCGTCGAGAACCTCGATGCGCCGTTGGACGTCGCGCCCCTCTTGCCTCCGCTGGTCTCGGACTGGACGCTGCGGGTGCTCGCCGGACCTCACGGGGCGCCGGAGCATCTGACCGCCGCGGGCGTCGAGGAGTTCTTCGCGGTTCCGTGGGAGGTCGACCACCGCGCCGACCGCACCGGCATCCGACTGATCGGGCCCGCTCCCCTGTGGGCCCGGACCGACGGTGGGGAAGCGGGGCTGCATCCGTCGAACATCCACGACAGCGCGTATCCGATCGGCGGGATCATGATCTCCGGGGACACCCCGGTCGTCGTCGGTCCGGACGGGCCGAGCCTGGGCGGATTCGTCGTCCCGGCCGTGGTGATCGAGGCCGACCGCTGGATCCTCGCCCAGCTCCGGCCCGGCGACACGGTGCGGCTCGCTCCGGTGTCGCCCGAGCTGGCGGACGCCGCCTGGGCGCACCGGCAGGCGTTGCTCGCCGAGCCCCGCAACGAGCTGACGGAGCCTCAGATCGCAATGCCCGCGCTGCTTTCCGTCCTCGACCCAGTGCTCGCGCGGATCCCCGGCGTCGGCTCGGCGCCGGACCTGGTCGTGCGCCGGGCGGGCGACCACCACCTGCTGCTGGAGGCGGGGCCGGCACAGCTCGACCTGCGCGTGCGGGTCTGGGTGCACCTGCTGGCCCAGGCACTGCGCGAAGGTGCGGGTGGGCGGATCGGCGAGCTCACCGAGGGCGTGCGGTCCGCGCTCGTCCAGGTGCGCGGCGGCAGTGCGGCACTGCGACACGTCGCGGGCCTGGTCGGCGAACTCGCCTCCGAGATCCCCGACCCGGACGGGGTCGTGCTGCCGGTTCGCGAGGTGACGCTGCCGATCGCGCTGGACCACCCCCTCGCCCACGAGGCCATGGCCCGGTACGCCCGCGGCGTGCGGCCGGACGCGCCGTGGTGCCCGGACAACGTCGAGTTCATTCGCCGCGTCAACGACCTCGAGAACCGCGACGACGTCTTCGACGTGCTGTGCGCCGCGACCTACCTGGTGGTCGGCCTCGGCGACGTGTACCTCGGAGCGCCGGTGGCCGTGCCGATCGATCCACGGCACCGCCTGGTCACCACCAAGTACGACCCGGCGCGGACCTGGACGCCGCAGAACGCCGTCGGCATCGGCGGGGTCTACCTCTGCGTGTACGGAATGGAGGGTCCCGGTGGGTACCAACTCGTCGGGCGCACCGTTCCGGTCTGGCGCCACGTTCCGGGCTCGGCCGATCCCCCGTGGCTGCTGCGGCCCTTCGACCGGTTGCGGTTCGCGCCGGTGAGCGCCGAGGAACTGGCGGAGCGTCGCGCGGCGATCAAGTCCGGCGCCGAGGATCTGCAGGTTCGCCCGGCGGAATTTTCCCTCGCCGAGTGCGCCGCTCTGGAGGCCGAGCACGCCCTGGAGATCGCGGCCACCCGGTCGCGTCGTCGCGGCGCCTTCGAAGCCGAGCGCGAGCGTTGGGCGGTGTCGCGATGATCACCCGAACGCGCGCGGAGTCCGTGTTCGGCGAGCACCTGCCGCCGGCCGAGGCTCGCCAGGCGGCACGGGACACCGGGCGTCCGGTGTACCTGTCCGTCGTCGAGAAGCGCCCGGACGCCGCGAACGGTCCGCTGGCCGGAGTGCCGTTCGCGGTGAAGGACAACATCGACGTGGCCGGGCTGCCGACCACGGCGGCCTGCCCGGCTCGGACCACGCCGGCAACCGCCGACGCGACCGTCGTGGCCCGCCTCGTCGCGGCGGGCGCCGTGCCGGTGGCCAAGACGAACATGGACCAGTTCGCGACGGGCCTGGTGGGTACTCGCACGCCCTACGGCGCCTGTTCGAGCGTGTACTCGCGGGATCACGTCAGCGGCGGCAGCAGCAGCGGCAGCGCGATCGCCGTGGCCGCGGGCACCGTTCCCTTCGCACTGGGCACGGACACGGCCGGCAGCGGCCGAGTCCCCGCCGCGTTCAACGGCCTCGTCGGCACGAAGCCCACCAAGGGCCTCGTCTCGACCGCGGGCGTGCTGCCCGCCTGCGAATCGCTGGACTGCGTCTCCTGGTTCACCCGGTCCATCTCCGGTGCGCGCGCGGTGCTCGACGTTCTCGCCGGGCCCGACGCGCGCAGCCCGTGGTCCCGGCCGGCGCCTCCGGCAGCGCCGGCCGGGATTGCGACGCACATGCGGACGATCGCCATCCCCGCCGGAGATCTGGACCTCGGCCCGCTGCACCGCGAGGCGTGGTACGCCGCCCTCGCGCACGCCGGCGGGCTGGCGCATCTCGTCCCGGTGGACGTGAAGGCGTTCCTGTGCGCGGCGCGGATGCTGTACTCGCCGGCGTTCGTCGCCGAACGTCTCGCCGGGTTCGGTGCGGCCCTGGGTCTCGACGGGCACCACCTCGACCCGACGGTGCGTCAGATCATCCTGGGCGGCCGCGCGGCGTCTGCCGTGGACGTTTTCCTTGCGCAGGCGGAGCTTGCGCGGCTGCGGTCCATCGCAAGCCACGCCTTCGTGGGAGCCGACGCGCTCCTGTTGCCGACGACGCCGGGGCACCCGACCCTGGCCGAGGTGGCCGCCGACCCCATCGGCGTCAACGCGCGGCTGGGCACCTACACCAACATGGTCAACCTCCTGGACCTGTGCGCGGTGGCCGTTCCGGCCGGCCACCGCGCCGACGGACTGCCCTTTGGGGTGCAGTTGATGGCGCCCGCCTTCGCAGATCGGCCGCTGCTGGACCTCGCGGCGCGATGGCTGGGCGAGCCGGTGGCCCCGCAGTCGGCGCCTCGGGCACGCCTGGCGGTCGTGGGCGCGCACCTGTCCGGGCAGCCCCGAAACGGCGATCTCATCGCCGAGGGCGGCCGGCTCTACGCCCGCGGACGCACCGCCGGGGGCTATCGGCTCTACGAGGTTCCCGGTCCGTTCCCTCGGCCCGGGTTGGTGAGGTCTGCGGATGGTCCGGCGGCCGGGATCGAGGTCGAGGTCTGGGACCTGCCCGCGCACGCGATCGGCACGTTGCTGCCCACCATCGCGCCACCGCTCGCGCTCGGCCAGGTGGACCTCGACGACGGCACCAGCGCCCCCGGCTTCGTGTGTACCGCAGTCGACGCCGACAGCCGCGACATCACCGAGCACGGCGGCTGGCGGGCATGGCTCGCTGCCCGGTAACCGCACCACCTCGGGCGTCCGATGAACCGTGGTACCGGCGTCACTCTCTTTCGGACGCCGTGGTGGTGGGTGGTTCAGATGGCGCCGAGGTCCCGAGCGCGGGTGAGGAACGCTTGCAGAGCCATCTCGGTGGCGGGCTCGTCGAGGACCCCGGAGGCCGCTCTGGCTTGGTAGGCGTCGAGACGCGCCTGGGCTGCGGGGGCGCCGGCTCGGAGGTGACCCAGCGTCACTAGATAGCGGCAGGGCAGCTGGGCGGGGTGCAGATCCCAGCCTTGGGCGATGCCCCACACCAGGGCCCGGCGGATCACGCGGGCTTGGATGCGCCAGGCGTTCAACACGGCATCGGCGTCGCCGACGGGCAGGACGTTCGACGAGCCGTCCACGACTCGCACGCCGCGGCCCGCGGCCGCGAGCTGCAGCACCGCCTTCGCGTGCTCGGCCGCGGGGTGGTCGGCGCGCTGCTCGGCCGGGTCGATGCCCAGGGCCGCGGAGTAGTCGTAGGTGCCGAAGTGCAGGCCGAGACAGCGGCCCTCGGCCGCGTCCAGCAGGCCTGCCGCGGTGGCGGTCCCGTCGGGGGCCAGGACGGCGGCGGGCAGTTCGATCTGCAGTTCGGTCCGAAACGTTCCCGCGGGAACGTCGTGGCGGGACTCCAGGTGCGCGCACACCAGGTTCAGGGCTCGGACCTGATCGGGGTGCGACACCTTCGGCAGGGTCACGACCAGCTCGGTGGGGTCGCCACCGGACTCCAGGTAGGCGGCGAGGAAGAGCGCCAGAGTACGCACGGCGCGGTGGCGAGTTGCCGGCTCCAGGCTGCGGATGCGCAGACCGGCCAGCAGGGTGTGGGCGCGTGTGTCGGCGAGGGCCGCACCGGCCGCGACGGCTACGGCGTCCTCCTCGGCGTCGGGGCGCAGGCCGTAGCCGTCCTCGAAGTCGATACGCACGTCCTGGACGGGCATGGTCGCGAGTGCCGCTTCCACTCGCGGCACGACCGCGGCGAGGATCTCCGGTGCGAGGCCCAGCGCGTCGGCGAGGCCGGGATGGTCGGCGTACGCGGCCATGGTGGCGCCGGCCTCGCGGCCCCACGCTGCGACCGTGCCCGCGTCGTACCGGTCGGCCGGGACGTAGCAGGTGTGGATGGGCTGGCGCGCGGTCGAAGCCGGCAGCCGTGCGGCAACGGCGGCATCGGCGCGCACGAGCAGCACGTCCAGCTCGCCCAAGAGACCTTCGACATCTGACATCACGTCAGGTCCCCGTCAGATGTTCGGGGCGAACCGGTACCCGGTTCAGAGCGAGACCCGTCGCGGCGCGGATCGCGGCGACGATCGCCGGTGTGGCGGAGATGGTGGGCGCCTCCCCCACACCGCGCAGGCCGTACGGGGCGTGCGGGTCGGCGAGCTCCAGAACGTCCACGGTGATCGCGGGCATGTCCAGGATGGTGGGGATCAGATAGTCGGTGAAGGACGGGTTGCGGACCACGCCGTCCACCACCTGGATCTCCTCCATCACGGCCAGCCCGAGGCCCTGCGCGGTTCCGCCCACGATCTGGCCGCGCATCGCGAGCGGGTTCAGTGCATGCCCGACGTCCTGCGCGCACGCGAGGTCGACGACGCGCACCAGGCCGAGCTCCACGTCCACGTCCACGACCGCCCGGTGCGCCGCGAACGCGTACTGCACGTGCGCGTTGCCCTGCCCCGTCACTGGATCCAGCGCCTCGGTGGGACGGTGGCGAAACTCCACGGTGCGCTCGATCGCGTCGGTGCCGAGCAGGTCGGCCACGGCGAGTCGCTCCCCCGCCACCTCGACCAGGCCGCCGGGGAGGAGATGCGCGTCGGCGGGGTGGGTGCCGAATCGTTCTGCGGCACGGCGGCAGAGTTCTCCGCGGACCGCCTCGCAAGCGGCTTTCACCGCGCCGCCGGTCAGGTAGCTCTGTCGAGACGCGGAGGAGCTGCCGGCGCTGCCGACGGAGGTATCGGCGGGCAGGAGCACGACGTTCTCGACGCCCAGTTCGGTGCGCGCGATCTGCTGCTGAAGCGTCACGAGGCCCTGTCCGACCTCGGCCGCGGCGGTGTGCACCGCGACGGACAGCTCCCCGTCCGCGACCTGTAGCCGGACCCGCGCGGTGCTGTAGTCGTCGAAACCCTCGCTGAAGCAGACGTTCTTGATCCCCACGCCGTAGCCGACTCCCCGGCGCACACCCTCGCCGCGGGTGGTGCCCGCGACGCCGCCCGGCAGCAGGCGTTGGTCCGGCGCGGCCGGCAGCGGCGGCGGCAGCGGTCGCTCGGCCACCAGCCGCAGCAGGTGCTCGACGGGCGCGGGACTGTCGACGACCTGCCCGGTCGGCAGGGTGTCGCCTTCGGCGATGGCGTTGCGTAGCCGGACCGTCAGCGGGTCCAGGCCGAGTTCCGCGGCGAGGGCGTCCATCTGGCTCTCGTAGGCGAACGCGGCCTGCACGGCGCCGAATCCGCGCATCGCGCCGCACGGCGGGTTGTTGGTGTAGACGGCGTAGCAGTCGACCTCGACGTTCGCCACGGCGTACGGGCCGATGCCGAGCGTCGCGGCGTTGCCCGCCACCGCGGGAGAGCTGGACGCGTACGCGCCGCCGTCGAGCAGGATCCGAGCCGTCGCGTACACGAGCCGGCCTTCGCTGTCCGCGCCGTGCTCGTAGACCATCCGCGCCGGATGGCGATGCACGTGGCCGAAGAAGCTCTCGTTGCGCTTGTAGACCATCTTCACCGGGCGGGCGGTGCGCAGGGCGAGCAGGCTCGCGTGCACCTGCATCGAGAGGTCCTCGCGCGCGCCGAACGCGCCGCCGACGCCGGCCAGCGTGATCCGAACCCGATCGGGCGTCAGATTCAGACAGGCCGCGATCTGGTCGCGGTCCACGTGCAGCCACTGCGTGGCGACGAACAGGTCGACGCCGCCGTCCTCGGCCGGCACCGCGAGCCCGGACTCCGGGCCGAGAAAGGCCTGGTCCTGCATGCCGACCTCGTACTCGCGGCGCACGACCACAGTTGCCCGAGAACGGGCGGTTGCGACGTCGCCGCGACGGACGGGGACGTGCCGGACCACGTTCCCGCCGGGGTGCAGCGGCTGGGTGGCCGGGTCGAGGGCCGCCTCGGGATCTACGAGCGGCGGCAGGACCTCCCAGCCGACGACCACGGCGGCGGCGGCTCGGCGCGCGGTCTCCGGGTGGTCGGCGGCGACGATCGCGTACGCCTCGCCCTGATAGCGCACCACGTCCCAGGCGAGTACCGGTTGGTCGGCGTGCTCGAGGCCGTAGGTCCGCTTGCCGGGCACGTCGGCCGCGGTCAGGACGGCGGCCACGCCGGGGATTGCCAGCGCTGCCGCGATGTCGATGGACGTGATGCGGGCGTGCGGGTGCGGGCTGCGGGCCGTGGCGCCCCACAGCATCCGCTCGTGCCAGAGGTCCGAAGAGAACGCGAACTCCCCCGACACCTTCGCGATGCCGTCCGGCCGGGCGGCGCTGGAACCCACGCCGTCCGCGACGGTGGCGGTGCCGAGTTCGATGGTCATCGGGCGCTGGCCTCCGCGGCAGCGGCGCGGACGGCGTCGAGGATCGCCTCGTAGCCCGTGCAGCGGCACAGGTTCCCGGCCAGGGCCTCGCGGACGTCGCCCTCGTCGATCGGCTCCGAGGACGGGTTGGTCTGGCGGCCCAGCAGGTCGTGCACGGCGACGACGAAGCCGGGGGTGCAGAAGCCGCACTGCACGGCGCCGGCGGCAAGGAAGGCCCGGGCGACGATCTCGCCCGGTTCGGTGGCCGCCAGGCCTTCGACGGTCGTGACCTCCTGGCCCTGGGCCTGTCCGGCGGCGACGAGGCACGCGCACACGGGGACCTCGTCGAGCAGCACGGTGCAGGAGCCGCATTCCCCTTGCTCGCAGGCGTTTTTCGAGCCGGGCAGCGCCATGCGCTCGCGGAGCACGTGCAGCAGGCTCTCCCCGGCCCAGCAGTCGTCGACGACCCGCTCGACGCCGTTGACGGTGCACCGGAGTCTCACGCGGCCACCCGAGCGCCGCACCAGGTCAGCGAGCGGCGGGCGAGGACCCGCAGCGCGTGGCGCCGGTAGGCCGCCGAGCCGCGGTGGTCGTCGATCGGGCGGGCCGCGGCCGAGACGAGCGCCGCGAACTCCTCGAGAACGGCCGGCGACACGGCGGCGAGATCCCAGCCGTCGGCGTCGAGGGCCTCGGTCAGCAGGGCCTCCGCGTCGGGCGCCCGCAGCGGAGTCGGGCCCGCCGAGCCGATGCCCGTGCCGACATGGTGCGTGGCGGGGTCCACGGACAGGGCGAACGAGCAGACCGCAATCACCATCGCGTTGCGGGTGCCGACCTTCGCGAAGGTCTGCAGGCTCCCGCGGTGCGGCACCTCGACCGCGACGACGAGCTCGTCGGGCGCGAGGACGCTGCGGCCGGGGCCGACGAAGAACTCGCGCGCCGGGATCCGTCGAGTGCCGCGTGCCGAGGCGACCTCGATCGTCGCGTCGAGGGCCAGCAGCACGGGGTGGGCATCGCCCGCGGGCGAGGCGGTGGCGAGGTTGCCGCCGAGCGTGCCGCGGTTGCGGATCTGGGGCGAGCCCACGGTGCGGGAGGCGGCCGCGAGCGCGGGCAGGGGGTCGTGCAACCGCTCGACGATCGACGTAAACGGTTCGCCGGCGCCGATCCTGGTTGCCCCGGAGAGGGCGCCGTGGCCGCGCAGTTCGGGGAGCCGTCCGAGGTCGAGCAGAGCCGCAGGGCGGTGGTCCCCCAGGTTGAGCTCCACCATCACGTCGGTGCCCCCGGCGATGGGCTGCGCATTCGGTATCGCGGCACGCAGCGCGAGCGCCTCCGCGAGGTCGGCCGGGCTGTGGAAGTCCACCGCTACCAGGCCCGTGGGTCGAGTGCGGCGCCCTCGCGCAGCACCGTGCCCTCGATCAAGCCGTACGGGCGGTCCGCGGCCCAGTAGACGGCGCCGGGATTGTCGCGGCCGAAGGGTGCGAGGTCGGCGAGGAAGTGGTGCCGGTTGGGCAGGCGCAGCCGGACCTCCGCGATCTGCGGTACCTCGGCGATCACCCGTGCCCCCATCGCGAACAGCGTCTGCTGCAGAGATCGACTGTAGGTCTCGGCGAACGCCGCGAGCAGGCAATCGCGTGCGCGGGCCCACAGTTCGTCCCAATCGCCCGATTCGGCCCCCTCCCCGACAACACAGCGCCAGCGGGCGTCGACGGCGGTGGCGAGGATCCGGTCGGACGCGGGCTGCAGGGTCGTGTATTCGTCGACGGCAAAACCGACGAACTCGGAGTCCGTGGTGTTCAGCAGAACGAGGTCCTTGACGCCGGACACCACGAGATCCGGGTGGGAGACGTGGACCGTGCGGACCTCGGAACCGTCGCGGCGGAAGGAGTGCGCGGCGGACAGCCGTTCCCAGGCGTACTGCTCGACGTCGATCTGTGCCCCGGTGATCGCCGGCTGGGTGTCGACGAAGTGGTGGGCCAGGCGCAGGGCGAACGCTTCGGGCGTTGCGATGCCGTCGCGAGCAAAGGCCAGGACGGTGTTCTTCTGGCTGTCGGTGGGCAGGACCGCGGCGTTGTCGCCGGTCAGGTGAGTGTCCGTCAGGTCGCCGGACAGGGCGGTGGAGACGTTGAGGTCGACGAGTCGGTGCCCGGACCGGTCCCGCTCCACCCGGACCACCCGCGTCTCGGCCTTGCCGTACCGGTTGGGCCCCAGGACCGCGCTCATCCCGCTCTCCCCTGCATGCGTTCGGCGGCCCTGCGGTGCCTGGCGAGGATGTCGCTCAGGCCGGCGGCCGTAGGTCGGCCGGCTTCGACGATCGTGCGGCCCGCGACGATCGTGTCGCGGGAGGCCGTCGGGCCGCAGCGCAGCCACGCCTCGACCGGGTCGCTCAGTGCGCCGGCGTAGGCGACGCCGGTCTGGTCCCAGACCACCAAGTCTCCGCAGGCGCCGGCGCTCAACTCCCCGATCTGGCCGGTGCGGCCCAGGCACGCCGCGCCGCCCAGGGTGGCGATCTCGAGGGCGTCGCGGGCGCTGAACGCCGCGGGCCCGCCGCGTTGGCGGCCGAGGAGCAGAGCGCCTCTGGACTCCAGCCAGAGGGAGGCGGCGTCGTTGGACGACGATCCGTCACATCCCAACCCCACAGGCGATCCGGAGGTCCGGAAGTCCTGGACTGGGCAGATCGTGCCGCGGCCGCCGCCGGCGCCGAGGATCATGTTGGAACTCGGACAGTGCGCGATGCCGACGCCCGCCGCGCCGAGCCGGGCGACCTCGGCGGGATTGGGATGCACGCAGTGCGCGACCCAGGTGCGGTCGCTCAGCCAGCCGACGTCCTCGAACAGTTCGATGGGCCGACGGCCGAACTTCTGGAGGCAGAACTCGTCCTCGTCCGGGTCTTCGGCCAGGTGGGTGTGCAGGCGAACGTCGAGGCGCTCGGCGAGCTCCGCCGTCGCGGCCATCAGCTCCGGCCGCACGCTGAACGGGGAGCACGGCGCGAGCGCGACCTGGACCATCGAGCGCGGGGACGGGTCGTGGTGGCGCAGGACGAGGCGTTCGCTGTCGGCGAGGATCTCGTCGTCGTCCTGCACCACCGAGTCCGGTGGCAGCCCGCCGTCCTTGCGAGACAGGCTCATCGAGCCGCGGGTCGGGTGAAAGCGCAGCCCGACCTCGCGGGCCGCGGTCACCTGCGCCGTCCACAGATCCCCGCCGCCGCGCGGCGCGACGTAGAGGTGGTCGGTGCTCGTGGTGCACCCGCCAAGCGCCAGCTCGACCAGGCCGACCCACGTCGAGAGGTAGGAGGCCTCCTCGTCCAGGCCGGCCCACACCGGGTACAGCGCGATCAGCCACTCGAACAGCGTCCCGTTCACGACGGGAGCGAACGCGCGAGTGAGGTTCTGGTACAGGTGGTGGTGGGTGTTCACCAGGCCGGGCGTGACCAGGCAGCCGGCGGCGTCGATCGTCCGGGCGGCGGCCGGTGGCGGGTCGTGCGCGGCGCCCACGGCGGTGATCGCGCCGTCGGCGATCGCCACCCAGCCGCCGGGCAGTTCGCGGCGCTCGGAGTCGCAGGTGACCACGTACCCATTGCGCACCAGGACGTCGGCCACTCAGCTTCCCCGGTACGTGCTGTAGGCGAACGGGCTCAGCAGGAGCGGGACGTGGTGGTGCTCGGCGGCGTCGCGGACCTCGAACTCGACGACGACTCGCGGGTGGAAGGCGGCGACCCCTGCCGCGGCGAACCAATCGCCCGTCGCGAAGGTCAGGCTGTGCACGCCGACGCCGGGGTTCCCGGCGAACCGCGCTCGACCGTCGGCGTCCGTCTGCACCGATTCCGCTCCCCAGGTCACGGTCACGCCGGCGGCGGGACGGCCGGTGGTCGTGTCGAGGACGTGGGTGGACAGGCTCATCGGCCGGTCCAGAGACGGCGCAGCCGCAGCGCGGTGATCGCGGCCAGCTCGCGGCGGACGGTCAGACCTTCGGCCTCGGCCGTGTGGCCCAGGCGTTCGCGCAGGATCGCGAGCAGTTCTTCGCCGCTGCGGCCGGCGGCGCGCACCAGGTACACGTGGCCGAACTTCTCCTCGTACGCACGGTTCCCCTCGGCCAGCGCGGTGCGCAGCGCTGCATCCTCGCCGACGCCGGCCTGCTCGCGGCGCGAGTCCGCGCTCTCGGTTCGCTCGCCGATCCGCGGGTGCCCCGCGAGCGCCTCGGCCAGGTCGTCCTGCCCCAGCCAGGTCAGCGTCGTGTCGGACGTGGCGAGGAGGTCGTCGAGGGTCGCGTGCGGTCGACCGGCCAAGAGCTCCCTCGCCCAGGCACTCGAGGAGCAGCAGGAGCGCAGCGCGGCCTCGGCCGCCTCGGTGGGCAGGAGGTTCCAGCGGCGCACGCCGGCGGCCTCCACGGCCTCCGGAGTCGGGTCGCCCCACAGCCGGATGCGGGACAGTCCGCCGTCGGGGATCAGGTCCAGCCGCACCTGATGGGCGGTCAGATCGTCGTCGACGTTGAACCAGTGCCGCGTGTCCGGGGCGAGCGCGGTCTGCGGCAGCAGCGGGCGCCACTCCCCCGCCGCGTCCAGGACGCCGAGCTTGACGGCTCCGGGCGCGTTGCCGACGAAGTGTGTGGTGTCGACGACGACCTGCCGGATCCGGCCCGGCGCGGCCAGGCCGAGCAGGATCCAGTCGTTGCCGCCGTCCCGGCGGCGCTTGGTCTCCCACCCGTGCCCCATGGTCGGAGCGTTGCCGGGCGCAATGGCGTTCTCCGGCGGAGAGTAGAACCGGTCGCTGCAGTCCAGCACCACTCCCCCGTTCTCCGACGCCGCGAGATCGACGGACAGGCCCGCCCACCGGCGGGGGTCGGGCACGACCTCGCCGAGCGCGCGCAACCGGGCCACGCCGCCGTCCGGATGGATGGTCAGGCGCAGGTGCGTGGCGAGGATCGGGGTGTGCACGTCGAGAACGTTCGCGGTGTTCCCCGCAAGATCCCGACGGCCCGTCAGGTCCGTCCAGTCCGGGTACGCGGCCACCTCCTCCGCCGGCGGCCAGCCGTCGAGGAAACAGGCGTGCACCTGTGCGGAGGTCGGGAAGTTGCCGGTGAAGAACGCCGTGTCCACGAAGACCCGGTGGACGACGCCGGGTGCGCCGAGGCGCACGATTACCCAGTCTTCGCCCGGTGAGCGCCGCCGCCGGGTCTCCCAGCCGTCGTAGATCTGGCCGCGCGGGCCCATGGTGTGCGGTCGATGCGTCGGCGGGGCGTCGGTGAGCAGGTTTTCCTTCTCCGCGAACGTCTCGTCGTTGGCCAGCAGCACGCTGCCGCCCATCACGCGCGAGGCCAGGTCGATCCACGTGTCACTCATGCGGCCTCCCGGCTCAGCAGTCGGCCGGTGGGGGCGTCGCCGACGACCGCGCCACGCAGCCACGTCCGGCGCACGACCCCGGTCAGGCGGCGGCCGGCGTACGGGGTGATCGGGTGACGGTGCGCCAGTTCCGCGGGCTGCACGACGAACTCGGCGTCCGGCGCGAACTCCACCAGGTCCGCGGCCATGCCCGGGGCGATCTCGCCCTTGTGGCGCAGGCCCGCCAGCCAGGCGGGCCCTGCGGACATCCAGCCCACGAGCTCGGCCAGCGGCACGCCGCGCTGCCGGGCCGCGGTCCACATGACGGGCAGGCCCAACTGCAGGGACGAGACGCCGCCCCACGCGGTCGCAAAGTTGCCCGGGCTCTTGAGGTCGAGCGGGCTCGGCGAATGGTCGGACACGACGACGTCGACGACCCCGGTGCGCAGCCCGGCCCACAGCGCGTCCGCGTTCGCGGCGTCGCGCACCGGTGGGCAGCACTTGAACTCGGTCGCGCCGGCGGGGACCGTGGCGGCGTCGAGCGTCAGGTAGTGCGGGCAGGTCTCGACGCTGACCGGCACGCCCTCGGCGCGGGCCGCCGCCAGCGTGGGCAGAGCGGCGGCTGCGGACAGGTGCAGGATGTGCACGCGTACGCCGGTACGCCGCGAGGCCTCCAACACCGCTCGGATCGCCGCGACCTCGGCCGCGGCCGGGCGGGAGGCCAGAAACTCCGGGTACGCCGGGCCCGCTGCGGGAGCGTCGGCCAGCACTGCGGCGTCCTCGGCGTGCACGATCAGCAGGCCGTTCAGCCGGGCCACGCGCTCGGCGGCGCTCAGCAGGCCCGCGCCGTCCAGCGGCGGAAACTCCGGGACCCCGGAGTCGGCGAGAAAGCACTTGAACCCGAACACGCCGGCGGCGTGCAGGTCGGCGAGTTCGGTGCCGTCGAGGTTGCTCGGGACCGCCCCGCCCCAGAACCCGACGTCGACGTGCACCTGGTTCGCCGCGGCCGCGCGCTTCACCTCGAGCGCGTCGCGGTCCAGCGTGGGCGGGAGGCTGTTCAGCGGCATGTCCACCAACGTGGTCACCCCGCCGGCGGCTGCCGCGCGGGTGGCCGTCGCGAAGCCCTCCCAGTGCGTGCGGCCCGGCTCGTTCACGTGCACGTGCGTGTCCACCAGGCCGGGCAGCAGCACGGCGTCCGGGGCGAGCTCGATCGTCTCGGCCGCCTCCACCGCCGCGCCGAGTGGCAGGACCGCCTCGATGCGCCCGTCCCGCACCACGACGGTGGCGGCGCCCTCTCCGTGCGGCAGCACGACGCGCGGGGCGCGGATCGCCAGGTCGGACGTCACTGCAGCACCGTAGCGATCGCGCGGGGCTAGCCGACGTAGGCCGCGAGGTGTTGGCCGGTCAACGTCGACTTCTTCTTCACCAGGTCCGCGGGGGTGCCCTCGAAGACGACCCTGCCGCCGTCGTGGCCGGCGCCTGGGCCGAGGTCGACGATCCAGTCCGCATGGGCCATGACGGCCTGGTGGTGCTCGATCACGATCACCGACGTGCCTGCGTCGACCAGGCGGTCCAGCAGGGCGAGCAGCTGTTCGACGTCGGCGAGGTGCAGACCGGTGGTGGGCTCGTCGAGGACGAAGACCGAGGCCTTCTCCCCCATGTGCACCGCGAGCTTGAGCCGCTGCCGTTCGCCGCCGGACAGCGTGGTGAGCGGTTGGCCCAGGGCGATGTAGCCGAGGCCGACGTCGACGAGCCGAGCGAGGATGGCGTGCGCGGCGGGGGTCTTGGCCTCACCGGCGCCGAAGAACGCCTCCGCCTCGGCGACGGACATCGCGAGCACCTCGCTGATGTCCCGGCCGCCGAAGGTGTACTCGAGCACGCTCGCGTCGAAGCGCTTCCCCTCGCACAGTTCGCAGAGGCTGCTGACGGCGCCCATCATCGCGAGGTCGGTGAAGATCACGCCCGCGCCGTTGCAGGTCGGGCAGGCGCCCTCGGAGTTCGGACTGAACAGCGCGGGCTTCACGTTGTTCGTCTTCGCGAACGCCTTGCGGATCGGCTCCAGCAGCCCGGTGTAGGTGGCGGGATTGCTGCGCCGCGAGCCCTTGATCCCGGTCTGGTCCACGACCACGGCGCCCTCGCGCCCGGCGACGGAGCCGTGGACGAGCGAGCTCTTGCCGGAGCCGGCGACGCCGGTCACGACGACCAGCACGCCGAGGGGGATGTCGACCGACACGTCCTGCAGGTTGTGCAGCGTGGCGCCGCGGATCTCGAGGGCACCGGATGCCGAACGCACTGAGGGCTTCAGCGCGGCGCGGTCGTCGAGGTGACGCCCCGTCAGCGTGCCGGACTTCCGCAGCCCGGCCACCGTGCCCTCGAAGACCACCTGGCCGCCCGCGGTGCCGGCGCCGGGGCCGAGGTCCACGACGTGGTCGGCGATCGCGATGGTCTCCGGCTTGTGCTCGACGACGAGCACCGTGTTGCCCTTGTCTCGCAACTGGAGCAGCAGGTCGTTCATGCGGGCGATGTCGTGCGGGTGCAGGCCGATCGTCGGCTCGTCGAAGACGTAGGTGACGTCGGTGAGCGACGAGCCGAGGTGGCGGATCATCTTGGTCCGCTGCGCCTCTCCCCCGGACAACGTGCCGGCCGGCCGGTCCAGCGAGAGGTAGCCCAGGCCGATCTCCGCGAACGAGTCGAGGAGGTGCTGTAGCCCGGCGAGCAGCGGGGCCACCGACGGCTCATCCAGGTCCCGGACCCACACCGCCAGGTCGCTGATCTGCATCGCGCAGAGATCGGCGATGTTGGTGCCCAGGATCTGGGAGGACAGTGCCTCCGCGGTGAGCCGGGTCCCGTCGCACTCGGGACAGGTCTGGAAGGTGACCGCTCGCTCGACGAAGCGTCGTACGTGCGGCTGCATGGCCTCGGGGTCCTTGGACAGCATGGACTTCTGGATCCTGGGGATGATGCCCTCGAAGGTCAGGTTGACCCCCTCGACCTTGATCCTGGTGGGTGCGGCATGGAGCATCGTGTCCAGCTGCTTCTTCGTGAACGACGCGATCGGCTTGTCCATCGGCAGGCCGACCCCCT
>JBQTKD010000154.1:0-7461 GCA_052386455.1 Sporichthyaceae bacterium
CCTGGGCGTCAGGTCTTCGCCGGAGCCCGACAGGAGCGCCGTCTCATCTCAGTCCTCGAGGGACAAGCGAGCCAAGCGCTTCCTGCCGGGAACCACCGTGCGAGAGGAAGGTAGAGCCATCAGCGAGGAGAAGACGCACTCCGAGCAGCAGGTCGCCACGCCCGGCGCGGCCGAAGCGGTGCCCGCGGTCGTCGAGCAGCCCGCAGTCGAGCAGAGCCCGGAGAACTCGGCGAACGTGCCCGGCGCCGTCACCGTCGCAACCCGCCGCGGCATGTTCGGCGTTACGGGCTCGGGCGACACGTCCGGGTACTCCGGCCTGGTGCGCCAGGTCCAGATGCCGGCGTCGAGCCCGGCTCCCTACGGCGGCTGGTTCGACGCGGTGGCCGCGGATCTGAACCGGGCGCTGGTGCCGCTGGGCCTGGCCTACGGCGCGGCCGTCGAGGCCGTCGTGGTGGACCGCGGCGAGCTCACCTTCCACGTCAAGCGCGAGCACATCGTCGCGGTCGCCCGAGCGCTGCGCGACGACGCGGCCCTGCGCTTCGAGTTCTGCTCCGGGGTCTCCGGCGTGCACTACCCGGACCAGGCCGGCCGCGAACTGCACGCGGTCTACCACCTGCTCTCGATCACCCACAACCGGCGCCTGCGCCTCGAAGTCTCCGCGCCGGACGCGGACCCGCACATCCCGTCGCTGTACCCGGTCTACCCGACCAACGACTGGCACGAGCGCGAGACCTACGACTTCTTCGGCATCGTCTTCGACGGGCACCCCGCGCTGACCCGCATCGAGATGCCCGACGACTGGCCCGGCCACCCGCAGCGCAAGGACTATCCGCTCGGCGGCATCCCGGTGGAGTACAAGGGCGCGACGATTCCGCCGCCCGACGAGCGGAGGGCGTACAACTGATGACCGATCAGATGGCAGACCCGTACGCGTCGTCTTCGGACACCACCGAGGGGCGCGTTTTCAACGTCACCGGTGGCGACTGGGACTCGATCGTCGCCGACCTCGGCGAAGCCGCCGAGGAGCGGATCGTCGTCAACATGGGTCCGCAGCACCCGTCCACGCACGGCGTGCTCCGGCTCATCCTCGAACTCGACGGCGAGACCGTCACCGAGGCCCGCTGCGGCATCGGCTACCTGCACACCGGCATCGAGAAGAACTGCGAGTACCGCAGTTGGACCCAGGGCGTCACGTTCGTGACGCGCATGGACTACCTCTCGCCGTTCTACTCCGAAACCGGGTACTGCCTGGCGGTGGAGAAGCTGCTCGGCATCACCGAGCAGATCCCCGAGCGCGCCACGGTCATCCGGGTGCTGCTCATGGAGCTCAACCGCATTTCCTCGCACCTGGTGGCGCTGGCCACCGGCGGCATGGAGCTCGGCGCGATCACCCCGATGATGTTCGGGTTCCGCGAGCGCGAGGAGATCCTCGACATCTTCGAGGAGATCTCCGGCCTGCGCATGAACAACGCGTTCATCCGCCCCGGTGGCCTGGCCAACGACATTCCGGACACCGCGATCGAGAAGATCCGCGACCTCATCGCGGTCTGGCCGACGCGCGCCAAGGACTACGTGAAGCTGCTCAACGGCCAGCCGATCTGGCAGGCCCGCACCATGGGCGTCGGGTACCTGGATCTGACGGGGTGTATGGCACTCGGTGTCACCGGCCCCGTCCTGCGCTCCACCGGTCTGCCGCACGACCTGCGCAAGTCCCAGCCGTACTGCGGCTACGAGACCTACGAGTTCGACGTCATCACCGAAGACTCCTGCGACGCGTGGGGCCGGTACCTGGTCCGCCTGCGCGAGATGAGCGAGTCGATCAAGATCATCGAGCAGTGTCTGGATCGGCTCCCCGCCGGACCGGTGATGGTCGAGGACAAGAAGATCGCGTGGCCCGCGCAGCTGTCCATCGGCGGCGACGGTCTGGGCAACTCCCTCGAGCACATCAAGAAGATCATGGGCGAATCGATGGAGGCCCTGATCCACCACTTCAAGCTCGTGACCGAGGGCTTCCGAGTCCCGGCCGGGCAGGTGTACCAGGCCATCGAGTCTCCGCGCGGCGAACTCGGCGTGCACCTGGTCTCTGACGGCGGCACCCGCCCGTACCGCGTGCACTTCCGGGACCCGTCGTTCGTGAACCTGCAGTCCGTTGCCGCAATGTCCGAGGGCTCGCTGGTCGCCGACGTCATCGCCGCCGTCGCCTCGATCGACCCGGTCATGGGAGGGGTGGACCGATGACGATTTCGAGTCAGACGCGGCGCGAGATGCGGGAGATCATCGCCCGCTACCCGCAGTCGCGTTCGGCGCTGCTGCCGATGTTGCACCTGTGCCAGTCCGAGGAGGGCTACGTCAGCCCCGAGGGCGTCGCGGCGTGCGCGGAGGAGTTGGGCCTGACCGTCGCCGAGGTCGGCGCCGTCGCAACCTTCTACACGATGTACAAGCGCCGGCCGATCGGCGAGTACCACGTGGGCGTCTGCACCAACACGCTGTGCGCGGTCATGGGCGGGGACACGATCTTCGCCGAACTGAAGAAGCACCTCGGCGTCGGCAACGACGAGACCACCCCGGACGGCGCGGTGACCCTCGAACACATCGAGTGCAACGCCGCCTGCGACTACGCGCCGGTCATGACGGTCAACTGGGAGTTCTTCGACAACCAGACGCCCACGTCGGCCAAGCAACTCGTCGACGACCTCCGTGCGGGCCGCAACGTCAACCCGACTCGCGGCGCCGGACCGGTGTGCACGTGGAAGGAAGCCTCGCGCGTGCTCGCCGGCTTCCCCGACGGTCGCGCCGACGAGGGCCCGTCCGCCGGTCCGGAATCCCTCGTCGGGCTCGAGTACGCCAAGCAGCGCGGCGACAAGGCCCCGACGATGCCCCACGGTGGAGTCATCTGATGCTCACTCCAGTGCTCTCGGCCCACTGGGACGACCCCGACTCGTGGACCATCGGCGGGTACGAACGCCACGGCGGGTACAACGCCGCACGCCGCGCCATCAAGGACATCGCGCCGGACGCGCTCATCGCGTTGGTGAAGGACTCCGGCCTGCGCGGGCGCGGGGGAGCGGGCTTCCCCACCGGCATGAAGTGGTCGTTCATCCCGCAGGGCGATGGCAAGCCGCACTACCTGGTGATCAACGCGGACGAGTCCGAGCCGGGTACGTGCAAGGACATCCCGCTGATGATGGCCAACCCACACGTGCTGGTCGAAGGCATCATCATCGCCAGCTACGCCATCCGCGCCTCGCACGCGTTCATCTACATCCGCGGCGAGGTCACCCACGTCGTTCGCCGTCTGCAGAAGGCCGTCGCGGACGCCTACGCCCGGGGATACCTCGGCACGTCGGTCTTCGGCAGCGGGTACAGCCTCGACGTGGTGGTGCACGCCGGCGCGGGCGCCTACATCTGCGGCGAGGAAACCGCGCTGCTGGACTCGCTGGAGGGCCGCCGCGGCCAGCCGCGCCTGCGCCCGCCGTTCCCCGCAGTCGCCGGTCTCTACGGCTGCCCGACGGTCATCAACAACGTCGAGTCGATCGCCTCGGTCCCGTCGATCGTTGCCGGCGGCACCGAGTGGTTCGGCTCCATGGGCACCGAGAAGTCCAAGGGCTACACGCTCTACTCGCTCTCGGGTCACGTGAAGAACCCCGGCCAGTACGAGGCGCCGCTGGGCATCACGCTGCGTCAACTGCTCGACCTCTCCGGCGGCATGCGCCCGGGCCACACCCTGAAGTTCTGGACTCCCGGCGGTTCCTCCACCCCGATCCTGACGGATGCTCACCTCGACGTGCCCCTGGACTACGAGGGCGTCGGCGCGGCGGGCTCCATGCTCGGTACGAAGGCGCTGCAGTGCTTCGACGAGACCGTCTGCGTCGTTCGTGCGGTGCTGCGCTGGACCGAGTTCTACGCCCACGAGTCGTGCGGCAAGTGCACTCCGTGCCGCGAGGGCACGTACTGGCTGGTGCAGGTCCTGCGCCGGCTGGAAAAGGGCCAGGGCGAGCTCAAGGACCTCGACACCCTGCTCGACCTGTCCGACAACATCCTGGGCCGCTCGTTCTGCGCCCTCGGCGACGGCGCGACCAGCCCGATCACCTCGTCCATCGAGTACTTCCGGGACGAGTACGTGGCCCACATCGAACAGGGCGGTTGCCCGTTCGACCACGCCAAGTCCGACCTCTTCGCGGGAGCCGCCGTATGACCGCCGAAGTAGTTCCGGCCACCGACCTGGTCACCCTGACCATCGACGGCATCCCGATCTCCGTCCCCAAGGGGACGCTGATCATCCGGGCCGCCGAGCAGTTGGGCATCCAGATCCCGCGCTTCTGCGACCACCCGCTCCTCGACCCGGTCGGCGCCTGCCGCCAGTGCCTCGTCGAGGCCACCGGGCAGCGCAAGCCCCTCGCCGCCTGCACCTCCACCGTCATGGAGGGCATGGAGGTGCAGACCCAGCTGACCTCCGCCTCCGCGGACAAGGCGCAGCAGGGCGTCATGGAACTCCTGCTCATCAACCACCCGCTGGACTGCCCGGTCTGCGACAAGGGCGGCGAATGCCCGCTGCAGAACCAGGCGATGTCCAACGGCCGCGCGGACTCCCGCTTCGAGGAGAAAAAGCGCACCTTCGACAAGCCCGTCGCGATCTCCGCGCAGGTCCTGCTGGACCGCGAACGCTGCGTCCTCTGCGCCCGCTGCACCCGCTTCTCCAAGCAGATCGCGGGCGACCCGTTCATCGACCTGTTCGAGCGCGGCGCCCTGCAGCAGGTCTCCATCTACGAGGACCACCCGTTCGAGAGCTACTTCTCCGGCAACACCATCCAGATCTGCCCGGTCGGCGCGCTCACCTCCGCCGCGTACCGCTTCCGGTCCCGCCCGTTCGACCTCGTCTCCACCCCGTCGGTCTGCGAGCACTGCTCCAGCGGCTGCGCGCTGCGCACCGACCACCGCCGCGGCAAGGTCATGCGCCGCCTCGCCGGCGAAGACCACGAGGTCAACGAAGAGTGGAACTGCGACAAGGGCCGCTTCGCCTTCGCCTACGGGCAGCGGCCGGACCGCATCACCACCCCGCTGATCCGCGACACCGACAGCACCCTGGTCCCCGCCTCCTGGCGCGAGGCCCTGTCCGTCGTTGCGAAGCGGCTCGAGGCCGAGCGCGGCCGGATCGGCCTGCTCGCCGGCGGACGCATGACCGTCGAGGACAACTACGCGTGGTCGAAGTTCGCCCGCGTCGTCGCCGACACCAACGACATCGACTTCCGTGCGCGGCCGCACTCGGCCGAAGAGGCGCAGTTCCTCGCCGCGCACGTCGTCGGCAAGGGCGTTGCCTCGGGTACACCCGGCACGGTCACGCACACCAGCCTGGAAAGCGCCTCTGCCGTCCTGCTCGTCGGGCTGGAGATGGAAGAGGAAGCCGCGGGCATCTTCCTTCGCCTGCGCAAGGCGAACCAGAAGCGCGGCCTGCCGATCTTCAACCTCGCGCCGTTCGCCACGAATGGCCTCGCCAAGGCCGGCGGCGCCCTCGTGCCGACGGTTCCCGGCGCCGAGCCTGCCGTGCTCGACCGCATCGCCGCGGGCGAGTGGGGCATCGCCGACAAGCTCAAGAACGCCACAGCGTCTAATGGCCCACTCGCAAGCTCGTCGGGCGTGATCCTCGTCGGCGAGCGCCTCGCCCACGTGCCCGGCGCGCTGTCCGCCGTCTCCCGGCTGGCAGCGGCGACCGGTGCGTCGATCGCGTGGATCCCGCGGCGGGCGGGCGAGCGCGGCGCGCTCGAGGTCGGTGCTGTGCCGCACCTGCTTCCCGGCGGACGTCCGGTCAGCGACCCGAACGCGCGCAACGAGGTCGGTGCCGTGTGGGGCATCGCGGACCTGCCGGACCGTCCCGGGCTGGACACCGCGGGCATCCTCGCCGCGGCCACCTCGGGAGACCTCCGCGCTCTGGTGGTCGGCGGCGTCGACACCGACGACCTCCCCAACCCGGGCGCGGCGCTGGCCGCCATGGACGCCGTCGAGTTCCTCGTCAGCCTGGAGATGCGCCCCTCAGAGGTGACCGACCGCGCCGACGTGGTGTTCCCCGTCGGGCCGGTCGCCGAGAAGGAGGGCACCTTCTTGAACTGGGAGGGCCGGCTGCGCGAGTTCGAACAGGCCCTGCGCGGGTCCTCCTCGATGACCGACCTGCGCGTGCTCGAGGCGATCGCCGACGAGATGGACCGCTCGCTGCGCCTGCGCGACGCGGCCGCCGCCCGTGCGGAGCTGGCGCGGATCGGTGGCTGGGACGGCCCGCGCTTCGCCGCCCCGAGGACAGGCGGCTCGGCCCCGCCGATGCCGGACATGGGTTACGCGGTCCTCGCCTCCTGGCGGATGCTGCTGGACCTGGGCCGGATGCAGGACGGCGAGCCGAACCTGGCGCGCACCGCCCGCAAGCCCGTAGCCCGGATCTCCGCGACCACCGCGGTCGAGGTCGGCGTGAGCGATCACGACCTGCTGGTGGTCTCCGGCGAGCGTGGCACCGTGCGCCTTCCGGTGGTCATCACCGAGATGCCCGACCGAGTCGTCTGGCTGCCGGCGAAATCGCCTGGAAGCGCAGTGCTGCGCGACCTGGCCGCGCCGGGCAGCGTCGTTCGTATATCAGCCGGCGAGGGCCGCAGCCGGCCAGACACCGCCGGAGGTGTCGCGTGATGAGTTTCCTGCCGATGGTGGGAGGCGCACCCGACGGGCGACTGGAGCAGTTCGGCCACGACGTGTGGTGGATCATGCTCATCAAGGTCCTCGTGGTTTTCGTGTTCCTGATGCTGATCACGCTCGCGACGATCCTGTTCGAGCGCCGCGCAGTGTCCTGGATGCAGCAGCGCGTCGGCCCGAACCGCGTCGGCCCGCAGGGAATGCTGCAGTCCCTCGCCGACGGCGTAAAGCTGATGCTCAAGGAAGACATCATTCCGAAGGCCGCGGACAAGGCGGTCTTCGTGATCGCCCCGGTCATCTCCGCGACCGGTGCCTTCCTGGCCTTCGCGGTGATCCCCGTCGGCCCGGAGGTCTCGATCTTCGGCGAGCACACCACGCTGCAGGTCACCGATTCCCCCGTTGCGGTGCTGTTCATCCTCGCCGCCGCGTCCTCGGCCGTCTACGGCATCACCCTGGCCGGTTGGTCGTCGGGCTCGACCTATCCGCTGCTCGGCGGCCTGCGCTCGTCGGCGCAGATGATCTCCTACGAACTCGCGATGTCGCTGTCGTTCGTGGCGGTGTTCCTTTACGCCGGATCGATGTCCACCTCGGAGATCGTGAAGGCGCAAGAGGACCTGTGGTTCGGCGTCGCGTTGCTGCCCTCGTTCATCGTCTACATCTTCTCGATGGTCGGGGAAACGAACCGGCCGCCGTTCGACCTGCCCGAGGCCGAGGGCGAACTCGTCGGCGGCTTCCACACCGAGTACTCCTCGATCAAGTTCGCGCTGTTCTTCCTCGGCGAGTACATCGCCG